>JAUIER010000027.1 GCA_030429765.1 bacterium | reverse complement strand
GCTGTACCCGCTGCTGCACATGCGCCGGCCGTGGCTCTTCTACTGGCTGATGCCGTATCCCAACACGACCCAGCGCCCTTGAAAGATCCGATCGAAATTACGGGAGACCGTCCTGAACAAAAAGTAGATGCCTAAGATAATAAAGATTCGCGTCGACTTCGACTGACGTGTCATAAAAATACAGTAGTCGAGATACAACCGGTAGATCCACGACTTGGCCTTAAACGCCTCGAGCATCCCGGCACGGGCCGGCTCAAAGTTCGGGTCCAGCCGTAACGCTTCCTTGAAATGCATCGATGCTTTGTCGTAATCCTTTTTGTGCAGATAAACCCAACCGGCGCTGCTGTGCGACATGCTGTTATCGGGATCCTTGGCCAGCATATCCGACGCCAGATGCGTCCCCTCATCGAGTTTGTTCTGCATCCGCAGGGCATTCGCCAGGATATTGGCGGCAAACTGATCGTCGGCGTCGATCGATAAAGCCTCACGCGCGCAGGCCTCGGCCTCGGCCCATTTTTCCTCGCGACCATAGATATATCCGGAAATGGTATGCGCATGAACCGACGCGGAATCAATAGATAAGGCATGCTCCACGGCCTCGCGGGCCTCTTTGATCCGCTTGAGATCAGCAAGAATCAGCGCCTTGAGTTCGTAATAATCAGGATTCTGGTTTTCGAAGGCCAGGGCCTGATTGATGGTTTCAAGCGCCTGCTTTTTCTGTTCACCGATATGATATTGGGCAAAGGCGAGCAGATACAACAGCAGCGGACTTTCGGGATTCTGCGACAGTCCATCCTTGAAGATCTTGATCGCGTCTTTATAACGGCCCTGATCCAGCAGGACACTGCCCTTTTGGATCATTGTCAATTGATTAAAATCATTCACTTCTTTATTCCGAGAAATGCGAGGATCGGATCATACAATCCACTTTGATTAGAGTAGAGCGCGTAGTTTTTGGCGCTTTCAAACCACGCCTTGCTCGACGGCACGATGCCCTTGGCTTGCTTGAGCAGATCATTGGTGGTGATGGGAATAACACGGTTCTCCTTCATCGCGCGGGTCAGCGACGCCTCCTTGGCCAGATCAAACATCGACTGCAGATCCGCGCCGGAGAAATTGTTGGTTTTTTTGGCCAGCGTTTTGAAATCAAGCTTATCGACCGGCACACCTTTAACCAGCACCTTGAGGATTTCCAACCGCGCCGCCTCATCCGGGGTGGGTACGAAGATAATCCGATCAAAGCGTCCAGGCCGGCGAAACGCCGAATCGATGTACCACGGGGCGTTCGTCGCGCCGAGGATCAGCACCCCGTCATTCGAGCTCACGTCGCCATCCATTTCGGCAAGCAATTGATTGATTAACGTCCGCGAGGCACTTTGCCGCATATCAGTGCGGTTGGCCGCCAACGCGTCGATCTCGTCGATAAACAGGACGCTCGGTGTGTTATTCCGCGCCAGTTCAAATATCTCATGCAGATTCTTTTCACTGTTGCCAACATACATGTCGAGAATTTGATGTAGCCCGATCGAGATAAAATTGGATTTGATCTCGCCGGCCGTGGCCCGGCTGACCAATGTCTTCCCGCATCCCGGCGGTCCGTATAAAAGAACCCCGCCGCCGGATTTTTTACCGTAGGCCTTGTAAATCTCCGGATTCTTTGACGGATAAATAATCTTGAGACGAATCTCTTCTTTGATATTTTCCATCCCGCCGACATCAGTAAAATTGATCTGCGGATTTTCGACGTCCAGCAGATCTTCAATATCCTCCGCCGATTCTTCGTCTTCGTCCTCGTCATCGTCGTCATCATCGCGCTGCACCCATCCGGCACTGGTATTGAGCACGTTTTTATCTGACGACGGGCTCACCGACGACACCCGGAATCCCGCGTCGGCCAGTTCTTTCTCCAGCGCGCCATCCTGAATCGCCGCATCAATCGATCGGGCTTCCAGATACTGCTCGTGCGCCAGACGATGATCGCCTTCGCTGGATTTGATCTTGGCGGACGCTAGTAGCACCGCCGGGTCCTTGGGATACTTGGACATCAGCGCGTCGATCCGCACACTGGCCTCGGATGATTTTCCCATCTGAAACAGCACCTGGACCAATCCAATCAGGGCATCCTTGTCCTGGGCATCCAGTTCGAGGATTTTATCGAAGGCCGATTTGGCCTCACCCAGCGCCCAGTTTTCCACACAGGCCGTGGCAAAAACTTTGAGCAAGGGTATGTTGTCCGGTGAAACTTTGAGAGCGGCCCGAAGGGCCTGTAATTCATTATTTTCGTTCATCGCGTTCATGATATTCTGTTACCTTCCACCTATATGTTTTCAATCTTGAATCCAAATAAATTCATACCCGTTGTTTATCCGGTTTTCGTCGCCATCCAAATGATCGTATGTCCGCCGCCTTTTCGTCCACTGCGGGCTCGGACCTTAATTTCCTCGACGATAAATCCGGCCTTCTGCAATCGCCGGACAAATGCGTCGTCGGGCCCGGCCGACCAAATGGACAAAACGCCCCCGGTCGTAAGCGCGCTGTGCGCGGTTCGTAACCCCTTGTGACTGTACAGTCGTTCATTGGCTTTTTGTGTGAGACCATCGGCCCCATTGTCCACGTCCAGCATGATACCGTGATAATAATCCCGCTGCGCCTGAATTGGTCGCACCACATCACCTTCGTACACAGTGACGCGTTTGTCCTCGAGCGGATGCTTGGCCAGATGCGCCAGATGTGTGCGGTTCCACTCGATGACCTGCGGGACCAGTTCAGCGACGGTGATCTGCGACTGCCCCTTCAAATGATTCAGCGTCGCGCGTAATGTAAAACCCATACCCAATCCGCCAATCAGCACCCGCGGCCGCGTTTCCGAACGCAGCTTTAGCGCGGTCAGGCGGCCTAACTCGTCTTCGGAATGATGCGCGCGGCTGCTCATCAATTCATACGGTCCGATACGGATCGAAAAGTCCTGATCATGCCGGTACAAACGCAACTCTTGTTTGCCCGTCGGTAATGCCACCTGATCCAGTAATTCCCAGCGAATCATAACCTCGTCTATCCCGTCGCCTTCATCCCAAAGGCGATACCATTCACGGTAAGCGCCAGCAGTCGCCGGGTGTACTCGCTGCGGCTGCCGACCGGTTCTGAGCGCCACTCGCGCAGCAGGCGCACCTGCATAAAATGCATTGGATCGATGTAAGGATTACGCAACCGGATCGAATCGGCCAGACGCGGATTACCGGCCAATAGTGTGTCGTGACCGGTGATCTTAAGAATGTGCTCAACGGTACGATGATACTCCTCGGAGATCCTCCCGAAAATACGTTCACGGATGCCCTCGTCCTCACACAGCGACGCGTACTTGCTCGCGACATACAAATCCGTCTTGGCCAGGGACATCTCGGCATTGTCCAGCAGCATCGAAAAGTACGGCCATGACTTGTACATCTTACGCATTACCGCCAGTGTGCCGGCATCGGCCATGACGGTTTGTAGGGCTGTACCGATGCCATACCACGCGGACAACAGATGACGGGATTGTGTCCAGGAGAACACCCACGGAATCGCGCGTAAATTCTCGGTCTCGCGGCTGGATTTCCGGCTGGCCGGACGGGAACCAATCCGCAGATCGGAAACCACATCGATCGGCGTCGCCGACCATAAATACGTTTCGAATTCATCGGTCTTGTAAATCAGATCACGGTATTCTTCCTGCGACGCGTCCGCGAGCCGGGTCATCATGGCATCCCACGCCGGATCCAGATTGGCGTCGGGCGTCTCACGGCAAAAGGCCTGCATCACGCCGGTGGTGAGCTGTTCAAAATTCCGCCGGGCGATCACCGGATGCGCGTACTTCAGAGAGATAACCTCACCCTGTTCGGTGATACGAATACGTCCGCCGGGCGCCGCATTAGGCAGAGCCCTCAAACTGCGATAGCTCATCCCGCCGCCGCGGTCGACGGTTCCGCCTTTCCCGTGGAATAGGCGCAACCGGATTTTGTGCTTATCCGCCACTTCCGAGAGCTGTTTCTGTGTCTGGTAAAGATGCCAGTTCGCGGCCAGGTATCCGCCATCCTTGCATGAATCCGAATAACCCAGCATCACTTCCTGAATGTCGTCACGTTCTTTGAGATGCTTGCGGTATTTTTTATCTTTAAACATCTGCGCCAGCAACTTGGGGCCGCGGTGCAGATCAGAGATGGTTTCCAACAACGGAATGATGTCCACGCGGGTGACACCGGCGTCATGCGCGCACTTCAGCGCGTCCACCACCATATCTTTGGAGTGTGTCATACTGAGGATGTAGCGATGCGCGGCCCGTTCGCCGTACATCGACTGAATCTTGCCCATGGTCCTGAATTGCGTGAGGACCTCCTCACGTTTGTCGGTGAGTTTGCCCGAGTGATCCCTGAAATCCAGATGCGCCAGCATGAGCCCGCAGGATTCCAGCTGATGAATGAGATCGGTAATCCGTCCGTCGGCCGCGCGTGTCGCGTTCTGATCACGCAGCATCTGACGAATCTCCCGCAGTTCATTTAAGAGATGTTCTTCATTATTAAAACCGGGTGTGACAATCTTCAAAAGATTCGCCATCCGTCGACGAATCTTTTCATCCGGATGATATGGCTTGCCGTCGTGTTCCAGCGAAATCAAGTCGGGCCCGAACGGCCCGGCGTGTGTGAGCTCATTGACCAATTGAGTGAGTTGTTCACGGACCAATCGGATGGCGAGTTCGTGCTGCAGCTGCAACGTGTCGAGACTGACACTCGGTGTGACATACGGATTGCCGTCACGGTCGCCGCCGACCCAACTACTGATCTTGAGAAAGGTTCGTTCCACGGACAGATTGGGATAGGCCTTCTGCAATTCCTCTTCAAACAAGCGCATATAATCGGCGAAGGCGTCAAAAATGGTCCGGTCAAAATAGAACAGACAATTTTTAACTTCATCCAAAGGCGAGATGCGTCGAAATCGGGTCTCGCGTGTCTGCCACAACGCCTCCAGGATCTCATCAGGTTCATCGATGGTTTCCGACAGGCGCATCAAATGTCCCAAGGTGGTCCGCCGCTTGCTTTCGGTGGGATGGGCCGTTAAGACCGGTTCGATCTCCATCTGCTCTAGGCATTCGCGAACTTTTTCCTCGCTCACCCCATCCGCCTTGAGTCCGGCAAATAAATCCCTTAATGACTGACGCAAATCCGGACGGCTCAACACCGCCTGTCGGCGCGCGCGCTCCTCACACAGATTGACTAATTGAAAAAACAGGCTGAACCCGTGAATCACCGCATAGGATGAACGGGGATCCAGCCCGTCGATTAACGACTGCATCGTCTGCATATCCCGTGATTTGCATTTATCGCGCACGGATTTGGCCACCTTACGGATGGATTCAACGGTCTCGTAGACCTCGACGCCCTCCTGCTCGCGGATCATATCTCCCAGCCGGGTGGTCAGCCAGCGGATTTCCCGTTTCAAATCTGGTTTGGTAACCATATCTTCTCCTAAAAAAAGTGCTAAACAATTGTTATGTCGCCAGATATATCAATGGGAAGGCCTGGCAACCGGCGGGATCCTGGACATGAACGACCCCCTAAAAGAACTCCATTCTACGTCAAATAAAAGGGCCATGCAAATTATAATTTCTAGCGAATCTTCGTGTGGACAGAAATAGGTCTAATTAAGGACGGCTTGAGGAATCCCGGTGGGATCCCTTGTGTAAGAGAGGAATGTTATCTTCCAGATACTGAATCCCCACGAGTATGAACAGTACGATGGCCGACAGGGCGATAGCCATCCCAAAGTAGCCAAAGCCGATGGCGATGCCGATGCCCGCCAGCATCCAGACCTCGGCCGCGGAGGTCATGCCGGTCACCGTCCCCTCGCGGGTCATGATCACCCCCGCCCCGAGAAAACCGATGCCGGTAATGATCTGGCCGATAATCCGTGCCATTTCAGCCCGATCAACGGTCACGAGCCCGAGATAGATGAACAGCATTGTCCCCAGACAAATGAGGATACTGGTACGAATCCCCACGGGACGCCCTTTGATCTGGCGTTCGAGACCAATACAAAACCCACAGCCGATCGCGCAAATCACCCGGGACCAAAAATTAAGATCATAGACCTGATCAAACATTACATTACCTTTGAATGGACCGTTGAATGCTTATATCTCTATTATAGCGAAAAACGCACGATTTGCCACGGCCCGCCTACTCAATTTGATTAAGAAATTCAAAAAGCCCCGCATCCGACGTGGCCTTGAGAATCTTCTGACGGTTTTCCGGTTGACTCAAGAAATGACTAATGCCGGAGAGTCGATGCAGATAATCTTCCTGCCGGGCCTTGGGAATCAATAGCAGCACAAAAATATGAGACGGTTGGCCATCCAGCGCCTGGGCATCAATCCCTTCATGATGCACCCCCACGCAAACAATCGACCGATCGATACACTCGAGTTTGGCGTGCGGCAACGCGATGCCATCCTGCATCGCTGTGGACATGGCGGCCTCACGTTCCAGGACGTTCGCCCGGATGTCCTCCTGAACAGCCTGGGACAAGTTGTAGGTACGGCCGGCCATCCGGATCAGCTGATCGATCACCTCGACCTTGGTCTGCCCCTGCAAACGTGTGGAGACACTGCCCGGATACGTAATGCCGAATAAATTCTTCTCCGACGAGACACGTCCATTCTTGGGCGCGAACATCTTGCGGCCGATCGCCGGGCTGTCGGTAAATTCCTTGAGCGTACTTCGAAAACGTTCGAGCTCCGCGATCACTTCATAGAACATCGTGTAGATAAATGACTCATCCTCTTTGAGGCAATAAAAATCCATGTGCCGACGGCTGTAGGTCATGGTGATAAACACCGTGTTGCGCCGCATAAAATAAACGCCGTGACGTTGTCGATAGGCATGAAACCCCTCGCTGCGAAAACTGTCGAGGACCTTGCGATGAATAAACTCGGCGGTGTCCGGGTTCGGCATATCAAAATGCAGCTTGACTGTATCACCGGGCGGCTCGAGCTGCTTGCGCAGCACCGGTTCATTGGACTCAAACATCTTGTTGAGGATCGGCGGCACCATCAACGTCGTAAAGAATGTCATGATCACGGCGATACTGAAGGACTGATCATCAATAATCCCCTTGGACAATCCGATACCCGCGACAATCAACGCCACCTCCCCGCGCGGGACCATTCCCATGCCGATGAGCGTGGCGCCGCGCCGGTTAAAATTACAAAACAAGGCCGGGACACTACAGCCGATAAACTTGCCGACGACCGCCAGCACGATATAGATTCCACCAAACATCAGGACCGGCCCCGAAAACAACAACTTCAGGTCGATCATCATCCCCATCACACAGAAAAAGATCGGCACAAAAAATCGCTGCATCACATGCATGCGCTCCTGGATCATGTAGGTCAGATCGGTCTTGGACAGCGTTAACCCCATCGTGTAGGCGCCGATGATCATCGCCAATCCCGACTTCTCAAAGATGCCGGCCAGGATCAAGGCCAGCGCCAGACTCATCAGGGTGATCGAGATATTATCGTGCGACTTTTTCAGTACACGGCTGATCTGATGCGCGAACGTCAACCCCAAGCCGGTAAACACAATCCAAATCCCGATACTGCGCCCGGCCGTCCAGGCGACACTTTTGAGACTCACATGATCGGCCTGGGTCATCCCGACCACCGTCGCCAGGATCACCAATCCCAGAATGTCATCAATGACCGCGGCCGACAAGATCGTCACCCCCTCGGGTGAGTTCATCTTATGTTTGTCGGACAGGATCCGCGCGCTGATGCCCACCGACGTCGCGGTTGAGATCACCCCGAAAAACATGCTCAACGGATCAAAAAATCCGCGCGATTCACCCAGTACTGATGAGGCGTACCACATCCCGACCAAATCACCCAGGACAAAACTGATCGCGACCCCAAAGAATCCGATCACAAAACCCGGCACCGAAAACTGGATAAACTTCTCCATGTCGGTTTCCAGACCGATAAAAAATAACAATAAGATGGACGCGAGTGTGGCAATGGCATACAGTTCAATGGTGACCGGAAAATCAGGACCCGCCACCGGAAACAATCCGTGAGGGAATCCGAAGAACGACAGACCGCCCAGGCAAAACGGCCCGATCAGCATCCCCGCGACGATCTCTCCCA
The DNA here is from genome assembly GCA_030429765.1 of bacterium. GTDB lineage: Bacteria > Omnitrophota > Gorgyraeia > Zapsychrales > Zapsychraceae > JAGOSC01. Next base: position 15,987 of record JAUIER010000027.1, on the reverse strand, counting down.
ATACCGACGGCAACTGCCAGCGTTCAAACAGGCGGCCGCCGCCCCACGCGGTCAGCACAATCACACCTAATTGAATCACCAATAAATTTATGCGATGCATCATGTCGCTGTCGCCGCCCGAGGCCAGCGCCGATGGAACCATCATCAGTAAAAATACAGCGGCTAAAACGGATAATCGTCCGCCTCGCTGCAAACACCGATCGCCTATTCTTTGTAAACATTGAAACATTTGCTTCTTCCCTTTTATGTTATTGCATAAAGAGCATCGCGACGACGCCCGCCACCAGCCCGTACACGATCATCGGTCCGACGGTTCGTTTAAGGATGTCCCCCTCGGCCCGCTCCAGGGCCAGCACCGAACACACCGCCACGATATTGTTGATGCACACCATATTGCCCATCGCGCCGCCGACCGACTGCATGGCGAGAATGGTGGTCCGGTTGAGATTCAATTGCTGTGCAATCGCGTCCTGAATCGCGCCGAAGGTCAAATTGGAGATCGTATTCGATCCCGAAATAAATGACCCCAACGCGCCCAGATACGATGCGGCAAAACTCCAGTAGCGTCCGAACACGCGGGCCAACGCGTCACCAATGGTGAACGCGTAGGAATCAGGGCCGCCCATCATCAACAGATTGACGAAGATCAGCGACGCGATTAACGCAATGGTTGGTTTAACCATTTGACGCAAAGTCTGCCGACAGGTCCGCATGCATATATCCAAACTGGATCGCAGCACCACAAACGACATCAGTGAAATCACCACAAACGGTATCAGCCCGGGCACATACAAAAACTTAAATTGCCAATCAACCGGTTGACCAAAAATCTGACTCCACGAAAAGACCAGGGCCGTAGACACGCTCCACTCTCCGCCGGCCAACGGCGTCGTCCACCAATGATGGGCGTTGCTATTGAGTAACGACTTGATGCCCAACACGGGTATGCGGGTCACCACCAGCAACAGCAGCGTTCCCCATAGCGGAAACGTGTTACGTACAATCACCCGCCATTCAGGGGTGTCCGCCTGCTGTTCTTCATTAGAGGCATGTCGCTGAAGGCCGATTCCTCGTCGCGCCAGCACAATCGACAGAATCAACCCGACGGCACCGCCAATCAGTGACGGAAATTCATAGCTCACAAAACTCGCCGCCAAAAACGGGATCGTACACGCACATATACTCAGTACGATGTATCCGGCGTTGGCCCGGATCTGCTTCCCTGTAAACAGAAACGTCAACGCGTACACCGGGATGATCAACGCCGCCAGGGTGTGAATGGCCGCCGACTTAACACCAATCGTCATGATCTCCGACGACGAGAGGTTTGCAATCTCGGAAAACCCAAACCATGTCGGGGTGCCCACCGCGCCGAATGAAACCGGCACGCTGTTCATTACCAAGCAAAGCATGGCCACGCGAATCGGTGGAAACCGAAGCCCGACCAGAATAGGCGCGGCCAAGGCGGCCGGTGTACCAAAACCGCTGGCGCCTTCAATCAGAAACGCAAAGGCCCAGCCCACGATCATCACCTGCGCCACCGGATTGGCCGAAATTCCGTGCAAACTGCGCCGGATCACGTCCATCGCCCCGGTATTTTCCTGGGTCTTAAAGAGCATGACCGCCCCGGCAATGATCATCACCGGCGTGAGCGCCGTTAAGGCCCCTTTCATGACAACCGCCGATACCAATATCGGGTCCGACCGTGTTAGTGCAATCTGCAATAGGACCGTAATCAAGGCGGTCAAGGGCAGCGCTGTATGCGCCGGCCAATTGTTGCGTTTGGTCATCAAAAAGATCAGTACGGCAATCGGGAGAATGGCAAAGAAAAGTGTCATGTCAATCCACTCCGATGATCCGTTACGATTTCTTAAACGCCGCGGTGACGATATTCTCCGGACGAGGTGTATCGTTCTTGAAGTCCGCGATGTTTTGAACCGTCATGTCGGCAATATTGGTCAAGGCGGTATCCGTAAAAAACGCCTGATGACCGGTGATCACCACGTTCGGGAAGGTCAGCAAACGCGCGAAGACATCATCCTGAATCACCCGTCCCGACAGGTCCTCAAAAAACAACCCTTCCTCTTCCTCATAGACATCCAATCCCATCCAGCCGATCTTTCCGGATTTAAGTCCTTCGATCACGGCCGGCGTGTCAATCAGTCCACCCCGGCTGGTATTGATCAGCATCACATTGTCCTTCATCTGGGCGACGGCTTCATCGTCGATGATGTGATACGTGTCCGGCAGCAACGGCAGATGCAGCGAGATAATGTCGCTCTGATTCAGCAGTTCCTTGACGCCCATGTATTTAACGCCCATGGCTTCACAGCGCGGATTGACGGCGACATCATACGCAACCACGTTCATACCGAACCCCTTCATGATCCGCGCGAGGATCTCACCGATTTTTCCAGTCCCGAGAATTCCGACCGTTTTATTGTACATCTCAAATCCGAGCAAGCCTTCCAAAGAAAAGTTACCTTCGCGCACACGATTATGCGAGCGATAGATCTTCCGGTTGAGCGCCAGCATCAAGGACACCGCATGTTCGGCGACTCCGTTGGGTGAATACGCCGGGACACGCAGGATCTTAAATCCGAGTTCATCCGCGGCCACAAGATCAATATTATTGAAACCGGCGCAACGCAACGCGATCAAGTGTGTTCCATTGTCCGCCAATAATTGCAACACTTCACGGGTGAGACTGTCATGCACAAATACACAAACGGCCTCAAACCCAAAGGCCAGCTTGCAGGTCTCAATATTCAAATTGGGTTCAAAGTAAACCAGATCGTGACCAAAGCGTTGATTGGCCCGGTCCAAAAACTTCCGGTCATAGGGTTTGGTGCTAAATACAGCTATCTTCATCGTTGTCTCCTTGTATAACTGCCTCAAGTCGGATAACCGCCGCTGAGCGTGCGGAGACCCATTTCTTGATTATTATCGAATTAATGATAAGCTTACCTTATGGTTGATATTTTCTTTCTGAAAACCTTTGTCACCGCCGCCCGGAAGGGTTCATTTCGCGTCGCCGCGGAGCGGAATTTTATCACCCAGCCGGCTGTGTCCCAGCAGATGCGGACCCTGGAACAGCAGTTCGGCTGCAAATTGTTTCAGCGTCAGGGCAAGAATGTGGTCCTCACCGCCTCCGGTCAGATCCTGCTCCCGTATGCCGAGAACATCCTGCATCAATATCAGGAAGCCCGGGAACATATACAGAATATCAAGTCAGAGTATATCGGAACGATACGCGTCGCGACCATTCATAGTGTCGGACTTTACAAGCTTCAGCCTTTGATCCGTAAGTACTTATCGCGCCACCCCAAGGTCAAAGTCAAACTCGAATACAGTCAGAGCCAGTCGATCTATGAAATGATCCTCAACCAGAAAATCGATTTCGGTTTTGTCGCCTATCCCAAGCAGATCGCCGGCATCGAAAGCCGCATATTTCATAATGGATCGCTGGTCTGTGTGCAGTCGCCGTTCAAGCCGGTGTTTAAAAAGAAGCGCATCTCGCTGGCCGATCTCAATCATCAGCCTTATATCACGTTCTCCGCGAAGCTGCCGACCGGAAAGGCGATCGATCACTTTTTCAAGGACAATGACATCTCGCCCAACTACATCCAGGACTACCAGGACATTGAGACCCTGAAGAGCTCAATCCTCGTCGGGATGGGATTCTCCATCGTCCCGCGCAGCACCATTCAGCGTGAACTCAAAAACAACGATCTTGAGATCGTTCAGGTCAAAGACCTTGTTCTTCACCGGCCGCTCGCCGTGGTGATGAGCAAAAATAAGGCGCTCACCAAATCCATGCAGGGATTCTTGGCGATGTTCAAGTCCTAAGATCCGTCGAAAGCCGAACGGATCAGCTTGTCGTACTCCTCTACCGGACGGTCTTCAACACAGCATTCAATAATTTTGCGCCCTACCGGGTCAAGGTCCGGATCATTCACGTACAAGTCCAGCTCCTTCTTAAAGAAGTCCGTCAGCAACTTGGCGCCGGTGTCATACGCAGCCTCGCCAACCTCGGGTTGTTTTTCGACCTGCAGGAACTGCGGTTCAATTACAAAACCCTCGACCTTCATCGACGTTAATGTGTATCCCAGGAGCGGACAGCGGGACGGTTCGATCTGATCGTCACGGAAGTAGATACCTCCCCGACGGGACAGGTACTCACGCGCGATCCACTGCGGCATAAATCCCACTTCCCACGCCCCGACATTTTGGTTAGGCGTCAGGATAAAACGCGTCCGCGGAGTCCGCAGGATTTGTTTGAGCAGCAGATTGGCCTGATCCACCCGTCGACCGGTACAGAACGGCCAATACGAACCGACGCCTTCACTGACCATGCCAACCGAATCGGTGATACTCGGATTGGCGTGTCCGCGCGGCGCAACTAAACGCCACAACCAGGCAATAGCCGGCGGCAGGATGTGTAGAAATCCGATGATTCCGTAGGTAGGCTTTTCACGGGTACAAGGAGGTGTTCGTACACCAATGCTGCGCACACTGACTTGTATCGGGTGATTGATAATATCAGGAATACAGCGACGCGGAATCACGACCCGCGGGTTCGGACATGGTTTACCCGGTTCGTCCTCGGTGTGATCCCAGATCAGGCAGGTCCCGTTCGGCACTGATGATAGATTCAGAAAGATCAACGGCTCCTTGGGGGTGGTGCAAAGTTTTTCGATATACGGTTCCACGCCATACTCATTGATATGGTTCACCCGCAGGAACCATCCCTCTTCAGCGTCCTCAATCACCAATCGTCCGCTGTCATTCTGAATGCCGTGATGACACAAGGCCATATCATCCGAGATCGGCCGTAGTGAACATCCGCTAAATCGCGGAATATAACGTTTTTCATGTGTGACCAGGTTCTCACCGATCAAGTAGCTGCCGTTGGGCTCAACCTGCGGGTACTGCAGCATCTCACTCTTGCCGCCGCCGCTGGCGCCCTCATGCATGATCACAAAGTCACGGTCATATGGATTAGTGACCCTCACCGTCGAGGCATGCGCGGTAATCCATCCCTCTTTCTCACCCAGATTCAACAAGATACTGTAAACCCCTTTTTTGGCGCTTGGTCCCGGGTAAAGGTTCAACGAGTAAATCTCATGCAGATCATCAGAACGATGATGAATGACATATTGCTTGCCGTCGCAATGCGTATGACGGAACGTCGGGGCCACATAGATCACCGCTTTGGGTGTAAAGTTTTCTTCGAGCTCATCCGGTGTCACCATTCCCTGAATATCGACCAGCGCGAGGGCAAAAAACGCCGCGTTTTTAGGCGCCACCAGGATCGAACCACAATTCAACTCCTTGCTGCCGGAATAAAACGGCACAACGATCAGATCCTGCTCTTTCAACCAATCATAGACACCTTGACGTAGTTCATCATATGGGACTTTGAACCGGGTTTCATAACGCGGCTGATCCGTCGGCAGCTCATCGGCAATCACCATCGAATTCGGATCACGCCGGCGCATATAGCTCTCCAGATAGTTCACCGCAACCCCGTTCTTACAACGATGGATCACCGCTTCAGTGACCTCCTTGTCCTGTCCCGGAATTTTGTATTTGACCTCAAATGTATCCGCGTCATCCGATCCGCCCATCCCCAACTTGATCAATTCTTCCCGGTTATTGGGGTAGGTCACCGATTTAGCCCCGGCTAAAACATCCCGTAACGCCTCGGGTAATTTCACTGTGTCTAATCCTGCTGTCTTTAACATCTCTGATCTCCTTCCTTTATTCGTATCGGGTCGGGTCATGTGCTCCGTTGTGAAGCCGACAGAGCACACCCGTAATGTGTGCTTGGTGTTTGTGTATTTAAATATTCGGTATTGAAAGTGAATTCGGCAGGCACTGAATATTACAGCCATACTATAGCGTAATTTCAGAGTTAATTAAATCTTGTTTTTCCTATTTTTATGATTACATTTACTTATGTATAATCAAATTATCAATAGGAACAATTATATCCGCAATACTACGCAGAAAAAAGCGCCACCCGGGGGGTGACGCTTTTATGTTCGGACTCTTGTTTTTGAAGAACTATAATCGTTCAATCACTGCCTGCGTGAAATCAGTGGTACCGCCGGTGCCGCCGAGATCCGCGGTGCAGCGGTCGCCGGCCGAGATGGTCTCGCGGATGGCCCCGCGTAACGCCTCCGCCTTGCCGGTCTGACGCAGATGATCAAGCATCATTGCCGCAGCCAGCATAATCGAGGTCGGGTTAGCCAGATTCTTGCCGGCGATATCCGGTGCGCTGCCGTGCACCGCCTCAAAGATCGCGACATCATCGCCGATATTCGCCCCCGGCGCCATCCCCAGACCGCCGACTAATCCGGCGCACAGGTCAGAAATGATATCGCCGAACAGATTGGTTGTCACCAGCATATCAAATTGATGCGGATTCATGACCAGCTGCATGCAGCAATTGTCAACGATCATCTCGGTGGATTCCACATCCATATGCTCCTTGGCGATTTCACGGGCAACATCGAGAAACAATCCCGATGTCGACTTGAGAATATTCGCTTTGTGCACGACCGTGATCTTGTGTCGATTCTTTTTCTTGGCCAAATCATACGCAAACCGCAGGATCCGGCGGGCGCCTTCCGTGGTGATCACGCTTAATGACTCGGCCCGGCCTTCGACTTTGTCGACGGTCTGCCCTTCACCGGAGTACAAACCTTCGGTGTTCTCCCGGATGGTGATGATGTCAATTCCATCGTAACGTGAACGCGTGCCGGGAAATGTCACGGCCGGCCGCACATTGGCATACAGGTTGAATTTTTGCCGCAGCGTCACATTGATTGATGTAAAACCTTTGCCGATCGGTGTGGTGATCGGTCCTTTCAGCGCGACTTTGTGCTGCTCGATCAAATCCAGGGTTCGTTGCGGAATCAGCTCCTCGCCTTTTTCCACAGCCGACAAGCCGGCATCGGCGTACACATATTCAAAACCGCAATTTAATTTATCCAGGACCTGCGTCGTTGCGTCCACAATACTCGGCCCGATCCCGTCGCCGGGGATGATGACGATCTTCGTTTCGCTCATAAAATATTTCCTTGATTAATAATCATAATTCTCAATTTTCTGTCCGAAGTAAAGATAACATATACGAAACGCAATTCAACACATACAATTTGTATATTAGCAAATGACACTGACGTTACTTATTGTCATTCTGCATTTTTATCCCGGCAATACCGCGGTCAACTCGATCCCAATCCAGCCACGTATGCGACTCACGGATATTTTCCCATCCGCAGGCCTTATCCATAAACCAGATGATTCGGGCATATAAGATATCCCCTTCAACACCTCCTATCTTATCGGCTGCCATTTCAGCAAATTCCTCCCACTCACCGGGAGATCCCATCCAACTCGGCAGCAAATACCAGGCCATTCTGAAATAGTTTGGATTGTATTCTAAGTCTACTTCCAGCGCTTCTTTTAGCAGTCGGGCTGCGATACGTCTAGTCCAACCCACTACGGCAATTCGCTGCATCGCCGCATGCCACTCTGAATAAAATCGTCCTTCCTCCTCGATCGCCAATAATACTTCTTCAGCTTTCACCATCGTATTCACAAACTCTTCCATTCGTGATTCAGGCATCGGCGGATCATATTTATGATTCTTGATGAAAAACGCATAACTGATAATGCATTCGGCAAGGGCGACGTGAGCCGTCACAGATTCCGGATTCCGCTGCACCCAGATCTCAAGTTTCTGCAAACGATTCTGCCAATCTCCTTCAAGCGAGCTAGTTTCAAAGTAATAGGACATCCCATCATAAAAAACGCTGAGCTTCCACTCACCATTGGAAAACATTTCCCGCGACGTTCGATATTCTGTTGCCAACTCCTCCAGCTGATCAAATCGGCTGAATAACAACAGCTGTTCGGTCCTTAGCTTAATTTCAGCGCGCTCATGCAATTCTTGATGAGTTACACCTATACGCTCATGCCAATCTACATCGATTTCACGTATTCGTGTCTCTGGTCCGCGAGCCGCACATACCGGATCCTGCACCAGCAATACACCTGCCACAATGATTGGAATGGTAAACGATAGTCTATTCACATATTTACATATCATCATTTCCAAATTTGCTTCCTAAGCCCTGCCCCCCCGACGGTGGGTTCGCCTAAATCCCAAACAATCCTATCGTACTCGGATCCTTACAGACTCCGTTGGACTTATCAGTGGCGGTCTGCTGTTGACGCTTTTGGGCTGTGTTGAATACCTCGGCAAAATTTTCCAGAGCAAATTGTGCGCTGGCGACAACGGTTCCTTCCGGCGAAGGGCCGCTAAGCTTTCGCACCTCTGCCATTCGCCCTTTTTTTAACTGATTGATATGTTCTTGAGTTAATTGAGGAGGCTTCATCAGGCTGCCCTTGGGAGTAACTGTCACATCCCATTCCCCCTCATAGATTGTTTGACCATCGACAAGCAACATGTAGGTGTAATCTTCCTGATTCCACCGCATCCCGCTAAAACGTAAACTGTACACGCCTGGCTTGGGCCTTCCCCAAAGTTCGACCTTGGTGTATAGGCCACCATTGACGAGATTAATCAATGTCGGCTTAACCATATAGTAGTCGTCAGCCCAATAAACACCCCATCCCTGAATCTGATCTTCACCATGGCAATAGGGTTTGTTGTTATAGGCCTCGATCTGTGCCTGTTGATCGGCCGCGCGTCGGTCCTCATTCTGCATCGCCTGCTGTCGCTTGGGGTGCTCCTTAAGGGTCAACGCCACACGCAACCCCATATTCATGCGGTGTTCGTTGATACCTGCGTAATCGCGTTCAAACGCGCGCAGCGTATCTCGATCCGTGTTCCACGCTCCACCGCGCACAATTCGGTCCGGACAATGTCCTGTACGCCACGGTACGCCCATCGGCGGCTTATTCACGTAGTCCCGGTTAAAACAATCTTCTGTCATCTCGGCGACATTGCCGAGCATATCATAGAGCCCGTATCCATTGGCCGCGAAACTTCCGACCGGCGCGGTGGATTGATTGTCCCATCGGGATCCGCAATCGGCACAGTTAGCCTGATTATCGACATACTGATTCCCCCAGGGATAGGCCGAGTTCATCCCCGATCGGGCCGCAAACTCCCATTCCGACTCGGTAGGTAAACGATACGGTTTTCCGGTCTTTCCCGACAACCAGCCTACATATTCAAGCGCGTCATTCCAGCTGATGTTGACCACTGGATGATTATTCATTTCTTCGCCCACATCATGCTTGTGCTTGCAGGCGCCGTCGGCCACACATCGAGCCCATTGACCATATGTGATTTCCTTTTCGCTCAAGGAGAATGTATGCGGCAGATTGACCATGTGGCGGGGAACATTTCTGATCTTGCTGTTGCTGTTGGCCTTGGGTTCATCCGGATTATAAAAACCCATCAGGTATAACTCACTTGGCAGAGTAACCATGTCCGGACATTCCGGACAGTCCTTAAAGCGGCTGTTTTGGATCAAACTCTTGAGATCAGGCAACTCAAGTGTCTTTTGAGAATTGACGTGTCCATCGGCCGCGGCCAACCGCAGCCACGGCAATGCACGTGACGGACTTTTTTTGGCGCCGAAACCATACAAATAATTCTGGGCCAGCAGAAACCGCGCGCTGGGATTGGTATTGCCCTGCGTCACCGATTTAAACAGATGGTCATGCGCGCGTGCTTCGTCCTTGGCCACACCGCCTTCTCCTTTATTGTACCGCTTGAACATCTCAAAGGCGGCCATGGCATGCCCTAATTTGGAAGCCTTCTGAAAATACTCTAAGGCCAGCGCCTCGTCCTTGTCGACCTGACCGCCATTGACGTGTTTAACGCCCATCACGTACAAAGCCTCCGGAAAATCATATTGAGCGGCGGACCGTAAATGTTTAAGACCGGCTTGACGGTCGCCCTTTTCATACGCCTTTTTGGCCAGTTCAAATTCCAACCGGCCGATGCTTCGCTCCTCCTTCTTGATCTGACGCTCGAGCCGTTGGAGTTTCTTTTGCTGAATGGCGTTAAGCTCATTGATCAGCTCGGCCTGCCTTTCCAAATTTTCTTTGAGAGTCATCTCCTCGGCAAACAAGGTTTGATTTGACATGATGACAAGGGTGGTTAAGCAGATCCATATCAAGAAATGATGGCGCATAAAATTTGTCTCCATTGTTTATAAATTAGTTCACGCTGCATGAATATACCATCGTACAGCCAATCCGCGACGAACGCAACCCGGACATCACCATTGCCTTAGACCTGGTTCCAAATCCCCCGGGGGTTACGCAGTGGGTCTGATTTACCGGATAAACGCGGCCCATTTCGGCACGCGGGACAGATATTGAACCAGCTGGACGGTGATGATCCACGTCAGGATCGGGACGGCCAGCAGCCAACCTGGTCCCGGATAATACCCCTTCACAATCAGCAACGTTTCCATCACGGCCATGTGCGCGACATAGATCCCGAGCGTCAACCGTCCCCACCGATCAAAGGCCGAACTCTTACCGAGATCGGGATATTTTAGCGCTAACTTGAGGATTCCCGCGGCGCATAACAAATTGCCGATCACAAATTCGTAAAACACCTCCACGCGTCCGCTCATGGTCACCAGATACCAACGTTCGAACGCCATGACCAATACCCCTGCGATCGTCAGCGTCCAGGCATGCCGCGTCGCATCGGGCTGACGTGCGATGTAATAGCCGATACCCATAAATACAATCGACACAAATGGTCCGTGATGAAAATCCCACGTCGATATCGATGGAAAATACACGGCGTATGACTTTTGCGTCAGATCAACCGCGTACAGGATGAGCCCGATCACCATCAGCCACCCCATCCGGCCGCGGTCATGAAACCATTTGAGCCAGCACGCTCCCCAGGCCAACGACCACAAAAACCACAGGTGATACTTGCCGCCCATGATAAACAAATGCAGCGGATCGAGGATCAGCTCCTTGTAAACATGCAGCCAGCTCCAGTAAATCCCGCGCATCCAGCCGTGCTCGGCGAACGAATAGTAGTGATACGTCGGCCAGATCATATAAAACAGCGACCAGCAGATAAACACACGCGCGATGCGCTTGATGTACGGTGGAAACGGACGGTTTTGCTGCAGAAACGAATAGAAAAAATAGCCCGAGACGGCAAAGAAAAACGGCACGGCCATGCGGCAGAAGATCATCGCCAACTGATGCTCGACGCTGATCCACCCACTGTCCGGATAGATTTCCAGCAGTCCTTTCAACGGCTCAGCGTGAATAAAGATCACCTCGAACATGGCGAAACACTTGAATACGTCGATACTGTGAATGCGTTGTCGTGAGGTGAGTGTCATAGCCGCTTTCTGGCCGTTGGGTTTGATACAAATCAGCCGACGGATGTGGTCACGGCAGCAGGTTGACCGGCAACAAACACCATCAGATTACGAATATACCATTCCTGCAATCCGTCAATGTTCTGCATACGCTCAACCAATTCATCCGTCAGTGTCGGACTGAACTCAAAATTTCGCTGGCTGAATTTCGCCCGCCACCACGCCTTGGGTTTGAGATTGATATGATCATGTCCGTCCTGTCCCGGCGGTGCGGCGGTAAAAAGAATGGTCGACCCGGCGCCGGTCAGATTATCGACGAGCCGGTCGCTGTACTTCTCGTCGATGTGCTCGGCCACCTCAAAGCAAAAACACAGATCATACTTTTGCTTGACGGTGAATCTTTGCCGCAGATCGTGAATTTGAAAGTTTTCATCCTGAAGAAGCTTGCGCTGGGCGTTCCATTTGCTGCCCTCCAATCCCAGCACCTGCATACCTTCGCGCTCAAACGGCACAAGAATATCCCCGGTCCCGCACCCGAAGTCGATCACCGACTCGACGTCAAACACATGGGTGATCATCTGATAAAACTCCCGGGTCCAGGCCTTGTTGCGCAATTCGCCCTTGCTGAAGTCTTCATTGTAAATGTAATCGAGGTCTTTCTTGAGAAACCTGAGCATCTTGACATAAACGTCACGCAGTCTTTCCCAGGCTGTCGGTGGAATCAGTGATTTGATCCAGTTTTTGAGTGTGTGTACCATTGGATTTAATCTCCCTGTTTATCGATTAAAATGATCCTAACACTCCCCCGAATGCCCTACCATATAAACATATCCGCCGTTGTGCGTCAACCTCTTTACCCCAAACCGGCGGACAAAAAAAAGCCGCTGCGAGCAAGCTCACAACGGCTAAAACATCTGATTCCTGATCCACAGGGATTATGCAGCGGATCTGCGTCGTCGCATCACCGCTCCGACCAATCCCGTTCCAAACAAAACCATTGTCGCGGGTTCGGGGATGGCGGCACGGGTGAAGCGGAGGTCGTCGGCGACAACCACAAAGTCCTTAGTTACCTGCGAATCAAAAACGAGATCCAGACGCTCAAAATTATGACCATTTAGCCATTCGAATCCAAATAACACTCCCACGTTATCATTAATATTGGATGGTGATCCCACAATGCCTGATATGTTAATATTTCGACCACTTCCGTATAAGTAAATATCGAATTCTAATGCTGTCACTTGCTCGTTTGAAGCGGAATGATTAATTAGTATTCCTAGACCGTTTACTGGAACTATAAAATCAAACCGAATCATAACTGGACCGCTTGGACTGGTGATGTAGCCGTTCCTCGCCTGATTCCATTCCCCATTAGCATTCAAGTTTGTAACACCATTGGCGAAAATATACGGATCCGAACTCCCAATTGAAGGAGATACGAACGTATCGATTATTGAGAAAGTTGGATACTCTGGAATCCCACCGCTAAAATAGACTTCTTCAAGTTCTGCACTTCCAACGTTGATCGGTCCATTTGTTTCCACAGAATTATTCGCATAACTACTGAAATCAATTAGATCCCATGTCGAGGGAATTTCGCTAAGATAAATTCTTAAACCATCCGTTGTTTCCGAAATGGCACAAAATCCCATCTGAGCAGTTAACAAAAGAATCCCTACGATCAGAAAAAGTCGTTTTAGCATTTACCTCGCTCCCATTCGAAAACCCTTCTTTTAAGACCGAATCCTAGAATACCCGATCCAAACAAAACCATTGTTGCGGGTTCGGGGATGGCGGCAGAGCTTTGACGGACCAGCCAATTACCTTCAAATAACCGATCCCCTTCAGAGTACGTGCCATCAAGAACCACAGCGCCGACCTCCGCATTGTCAACCTGAGAAAAATTTAGCTCTACACGAGCATACCTTCTATCCAAAGGATTGGTTAAATCAGGATTTGGATCGCTGATAAATCCAATTATAGCCGGAATTCGGTCAGATAATCGATCTTCATCTAAAAAACCTATTAGATTTCGAACACCGGATCCATTGCTTACTTTATAATCCAAGATATTGCCCGTACGATTAATGTCGACGATACCAGAATTCCTCCAAAGTGATTCAACCTCTGATTCGTTTGCAAACCTAAATCCGGCAAAATCTCCACCAGGTATAAATTCATTTGTACCATCAAGTCCAATTAGATCGTTATATGATCCCGCAGAGAGATCCATATCCAACCACTCCAACCCCGTATCGGTATCGCGGGTGATGGAATCCACACCGAAGATGGGATCATCCACCGAAAGCAGTATGGCCTCCGCCGATGGCGTTGACAATAGCAGACAAAATACAGGTAAAATCACATAAAAGATGTTTTTCATAGAAGCGTGACCTTTCACAGAAGCAGATGTTTAAATTAGTCTTTCATCATAGGGATTTTCGAGGGTGGCGTCAACCTGACACACTATCCCAGAGGCGGACACCGGTTTAAGACCTGGTTCCAAATCCCCGGGGGGTGACGCATTGGGTTAGCTCTGAAATTTGGCGAACACGGTATCGATCCAGTCCTCCGGAAGCTCGGCCAGCCCCGAGGAAATCTTTTCCTGCCACCATTTGGAATATTTCTGCAGATCTTCGTACTCAAACCGATGTTCGATAATCTTGTAGGAATCTTTTTTCTGGATCACGATGTCGAGCGGATAACCCACATCGGTGGAACTGATCCGGGTGGCGTCAAAGGCCAGGAATCCGGCCTTCACCGCGAACTTAAGTGAGGACTCGTAACGGAACACACGCTCAAGGACCGGCTTGCCGTAACCGCTGGCCCCGATGATAAAGTACGGACTGGTCTCGGTCACCTCGACCCAATTGCCCTGCGGATACAGCATAAACACCTTGGGTTCTTCATCGTCTTCCAGTTGACCTGACACCAGCGCATACAGATCAAACACCAATCCGCTCTTGGCCAGCGACGGACTGTCTTCCTCTTCCACACGTCTGACTTGGGACGCAAACGCGTTGACCGCCTTGTAAAGTTTATTGAACTCGGTATCTTGGGCCTCGATCACCTCTTCGAAATAGGTGATCGCCTTGTCCCGCACCGATCGCAACCCCGACGTCATAATAAAAAATGCGTGCTTCTTATCCGTCATCTGGCGGATGGTGATTTTCTTGGCTGTGATCCGTTCCGTTCCGCTCGTGATTCTCGTGTCCGCAATCCCGACGATCCCCTCTTCAACCTTAAACGCTGCACAAAATGTCATTCCATGGCTCCTTGTTTTGACTTCGCGATGACTCGCTGGATAAATCTCAATTTTTCAATGACCGGCGCCGACCAGACGAACGGATAGACATCCTTCATGCCCATGCTCCGGTTTAAACTGTTGAGCGCCGAACTCAGGTAGAGCCATTGCTCTTTCATTTCTTCAAATGTCTGCAGATGATGATCGGTCCCGACCGACGGTCCGTAAGACGTCGCATCTGTTTTTAAGACCAATCCCCACGAACGCGCCGTCTCTAACGTATCGACCATATGCAAATAATGCGCCCAGCTCTCCGCCCAATCCTCCCACGGATGAGCGCTGGCATAGGCACTGACAAACTGCGTCTGCCAATGCGCCGCCGGACCATCCGCATAGTATCGACTGAGCGCCTCGCCATAATCCGCCTCGTCATTCCCGAAATACTGCCGGTATTCGGCCAACAGGTCGGGATCAGGCTGCACCAGCAAAAACCAGTAGTAATGCCCGATCTCATGCCGAAAATGTCCCAGCAATGTCCGGTAGCGCTCGTTCATATCCAGCCGCATCCGCTCCCGGACCGCGTCATTGGCCTCCGCGATATTGATCGTAATCTTACCCTGATTGTGACCGGTCAGCAACTTTTTAGTTTCGACTAGATCCGGCAGCCGATCCTCCGCTAAAAAATCAAAGGCCAATCCCAATTGAGCATCATCATCCTTGTTACGCAGAGGCAACCCCAACTGGATCAGACTGTACACGAGCCGTCGCTTGGAGACTTCCAGGCGATGCCAGTACTCCCGATTGGGCGGATCACTCAGATTCGGTATCGTATCGTTGAGCCGACAGGACAGACAAAAGTCCGAGGGATCGTCAGCGGGAATCATCCAGTTGCACACATGTTCCTGATGGTAATTCAGGCATTGCTTGTACAGACCGCCCTGCGCCTGCGGGGCCAATGCCTTGTAAGTAACACCGTGTGCGTGCTCCAACGAACTCATGTTATCCAAACGCGGCAAGTATCCCAATGGGGTATGACACTGCAGGCATTGACTGTTTTCAAAATAAATGAGCTGTCCGCAGACATCGCAATTATAGATCTTCATGATTTCTTATCAGTTGAGTTTATACAAATTATTGAAGTTGACCTGTTCAGCGGCCAAAACCAGAATTGTCGTCGGCATCCCGTCGGCATGATTGATGGTCTGCCGGTAATAGTGACTGTATTCATCGGCCGATTCATCTTCGAGCGGCGACCGCATCCCCAGAAAAACAATGTCCGCGTTTTCTGACTCGGCCCGGATGATCTCGTAGGATGTGCGACCCTCTCTCAAATACACATCCACCTGGCCGTCGATATTGGCGTTCGCTAAAAATTCCGCCAACTGCTTGGCC
>JAUIER010000007.1 GCA_030429765.1 bacterium | reverse complement strand
GGGACCATCGTGTTTTTCTTTGACGAAAGCACTGTCGAGCGATTTTTGAAGGCATTGGAACATCGCGGATTTGATGAGGACGATCAAAAATTTGTGCTGCAGGGGTTGGGTGAATTTTGTCAGAGCCTGGCCATGGATTTCGCGCAGCGATTGGAAGATCTCGGGTACCCGCGGCTGATTCTATCGGACGTTTCCAAGGCCAAAAACAATATCGTCGAGGGAATGGGATTTCCCTACAAAAGATACGCGTACCACGAGATCAGTTTTCATCTGTGGAAGAAAAAGGCGCTGGTCGCCGACATTACCGTCGCGCCGTCGTCAGGCATTTCTTAACCCGGAAGCAGATCATGTCGATTTTTTACGATTCCAAAAAGCGAAAAGTGCGACCGTGGATCATGGTCGCCTTCATATCTATTCCGATCCTGCTGGTCCTCGCCATGTATCACGGTAGTAAAAACCGCGTTCAGGAGTATCAGCAAGAGCAGCAGCAGAAAGAGGAGCGGGATATTTTTGACCGTTCCTAAACGTGTTCTATGATGTTTGATCCGGAAAACAGTGTATTGGTGGTTGTTGATATTCAGGGTAATCTCGCCCAGCTGATGGATGACAAAGATCAGCTGTTCAGCAACACGCAAATCCTGATTCAGGCCGCGCAAAGCCTGGACATCCCCGTCATTGTGACCGAGCAGGTCCCTGAAAAGCTCGGACAAACCATTCCCGAAATTGCCTATCATGTGGATACGTCAACCATTGTCGAAAAAGAATCATTCAGCTGCTGCGGCAGTTTTGAGTTTCTGCAGTCGCTGAACAGCACCGACCGCGACCAGGTGATTATCTGCGGGATAGAGGCGCATGTCTGTGTGTTCCAGACCGTCGCTGATCTGCTCGAGCATCAAATTCCCGTGCAGGTGGTCGTCGACGCGGTTTCCTCACGCACCTCGGAAAACCGGGCGATCGGGCTGGAGCGCATGAAGGCAATCGGCGCAACCCTGACCTCCACGGAAATGGTCTTGACGGAGTTGCTGAGAACCTCCACCCATCCTAAATTTAAGGAAATACTCAAGCTCATCAAATAATTGTCAACCAAGGAGTCGCGTATGTCGGAAGCCCCACACTCGAACGATAAAGCCACGATGGATGATTTGCTCAAGGAAAACCGTTTGTTTGAGCCCAGCGCGGAATTCAAAAAGAATGCAGTGGTGAACGACGAAGGGATTTACGCGTCGGCCAGCGCAAATCCGCAGGCCTATTGGGTGGAGCATGCCAAATCGCTGGAGTGGTTTAAGGAATGGGATCAAGTGCTGGACTGGAAACCGCCGTTTGCCAAATGGTTTGTCGGCGGTAAACTCAACGCGAGTTACAACTGTCTGGACCGGCATGTCAAGGCGGGGCTGGGCGAGAAGTTGGCCATCCTCTGGGAAGGCGAGCCGGGCGACGAACAGCGTTTGACGTACAATGACGTTTATCTGGCGGTTAATAAATTTGCCAATGGCCTGAAGAAATTGGGTGTCTCTAAGGGAGATCGTGTGGCGATCTATATGCCGATGGTTCCCGAGGCCGCCTATGCCATGTTGGCGTGCGCGCGGATCGGCGCGATTCACACCGTGGTGTTCGGCGGTTTTAGCGTGGATTCGTTAAAGGGACGAATCCTCGACGCTGATGCGAAGGTGTTGATCACGGCCGATGGCGGCTGGCGGCGCGGCAAGATTGTCCCGCTCAAACAAACATCTGACGAGGCCGTCGATGGCTGTCCATGCATCGAGCACATGGTCGTGGTTCGGCGCACCGAAAATGAGGTGTCGATGCAGGATGGCCGTGATGTCTGGTATCACGATCTGGTGGCTGACGTTGCCGATTTCTGTGAGCCGGAACCGATGGACGCTGAAGACGTCCTGTTTATCTTGTACACGTCTGGAACGACCGGTAAGCCGAAAGGTATTATCCACACGACCGGCGGATACATGACCGGGGCGGCCGCCACGACGAAAATGGTTTTTGATTTGAAAGACGATGATGTGTTTTGGTGCACAGCCGATGTGGGCTGGATCACGGGACACAGCTATATCGTGTACGGTCCGATGGCCAATGCCGCCACTCAGGTGATGTACGAAGGCTCTCCGGATTATCCTGAACGCAACCGGTTTTGGAAGATTGTTGAGAAGTACAAGGTGTCCAAGTTTTATACCGCGCCGACCGCGATTCGCGCCTTTATGAAATGGGGCACTCAATGGTTGGAGGGTTCAGATCTATCAAGTCTAAAGCTGCTCGGCAGTGTGGGCGAACCGATTAATCCCGAGGCATGGATGTGGTATCACGAACAGATCGGCAAGGGGAGGTGTCCGATTGTCGACACCTGGTGGCAAACCGAAACAGGCTCGATTATGATCTCACCGTTGCCGGCTTTGGTGGCCACGAAACCTGGGTCAGCGACGAGGGCGATGCCGGGCATTGATGTCAGGATCCTCACCGATGAGGGCAAAGAGATTGATAAAGGCGGTGGGTATTTGGCGATCAAGTCGCCGTGGCCGTCGATGCTACGCGGGATCTGGGGCGATGAGCAGCGGTATCGCGACACCTATTGGGGCCGCTGGCCGGACACTTATTTTCCGGGTGACGGCGTTAAGCGGGATGATGACGGTTATCTGTGGCTGCTCGGACGGGTTGACGATGTGATGCTGGTCGCCGGTCACAATATTAGTACGATGGAGGTGGAGAGCGCGCTGGTGGACCATCAATCGGTCGCTGAGTCCGCCGTGGTGGGTATCACCGATGAACTCAAAGGACAGGCCATCGCCGCGTTTGTGATCCTCAAGGAAGGTCAGAATGGAGATGACGCGATGACCGCGGCCTTAAAGCAGCACGTGGCGGAGAAGATCGGCGCGATCGCACGTCCGAAGAATATCATTTTCACCGCGGAGCTTCCCAAGACGAGAAGTGGAAAGATCATGCGTCGGTTACTGCGGGACATTGCCGAAGGTCGCGCCCTGGGTGACGTTACGACGCTGGCCGATCCTGCGGTGGTGCAATCATTGAAGGATAAATATGGTGATTCATAGAATTCTCACGTTGATGTGTTTGTTGCTGGCCGGCATAACCCTGCCGGTTCAGGCGCAGACGCATCCGCTCGAATTAATCAAACTCCCGCCGGGTTTCAAGATCGAATTGTATGCCAAAAATCTGCCCAACGCGCGGGCGATGGCGCTGGGAGACAAGGGTACGGTGTTCGTCGGCAATCGACGTGATAACCGGATTTATATCCTGATGGATCGTAATCAGGATTACAAGGTCGATCAAATTCATGCCATTGAGAATATCTTTCAGACACCTCCGAACGGTGTCGCCTTTCGGGATGGATCACTGTACATTGGCGAGATCGGCCGGATTCTGCGGATTGATGATATCGAAGCGGGGCCGGGAGGCTGGAAGGATCCGGTGGTGATCTACGATAAATTATCCACCAATTCGTGGCACGGCTGGAAGGTGATCCGATTCGGGCCGGATGACAAACTTTATATTCCGGTCGGGGCGCCGTGCAATACCTGTATCAAACGCGATCCACGCTACGCGTCGATGCTGCGGATGAATCCGGATGGTACGGAGCTTGAGATATTTGCCAAGGGGATCCGCAATTCTGTCGGGTATGACTGGGATCCGCGTACGAATGAGCTCTGGTTTACCGATAACGGCCGCGATATGCTGGGCGATGATTTACCGCCCGATGAATTGAACCATGCGCCGCGGGCCGGGATGCATTTCGGTTTTCCGTATTGCTTTGGCAAAGAAATCTCCGATCCTAAGTATGGGAAACAGCATGGGTGTGATGAATTTACGCCGGCCGCTCAGGAGTTGGGACCGCATGTGGCGTCATTGGGGATGCGGTTCTATCGCGGGAACATGTTTCCGCCGGAATACAAAAATCAAATCTTCATCGCCGAACACGGATCCTGGAACCGCAGCAAAAAAATTGGTTATCGCATTACGTTGGTCCGGCTGGAAGACAATAAACCGGTGAGCTACGAACCGTTTGCCACGGGATGGAAACAGGGCGAAAGCGTTTGGGGACGTCCGGTGGATGTTCTCAACATGCCGGATGGTTCGTTGCTGGTATCGGACGATTATGCCGGAGCGATTTATCGAATTTTTTACGAAGGTCAACAAACGGCCCGGAATGAACGTTTTACCGAATCAAATTAAGTAGTTTTGGGTATTGCCAACCCAAGGCTTTGTGTTATAATCAGCGGAATTTAAGGAAGCTATGAGTCAATCAACTGCAAAAACAGGTGGACACGAAACAAGCTTTCTGTCGAATCGACGGACGGACAAATGGTGGGTTGAACCGATCCTTACCGGTCTGGGATTTTTATGCTTCGTTGTGTACACCACATGGGCCATGTTTCAGGCCAATCACTACTGGTACGATCCGTATCTATCACCGTTGTACTCGCCGGTCTTGATGGTTGATCCATCCGTGCCGGGGGCAGCACCCTTAAAGCACGCCTGGTTCGGGCTGTGGCCGGACTGGTGGCCAAAATTTCTACCTTCCTCACCGGCAATGTTAATCTTGCTGGGACCGTTGTCGTTCCGGACAACCTGTTATTACTACCGAAAATTTTATTACCGATCATACTTCATGACCCCTCCGGGGTGTGGAGTGACCGGGGTTCCCCAAAAGAAGTACAACGGGGAGACTAAATTATTCCTATTTCAAAATCTGCATCGATACACGTTTTATATAGCTGTGTGCTACATTGTGCTGTTGGCGTACGACGCGTTTATTTCTTTCTTCCGTCACGGTGAATTCGGCGTGGGGGTTGGAAGCCTGGTGTTGACACTGAATGTGGTATTGCTTTCATGCTATACCTTTGGGTGCCATGCCTGGCGTCACCTCGTCGGCGGACGCAAAGATTGTTTCAGCTGTACGGCCGGACACGAGCATCTGTCGCATAAGGGTTGGAGCAAGGTATCGATTCTCAACAAGCATCACATGTTTTGGGCATGGGTCAGCATGGTGTGGGTTGGATTTACAGATTTTTATGTGCGCATGGTTTCCATGGGCGTATGGACCGATCTAAACACGTGGGGCGGTCACTAATCATTGTCGGGTCATGAACCCGGGTTAAGAGCGATTTTATGAATATCAAAGAGCTACAAACATTTGAACATGATGTCCTGGTTGTCGGGGCCGGCGGCGCCGGGATTCGCGCGGCGATTGAATGCGCGCAGCAAGGCTTAAATACGGGTATGATCTCCAAATCGCTATTGGGTAAAGCGCATACGGTTATGGCCGAGGGAGGATGCGCGGCTGCCCTGGGCAATGTCGATAAGCGAGACAATTGGAAGATTCATTTTCGGGACACCATGCGCGGCGGAAAATTCCTCAACCAATGGCGGATGGCCGAGTTGCATGCCCAGCAGGCGCCGGACCGTGTTCGTGAATTGGAAGAGTGGGGCGCTGTTTTTGACCGGACGCCCGAAGGACTGATCAGCCAGCGGAATTTCGGAGGGCATCGTTATCCGCGTTTGGCTCACGTCGGTGATCGTACCGGGTTGGAGATGATCCGGACGCTGCAGGATTTTTGTGTGCACAAAGGGATTCATTGTCATATGGAGTGCACCGGACTGGATCTAGTGATGGACGACGGCAAGGTGGCCGGTCTCATCGGATACTGGCGTGAGACAGGCCGGTTCGTGCTGTTCAAGGCCAAGGCCGTGATTTTCGCCACGGGTGGCGGCGGCAAGGCCTGGAAGATTACATCAAATTCATGGGAATATTCGGGTGATGGATTGGGCATGGCCTATCGGGTCGGCGCGGAACTCATCGATATGGAATTCACTCAGTTTCATCCAACCGGTATGGTATGGCCGCCGTCGGTGAAAGGTGTACTGGTAACCGAAGGGGTTCGAGGTGACGGTGGAATTCTGTTGAACAATAAGGGTGAACGCTTCATGTTCAATTACATTCCTGAGCGATTTGCGTCAGAAACGGCGGACTCGGAAGAAGAGGCCAATCGGTGGCTGCAGGGAGACAAAGAAGCGCGCAGACCGCCCGAGTTGCTGACGCGTGATGTTGTGGCCAAGGCTATCAAGAAAGAGGTTGAAGAAGGTCGTGGATCGCCGCATGGCGGGGCCTTCCTGGATATTGCCAGCCGCTTGCCGGCCGAAAAGATCAAGAAAAAACTGCCGTCGATGTATCATCAGTTCAAGGAATTGGCCGAAGTCGACATCACCAAAGAGGCCATGGAGGTCGGGCCGACCCTGCATTACTTTATGGGCGGTATCCGTGTGGACAGTGACACCCAGCAAACCAATGTGCCGGGTCTGTTTGCCTGCGGTGAATGCGCCGGCGGCATGCACGGGGCCAACCGCCTGGGCGGTAATTCACTCTCGGACTTGCTGGTGTTTGGAAAATTAGCCGGTGACGGCGCCGCGGATTACATCAAAGGCAAGTCGTTTGGAAACATTGACGAACAGCAGGTTCAATCGGTGGTCCGTCGGGCGACAGATATTCTAAATCGCGAAGAAGGGCCGAATCCGTTTCTGGTCCACGAAGAACTGCAGGAATTGATGCAGAAAAATGTCGGGATCATCCGTACCGCCCAGGAACTTGAAAAAGGCATTGAAGAACTGCAACGGCTGAAGATTGATATTTACAAGGTCAAGGCACACGCGACCAGTCAGTATAATCCAGGTTGGAACGAGGCGATTGATTTGTCAAACCTGGTCATTACAGCCGAGGCCGTGGCACGCTCAGCTTTACTGCGGGAGGAATCACGCGGAGGACACACGCGAGATGACTTTGAGGGTGAACGTGAAGAAGGCCTGACTTACAATGTCATCGTTAAGAAAAACGACAAAGGCGAGATGGAAGCCCGTCGAGAAACACGTAAAGATCCGCCGCATACATTGGCCGGAATCGCCAACGCGACGCTCGAAGAGCTGGAGGGCGGAGATGGGTAAACGCACATTCCGCGTTTGGCGCGGCGACAAAGATGGCGGACGCTTTGAAGAGTACAGTATTGACGTCGATCAGGGAATGGTGGTGCTGGATTGCATTCACCGGATCCAGGCATTGCACGCCAATGACCTGGCCTGCCGATGGAACTGCAAGGCCGGCAAATGCGGGAGCTGTTCCATGGAGATCAACGGAAAGCCGCGATTGAGCTGCATGACGCGGATGAATACGTTCAAGGACGACGAAGTCATCACCGTCCAGCCGATCAAGAGCTTTCCATTGATCAAGGATTTGGTCGCGGATGTTTCATGGAATTACGAGCAGAATAAAAAGATCGCGCCGTTTAAACCGCGTCCCAAAGACTCCGACGGCAACTGGCGGATGCGACAGCGGGATGTGGAGCGTGTTCAGGAATTCCGTAAATGTATTGAATGCTATTTGTGTCAAAATGTCTGTCACGTATTGCGTGATCACGACCGCAAAGATCAATTTGTCGGACCACGATTCATGATCCGGCTGGCATCTCTGGAGATGCATCCACTTGATACGGAGGACCGTATCCCCAAAATCAAGGACGAATACGGCGCTGGGTTGTGTAACATCACCAAGTGCTGCACGCAAGTCTGTCCCGAGCATATACAGATCACGGATAACGGTATCATACCCCTCAAAGAACGGGTGGTGTCCCGCTACTATGATCCAATCCTTTGGCTCATTCGTAAGATTTTTCCCAAAAAAAATAAATAGATTGAATAAGCATTCACTTTAAATCTGTTTCAAAGATGTTAAACGGCTGTTCTTCGGGGGAAGAAGGCTAAATTGACATAATCAGTTTAGAAGGTTACGCATAATCAACGTAAAAGGAGACGGTATGAAGAAAGTTTTATTAATGCTTGTGGCTGTCATGTTTATGAGCGCTTCAGTGGCTCAGGCCCATTGCGGCACGTGTGGGGTCGGTGATAAAGGTTCCGCCAAGGGCGCCATGAAAGAGGCCGCCGAAGACTGGGCCGATAAAAAGCTCAAGAAAATGACCAGCAAACTGGGTTTGACCGAAGAGCAGGCCAGCCAGCTCAAAAGCCTGATGATGGAAAAAAAGGAACAAAAGGCTGAGGTCAAGGCTGAAATGCATGACCGCTTGGATGCCATCCAGAAGGATTACGATTCCAAAGTCGAGGCCTTGCTGGATGACGAGCAGGTCAAGAAATATCAGGATATGATGGGGCATGATAAGCACGGTCATGATCACGGACACGATCATGGCAAGCACAAAGGCAGTATGAAGGGGAGCAAAAAAGGTTCCTAATAGCCTTCCGGCATTTACAGGGCAGTCCGTTCCGACGGGCTGCCTTTTTTTGTGAGGTTCATCTTGACCCTCCGAGGATATCCAATTAAGCTAAAAATGCAATGAGACATCTATTCGCTGCCTTGCTAATCCTGGGGATGATTCCGGTCGCGTCGATTTCCGCGGAGGACAATCCTCAAGTCGACATCTCATCCGACGGTGAATACCGCTGGATCAAGTCCAACGGCGTACCGGATCATGAGCATGGGATCTTTCCGAACCGGGGAAATCCCAACGCCATGTCCGCTCAAAAGTATTCATTTCGTGTGCCGTTGAATCCGGTCCGGAGTATGTCTGTAACGCCGCTGACCAATAAGATGTTCTTCGGTGTCGCGCTTAATGGGGTTCCCTTTGATCCGGGGACGGCCGAGTTTTACTATAATGATCCGTCGAGCGGTTGGAAATATGAAGCTTTGTCAGGCTCGCTCGACTTGGGGATCGATTTCAGCAACGGGCATGTTCAGCCCAACGGCGCATATCATTATCACGGGATCCCGAAAGGCATTGTTCGGTCGTATCGTATCAAAGAGCATTCCCGGATCATCGGGTATGCGGCCGACGGGTTTCCGATCTACGCCGTCGCCGGCTACAAAGATCCCACGGATCCGTCCAAGGGATTGGCCGGCATCCGGTCCAGCTATCTCGTTAAAAAGGGCGTCCGTCCGACCGGTCCCGGTGGGCCGTACGACGGAACATTTGTGCAGGATTATATTTATTATCAAAACAGCGGTGACCTGGATGAGTGCAATGGACGATTTGGTGTGACGCCCGATTTTCCGGACGGGACCTATCACTATTTTCTGACCGATTCGTATCCGTTTGTGCCCAGATGTTTTCGCGGAAGCCCTGATGACAGTTTTACCAAGAAACAATCGCACGCGCATCAAGACCAGCGGGTCGGGGGTGAGCGTGGATTCCGCTCCGGTCGTCAGCTAGGCCGAACCAATGGGGCGGCACTGGGCCAAGCGCGCCGACCACCGCAGGAGGCGGTCAATGCCTGTGCCGCGCAGCTGGAAGGCGTCACCTGCAGCTTTCGGGCGCCGCACGGTCAGGTGCTGGGACGTTGCCGGATGGTGTCCGGTGTTAACGCTTGCGTGCCGGATCATCACCAGCGACCATAATCGATTCGCCTATGACAGCTCAAACCAGTTTTTGGCCCCGACTATTTCGTGTCCTACCATATTTGCTGATAGCCGTCGGGATATTCTATCGTGTCCAGATCTATCTGTTTAATTGTCCACTCAATGCCGACGAGGCATGCACAGCGGTGGATCTACTCGCCCGCAATTACGCCGAGATCATCACCAATCAATTTTCCTACTCTGATTTGCCTAATCGGCCCATCCCGCTGCTGCTGATAGATAAACTGGTCATGGATGTTATGTCCGGGAGTGAATTCGGACTGCGTTTGTATCCATTATTGTGCAGTCTGTTGGCACTGATTCTATTTTGGAAAGTCACGGCATTCTTTCTGACAGGCGTCTGGCGGACGGTCGCCTTGGGGTTGTTCTCGGTGAATGAACATCTGATCTTTTATGCGGCAAGTGTGAAACAATATTCCAGTGATGTCCTGGCCGCTATTTTGGCGTTGTATATGTTTCAGTATCTGTATCAACGGCCGCTTGATCGCCAGCGGGCCCGGTGGATGGGGCTGATGGGGATTGTGGCGATCTTTTTTTCGTATACGGTCGTGTTTGTCCTGGCCGCGTTAGGGATGTTTCAGCTATTGTTCAGTACCCACCATAAAAAGTTTGACCGTGACAGTGTCTGGATGGTGGTGTATTGGCTGTTGGGTTTTGGTTTGATGTATATCAAATATTTCCGGCATATGGCGTCGAGCGCGCCGATATTATCATCGGCCAGCGAGTGGTTTTTACCGGTTGAGATGTCAGCCGCGCCTGTGACGTGGACGGCCAACGCCTTTGTCGAATTGATGCGTCATCCCGTCGGCGTGTCATGGCCGTACTTGGGATTGGTGCTGTTTCTCGTCGGATGCGGGGTGTGGCTGAAGTCCAGTCAGCCCAAGTTCATCATCCTGGTGATGCCGCTCTATTTTGTCTTATTGGCCTCGGCCTTTAAGAAATATCCGTTTTTTGAACGCTACATCTTGTTTGTGGTGCCGGGATTGGTCCTGACGATCACCTGCGGACTGATGTTTCTGACCGCGCACGCGCGCCGTTGGATCCGTGTGATGGGATGGCTATGCCTGGCCGCGCTTTTGATCTCCGTTGGTACAAAGCTGGTTGAGTACCGAGTGTCGCAGACCTGTCATTCAAACTCTCGCAAATTTCTGACGTACTTTGCTGAACACTATCAACCCAATGACGCGATCTACGTGACAAACAACTCACAGTTTATTTTCTGGTACTACGGCAGCCGGCTGGGATACAATCAACGCTTTTTGGATGAGGACCTGGGGCCATGGTATCATCACCATCTGTATGGACGGCAAGTGGCCAAAATCGAAAATTATTATTTTGAGGATCGGGGGATTCCGCTGTTGATGGTCTGGCATGAAAAGTTCGGGTATTCACGGCAGGGCGTGTTTATGAATAAGTTTCCGGATCCGCCTGAGACGGGCAATCCGCGTTTGATCTACAAAGGGCGTTGGACGCCAGTTCCAGGTGATCCTCAAGGTCATATCTGGCTGCTGACCCTGCACAGCACGCCCGAGATTACGCGTCTCGCGCGTCAATGGATGGAGGCGTCAGCGGATTTAACTTATGAGGCCGGAACACCGTACAATTCCATTTATCGTTACGAGCGTTCTGTGGGCGGGCCGCCGTTGGTGAATAGGCCTTGAATTCCCCGACGGATCTGGTATGGTACGAATATGTCTATCCTGATCGATCGTAAGACAATTCAGAAATTTGACGTGCCCGGACCGCGTTATACGAGCTACCCCACCGCGCCGGTCTGGTCCGACGATGTGCCCCAGGAGGCGTATATTGAGCGCCTGCAGCAGTTTGGCCGTTCATCAAAGACATTATCCCTGTACATTCATATCCCGTTCTGCCGGACGATGTGCCGCTTTTGCGCCTGCAGTGTAATTCTGCGGCCGCCGGACGAAAAGTACGGCGATGAGTATCTCTATCATTTGTTCACCGAGATTGATCTGGTCCGCAAATATATCGGTCACAACAAGCCGGTCCGCCAGTTTCATTGGGGAGGGGGCACGCCAACTTTCTTAAGCGAAGGGCAGATCCGCCGTCTGTACCAGCATGTGGACGAACGCTTTGATATTGATCTGGAAAGTGAAGTAGCCATCGAGATCGATCCGCGGACCATCGACACGTCCAAGATCGAGACCCTGCGGTCGCTGGGATTTAACCGGGTCTCGATGGGGGTGCAGGATTTTAATCCCCGAGTCCAGGAGGCCGTCAACCGTATTCAGCCGTTTGAGGTCGTTGAAAAGTACAACAACATTTGCCGGCGTCTGAAATTTTCATCAGTGAATTTTGATCTGATCTATGGATTGCCTTATCAAACCCGCGAAAGTTTTGAGTCAACAGTGGAACGGGTGATAGCGCTCCGGCCGGACCGCATCGCCCTGTACAGCTTCGCGTTTGTCCCGTGGTTGAAGAAGCATCAGACCAAGATTCCGCCGGAGTCGTTACCGACGGCCGATCAAAAAGTCGATATTTTTCTACGGGCCCGCGAACAATTGATCTCGGCCGGATATCAGGCCATTGCCATGGATCATTTCGCGCTCACCTCCGACGAGCTGAGCCGGTCGTTTAATCAGGGAAAGCTCTACCGTAATTTTATGGGATATACCGTTAAACCCGCCGATGAGTACATCGGTGTCGGGGTGTCATCCATCGGATTTCTGGAGAACGCCTTTTTTCAGAATCACAAAATTCTCAAGAATTATTATGAGGCCCTTAAAAATCATCAGCTGCCGGTGGAACGCGGCATGGTTCTCAGTCAGGATGATCAGGTCCGGCAGTACGTGATCACGCAGTTGATGTGTCAGTTTGAACTTAATTATATGGAGTTAGAAAATCGGTTTGGGGTCATTTTTGGTGAGTATTTTAAAGAGGAACAAGGTCATCTGCAAAATTGTCAGCAAGATGCTTTGATTGAGCTGACAAATCGTGGTATAAAAGTAACAGAGCTCGGAAAAATATTCATTCGAAATGTCTGCATGGGATTCGATATTTATCTGAGAAACCGGACATCAAACGCGCGTTTTTCAAGGACGGTGTAATCATGACAGAAAGAAGAATATACACCCGCACGCCGATCGAAATGGCGGCCTCGTACGGGATTCCCGACGATCTTCCCATCACCGAAGAGGCTACGGTGGTCAATATTTCGTCAGACGGATTTGGTTTTTTCTCGCTCAACCCGATCAGTCCCGAGACCGAGCTGATATTGTGCGTCGATCTCGACGACGGCGAGAAGGCCACATTGCTGGTCCGCACCAAGTGGGCCAAGGCGGTGGGCGACACCGGCCGATTTATTATCGGTGTTCAGATCATCGAAGCGGAAAGCGCGGACCTCGAACGTTTCCTCGAGTTTTATGCCAAACTTACCAAGCAGCATTTAAGAAAGGTTGCCTAGGCGGCCTTGATCCGAACCACATTCGGTGAATATTATTTCAATACAGATTGAGGTGTTATGAGCGATTCCAACGTGCCTTTGCTATTGCAGACATTCCAGCGGTCCAATAAGTCCGTACCCGTTTGGTTTATGCGTCAAGCCGGGCGGTACTTACCGGAATATCGGGCCTTCAAGACCAAGTACAGCCTGGACGAGATGTTTCAGACGCCGGAACTTGTCGCCGAGATTACGTGTCAGCCGATCGATATCCTCAAGGTCGACGCGGCCATCTTGTTTGCCGATATTCTCACCTTACCGCAGTCGATGGGTTTTGATATACACTTTGATAACAAGAAGGGGCCGATCATTTCTCTGACTGACGATTTTGATACGATCCGGGATATGGAAGATGTCCCGCACATTCGGCAATCGATCGCCTTGACGTTGGAACGTCTGCCGGATCACATTCCCTTGATCGGCTTTGCCGGGGCCCCCTTCACCGTAGCGACATATTTGATCGAGGGGGGATCGTCGATTAATTTTACCCGCACACTCAAATACATGGCCACCGAACCGGAAAAATTTGACCGGCTGATGTCCCGTCTGACCGAAAACACCATCCGGTATCTGAATCTGCAGATCGAATCGGGTGTCAGCGTTTTTCAACTGTTCGACAGCTGGGCGGGTATTTTACGTCCGGCTGATTATGAGCGCTTCGTCTTGCCTTGTGTGCAGCGGATCTTCCGGGAAGTGAAATGTCCATCGATTTATTTTCTCA
Source organism: bacterium (assembly GCA_030429765.1). Taxonomy (GTDB): domain Bacteria; phylum Omnitrophota; class Gorgyraeia; order Zapsychrales; family Zapsychraceae; genus JAGOSC01. The sequence continues at coordinate 135,945 of JAUIER010000007.1, read as the reverse complement.
AGAACACGCATCACTTGCTCGAGTTGATGGAGCAAAGCGGAGCCGACTTTTTGTCCGTCGATCACACGGTCGATCTGGGATCCAATCCCGTCATCCGGCAAACGGATAGAGGCGTTCAGGGGAACCTGTATAACGGTCTGCTTTACGCCGATCCGGAGGTTCTGCGGAATGAGGTCGATAAGGTTCTTAAGAGCATGAACGGGCGTCGTGGATATATCTTCAATCTCAGTCACGGAATTTTTCCGGATGTCAACCCGGACCAGCTCAAGCGGATCGTCGAGCAGGTGCATCAATTTAAACAAACCTAGACTTATGAAACATTCTATCATCGTTATCGGCGGCGGTATCAGCGGATTGGCCACGCTGCATTATCTCAAAAAGAAGTATGCGGACCGGGACGACTGTGAGATTCTGCTGATCGAGCGTTCCGATCATGTCGGCGGGGTATTGAATACGCTGGTGGATGTGGGCTCGCGGTTCGAGACCGGCGGCAATGCATTTATCAATAATTCTCCGCGCACGCTGGAGTTGATCGATGATTTAGGTTTGTCTGAACAGGTGATTCAGGCCGATCCTGAAAACAAGCGTCGATATTTATGTGTGACGCAGAAACTCCATCAGCTGCCCCAGGGACCGCTGGATCTGCTCAAGTTTCCACTCCTGAAATTCGCCGACAAGTTGCGGATTATCCGTGAGACCTCGGTTAAGTCGCGCGGGGTTGAGGGCGAGACAATGCATCAGTTTATGTCGCGACGCTTCAGCTCCTCGATCGCGGACCTGATGGCCGGTCCGGTTGTCAGCGGGATCTACGCGGGGGATCCGTCTCAGATTGTGGTTGAACACGCGTTTCCCAAATTATGGAAGTTTGAACAGGAACATGGGTCGATCCTCAAGGGATTGTCGCGGTCGCGGGATAAATCCAAACCGCGGCCGACACTGCATTCGTTTAAGAACGGCATGGGGACGTTAACTCAGGCGTTGCAGCAAAAGTATCATGGCAGTATTATCACGCGCCAGGAAGTGGAATCCATTGAAGGCGACGCAAATCGCCGTTACAGCGTGGTGACGCCGGATAAGATCTATCGGGCGGATCAGATCTTTTTGACCTTGCCGGCATACCGCGCCGCGCATATTTTGTCGAAACTCAATGGCGAGTTGGCCGAACCGCTCAAGTCGATTAACTACGCGCCGATTGCGCTGGTCGGGTTTGTCTGTTCAAAGAATGACTTTATGCATCTGCCGCCCGGCTTTGGCTATCTAAAGCCCTCGTTTGAAGATAGTCCGATTCTCGGCGTCTTATTTGAGAGCCAGATCTTTAAAAATCGCACACAATTTGATCAATGTCTGCTGCGCTTGATGATCGGCGGGGCGCGCCACGCGGATATTCTGCAGTTTTCCAAGAAAGAGATTATCGGGATGGCCCGTCGGGAAATTGTGCAGACCCTGGGGTTCAAGGGCGAACCCTATCACATTTTCTTCAAGGCCTGGAATAAGGCCATTCCGCAGTATGATCAAACCTACCACCAGGCGCGGCCGCAGATCGAGGCGGCCATGCAGGCGCATCCGCAGATTATTCTATCTGGAAATTACTGGGGCGGGGTTTCCGTCAATGATTGTATCCGTAACGCGCACGACCGTGTGGCGTCATCCAATATTTAAATTGTCGCGTTTGAGCTTTTGACGTTCCTGGTAGGCCAGATAGTTCGTGACCGCGGCCAGCGTACCTGAGATAACCAGCACAATCACGACGTGGGTGGTTTGCAGATAAGGTTTGCCCGTTTTGAACAAGTCCATCACGACCGGCGTTCCTCCGAAGAACGGGGATGGTGCCATAAAGGCCATCATAACCGTGGACGGCTTCGGGATAATCGACTCCAAAATCATTCCCAGGACGGGAAGCACAATCCACAGGATAATCAGGATGGTCGCCGCCAGGCTTAATTTAGTATGATGACGACTTAAGCGAAAGTACTCAAAGAACGAGGCACAGAAGTCAAAATAGGAGCACAGAATCATAAGAGCCAAAATAAAATTCAACGAAGGGACACGGAGTAACCACGCAAAATAACTCAATCCAATGACGACGATGAGGACGAAGACTCCCAGCCAGCGTGAATTTCCCGCGGCATTTTCTTCCGGACGGATGCCCCGGCGTTTGAGTTTGGCGGCACGTCGCAGTCCTCGTGTGTAATCGAGTCGAGACGGGGTGGCCAGAATCGCCCCCGCCGCAAAAAGGATCCAAATCAGTACGAACAGAATGCCCAGATCCATCGATCGGTGAGTATGTTGCAGCAGACCGCTCAGAAAGATCGACGTAAAACTTCCGGCATACAGCAGCAGTAAGTAGAAGGTCGTCATCAGCGTCTGAGTCTTGGAGAAGATGGGTTGCTCTAGATTTTCAAAACGGCGGCCGATGCCTTCCAGCAGCAAGGCAATAAACGGGATTTGAACCAGCAGCTGTATGAACAACGGGTGAAGTTTCAGGCTGAAAAAGGTGTTCATCAGTCCCAGGAGTTGTTTACGATGATGTCCTCCGTAATATTCGGAGATATGATTTTTGACATGAGTGTCGAGTTCATGAAACGCATTCAGCCAGGTGAATTGATGCATGAAGCTCAACTGATTAGCAAATAACAGATGGCTGAAAAAGTAGAGGCCTACGAAGATCAGGATTGGACCGGCTTTACCTTTGAGTGGATCTCGACTGATTCCGATCAGCGCAAACAAGGCGTGATACAGGAAACCGCAAAAGATCAGCTGGACATGAAACTGAGCAATAACAGCGGTTGAGATATCCGAGATTAGAGATATGGCCAAAAGGACAAGGGCGAGGCCCGTGAAAACAAACCACTCCAGGCATGTCGAGCCGAGCACGAGGCCGACAATCTGGTTCCAGCGTGGCGACGGAGAACTACGGTGAAAATCGATGGTCTGAACCATTCGTTCCCGTGCAGCGATTCGATAGGCATTCAGGCTGCCGAAGAAAAACAGCACAATCGCCTGGACCTTGCTGAGATCCAAGACGACTTTTTTAAACCACGGCAGCAGGACTTTTTGTGATTGATACTCTCCGGCAATATACTTGTAGTCGTATACGTAGTTGTCATTGAGTACGGCACTCAGAACAATCAAGACGACAAGGATGCTGGACAGTGCCACGGCTGACGCCACGGCCGAAAAGCGGGTCCGTTCACGAAATCCACGCAAAAATAGGGCATTATTCCGTAAATTAAAGATGTTCATGAGACTTCCTGGGCTCCGATGCGGAAGAAGATGTCTTCAACATTTTCTTCTTCGCACGTATAGTCGCAGATATCGACATTGAGGTTGATGATTTGTTTCAGCACCCAGCTGGCATCCTCCGGCGTTCCTTTAAAGGCGCACATGATTTCAGTGTCAGAGCGTGATTCAACATTTGAACAATTACGGGAATTATTCAGCATGTTGATGGTTCGTTCCAGGCCCTGGGCGTCCGGTTTGACCAGTTTGATTTTGAGCCGCCGGTTCGATCCCAAGCGTTGTCGAATGTCCTCAATGCTGCCGGAAACCACCATCTTGCCGCGTTCCATGATGCCCACGGCGTTACAAAATTCCTTGAGCTCCGTTAAGATGTGACTGGAAATGATGATGGTCTTGTTTTCCGAGGCCACGCTGAGCAAAATGTCACGCATATCCTTTCGGGCGATGGGATCAAGCCCACTGGCCGGTTCGTCCAGCAATAAGACCTTCGGGTCATGCAAAAGTGTTTTCGCGAGCACCAGGCGCTGGCGCATTCCGCGCGACAGTTCGCGAATGAAGGTGTTTTGTTTTTCGAGTAGATTGACCCGGGTCAGCCAGTGTAGAATTTTCTGCGGTCGTTCTCGGTGCGGGATTAGGTAGGCTGCCGCAAAGACATCCAGATACTCCCAAACCTTGAGATTTTCGTAGACCGGCGGAAAGTCAGGCATGTATCCCAGCTGTTGCAGGGCCTTGTGATGTTCGATTTCCAGATCAATGCCGGCGATACGGATTTCACCATAGGTGGGTTCAATGATACCGGCCAGGGCCTTAATGGTCGATGTCTTACCGGCGCCGTTCGGTCCCACAAGGCCGTAGATCTGCCCTTGCTGGATCTCCAGGTCCAGGTCTTGAACCGCGCTGACATTTTCATAATCGACCCGAAGGGACTTAATACTGATCATAGGCTCATTATACACCATATCAGTGATCTGTCAGGCGTTGTTAAGCAAATTATTTGCTTGAGTTTCGATCGAATCCGACTACAATTAAGGGATAAAATTTCCAGCCATGAAACAAGTATTCAACATAGTTTTGATTGTTATCTGCATGACAGCCGTGTCCTGTGATCGGGGGCCGGAGCTGCGTCGATACACCGAGGTCATCGAGGTCCCGCCCACGGATATGGCCAACATGCCCAATCCGCACGGCAATATGTTTACGCGGGTGGATCCGTCGCAGCGTACGGATGATCCCAATTTGCAGCGTATGCTGGATGCGTCGGTGGCTGACGTGGATCTGCTATGGGAACGTCCGGCCGAATGGGATGAGCAAAAGGGAAGCGGTATGCGGTTGGCGACATTCAACAGCCGGGGCGCCGATCCGATCCAGTGCACCATTGTTTCGTTGTCAGGCAGTTCAGGCGGTGTCGCGGCGAACGTCACCCGCTGGATCCGTCAACTTGGGGCGCAACCGCCGTCCGCCGAGGCGTTGACAGCGTTCCTGGCCCGGCAGGAGGCGATTGGATCGCAGGGGGACCTGGCGGTGCAATTGATTGATCTGACGGAATTCGCGTCCGCCGAGAGTTCGATGTACGCCGCCATTATTGAGACCACCGACAAGACCATTTTTATCAAAATGACCGGAACGGCCAAGTCCGTGTCCGCCAACATAAAACCGTTTCAAGAGCTGTGTCGCTCGCTCAAGATTCGTCCGTAGACTATGATAGCCTCACTCAAAAAAAATCCGATCATCCGGACGCTGGCCTCCATTCGTATCACGGTGATCTGTCTGATCCTGCTGTTTATCCTGACGTTTTGGGGAACTGTGTCCCAGGTTACCGTTGGACTGTACGAATCGCAGGAACGGTTTTTCAATTCGTGGTATTTTCTTGTCGGTGATTTCTTTCCATTTCCCGGGGCTCAGCTGGTGTTGTGGGTCTTGTTTATCAATCTCTGCGCGGTGTCGATCACGCGGTTTGTTTATCGCTGGTCGCATCTGGGCATCCTGGTCATTCATTTGGGATTGCTCACCTACTTCGTGGGGGCGTTTGTCACGCTGCACTTTGTCGAAGAATCCAACATCACGCTGTTGGAAGGGGAGTCCTCGAATGTTTCCGCGTCGTACCATGACTGGGAATTATCCGTGTGGCAGCCCACCAATGATCCGACAACCAAGGATGTTTGGGCGTATGATAGCGATGATTTTAAGAGTGCGGACACGCTGCGATTCAACGAATTAGGATTTGATGTCATCGTCAAGGCGTATCACCGCAATGCTCAGGCCTTTGTCGGTGCGGACCAGAAGACGGATCCGCCGCAAAACGCGTCAGGCATCACCGAGATCGCGCGCACAGATCTCGAGATCGAACCGGAAAAAAACTTTCCCGGCGCGTTACTCAGCATTAAGGCTGACGGAACTGAACAAGATGTCATCCTGTTTGGTAAGGAATCACGGCCGACCCGGGTGTCGATTAATGGGACTGATTACCATCTGCAATTGCGGCGCAAACGCTATGAGTTGCCGATCCAGATGACGCTTGAGCGTTTTGAAATGGAAAAGCATCCGGGTACGGAGATCGCCAGCAGCTATCGCAGTTTTGTTGAGTTTGAGCATGCCGACATTGAACGGCGGGCCGAGATTTACATGAACCATCCGCTGCGATTCAAGAACTATACCTTTTACCAAGCGTCGTATTCGATCGATTCGGCGCAGCGCATACGCTCGACACTGGCGGTGGTCAAAAATTTTGGCCGGTTGTTGCCGTACGTATCGAGCCTGGTGACCTTTGCCGGGTTGGCGATTCACTTTCTAGTCATGGCCTTTAAACGGAAAAAGCGATGAAGTTTTTCAAATCAACATTTTTGATTCTTCCTTTGTTACTCGGACTCGTAACGGCTGTTGCGGCTCAGGAGCCGACGGCGGACGGTGTGTGTCCGATCGCCAAGACCGTGGGGTCCTACGACGCGTTTAAAAGCATTCCGGTGCTGGACAATGGACGGGTCAAACCGCTCGATACCTTCGCGCGCAGCACCTTGCTGCAGTTTTCCGGTAAACAAACCTTCCAGAAGAAGCCGGCCATCGAATGGCTGGCGCGCGTCCTGTTTGATCCGGGGAAATCATTGCAGTACGAAATATTTTTGATCAACAATCCGCAGATCGTCGAGTCGTTGGGGATTGAGGTGGCCGAGGGTCGGCGCTACAGTTACAGCGAACTGGAAGCCAAGTATCCTGAACTGCGTAAACTGGCCGAAGCCGCCGAGCGAATCGAGTCCAAAGATCGTGATATCGTCGAGGCCGAACTCATCCGGGTGCACAATAACCTGCGATTGTTTTCTTCGTTGACGCTGACTTTTTCGTTTGTCCTGCCGCATCCCGACTTTATGATCCAGGACGCGGAGCTCAAACAGCGGATGGGGTTGCCCGCCGGACAGGAGGTCTTCAGTTACTACGATGTGGCCAGCAACGCCAATGTGTTGCACGAACTGGTCCGTCCGCTGGAAAGTCTGCCGCAGGATCAATGGACGGCCGGTCAGCAGGAGATTGTGCGCTTAGCCGCCAGTCTGCTGCAATGGTCGATGATCTATCAAAATCTGCCGGTCCATATCGTGCCGCCGTATGATCCGAAAGTCGAGAGTTGGCATAGTCCGTGGGACGCGTTGCCGATCGCGCTCAAGCTCAAGTCCGGTCGACAGGAACTCCAGCTGCTCAAAGAGATGCTGGTGCATTACTGGGATGGCCGTGATCTGGAGTTTGATTTGGCCGTGAAGAATTTTGTCGAATCCGCCCGCTCACGCTCCGGGTCTGGTTACGAAGAGGCGATGAAACGCAATCAGATCGAGTTGTTCTACAACAATTCCAATCTGTTCCTGTACGCCAAGATTCTTTACTTCCTGACATTCCTGCTATTTTCCATGAGCCTGATGATTGACCGACCGTTGTTGCGTAACATTGGTTGGACGGTGCTGTGGATTGCGGTGATCGCGCATACCGTTGCCCTTGGAATGCGGATCATGATTCTGCAGCGGCCACCGGTATCCAATCTGTATGAAACATTTATTTTTGTGGGACTGATCAGCGCGATGTGCGGGATGGTGATCGAAAAGGTCATGAAGAATTGGCTGGGGATTATTGTGGCCAGTATCAGTGGGTATGCCTTTTTAAGCATCGCGGCCAAGTTCGCGGTCGAGGGGGATACCTTGCAGATGCTTGTCGCGGTTTTGAATTCCAATTTCTGGCTGGCGACGCATGTGACAACGATCACCGTCGGATACGCCGGGACATGTGTAGCCGGCATTGTCGGGCATGTGTATATGCTTCAGGCGATCTTCAAAACCAACGACAAAAAATTATTACGCTCCACCTACAACGTGCTGCTGGGAACACTGGGCTTTGGTCTGACGTTTTCATTTCTGGGGACAAATCTCGGCGGCATCTGGGCCGATCAATCCTGGGGACGGTTCTGGGGATGGGACCCCAAAGAAAACGGCGCGCTGATGATCATTCTATGGACGGCGATTATCTTTCACGCCAAGATTGGGCGGATGATCTCACCGCTGGGTGTCGCGGTCGGAAGTATCCTGGGGATTATCGTGGTCATGTGGGCTTGGTTCGGTGTCAATCTATTGAGCGTCGGATTACACTCATATGGTTTTACGTCGGGACTGGCCACCAATCTCGCGATCTACTGTCTGTGCCAAATGTTGTTTTTGTGTGTCACATATCCGCTGGCGCGATCGAGGATGAATAAGAAATGATTTCTGTTGCCGAGGCCGATCAAATCATTCGGGATGCCATGACCGCGTTTCCTGTGGTCACTCAGTCGTTGACCAAGTCATATGGCTGTGTCCTGCAGGAAGATCTTGTGGCGGATCGCGATCTGCCGCCGTTTCATAAGTCGATGATGGACGGAATCGCCATTGTTGCGGCCGCTTATCAGAAGGGGACACGGAGATTTCCCATCGAGGGGATTCAGTCGGCAGGAAAACCGCAACAGACATTGTGTTTTGATCATGCCTGCTTTGAGATCATGACCGGGGCGGTTGTCCCCGAGGGATGTGATTGCGTGATCCCCATTGAGCGTGTTCAGATTAGCGACGGCAAGGCCCAGGTCGAGGATGGATTGGAATTATCCGAGATGCAGCACATTCGGCCGCAGGGAGCGGATCACAAACAGGGCAGGGTGTTGGTGACCAAAGGTTCAACACTAGGGCCGGTTCAAGTGGCCACGGCGGCTGCTATCGGTAAGGCGGAGCTGATGGTAAGCCAGCGTCCGCGCATCGCCCTGATTTCGAATGGTGATGAACTGGTCGATATCGACGCGCCGATTGAGCCGTATCAAATCCGCCGGTCGAATTCCTATTTTATGCAAGCGGCATTACGGAAGGTCCTGATGTATGACGCGGACCTGTATCACTTTCGCGATGACCTAAAAGTGCTACGTAAACAGATCGGCGCGATCCTGGAAAATTACGACGTCGTGATCCTGACCGGCGGTGTCTCGATGGGAAAGTTTGATTTGATTCCGCAGGTATTGGATGAACTAGGGGTAAAGGCTCTGTTTCACAAGGTCAGTCAAAAGCCCGGGAAGCCATTTTGGTTTGGTCAACGCGATAACGGTACGCCGGTGTTTGCCTTGCCCGGCAATCCGGTTTCGACGCAGGTGGGCCTATATCGGCACGTGATCCCCAATCTGCGACGGGCTGCGGGTGAACAGGTGATTGAAGAGTTTGTGCGTCTCTCAGAAGACTACACGCCGTCGACCAAATTCACGTATTTTTGTCCGGTGCAATTGCGGCATGCATCTGATGAAGAACTGTCGGCCAAACCATGTGCGACCGGCGGTTCCGGCGATTTTGCCTCGATGGCCAACACGGACGGTTTTGTCGAACTGACGGGAGGTCAACAAACATTGAAAGGCACGCGCGTGCGGTTGTATAGGTGGTAGTATGAAAAAAATTATAATCAAATATTTCGCGGTGCTCAAAGAGGAGCGCGGGCTCGATCAGGAAGTTGTTGAAACACAAGCCGGGACGGCCGAAGAATTGTACGAGGCATTAAAACAGCAACACGGCTTTAAGATGACTACGCGTCTGATGCGCGTGTCGGTGAATAATGCATTTGTTCCATGGGACTCAGCAATCGCGGACGGTGATGAAGTTGTCTTCATACCACCGGTCGCCGGAGGATAGATGATGAAAAAATATTTGTGGCTATTGGTGATGCCGATGATAGTGCTTTCATTTACATCGGCGGTGTTGGCCGAGGAGGATTGTGACGTCGATATCGGTTGTTCCGAAGAAGAGCCGGGCACGCCGGAATTTAAGGTGGAATCTCTGACGTATGATGAATTTATGAAGATCCGGACCGATCAGAAACTCAAACACACACTCGTCGATGTCCGGCCTGAATCCAGTTACAACCGGGGACATATCAAGGGGGCGAAGTCGTTGTTTGTCGCCTACGCCAATTACGAAGATATTCAGGCGCTCCTACCCAATAAAGATGAGGTGGTCATTGTTTACTGCGCCAGCAGCAAGTGCAAGATGAGCCACTACGCCGCGACTAAATTGATGAGCATCGGTTATAAAAACGTGTATGATTACAACGGCGGGATGTATGAATGGATGATGAAAGGTCATCCGGCTGAAGTCGTCGAGACCGCCACTGAACCTGCCACCCCGTGAACATACCCTTCTTTAAAATCGGACACCGCGGCGCCAAGGGACACGCGCCGGAAAATACATTGCTATCGATCCAGACGGCCCTGGACATGGGCGTTGATATGATCGAGGTCGATGTGCATACCTGCCTGACCGGTGAGGTGGTGGTGATCCATGATGCCAAGCTCGAACGCACTACCAATGGACATGGTTATGTGCGGCAGAAATCTCTGGAGTATCTCAAAAGCCTGGATGCCGGCGGCGGACAGCGGATCCCTTTATTGACCGAAGTATTGGACCTCGTCGACAAACGCGCGAATGTGAATATTGAGATCAAGGGCAAGTTTACCATCGGACCGGTCGCCAAGGTCATCCGGCACTACATCAAAGAACACGGCTGGACGTATGAGCACTTTATTGTCTCGGCCTTTACCCGTCATAAACTGAAAAAATTAGCAAAGATCGATCCCAATATCCGCATCGGCGCGCTGTTGGCCTATCGGCCGTTCGGTTTTGTGGATTTTGCCCGAAAGATCGGTGCGCATTCCGTGCATCTGAATGCGCATCTGGCCAATCCACGTATTATCGAACAGGCGAAGAAGGCCGGCATGAAGGTCTACGTCTGGACCGTCAACCGGCTGGAAGACATCAAACGTCTCAAGGACTACGGCGTCGACGGCATCTTTTCAGATTTTCCGGATCGGTTGTGACAGCCGCGTTAGATCAGCTAATTATTTTACGGGAGGTTTCGATGTCTAAAAATAGATATGTACGTAATACCCGTTCGGCATTTCAGGCCTTATCCGTTGTGATTGGAATCTGTGGTGGGTGGTTTGTTTCGGTGGCCCTGGGGCTTACGATTATTTTCTTTGTACCGCCTGTCTTGATGGTCGTGGTGGGTTTACTCGCTAAAGGCCCGGTCAATCGCGTTTCGGAAAACTACATCGATGAAACAACCTGGCCGATGTTCGCAATATCCCTGGCCATAATTTACGGCACTCTGTTGCTGTGGTGGTATTTTTGACAGTATCTGGTGACCTGCTATTAAGAGTACGGCATGGATCCTACTTTATGTGGTAGTCGGCGGGTACAATAGGGGCACTATTCGCAATGTGTGGCAATAGATAACCGCAAAGTAATTGATTTTCTAAGATAGTATTTTATAGCAGGAACGGAATAAAATTAAATGAGGAAGGTTTGTTATTCATTGATTCTCTCCGTATGCATTTTGGCAACGATCGCATTGTATTGTGCTGTACGGAATTATCATGACGAATTGTCGAGTGTAGAAATTGGGGAATTGGAATATATTCGATTTAAGGGCGGGCGCGAAGTTACTCGACAGATTATTCTCCCGGGGTATGAAACCCACGACTTGATCCTCGCCACACTGCATAAACAATGTGACAAATGGAATGTAAGCTATGTTACATATGTGCCTAATCATATGTTTCGCAACGACACAATCAATATAAATTTCGGAGAATTCGGTTCGATTGTCGTAAATTATGATGTAGGTCACTCTAAATGGAATCAAGTTGTTTGCAAGGTTGATGTTACGCGCTCTCCGTATTCATCTTTGACTGATCGGCTAAATATGAAGGAGGTAGATTAGCTTCGGTAAATTTCTCTTCAGATTTGGCCATGAAAAAAGGCCAAGCAAAAATCACTTGGCCTTGATCCTGTAACTCAATCTTTCTCTAACGAAGTTACTTTAAGTATAATTACGATTGGTATAAATTTCAACAGCACATATGAACGTATATCTAGTTTATATTTTTTCGTTAAAATGTCTTTCGTATCAGTCTCATCGGGGTGATTGATCCATAGGATTTTGCGATTGCCGTATCTTGGCTTTGATGGTATAATCTCGGGAATTTCACCCGGGACCGGGCGATCTAAAGATTTAATAGTCAGATAGTTAGGAGCGAATGATGAGTTTTGAGTACATCCGAAAAATACCGACCGTTGACGAAATTCTCGGCGAGATGCCGCTGAGCGACGATTTAAAGATCATCAAGGAACGCCGCGATCAGCAGGTGATCGATGTCTTTACCGGGGCCAGTCAAAAATTTATCCTGGTGATCGGGCCGTGTTCGGCGGACAACGAGGACGCCGTTTGTGAATATATCCAACGGCTGGCCAAGCTCAATGATCAGGTCAAGGACCAGCTGTTACTGATCCCACGGGTGTACACCAACAAACCGCGCACCACCGGTGAAGGATACAAGGGCATGGCGCATCAGCCCAATCCGCAGGGTGAGCCGCATATTGTCGACGGGCTCAAGGCGATCCGCCGCATGCATATTCGGGTACTTAAGGAATCGCATCTGTCCGCCGCGGATGAAATGCTGTACCCGGAAAACTATCCCTATCTCGAAGATTTGCTGACGTATGTCGCGATCGGCGCGCGCTCCGTCGAGAATCAGCAGCACCGGCTGACGGTCAGCGGACTGGATATCCCGATCGGACTCAAAAACCCGACGAGCGGGGACCTGAATGTCCTGTTGAATTCCATTCAGGCCGCCCAGGCACCGCATACATTTATCTACAAAGGCTGGGAGGCCAAGACGTCCGGCAATCCATACGCGCACAGTATTCTGCGCGGGGCGTTTAATCAGTTCGGACAGAACATCCCAAATTTTCACTACGAGGACATCACCAAATTTACCGAGATGTACCTCGCCAAGAACTTTAAAAATCCGGCGATCATCGTCGATGTCAGTCATGCCAATTGCGGCAAAATTTTCAGCGAGCAGCCGCGTGTGGCGATGGAAGTCCTGCAGAGCATGGAACGCTCCGATATGCTCAACAAGATGGTCAAGGGATTCATGATAGAGAGCTATCTGGAAGAAGGCAATCAGCCGGTCGACGGCGGGATTTACGGTAAATCGATCACCGACCCATGTCTGGGATGGGGGGACACGCAGCAACTGGTCCTCAAGATCGCCGAATTCGTCGCCAAACTCAAATCATAACCCAGCAAAATAATCGTTATGAAACCACACACAGGTGTATTTCTCATTAATCTCGGAACGCCGGACAGTCCGAATGTCCCGGATGTCCGCAAGTATCTGCGTGAATTCCTGATGGACGGGCGCGTCATCGATATCCCGTATTGGCAGCGATTTTTGCTGATCAATCTGATCATCGCGCCGTTTCGCTCGCGCAGTTCGTCGGAAGAATACAAAAAGTTGTGGACCGAGAAAGGTTCACCGTTGCTGCTGCATGGCCAGCGTATTACGGAGCTCCTTCAGCAGAAATTGGGTGACGGATTCAAAGTGGTGTTGGGAATGCGCTATCAATCACCCAGTATCCGGGACGCGCTCAAAGAATTTCATGGCCTCGGGCTTAAAGATTTGATCGTGGTTCCATTGTACCCGCAGTACGCGTCCGCGTCGACGGGGTCGACCATTGAGAAAGTCATGGAGGAGGTCAAGGCCTGGCAAACCTTTCCAAGGCTGGATATGGTCAGTCAGTTCCCGGATTATCCGCCGTTTATTGAGGCCTTTAAAGTCATCGGTCAAAAGTATATGGATCAGGGATCGTATGATCACTATCTGTTTACCTATCACGGTCTGCCGGAGCGGCAGATCCGTAAATCATCGGCCAGCGGTTACTGTCAGCTGTCAGACAAATGCTGTTCGGTGTTTCACGACAAAAATCGCTATTGTTACCGGGCCCAGTGTTATCAGACCACAAGGGTTTTGGCAGATGCGCTAGGCATTGATTCTAAGGATTATACGGTGTCATTCCAATCCCGGTTGGGTAAGGACCCGTGGATCAAACCGTACACGGATGCCGAGATTGAGCGGCTGGCCGGGGAGGGTAAGAAGCGGATTCTGGCCTTTTCGCCGTCATTTGTGGCGGATTGCCTGGAAACCACGGTGGAGATCGGTGAGACCTACCATGAGCTCTTTGTGGAGCATGGCGGCGAGACGCTGGACCTCGTGGAAAGCCTCAATGACCATCCATTGTGGATCGAATGTCTGGAAAAAATGGTGCTGGAGCGGCAGATGGACGCCGCGATGAGCTTATAAGACTAATAATAGTACAAAATATTTGCGTCGGTATGCCCTTTTTGATATACTCCGACTGAACCCGGACATACCGATTATCCATACACATATTCATGCAGATTATCAACGTAGGAATCAATCACAAAACAGCCCCGATCTCCATTCGGGAAAAATTCTATCTTAATTCGACCCAGCAGGACCTGCTGCTCAGCGAACTCAAGTCCGACCCGGCCGTGGTCGAGGCCTTTGTCATATCCACCTGCAACCGCACCGAAGTCTATGTCCATGTGATCAATACAGCTTACGAGCCCGAATCGCTGGTCCAGCTGATCTGTCAGATCCGGGATATCGCCTACAACAGCGGCCTCATGGGTTATTTCTATACACATACCAATCAAGACGCGGTACAGCACCTGTTTCGCGTGATCGCCGGACTGGATTCATTGGTCCTGGGCGAACGTCAGATCCTGGGACAATTGAAGTCGGCCTTTGAAAAGGCGCAGACCCGGGGATTCTTTGTCCAGGGATTTAATATCCTCTCGAATGTCGCGATCCGTGTCGGGAAAAAGGCGCAAAACGAAACGCAGATCGGGGCGGGCGGTTCATCCGTCAGTTGGGCGGCGATCACCAAGGCCGAACAGTATTTGGGATCGCTCGGAGACAAAAAAGTGCTGATGATCGGCGCCGGCAAGATGAGCAAGCTCGCCGTCGGGCAGATTTCCAACCGTGGTTTTGAGAAACTTTACGTCATGAACCGGACTATCGCGCACGCCGAGGCGTTGGCCGAATTGTTTGAGGCCGAGGTGGTATCGTTCTGCGACATCAAGGAGACGCTGGGTGAGGTGGATCTGTGTATCTGCTCGTCATCCGCGCCGCACTATATTTTGGATCCGGATACGGTCAAGCGCGTGATGGAATTGCGGCAAGGCCGTCAGCTGATCTTTATGGATATCTCGATGCCGCGAAATATTGATCCCAAAATTGCTCAGCTTGAGAATGTAGTCCTGTATCATATTGATGATTTAGAGACGGTCGTCGAGGCGAACCGGCTCAAACGACAGGCCGCGGTTCAGGCGGTTGAAGGGATTATTGCCGACAAAATGAATGGATTTTATGCCAAGCTTGAAAAGCTGGATCAGCGCGAAACGGACGATCTCAGCTCATCAGTGGAGACGATCTAGACGATGGGAACCTGGCCGATTGTATTCAGTGTTTATGCCGTCTTGATGATCGCGGGCGGTGTCATGGGCTATCGAAAGGCCGGCAGCCGGATGTCGCTCATAATGGGGCTGGTGTCCGGGATCGTTATCGCCGTCGGAGTGGGGATGACCAACAAAAGCGCGGTGTGCGGCTATTCGATTATCGCGACAATGAGCGGTATATTGACGGTGACATTTCTGATCCGGCTGATCAAAACACGTAAGATGATGCCGGCCGGCATGTTGTTCTTTTTGAGTCTCATAGCCTGCGGGCTGAGTGTTTGTCAAATCATGAAATAGTTTGTCTGTCAACGCGCAGACCGGGAAGCATGGATAAGCGAACCGATTCTAAAAAACTCAAAAAAGAACTCTCGCTCTTAAACGTATATGCTATCGCGACCGGTACAACCTTGAGTGCCGGATTTTTTTTACTGCCCGGGTTGGCGGCCAAGCAGGCCGGTCCGGCGATGATACTCAGCTATATCATCGCGGCGATTCCGTTGATCCCCGCGATGTTCTGTATGATTGAACTTGCCACGGCCATGCCCCGATCGGGCGGCGCGTATTATTTTCTCGACCGCAGTATGGGGCCGTTGATCGGTACCATCGGCGGATTCGGGACGTGGTTATCGCTCATTCTCAAAACCGCATTTGCCCTGATTGGTATGGGGGCGTATCTCAATCTTTTTGTTTCGGGTGATTTGATGATCCCGTTGGCCGTGGGATTTGCGATCCTGTTCGGTGTCGTGAATATGCGCGGGGCCAAGGAGGCCGGGTTTATCCAGGTGTTGATGGTGGCTGGAATCTTGTTGCTGCTGGGTGGATTCATCTCAACCGGCGTGTTTCATGTCAACACGGATCATTTCCAGAACTTTTTTGATGCCGGTGGAACGTCAATTATGGCGACCGCCGGGATGGTGTATGTGAGTTACGCCGGGATCACCAAGGTCACCAGCGTGGCGGAAGAGGTTCATGACCCTGAACGCAATTTGACGCTGGGAATGCTGCTGGCGTTTGCCACGGCGCTGGTTATTTACATCGTCGGGACGTATGTGATGGTTGGTGTGGTGCCGGTCAAAGAATTGGGTAGTAGTCTGACACCCGTGGCCATTGCCGCCGATCGAATGGTCGGCGCCTGGGGTAAGATTTGTGTGACGATTGCCGCGGTGTTTGCCTTTTCATCGATGACCAATGCCGGCATTATGAGCGCGTCGCGCTATCCGTTGGCGATGAGCCGTGATCATTTGATCCCGCGGGTTTTCCGCCGTATCAATCGCTCGGGTATTCCGACGATCAGTGTGGTCTTTACAGTCGTTTGTATCATCGCGATTATCCTGTTCTTAAATCCGCTCAAGATTGCCAAATTGGCCAGCGCGTTTCAGCTGCTGGTCTTCGCGTTTTGCTGTCTGGCAGTCATCATCATGCGCGAGAGTCATATCGAGGCGTATGATCCGGGATTTCGTTCGCCGATGTATCCGTGGCTGCCGATCCTGGGAATCTTATCACCGTTCTGGCTGATCGTGGAAATGGGCATTATGCCGACGTTATTCAGCGGCGGACTGATCGCGATCGGCGCATTATGGTTTTTCTATTATGCCTATCCCAAGGTGGAACGGGGCGGCGCGATCTTTCACGTCTTTGAACGGCTAGGCAAACGGCGTCATGAAGGCCTGGAGACCGAGCTGCGTGGAATCCTCAAAGAGAAGGGATTGCGCGAAAAAGATCCGTTCGAGGAAATCATCGCGCGGGCGCAGACCATCGATCTTTCCGAGAAGGTAGGGTTTGATGAGGTGATCCGCGAGGCCTCGTTCATGCTTTCGGCGACATTGTCGCATCCCGAAGAGCAGATTGAAAAAGAATTTCTCGACGGGACCAAGGTCGGCGGTACGCCGGTGTCCCACGGTGTCGCGTTGCCGCATATGCGTCTGCATCATTTGATTGAACCGGTGGTGCTGTTGGTCCGCGCGAAGCAAGGCTTAAAGACGGATCTGGGAAAAGATTTTTGGGGGCAGCACAAGCCGTCGGATGAAGACATCAAGGCGATATTCTTTCTGGTGAGTCCCGAGGAAAATCCCCAGCAGCATTTGCGAATACTCGCCAAGATCGCCGGTCGTGTTGATGATGACGGCTTTATGGACGAATGGATGTCGGCCGAGAATGATCAGCGCCTCAAGGAGGTGTTGTTGCGCGATGAAAGTTTTGTCACGATACGGCTGTCGATGTCAGGTAAATCGGCCAAACTTGTTGAACAGCGTATCAAAGACGTGCAAATGCCGGAAGAGTCGCTGATCGCCATTATCAATCGGGACGGCAAGCCGATTGTTCCCAAAGGTGAAAAGATTTTGCAGGCCGGTGACCGGTTGACGATTATCGGTGACCGCCGGGGGATTGCGGAATTTCGAAAACTTTATATGTGACGTTATGATGACCAAGGAACAACAGCGAACGTTTTTGCGGTATGCCGGATTGGGATGGACGATGTGTGGCGGGATGGTCTTACTGACCTTTGCCGGGATGTTTATCGATCGAAAATTCCAGACACGATTTGCGACATTTATCGGGTTTTTATTAGGGATGATGGTTTGCGGGCTACAGATCTACAAGCTCATCTTGAGTGAGGAGCGACGATGACATTTTATTATTTGTTTGAAGCCCTGGCAGCGCTGTCGGTGGTCTGCATCAATATGGGTTTTTTATGTTTGGGGGAATCGCTCACGCAACGTCGCAGTGAGACGGAGAGCATTACTTTTTTATTGAAGTGGAACGCGTTTCGGGTATTATGTTTGGTAATTGTGTTGTCCGCGATCTTGTTTTACGGTGAAGTTGATCAGATGAAATTCACTCTGTTTTTCATCGGCTTTTATTTTTGTACAATTTTTTACAGGTTATACCGTTATGGCACAGCCGTCAGGTGAAGGCTTTAAACTAGACCAGTATCTTTTGCATCACGTCGAGAATACGCATGAGTGGCATCTGCCGTTCGGAATTTCGGTCCCGTTACCGTATCCGTTGAGCCTGCATTTGCTGATGATCCTGATTGCGTCTTCAATTTTGATTTTACTATTCGTAGTTCTGTACGATAAGCAATCCAATCGACCGCGCGGGCGATTAAGCAACGCGCTTGAGTCGTTCGTGCTGTTTATCCGTAACGACATCGCCATCGAAAATCTGGGTGAAGAGGATGGGCGAAAAATGACGCCTGTGTTCTGTACGATGTTCTTTATGATCCTTACGCTGAATTTGCTGGGACTAATTCCGTTATTTTCCACAGCCACGGCTAATTTTAATGTGACCGGCGGCTTAATGTTGGCGACATTCTTCTATCTGACGGTTGGTGCGATCCGGAAAAATGGTTTCAAAGGTTTTTGCCATGCGTTTGTTATCCCGGGCGTTCCCAAGGTCCTGAATCCGGGGATGATTGTGATTGAGGTATTGGGGCTGATTATTCGATCAGTTGTATTGATGGTTCGCCTCTTCGCCAATCTACTGGGCGGACACTTTGTGCTCTTATCACTCACCGGCATGTCGGTTGTCCTGGGGCTCATTACTCTGCCGTTTGTTGTGCCGGTGGTCTTGTTTGTTTACTTGCTTGAGATTTTCGTGGCCTTTTTGCAGGCCTATATTTTCACGTTTTTGTCGGCGATCTTTATCGGACAGATGTATCATCCTGAACATTAGTCGCAGGGATCGGTATCGGCAGACAGAATTAGCTACGTTTAACTTGTATGACTCAAAATTCAAAGGAAAGGATGAAATTATGGATGGATCTACTTTTGCAGCAATCGGTGTAGGCGCGATTACAATCGGTGCCGCGTTTGGGATTGGAAAGCTGGCCTCCAGCGCGATGGACGGGATTGCCCGCCAGCCGGAAGCCGCCAAGGATATTCGAGGGGCAATGGTTGTGGCCGCCGGTCTGATTGAAGGGGTCGCGGTTATCAGCTGTATCGTTTGTCTGTTAACACTATTCTTCAAATAATATCATGGCAAAAAAAGACGATAATACAGAAACAATCGAAGTGCCGCATGACGCGCACGCGGATGGCGGTCTCCCGGGTTTTCTCACTCCCGACGTGACGTTATTATTCGTGACGTGGTTTTGCTTCTTTGGATTGTTGTTTGTGTTGTCCAAATTCGCTTGGAAGCCGATTTTGTCACTGATCGATGCCCGTGAGGAGCATCTCAAGAAATCGGTGGAGGACGCAGACAAGATCCGTGAGGAAATGGCCAGCCTCGCCGAAACCCAGAAGTTGATGATGCAGGAGTCGGAGGCCAAGGCACAGGCCATCATCGAAGATTCCCGCAAAGCGGCCAAGGAAGCGGCCAAGCATATCACCGAAGAGGCGCGTAAGGAATCACAGATCATTCTCGAAAACGCGCAGCGGGATATGAAAGAAGAGCTCAAGGAGGCCCAGGCCTCATTGCGGGAGGAGAGCGCCAACATCGCCATCGAGCTGGCGAACAAAATCCTCGGCGAAGAGCTGGACGATGCCAAAAACAAAAAGTTAATCTCGAAATATCTCAAAGACCTATGAGTGTACAAGTCGCCCAACGGTACGCCCAGGCCTGTTTTGACTGGGTCGACGAAGCGAAATTATCAGAGGCTGTTGCACATGATCTCGAGCAGTTGAGGGATGTCTGTCAGAACTCGGATTCATTTCGCGCGTTTATATGTGATCCGGTGATGTCGGCCGATGAAAAAAAGACGATTGTGACAGACCTGTTTGCCAAAAAGCTCAAACCGCAGACGGTGACATTCCTGCACTTTCTCATCGACAAGTCACGGCTGGATCTGCTGGAGGCCGTCTGCAATGCCTATGAGCTGATCTATATGCAGTCCACCGACACCGTCGAGGCGATTGTCACCAGCCGGACTGAACCCACAGCAACTCAGCTGGATCTGATCAAGACTCGGTTCGGTAAGATCACGGGCCGGACGGTCAAGCCTCGCATCGTGATTGATCCCCATATGTCCGGCGGGATCAAGATCCAGATCGACGATACCATTTATGACTATTCCATCGAAAACAAGTTGAAGAAATTTAAGAGAGCAGTGATCAATCAATAAGGACGTTCTATGTCGACAAAACTCAAACCGGAAGAAATATCTTCGATACTCAAGAAGCAGCTGACAAATTTTGATAATAAAGGTGAAACCTATGAGGTCGGTACCGTGCTCAATGTCGGGGACGGGATCGCGCGGATCCACGGATTGTCGGACGTCATGGCGGGTGAGCTGGTAGAATTCAGTAATGGCGTGAAGGGGATGGCGCTGAACCTCGAAGCCGACAACGTCGGGGTGGCGGTATTTGGTTCTGACACGGGTATCAAGGAAGGCGATCAGGTCAAACGGACAGAAAGCATCGCCTCGGTTCCTGTCGGCGAGGGATTGACCGGACGCATTGTCGACGCCCTGGGAGTGGCGATTGACGGTTTGGCACCGATTGAGGCCAAGGAAATGCGTCAGATCGAGATCAAAGCGCCCGGGATTATTGAGAGAAAAAACGTCCATGAACCCTTGCAGACCGGGATCAAGGTTATTGACGCGCTGACACCGATCGGCCGCGGACAGCGTGAGCTGATTATCGGGGACCGTAAAACCGGCAAGACGGCGCTGGCGATCGACACGATTATCAATCAGCGCGGTAAGAATGTGTTTTGCTTTTATGTCGCGATCGGACAAAAGCGTTCAACGGTGGCGTCGGTTCACGAAACGCTCAAGAAATTCGGCGCGATGGAGTACACTACGATCGTGGCGGCGACCGCGTCAGATCCGGCCCCGATGCAGTTTTTGGCGCCGTATTCAGGTTGCGCGATGGCCGAGTACTACCGTGATACAGGACGACACGCGCTCATTATTTATGATGATTTAACCAAGCAGGCGCAGGCGTATCGTCAATTATCTTTGCTTTTGCGTCGTCCACCAGGACGGGAAGCCTATCCGGGTGATATCTTTTATCTGCACAGCCGTCTGCTCGAACGTGCCGCGAAAATGAGCGATGCCAAAGGAGCGGGGAGTCTTACTGCTTTGCCTGTAATTGAAACACAGGCCGGCGATGTATCGGCGTACATTCCAACGAACGTGATCTCGATTACCGATGGGCAGATCTTTCTGGAATCTGATTTGTTTAATTCCGGACAGCGTCCGGCGATCAATCCGGGTCTGTCAGTTTCACGGGTCGGGGGTGACGCGCAGATCAAGGCCATGAAACAAACGGCCGGAACTTTGCGTCTGGACCTCGCGCAGTATCGTGAACTGGCGGCGTTTTCGCAATTCGCGTCAGATCTTGATGAGTCGACGCGAAAGCAATTGGAGCGCGGACAGCGACTGATGCAGGTGATCAAACAGGGGATTTATTCTCCGTTGGATGTCGGTAAACAGATCGTGATTATCTACGCCGGTGTGAACGGATATCTGGATGACGTCGACGTGTCGCAGGTGCAGGCCTTCGAAGAAAAGTTACACGAAGCGTTGGACGCGGAGTACGCGGATTTTATGCGGCTGCTGCACAAAGAACAGCAGCTCAGTGACGAGGTCAAAAGCGAACTGGATAACGTGCTGACCGATTTTAAGAAACGGAATTTCAAGACGCATGAGTAGTATTAAGGAATACAACAACAAGCTCAAGAGCTTGAAGAACACGCAAAAGATCACGCGGACGATGAAGATGGTCGCGGCCAGCAAACTGCGCCGGGCGCAGGAGGCGCAGGGCAACGCCAAGGCCTATGCCCGTCAACTGGCCCATATGACATCACGGATTTCAGCGACCATTCATCCGGGTCTACATCCGCTGCTGGTTCCCAAAGACAGGGTCCGTAATGCGCTGATCCTGGTGATCACGTCCGATCGCGGATTGTGCGGGGCGTTCAACCACAATGCCAACAAGCAGGTTGTTAAATGGGTGGATCGCCAACGCGCTCAGTACGAACGTATCGCGCTGAGTTTTTGCGGTCGACGCGGATATCAGTTTTTCAAGAACAAAGAGGATGTCCTGACCTATTACGAGGACGTCACAGCGACGCCAAGTTTTGCCACCGCTGAACGGATCGGTCAGGATTTGAGCCGGGTTTATCGCGAGGGGGACTTCGACGAGGTTTACACGGTATACAATCAATTCTTGAGTCCGATCTCGCAGAAGACGGTGTTTCAGAAGATCCTGCCGATTGATCCGCGCGAACTGGTCGACGAGGCGATTGATCATCCGCAGGAGTATATCTTTGAACCCGAAGCCGGAGAGCTATTGGAATATCTGATTCCGCACTATTTGTATTTCAAAATTCATTTCGCCTTACTCGAGAATTCCGCCGGGGAACACGGGGCGCGGATGTCGGCGATGGATAACGCGACCAAGAACGCGTCGGATCTGATTAACAAATACACACTGTTACGTAACCGTGCCCGTCAGGCGGCGATCACCACCGAGCTGACCGAGATTGTCGCGGGGGCCGAAGCAATAAATTAAAGACGAGGAATGAATCATGGCTAAAACCAAACAAGCGGTTGGAAAAGTTCATCAGGTAATGGGCGCGGTTGTGGATGTCTCTTTTGACGACCAAGAATTGCCGCCGATCTTTACAGCGCTCACGCTGACGAATCCATCGATTAATGATGAAGACGATAATTTGACACTCGAGGTGGCGCAGCATTTGGGAGACCGTGTGGTCCGGACCATCGCGATGGATACCACGGACGGTTTGGTCCGGGGACAAGAGGTTACCAATACCGGCAAGCAATTGAGTATGCCCGTCGGTGAAGGCACGTTGGGACGTGTATTGAACCTGCTGGGAGATCCGGTAGACGAGGCCGGTCCGGTTAAGGCGGAAACGCATTGGCCGATTCACCGGGCGGCGCCGGCGTTCAAGGATCAGGACACATCCGATTCGATTCTGGTGACCGGTATCAAGGTCGTTGATTTGCTCGCGCCGTATCGTAAGGGTGGTAAGGTTGGTCTGTTCGGCGGGGCCGGTGTCGGTAAGACGGTTTTGATCCAGGAATTGATTAACAATATCGCCAAGGAGCACGGCGGGTATTCGGTTTTTGCGGGGGTTGGTGAACGGACCCGTGAAGGGACAGCTCTATTTGAAGAGATGAAAGAGGCCGGTGTTATCGACAAGACATCTCTGATCTTTGGTCAGATGAACGAGCCGCCGGGTTCGCGCGCGCGGGTGGCCTTGTCGGCGTTGACAGTGGCCGAGTATTTCCGTGATGAGATGAATCAGGACGTGTTGCTTTTCGTTGATAACATCTTCCGATTTACACAGGCCGGATCAGAGGTGTCGGCTCTGCTCGGTCGAATCCCGTCAGCGGTGGGTTATCAGCCTACGCTGGGGACCGATATGGGTGAATTGCAGGAACGCATCACCTCGACGAAGAATGGATCGATCACCTCAATCCAGGCGATTTATGTTCCAGCGGATGACTATACCGATCCGGCGCCGGCGACGACATTCGCGCATTTGGACGCGACCACCGAGTTGTCGCGCCCGATTGCCGAGCTGGGGATCTATCCCGCGGTTGATCCGTTGACGTCGACCTCAACCATTCTGGCCCCCGAGATTGTCGGTGATGAGCATTACAATGTCGCCCGGGGAGTTCAGGAGATTCTTCAGCGCTACAAAGAATTGCAGGACATTATCGCGATCCTGGGGATGGACGAACTGTCCGAGGAAGATCGGCGCACCGTCGATCGCGCGCGAAAGATCCAGAAGTTCCTGTCACAGCCGTTTCATGTGGCCGAGCAGTTTACAGGGATGAGCGGATGCTATGTTCAGCTGGAAGACACCATCCGATCATTTAAAGAAATTCTCGAAGGTAAACACGACGATGTGCCCGAGCAGGCGTTCTATCTGGTCGGAAATATTGATCAAGTTCTGGCCAAGGCCAAGACGTTGTAACCGGTTATGAGTGAACTCGCGCTAAAAATTGTGACGCCGCAGGGCAAGGTATTTGACCAGACGATTGTATCTGTCTCATTGCCCGGCGTGGAAGGTGGTTTCGGGATTTTCAAGAATCACGCGCCGATGGTATCGATGTTGACGAAGGGCGTGGTACGTATTACCACCGAGGATCAGCCGTTTTACTATGCGATAACACCGGGGATTTTTGAGGTCGATCACCGCAATCGATGTGTGCTGTTGACCAGTGATGCGGTATCCGCCGACAGCGCCGAGGCGGCCCGGGAACAAGCCGCGTCAATTACCGGATAAATCACTTTGCATGCGTATAAACATTGCTATAATAGGACACGTATTCAGTGAGTAGCGAACCACAAAATACATCTGAGAATCCGCCGGAAGAGTATTCTTTCCTGCGGGTCATTGTTCACTCGTTCTTTATCATTCCGTTTTTGATTGCGGTGTTCTGCGTGCTGTTGTTCGGCGGCATTCACTTGCTGACCCAGGAAAAGCGCAGCGTTTATGACTATCTCGAGGATGTCAAGACCGGCGGACACAACAAACGCTGGCAGGGGGCGTTTGAGTTATCAAAGATTTTATCCAATCCGGCGATGGTTCCCCAGGAAGAGCGTTTTGAAAACGAGATGATCAACGCGTTTGAACAGGCGCGGCATGACGACAACCGGGTGCGGCAGTACCTGGCCCTGGCGATGGGGCGGACGCAGAACATGGCCTTCAGCCAGGCATTGGCCGAAGGATTTATCAACGAAAAGGAAGAAAATTTACCCGCGCTGATCTATGCGATTGGTCAGCTAGGTGATACCACCAACGCCCCGTTACTGCACGATTATGCCGATCACAGCAACGCGCGTATACGATCCATCGCGGTGGTGGCCATGGGAAATCTGGGTAATTCAGAATCACTGCCGATTTTAAAAAAAGCATTGAAAGATTTTGAACCCAATGTACAATGGGGATCAGCTATATCACTGGCTCAGATGGGTGATTTGAGCGGCAAAGAAATCCTCATGCAGCTACTCGACCGGAGTTATCTGGACAAGTTCCCGGAGGTCGATCGGGACGAAAAAAACAATTTGATTCTATCTGCCATATCCGCCAGTTCGCGGTTCGGGGATCCCGATATCCGCCAGCGGATTCAATCGTTGTCCGCCAGCGATCAAAATATGAAGATCCGCGCGGCAGCGATGAAACAAATACAGAACTAAGCGAGTTATGAGTAAAAACAATCCGAGCAAGCCTCCAAAAAAGAGCAGCGGCAAATCCAAATCTGATAAGAAAATTCCACCCCGGCCATCGGTCCCACCGGCCGGATCATCAGCCAATCCAACATCAAGCGATGACAAGCAAGTCGGCGTGACACCGTCGCAGCTTCAGGGCAAAACGGGTATCGTGTCCAAGCCGATCACACGAAAGGCCGCGACCAAAGCGCAAACCAGCGCTCCCGAGGTCGATCGACGCACGTTTGTCAAATGGTTGGCCATCGGGTGGACTGCCTTTGCGGCCGTGCTCGGCGGTTACGGTTCACTGGTACTGAGATATCTCTTTCCCAATGTCCTATTTGAACCCAAACAATCCTTCCGCGCCGGATTTCCGGACGATTATGTGGTCGGGGAAGTATCTGAGCGCTACAAAGATCAGCAGGCAACCTGGATCGTCAGGGACAGCGAAAAGATTTATGCCTTATCGACGGTCTGTACACATCTGGGATGCACACCGAATTGGCTGGAGAACGAAGAGAAGTTTAAGTGCCCGTGTCACGGAAGCGGATTTTACAAGACGGGGATTCACTTCGAAGGGCCTGCACCGCGGCCGTTGGAGCGATTCAAGATTTCCCTGGCGGATGATGGCGAGATCGTCGTTGACAAAACTCAAAAATTTCAGCAGGAAAAAGGTGAGTGGGACGATCCCGAATCCTACATCCTGGCCTAAGCGGATCGGAATGATCTGGAGGAACGCATGTCCGGCAACAACAATATGTTCAAGAAAGTCCAAGATTACATAGTCAACTCACAGGTGTGGAAGGCTGTCTTCCGTACCGGCATCCCGCGCACCCGTCGTCAACGCATGATGGTTGTTCTCAACGGGGTGTTCCTGCATCTGCATCCGGTCCGGCTGCCCAAGCACGCGGTGAAGGTCAAGTACACCTGGTGTATGGGAGGTTTGTCATTCTTTGTTTTTCTGGTATTGACTATCACCGGAATTTTATTGATGTTCTATTATCGTCCGACGGTTGAGTACGCCTATGGCGACATCATCGACATGCGCGAACAAGTACCATTGGGTATCATGCGTGAGATTCATCGCTGGGGGGCTCACTTGATGGTTATTACTGTGTGGCTGCACATGTTCCGCGTGTTTATGACCGGATCATACAAGCCGCCGCGCGAGTTTAACTGGTCGATCGGTGTTATTCTGCTTGTGTTGACGATGCTTTTGAGTTTTACCGGATATCTGTTGCCATGGGATCAGCTGGCGATCTGGGCGATCACGGTTGGATCGAATATGGCAGGGGCCACGCCGTTTGCCGGGACAGGCGGTCCGGGCGCGAATTTGTTGGCCATAGGCGATGTCAATTTCGTCACCTCAACCAGTGACGCCAAGTTTGCGATGCTGGGCGGTCGGTTTGTCGGTGAGGGGGCGCTGCTTCGATTCTATGTCCTTCACTGTATTGGACTGCCGTTTGTGATTATGATCTTTATGATCGTGCATTTCTGGCGCGTTCGTAAAGACGGAGGAATTTCCGGACCGACATAGTCCAATGCGTGCCGCACCAATTTGGATCGAATAATTTTCAAGTCTAACATATTGAGTCACTTAAATGATTGAAACCATCAAAGAAGTCATAAACAAAATCACCAATCCGCAGATTCTCTTTCCGATTCTGGCCGTCAGTTACCTGTTCGTTTTCCCAATGAACAACTTTTTCGAGAAGATCAACCGCAAGCTGGGGATCTACAAGTTGTGGACACGCAACGGCGGTATTCTGATGATGTCGGGATTATTCGCCTTTTTCTGCTTTGGTATTTCAGATCCGAACTTCCGTAAGATTGTCAGTAAACCGGATAATGTGCCGATTGTCGGACTGCTGTTTTTGGTCGTGTTCTTCTTATGGCTATCCATGAAACAGGCATACGATAATGACGCGCGTATCGCGGCCGGCAAGCCGCCGCAAGAGGCGGAGGATGCCAAGGAAAAAATTTTGGTCTGGCCCGATCTGGTTTACATTGAATTTATCTGTCTGATCCTGTGCTCGGTCTTATTGCTTGTCTGGGCGATGGCGCTTCAGGCGCCGATCGAGGAACCGGCGAATCCCTCGGTGTCACCAAACCCGTCCAAGGCCCCATGGTACTTCCTGGGCTTACAGGAAATGCTGGTTTATTTTGATCCGTGGCTGGCGGGTGTGGTCTTTCCAACGGTGATCATGATCGGATTGATGGCCATTCCGTACATCGATAATAATAAAAAAGGATCGGGTTATTACACCTTTAACGATCGGCGGATGGCGGTGTCGATCTTTATGTTTCTCTGGATTGTCCTGTGGATCTTCCTTATTAGTGTGGGGACATTCCTGAGGGGGCCGAACTGGAACTTCTTCGGTCCATTCGAGTATTGGGACCTACACAAGCTGGAAGCGTTGACGAACGTGAATTTATCCGAGCTGATCTACATGATCTGGATGAAGAAACAGCTGCCATCGAATATATTGCTTCGTGAAATGTGGGGATTTTTGGCCGTGTTTGTGTACTTCGGTGTGATGCCGCTGTTACTGGCCAAGACTGTGCTCAAGAATGTTTTCAAGAACCTCGGACCGTTGCGCTACAGTGTGTTTGTTATCCTGCTGCTTTTTACCGCCAGTCTGCCGATCAAGATGCTGTTGCGCTGGGTGTTCAATATCAAGTACATCATCGCGATTCCGGAGTTCTTCTTTAATATTTAAGCTTGAAGGGTTAATACGTGGGACAAGACGAACGTCATTATAATATTAATAAGCTCAACATGCTGTTTGCGTTTGCCAGTATCGCTTTGCTGCTGGCCATCATGTCATTGTTCATGAAAGACTATGACCGTGAGTGGAAGGACTATCAGACGCAATTCCGCGCGATGGAAGTCGAGAAGGCCAGGGTCAAGCTGGACAAAGAGACCCTCACGCTGGAAGCGCAGGACGAGTACAATGAATTGGTGGCGCAACTGGAAAAGGCCCAGGCGGAGTTTGACGCCAAGTGCGCGCTGACCGATGAAATCAAGGCCAGCCTCAAAGAAGTTGAGGACCAGGCCATTCTTGTGGAACAGGACTATAAATTCCGCAAGGCCGAACTCGACGCGTTAAAGTACAAATTTGAGCATGCCGAGGCTTATCAGGAGGCCGATGCCGAGAAGTATGGCGAGGAATTCCAGGCCTTATCAGAACGTGTCAACGAACTGGGTCTGCAGCTGGAAGTCAGCAAGCAGGCGCTCAAGGCTAAGGAGCAGGAGATCAAGAGCTGCGGGGAAGAGCTTAAACAGCTGCGCCGCAGTCAATCCAAGATCGCCGGTCAGCGTGATCTGTTGCAGCGAAAGCTGGACAGTATTGACCCGGCGGAAATGACCTTTGTCAATCAGATCGCCAATCTGGTCCGGGACCTTCCCGTGCTTGACCTGGCCAATCCCAACAACAAGATCGAGCAGGTTGTCCTCAAGGATGTTACGGATAACGTGAATTTCATGAACGTTCCCAAAGTGGAACGCTGTATCAGCTGCCATTTGGGAATCACAAATCCGGACTATGAGAATGAAGTCCAGCCGTTCAAGACGCATCCAAATCTTGAGCAATACGTCGGCAAGAACTCGCCGCATCCGATCGAGGAATTCGGTTGTACCGTCTGTCATGGTGGTCGGGCGCGTGGGACCAGTTTCAACGGAGCGGTTCACGTGCCTTCAAGCCCGGCCCAAAAAGCCGAGTGGGAAGAAAAGTACGGTTATCACCAAATGGAGTTATGGGAAGATCCGATGATTCCATTGCCGTTGACGCAGTCTCAATGTTTCAAGTGTCACAGCGGTGAAACGCGCATCAAGGGTGCCGATAAATTGAATCTGGGGCTAAGCCTGATTGAAAAGTCCGGATGCTACGCCTGTCACGAGATCGACAAGTACAAACACTGGAACAAGCCGGGGCCTGATTTAACCAAGCTGGATACTAAGATTTCCAAGGAATGGGCCTATCGCTGGATCAATGATCCGCATTCATTCCGTCACAACGCCATGATGCCGGCGTACTTTAATCAATCCAACAACAGCGATCCAGTATCACTCAAGCGTTCATCGCAGGAGATTCACGCGATGATCCACTATCTATTCGAGAACACGCAGCCGTTCCAGCAGGCCAAGCTCCCCGTTAAAGGAAACGCCGAGACGGGTGAGGAGTTGGTCAAATCCATCGGCTGTTATGCGTGCCACCAAATCAAACCTGAAGCCGATCTGGTCAAGACAGATATTGACAATCTCCGTCGACGTCATGGTCCGAACTTAATCGGTTTGGGATCCAAGACGTCCAAGCAATGGCTGTTCAATTGGCTGAAAGATCCGACGCGTTACCATCCCAAAACGTCCATGCCGGATATGCGGTTGACGGACCAGGAAGCGGCGGATATTGCCGAATTTCTATCAGGGGATAAAAACCGTGAGTTTGACGCTCAGCCGGTCCCCGAGATTGATGTCAACATCCTAAACGGAATTGTGATCGATTTCTTAAAACGCGGATTAACTGACCAGGGAGCGCGCGACAAACTGGCCCAAATGAAACTCGGCGAGAAGCTTCACTTTGCCGGTGAAAAATTGATCAGCCAATACGGCTGCTACAGCTGTCATAACATCAAGGGATTTGAAGGCGCCAAACCGATCGGGGTTGAGCTGACCGAAGAGGCCAGCAAGTCGATCCATAAGTTTGATTTTGGCTTCCTGCACATTGAACACAGCAAGCATGCCTGGTTTACACAAAAGCTTAAGGATCCACGAAGTTTTGATCATGGAAAGATCAAGGCGCCGGATGAAAAGCTGCGGATGCCGAATTTTGAATTCAAGGACGAGGAGATTGAGGCGATTGTAACGGCGTTGATGGGATTTGTGAACACCAGCACCGTCGAAGCCAAG
The DNA here is from genome assembly GCA_030429765.1 of bacterium. Lineage (GTDB taxonomy): Bacteria > Omnitrophota > Gorgyraeia > Zapsychrales > Zapsychraceae > JAGOSC01. The sequence continues at coordinate 105,810 of JAUIER010000007.1, read as the reverse complement.
AAGGTTCCGCGAACACCGGAAAATCTGATCAAGGAGAAAGGTCAGGATTTGATTGCTCAGTTTAACTGTCAGGGGTGTCACATCATGGAAGGCAACGGCGGTACGATTGCCTCAACCGTTGAGACGTGGCTGAAGGAATACGAAGGGAAAACAGACAACGAGGCGGCAACGGTACGTGACAGTTTCAGTCCGCCGAATCTTCACGGTGTCGGTAAGAAACTTGATCCGGAATGGCTGTTTAACTTCCTTCATGAGCCCAAGCAGATCGTGCGGCCGTGGTTGCGCGTGCGGATGCCGACGTTTAACTTTAACGTTTCGCATCTGAACTCACTCATCCAGTATTTCCAAGCCGTCGACGGTGATGCGTTCCCATACAAATTTGATCCGGACACCAAGATGACCAAAGAAGAATACGCGGCGGCAGAAAAACTCTTCTCGGAAGACTACTTCGGCTGTACGCAGTGTCACGTGGTCGGCGGCAAGTTGCCGTCGGGATCGCAGGATTCATGGGCGCCGAACCTGGCCCTGGCCAGAACCCGGCTGCAGCCGGAATGGCTGATTGAATGGCTGAAGAATCCGTCAGCTCTGATGCCGGGCACAAAAATGCCGACATTCTTTGATCCGGACAGCTACGAGGAATCCGGGCCGGAAGATATTCTGGACGGAAATGAAGACGAGCAGATCCGCGTGTTGCGAAACTTCCTGATGTCTTTGTCAGATGACACGCCCGAACCGGAAGCCAAGGCGAAACCTCGTCCGAAATCCACGACGGCCCCCAAGAAGGCCGCGCCCGCAGAATCCAATCCGTAACAGGCATTGGTCGGTGTCGGTATGCTTTCTACCATCACGTTAACAACCAGTCTGTATTTTGCCTTTCTGTATCCCTTGTGTTTTTGGATTAGTGTCCGGGATCCACTCCGTAACAATTTTCATCATTTTCATCTAGGTCTGCCCACAATCATCGGTGTGATCGCCTTGATCTTCGTATACCGTATGCCGATTGATGGTCCGCTTCGCTATATTTCTGTTCTGTGGATGGCGTTGGCGATCGGGATAACGGCGTTTTATTGGCGGCGCGAGACTGTCTCTACAGGAGCGGTATCTGTCCTGGCACTGATCGGCCTGTGGATCAGCTATCAAGTGCAGGTCGAGTTGTTCGATGCCCGCATGATTGTCTTCGTGATCTCGATAGTGGGTGGATTGATTTTTTGCGCATCACTGTATACGATGAACCTTGGGCATTGGTATTTGAATGTCCATGGCTTACCGATCAAACATCTACGTCATTCCAATGCGGTCCTGTTGATGTTAGTGGCCATCCGCGGTGTGTGGGATGCGATCAATTTGTTTACGCAAACAGTCATGTATCAGGGCGACCGGCTGAGCCTGTTTGAGTTTATCCGTGAAATGGACGGATTTCTGCTGATCATTCCTATATTCTTCGGCGTGTTGTTTCCGCTGGTCGGATTGTTCATGGTTCGAGAAATTATCCGGCTAAAGAATACCCAGGCGGCGACCGGCGTTTTATACGTGGTGCTTTGCGCGGTATTACTGGCCGATATGGCCTACAAATTTTATCTTATCAAATACGGAATTGTGCTGTGAGCCGAATCATCGCACGTCATTGTCCACACTGTCATGAGTACGCCCAGCTGGAATGGACCGGGCAAATCCAACTCGAGTGTCCATCCTGCCACAAGGCGTGGGGGACCGTTCACAAAGCCGATGACATGTTTGACCGTTGCCCGATGTGCCCGTGCCGCCAATTCTACCTCTCCAAAAATTTCAATCAATTTCTAGGATGCACGATCATGCTGGCCGGCATTGTGCTGGTGCCATGGACCTATGGTCTGAGCCTGCCGGTTTTCGCCGGCGTTGACTGGCTGCTGCATAAGCGTGTTCCCTTTATATTAAATTGCTATCGCTGCGGGTGTGAGTTTCACGGGTTTGACAGTGAACACAGCCGGTTTAAGCCGTTTCTGCATCATATCGGGCTTAAATATGATAAGTATCGTTAAAACACCCCTTGGATGGGCTCCAAAAAAAGACTGAATATTTTGTAACTTATCCTGATCTCATCCGTTTAATCAATGAAAGGTCAGGAGCGGTTCGCGGGCCCGCGAACCCGATAGTTACGTAACTAATTGACATAAAGTGGTTTAAAGAATGGATCAAACCGACGAAGAGATAATGCTGGACTACCAGTCAGGAAACCGTGAGGCGATTTCTGTGATATTTCATCGATACAAAAATCGAATTCTGAATTTCTGTCTGCGGATGCTCGGAAACCGGGCGGAGGCGGAGGATGTCGCGCATGATGTCTTTGTCACCTTGATGGGGCATAAGCACAGGTATCAAACAACGGCCAAGTTTTCGACATGGCTGTTTACCATTGCCCGGAACAAATGTATCGATCGGATCCGAAAATCCCGACGATTCTTTTCCATGACCTTTTCGAAAAAAGATAGTTCACAGACTGAGCAGTGGGACATCGCGGATGATCAGCCGGATTCTTCAGAGGAGTTGGCGGTCAAGGAGCGTGCCCGGGTGGTTCAGCAGGCCATCGCGAAGCTGGCGGTTCAGCAGCGCGAGGCATTAGTCCTACGGGAGTATCATCGGTTTTCTTACGATGAGATTGCCGGTATTCTTGATTGTTCATTGGCGAATGTAAAAGTCCTGATCTTTCGCGCCAGAGAATCGTTGAGAGTCGAATTAGCTTCCCACATTCAGGAGGGGAACCATGACTAACAACAACGAAAAATATAAAGAGCTTATTTCAGCATATATAGATGGCTGTGTGTCCGACGCGGAACGAAAACAGGCCGAGGATTTAATTCTGAATTCCAAGGAATGGCAGGATTACTACAAAGAACTCAAACAGGTGTCCAGTTTACTGCAGGATTGGCCGGATGAGCAGGTGTCCGGCGACCTGACGGACAAGATACAGCGATCGTTGCTTGATGATAAGCTCCGGGAGGAACCTATCATGGAAGGTAAAAAGTCAATGCGCATCGGCGGCGGAGCGTTTGTCGCCATCGCGTTATGTGTGTTTATCGGAGCGATTTATCTCAAGACATTTTCAAACCAGTCCCAATTCAAGTACGCTCAGCGTGTCGACGACTATGATCGAACTTATTTAGAGCAGCAACAAAGGACGGAAATGGCTAAACTGAAGGCCAATGAGGCCTCGTATCAGAAAGAACGGCTGGCGCAAAAGGCAAAGCAGGCGCCGGAGGTCGTATCGTCCACTCTCCGAGAATCGGTCGGCGGTAAACTTCAAGACAAAAAGGCCGCGGCAGTGGCGGCTGTCGAGACGTCCAGAGTGGATACGGGTTTTGATCTCGCTGACGCCTATCGTGATGAATCCAGCATAGATTCACCCGTCGTCCAAAATCAAGTTGCCGCGCCAACGGGGCCGGTGGATCAATTAGCGAAGTACTCCAACGCCCCGGCCCGGAAGGATAATCAACGGACACGCGGAACCGGCGGTTTCCAGGAATCCAGTTATGACACCAGCCTGGGGTTAATTCAGGGTCTAGGTGATCCGGCTCCCGCACCTCGAAAGACCGAAACGTATAAACGTGACAAGAATGTTGCATCGGTCAATCGATTGAAAGGCGGAGGATTTCAAGTGGCAGGGTATGAGCCGCGGGTGACCCAGGAATCGACAAGTCAGGTCGGACAGCTTGCACGCATTCAGGAACCGGCGTTTCCGGCGCAATCACGCCCGGCTCCGGCTGAGGCCGATTTTGTGGGAGGTCGGGCAGAACGACAGGCATCCGTCTCATCGCGCCGGGCGGCCCCGACCTATGAACCATACTATCTGGAAAACGAGTATGAAGCCGAAGAGGCGATCGTTGACCGGGAAGGCTACTGGCAGGATGACCGAGATGGCGAATATCGTTATCGCCCTCGAAACGTCCGCCGTTCGAATACCGAAGAGTATGATCCGGTGTATGAAAATCCGTTTATGTCGGCCAAGAATAATCCGCTATCGACGTTCTCCGTGGACGTGGATACGGCGTCGTATTCCAATATTCGCCGTTTCCTCAAGCAAGGCCAAATGCCACCGGCCGCATCGGTCCGGATCGAGGAGATGCTCAACTACTTTAGTTACGACTACGATCAACCCAAACGCGGTGAGCCGTTTTCGGTCAACACCGATGCGGCGGTGAGTCCGTGGAATCCCGGTCATTATCTGGTCCGGATCGGTTTACAGGGCGCTGTTCCGTCCGAGCGCAAAATTCCGCCGAGCAATCTGGTGTTTTTAATCGATGTCTCGGGTTCGATGAACAACCGCAACAAACTGCCGTTGCTGAAACGGTGTTTGAAGATGATGGTCGATCAATTGCGGGATGATCAGCGCGTGGCTATTGTCACGTATTCGGGCTCAGCCCGATTGGTATTGGACTCAACACCCGGCGCGTACAAAGCCCGCATTCATGCCGCGATCGACAGCCTACGGGCCGGCGGATCGACGGCCGGTGAGGCCGGTCTCAAATTGGCCTACCGAATTGCGCGTGATAATTATATCAAGAACGGAAACAACCGGGTCATCATGGCATCCGACGGAGATTTCAATGTCGGGATGCAGAATGACTATGAGCTGGTCCGTTTGATCAGCGACAAACGCAAAGAAGGGGTGTTTCTGTCGATACTCGGTTTCGGCACCGGTAATCTCAAGGATGCCAAGATGGAGAAGATTGCCGACAACGGTAACGGCACATATCACTACATCGACAGTCTGCGTGAAGGCGAAAAGGTCCTGGTGCAGGAATTAGGATCGACCCTGTTTACCATTGCCAAGGATGTCAAGGTTCAGATTGAGTTCAACCCTGATCATATTCAGGCGTACCGTCTGATCGGTTACGAAAACCGTATGTTGGCCAAACAGGACTTTAATGACGACCGGGTGGATGCCGGCGAGATCGGCGCGGGACACACTGTGACCGCAATTTATGAAGTGGTTCCCGTCGGGATGCGGCCGATGCCGTACCAGCAGTACAAGAGTGGCGTGGACCCGCTGAAGTATCAACGGCGCCCCAGCATCTGGAATAATCCGGAATTGATGACGGTCAAACTCCGATATAAAAAACCCAACGGCAATCGAAGCCGATTGATCAAGCGGGTGGTGCAGCAAAATCATATTCTGTCCCGGCCGAGCGGGGATCTGCAATTTGCCGCGGCGGTCGCCGAGTTTGGCTTGATGTTGCGTAATTCACGTTACAAAGGTCACGCGTCGTATGATCACGTGCTTCGAGCGGTGCGCAGTTCCTTGGGCTCGGATAAGGATGGACAACGTAGCGAATTGATCGGCCTGGTTGAAACAGCACGGCAGTTGGATTATCAATATCGAACCTATCCGGTTCCGTATGATGATTATCCACAGCCTCAGCCGTATCCGTACGCGGAGCCATACCACCAGCAACCACCGATGCAGTTTAAGTAGTCAGATCATTCACGGATCAAAACAGAGGACAGCCTTCCGTTTTTGTACTAAAATGGAGGCTGTCCTTTTCTATGGGTGGAATATCTATGCAAACTTCTTTAACGACTTGTATTCGTTGCCAACGTCAGAATAGGCCCGGTCGTCTGCACAAGATTACACTGTGGCGCAGAGGCGAGCGGGAGTATCTTCAGGCCAATCAGTATCTGGATGACTGGCTGTTTGTTGCCGATCGATCATGTTTCATGTGTCACGCATGTCGCCATCAAATGGTCCTGCAAAAGATCATTTGGCCCTTGCTCAGTATTCCCATGGTCGCGCTTGTGACCTGGGTGGTCATGCGTAATTGGCAGGCGGCGGGTGAATACCGGGTCTGGCTGGGTATAGGGGAAGCTACGGCCGTGTTTTGGTGTTTTGCCGGTCTTGGTATCATTTGGAAAGTAGTCAGCTGGCGGGTTTTGATGCCCGAGGACTATCGGGACTTTCTGGCCATTGAGGCGCTGTATCCACGTTTGCGCAAAGAATTTGGTGATCGACTGATTCAATGGATTGATCACTTCGAGGTTGGGCAGACCCTGGTCTTTGGCGATGCTGTTGGAAAAATCCATCCCAAAACCGAGTTGGAAGCCCGTGTATTGAAACCCAAGGCGCAGCTCAAAGCCGAGATCAATAAACCCTTCGTGCCCGGAAAAAATGAACGTCCCATAACATTTTTTGCGTTGGGCATACTTTTCCCATCGCTCATGACAATCCTGCTGCGCAATAAATGGTTTCCGATTATACCGACGTTCCTGGATCGCAAAGATTGGAATGAAGGCGTTCAAATCCTGCTTGGATTTGGGATCATGATTCCTCAAGTTCTTGTCATTGCTGGATCGTATTTGATTGGTCTGATATTGGTCGGGTACGGGATTTGGCTGACCTACTACAGATTCAAACATGCCTGATATTGACGATTCCTCACTTAAGCGATTTTTAATTCAAATATCTAAACCTTTTCTTCTGATGCGACACTAACCTATGAAAGGCGAGGTTAGGACAATTCATTTATGAAAATTCAAGATCCAGACGCAGAGCTTATCCGGGAATTTCAGGCCGGATCCGTCGAGGCCTTCAATGATCTGGTCCGGCGGCATCAGGCGGCGGTGTGCCGGATGGCGTACCGGGTGATCGGACAGCAGGAGGAGTCCCGGGACATCGCCCAGGAGGTCTTCATCAAGGCCCATCAAATGCTGCCCAAGTGGCGGTTCAAGGCCAAGTTTTTCACGTGGCTGTATCAGACCACCTGGAACCTGGCCCGGAACTGGCGGCGCAAACACAGCCGCCTCGACTACTATGAGTATATCGGTGAGCACAAGGAGCTGCAGACGCATCCGGAAGCTCAAGTCGGCATGCATTACCAGGAGCAGAAGGCGATGATCAAGCGCGTGCTCGGGCAGTTGCCCAAACGTCAGCATCAAGTGGTTCTACTGAGGATCTATGAACGGCTAAGCGTTGAAGACACAGCGGCGGTGATGCAATGCCGCCCCGGAACGGTCAAGGCCTTGCTCAACCAGGCGATGAAACGGTTGAGTCAAATAGTCAAGAAGGAGCAGACGTATGATGAAATGTCGGCATAAGCGAAATGAATGGATCGGGTATCTACTAGGCGAGCTTTCTTCCAAACAGCAGATGCGGATGGAGAGTCATTTAAAAGAATGCATGGCCTGTCAAAAAGTGACAGAAGAACTTAAGTCGACGCTGACCGTTCTCAACCGTGTCACTCCACCGCCGCAGGATTTCTCCGGCGGGGACGTATTCGTCTATGAGATCCATCACAAGATGGAACGCCGGGAGATCGTCTCGTCACGGAGCAGGAGATTTCGGCAGGCCGCGGCCGGATTAACGATTGTGCTGCTCATGGCCGTGATGGTGATCAAGCTGATCCATCAAAAGCCCGACAGTCCCGTCGTCCAGCCTGGATCCGTGTCGCATCTGGTGAAGGCTGAACCGATGTCATCGCGGCTACAGACACCGACGATTCGTTTACGCACGTCGGTCAAGCCGGTGAGCATGATGTCGGGTCCATCAAACGTGTCGACGATGACCCAACCAAAATTTCCGCGGAAACCCAGAATCAATCTACACATAAAGACCATATCAGGAATTCAGAAGTCTTAATCAACAGGAGGCAAACATGAAAAAATTCAGCATCATCGCAGTATTAATCGGTATTTTATGCAGCGGAGCGCTGCAACCGTCGGCGGCTCAGGCCAAGGATATCGCCGATGAAATCAAAGGTGTCGAGCTAATGAATGTCTACATCGACTTTCTCGCGCACTGGATTGAAGTGATTGATAATCCGTCCAACGCGATCGGTATCGCACAGAACAGTCTCAAGGATCTGTATATGGCCAATGGAGAGACCGAACGTCTGGAGCAAGTTCTCAATCAGGCCCTTGAGGTGGTGCATGATCGGGCCGCGCGCAATTCGATCCGGTTTTCACTGGCCGAGATTTATCAAGGTCAAGGGAAAGCCAAGCTTGCCAGTGACCAGTTCATCAAGATCATCGAAGAAAATTCACAAGGGCACGCGGTGACGTCCAAGAAAAGTGTGTTTGAATAATCGATTCATCGTACAGCAAGCGGCAGCCGTTTTTCCCAGACATGGGGGGACGGCTGTGGCCTGTTGTGGTATACTGATCCTATGAATCCAATCCCGCCCGAAGAAAAAATACCCATGACGCGTGACAAATTTTGGCGTATCCTCGGGATATCAGCCCTGGTCATGACGGTCCTGAATTTTGCTGCGATTTGCGCGCTGTTTGAAGTGGTCCTCGGCAGCCGTAACTTTCAATTTTACGCCGGTTGGGTGGTGGGCAGCCTGATCATGGTCTTCATGGTGACCTCGCTTATTGCGGTGCTGGTCCGTTTATTTCGCGGCCGCTGGATGCTGGGCGGATATTTTGTGCTGTTATGGATTTTGTGGCTGGTCCTCACCGCCATGATGCTTTCCGGAACGGTCTTGTCCGAGACCGGTGCCGTCTAGTTTCTCCTTGATACCCTCCTTCCGATTTTTTCGAAGAATTTCCTTAACTCCCTGAATTTTCGTCATTTATGAGGTTTTATGGTATAATAGAGTATCTTTGCAGAGATGTTGTGGGTGCTACCGAAAGGGGGATGTATGAAGAATTGGTTACTACGTACGTTTGTAGGTGCAGTGTGTTTAGCGGTCAGCGCGCCGTGTTTCGCGGTGGATTTCGGCGATTTTAGTTCGGAAACGCTGGTCAACAAGGCATGGAAGGCGTCAGCCGAAGGCGATATCGAAGCCGTGGCGCAGTACGCCGATAAGTGTCTGGAATTGTATGGCGACATCGCGCGCGACATGCAATCCCGTCTGAATGCCTTTCCTCAAGGCTCGGAAAAAGAGGTCTTCGGCTATTGGGCGCTGAATGACGTCGCGACAATCCTATTTATTCAAGGCCAGATGTATCAGGACGTCGAGATGATCGACGAAGCCAAGGCTTCATACAATCAGATCATCGATGAGTTTCACTACGGACAGACCTGGGATCCGAAGAGTGAATTTTTCTGGCGACCGGCCGCCGCGGCCAAGGACAAATTGGTGATCCTCGAGTCAGGCATCAATGTGGAAATGGGCGATATGTCATCGGCCTTTTTAACAACACAGGCCTGGAAGGCACTGGACAAAAATGACTACAAGGCCGTCAAGATCTACACGGACAAAGTCATTGAGTTGTATTCGGACAAGGCCATTGAGATGCAGAAGCAGCTCACCGAGTTTCCCACCGGCGACGCCGATTCAATTCATCAAAATTACTGGGCGCTTAATGATGTCGGGACCAGCTACTTTATTCAGGGTAAGGCCCTGATGGCCCAGGAACAGACCGACGAAGCGCGCGGTGCGTTTGAAAAACTCATCAAGGATTTCAGTTACTCACAGTGCTGGGATCCCAATTACGGAGGTTTTTTCTGGAAACCTTCCGAGGCCGCCGGCGAAGAGCTTGAGCGGATGTAAGATCAACACCAACGCCCTATGGCTGTTCTCATAACCGAGAACAACCGTAGGGCGTTATTTTTTTGCCATACCCAAACGATTTATGAAATTTCGTCTCAAGGAATCAATCTTTGCGCTTATCAGTTTTGTGTTGGTTGTCGTTATCTGCTTGATTTGTGTGGAGCTTGCCGTCCGCTATCTGATCTATCACAAAGGGATTTATCTCAAGTATATCGACCGTCCGCATTGGTTCGCGCTGGCGCATGAGGATCCCGGTTATCAATTTCCCGAAGAGTTTTATCAACTCGATGACCGTTACGGGTGGCGGCACACGCCCAACAATGACGGCGAGTTCAGGGGATGGCGCTATCCGCATGCCGAGTTTCGGACGAATGTGTCGATCAATACTGAGGGTTTTAGGGATACAGAAGACTACATCGTAGCCCCCCATAAATTCCGCGTCGCGGTCCTCGGTGATTCATTTATTCAGGCAGTTCAGGTCGAACAGGATGAATCGATTCCCGAACAAGTGGAAGCCGGGCTTGAGTCGGCGGACATTGATGCCATGGTTTATAATTTTGGTGTCTCCAGTATCGGGACAATTCATCAATACCGTATCTTTCAAGAAGAGGTCGTCCGGCTCAAACCCGATGTTGTTGTTTTATCTTTCTTTCCAAATGACCTCGTCGATAATTCGCCTAATTACAAAAAAGAGCGGCCGCAATTGGCCCCGCGTTATGAATTCGACCGTTCCGGTCAGATCAGGATCTTTCCGTTTGACCGCACCTCTCAAGAGGAACTTCTAATTTCCCATCCCATTCACATTAAACAATCCGACCGCCTGGACGCGGCAACCGCCCGGGTCAATACCCTGCGTCGATTCTCGCAGTCAATGCCGTACTTAAAGAGTCTTGAGTTTCTCAAGTTGTATATGATCGATCGGTTGGGGCTGCGCACCGACTATGATTATCCGTTTGATGTCTACCGTAAAGATTATCCGCCCGAGCTTCAGGAATCCGTGCGTTTGATGCATCATCTGTTGCTGAAGCTCAAGGCTGAAACACAGGCCATCGGTGCGGATTTTGTAGTGTTGATGCTCCCGGCCAGGGAACAGGTCTTGCCGCAATATTGGCAGGAGCACGTGGCCCAACGTCGTTATATCCTGAATGCGGATGACTTTGACCTGCAAAAACCCACCCGCGAGCTCAAGGCCTTTTTGGAAGGGCAGGGTATACATCATCTGGATTTGATGCCGGTATTCACGTCCGCGCCCGACCCGGAGTCATTGTACTATAAATTTGATCATCACTTTAATGCCCGCGGACACGCGTTGGCGGCCGAGCACCTGCTACCTATCTTGACGAGGATTTATGGACATCGACAATAGCCTGAATACATCCGACCGACCAGTTAAGCCTCGATCGTTGGCAGAAATGCATCGGGATATCTGGCGGTGCGTGTGGCGAAGTCCAGTTTTCTTGATCATGATTCCTTTAATAATTGAGTTTCCATTTGATTGGGCCAGTGAGATCTTTTATCAATATTTCGAAAAAACAACACCGTCCAAAATCCGGGCGTATTTTCTTATTTCAGTCGTTATCGATCTGTTTGTCTACGGATTCGTCGTGGCCTGGCAGACCGAGGTGTTGCGACGCATGGCCGCCGCTGAAACGATTGAGCTGAAGCCGGTCTATAAGGCGTCGAGTGACTTGTACGGAACGGTGTTGGGCATCATGTTGTTGGCACTCAAGAAAATATCCTGGCGCCTGTTGTTGATTGTTCCGGGTGTGATGATGATGTGCCGGTTGGCACTGGCCACGCCGATCGCGGTGTTTGAAGGCAAGAATGATCACGACTCATTGAAGGCCAGCGACGACTATATGACCGGGCATAAGGGGCGGTATTTTGGGTATTCCGTGGCTTTGTTTGCGATATACGGCATGCTGATTTTTGGCGCGGCTTACTGGTTCCCGGATGAGGCCAGTCCGCTCGTGGAAGCCATGGGTTATATCCCGATTAATGCCTTGGCTGTTATGGGGGTGATTATTTCCGTATTGTTTTATCTTGATGTCCGTCAACTGTCGGACGCGTATCCCAAACCGGTCGGGACATCGCGGGAGATTTCGGCGGTTGAGACACAGCCGGATCGCGAAAGCAGCGGTCGGCTGGGCGTATTGTTGGTGGCTGTGTTGGCGATCAGTCTATGCAGTGTGGGAATTTATCGGACCATCACCGCTCCGTATTATGATGGAACGCTGATAGAGTTCGGAGAGCAGCAGCATGAAATTTACTATCAGGATGACATCCCGCTAGGTCATGTGCAGCAGATTATTGACGTATTGCAGACGAGCAATTTTTTTATGGGAGAAGAATACCACATCTTAAAGCTCGAAGTTGTCGGGGATGATTATGTGATTCATTTATCACTCTATGAGGAGAATTGGACGGATGTCCAAATAAGATTGGATCTTCAAAGTTTGACGTTGAGTTTGAATGAGCTGAGTCTGGACAAAGGTCTACGACTGTATCTGCTGGATGACTGGACGGATGAGACGCGGGAAGTACCCTTGGTCAGGCAGACTTCCACGCCCGGGTAAAGAAAAAATGTCGTGGAGATACACGGATGGGTACGTTATAATCACTAGAATTTTAATTAAACAAAGGACATAGACGATGGCGAAAAATATTTTCGAACGCTTGGAATTCCCACTTATTCTATTTTTATTTCTTTGTAGCGGATGTGCGGCATTAATTTATGAGATCATCTGGCTCAAGCTGCTGGGATTGGTGATCGGTGCCTCAGCGGTATCGTTTGGATTGCTGTTGGCAACCTACATGGGCGGATTGCTGCTCGGCAGTCTGTTCTTCGCGAAACTCGTGCCTGAACGTCTGCATCCGATCAAGGTCTACGCAGTGCTGGAAGGCGTGATCGGGATCGTTGCGTTGATTATCCCCAGCGTCTTGCCGATTGTACGCGGGGTCTACACAGATGTGGTTGGATACGGAATAGGCAGCATCCTGCTGCGCGGGGTATTATGCTGTTCGATTTTATTGATCCCGACGACCCTGATGGGGGCGACGTTGCCGGCGATCTCACGCTGGTTTGAACACTCCAAGTCGGGCGTGGGTAAATTGGGATTGTTGTATGGATTCAATATTACCGGGGCGGTACTCGGGGCCGCCATCACCGGGTTTGTACTGCTGCCGAATTTCGGCATCAAGATGTCCAACCTGATCGCGGTGGGACTCAACGCGGGTATTTTTGTGCTGGCGTGGGTGCTGGCTGCCAAACTAATCTATCGTCCCGTCGAAAATCAACGACCGGCGCCATCCACCGGGCGGTACTTTCATCTGCGCACGGTTTATATCGTGACCGCGATCTCGGGATTCACCGCGCTGGGCGCGCAGATCATCTGGACGCGTATTCTGTCCAACATGTATGGCGTAACCACGTTTACCTTCACGATTCTTATCTCTGTCTTTTTGACCGGGCTGGCCCTGGGAAGTGCCGCTGCCGCGCATTTTATCCGCCGGACGGATGCGCCGCACAAGTTGCTTTATCTGTGTCAATTGCTGCTGATTCCGGCCACCGGTTACGCGGCGTACATGATCGCGTTTTTTATTCCGGAAAATGCGATCGTGATCGCCGATAACATCGGCGACGTGCATCGCAGTAACATCCTGAACTGCTTTTTGGCGATTCTTCCGTGTACGCTGTTATGGGGGGCGAGTTTTCCGCTGTGTGTCGCGACGGTCGGTTTTGAAGGGCGTGACCCGGCCGAGGTCTCCGGTAAGATGTACGCGGCGAACACCATCGGGAGTATCGTTGGGAGTTTGATTTTTTCATTGTTCGCCATTCCATTATTGGGCACACAGTTCGCGCAATGGATCATTGTCTTTTTGCTGGCGGTGTCAGTCATCCTGATGCTGCGGGCGGTACTACAGGTAGAACGGTCGGATGAATCATCGAATCAGGGCGGCAGCGGTAAGTTTGCCGCCGGTCTGATCATCCTGGCTGTGTTGATTGCCGGGAGTTTGTTTTATATCCGGCCGATCTCAAATAATCTGATGGCCTTTGGTCTGCGGCATGTGGCGGGTGACGAACGCAAATTTGCCTTTATCAGTGAAGGGATCAATTCAACCGTCGCGGTTCAGGATATCGGAGATCGCTACGCGCTTCATGTCAGCGGCCGGATCGTTGCCTCAACGATTATTGAGGACTTGAAGATTCTGCGGATGCTCGGGCATGTGCCGGGAATCATGCATCAGGATCCCAAGAGCGTGCTGATTGTCGGGATGGGAACCGGGACCACGGCCGGCGCGTTTATCAACTATCCATCGATTGAACGGGTGGTGATCTGTGAGATTGAACCGGCGGTGTATCAGGCGGCCAAGAATTACTTCGGACGCTTCAATCACGATGCCATGACGCATCCCAAGGTCGAGGTTGTCTTTGACGATGCCCGTCATTTTTTGGCAACGACCAAAGAGACCTTTGATGTGATCACGTCGGATCCGATCCATCCATGGGTCCGCGGCGCGGCGGCGTTGTACTCGGATGAGTACTATCAACTGGTCAAGGATCATCTGAATCCGGGCGGCGTGGTGACCCAATGGGTTCCGTTGTATGAAACCAACATGGACGGGGTCAAGATCCAGATGAAGACCTTCTTTGAGAACTTTACTCATTCCAGTGTGTGGATGGCCAATCTGGAACACGGGATCTATGACGCGGTCCTGGTCGGACATCTGCATGATCCGGCCCGCGACCTCAACACCACGCAGCGCCTGATCAGTGACAATCCCGGTCTGGATCAATCACTCGGGGAAGTGGACCTGAATCGGGTCGAAAACTTTTTCGGGACGTATATCTGCAGCGGCGACGATCTCAGGGATTGGGTGAGAGATACGCCGCTCAATCTTGATGATAATATGAGCCTGGAATATGTGGCGGGGATGGCGATTAACAGCAATACCAAGTACGAGATCTTCAAGGACATGGTGCAGCATTGTTCGGTGCCGGATTTTCTGGGTCCCAAGAATGATCCGCGCCTGCCGGGAATCCTTCAGCAGGTTCGGGAAAACTGGCAAAAATAACGGCGGGTTGATCTAGATCGGCGATTCTTCGGACAATGAGGGGGTAGATTTCAGGATGTCCTGGTACTCTCGAAGACGATTCCAGTCTTCACGCGCGGCCAGCTCGGCCTGCTGCGACCAGGTGTCAATGCCCGGTGCAAACTTGAAACCGGCTTCTCTTAAGGTCCGGCGCAGTTCAAACTCGGTGGTCCGTGCCAGTTGATGAAAGGTCTTGATCTCCGCGGCCATCAGGGTACGGGAGAACTTGGGGCCGATCCCCTCAATCTGGGTGAGATCATCAACGCGCTTGGTCGATCGCGACAGGATCTTGGCGCGTTGTTCGTTTCTTTCCAATTCAAAGGCGGCGTACACCGCGCTGATACACAGGCTCACCGCAATTAAGATGACACCGCCAAAGGCGGCGTGCCAGCGGATGCCCGCCTGCTGCAGCGTGCTGCCGGCAAACCATTGAAATCCAAATTCCACCCCGATTAAAAAGAAGCCCGCCACCAGCAAGCTGGGCCAGCGAATGGTTAATCCTTGGGACGTGTTGAGGGATTGAGTCATTAACGAGTTTCCTTACGTATTTTCAACTAATATCCGTATTCTAGCATAATTCAAAATAATCCGAAATTGATACTTGAGCTGAGTTATAATGAGTCTTTACGTCAAGAGGAAGGGGTATGGGCCTTACATGAGCGGGATACATGATGACATTATCGTGATTCAGCCGGTCGGCGCGAAGAATTTGCTGCCTGGCTTCTGGTCTGTGATGGGAGGCCGTCATAGGCCTATCAGGAAAGGACGGGATGTATGAGATACGTGATTCAAAACTGGAATTCGCTGTTGTGGTCGCTTCTGTTGATTATCCTAATGGTTTCGGGGGCAGAGGCCGCCGATACACTTAAGGTTGAATATCTCCGGCATGAAGGCATCAACCGGACGTATTATGTGTACCTGCCTGAACATTTCGCGACGCTGGAAAATCCGCCCTTGATCCTGGCCCTGCATGGCGGGGGAGGCCGGGCCAATAAATTCTCACGGATGGATCGCGGACGTTTGCTGCGCGCGGCCGATGAGCATGGCGTTGTGGTGGTATTCCCCCAGGGGCACAAACGGCGCTGGAACGACGGTCGGGCCGAAATCTATGAACACATGTTCCGTCCGATTGATCCACCGGACGATGTAGGTTTTTTTCGAAAATTGATCGAGACCATCGAAGAGGAATACCAGACCGATCCTGACCGGGTCTTTGCTACCGGTATCTCCAACGGTGGTTTTATGTCGATCCGGCTCGCCCTTGAGCTTTCCGATAAAATACGGGCCATCGCGCCGGTGACCGCCCAGATCACCGCGGCGATGTCCGATAAAGAGTCCACGGCTCCGGTATCGGTCCTGATAATCAACGGTACGGAAGATCCGCTGGTTCCCTATGATGGGGGAGATGTGACCCTGAGCAAAGACCGCTCGCGCGGCAAGGTGTTATCAACGCGCGAGAGTATGGAGCGCTTCGCCCGGTTTAACGGCTGTGAGACGGATCCGGTGGATATGGAATTGCCCGACCTTACGGCCCGTGATGAGACCACGGCCATCGAGTATCGTTATCCCGACTGCCGTGACGGCGCAGAAGTGGTGCTGATCGAGATCCGGGGCGGCGGTCACACCTGGCCGGGCGGGATTCAGTACTTTCCCGAACGCGTGGTCGGGCGTGTTTCACGGGATATCAATGCCTCGGAATTGATAGTTGATTTTTTCATCAATCAAAAATAGAATAGCAGGATATTGAACCTCAACCGTCATCGAAAGGAACCGATATGACCGTCAAAGTTTGCGATCACAAGATCATCTACGAAAACTATTCCAGTCCGGCCAACCGGGACAACATGCAATATCGTGTCGAGCACCCGCCCACGCAGGCCCAGCCCATTCCCGGTTACGATGTTTATACCGTTGACGAAGTCAATGACATGCTGACCCAATTAAGAAACGAATTTATGGAAGAGATTCGCCGATTGCGCGATCATCAGACCGAAGGGGCCGGTCCCGACTAATCCGATTACGGACCGCACCCGGATTCAGGGTTGTTTTAGGGGAGCAGAATGAATCCACTATTAATCGCAGCAAGATGGAGTGAATATGAAATTTCGATCATATGTCTACACCAGTATCACAGCAGCTTTGGGACTAATATTGATAGCCACGCCGGTTAGGGCGGAACGCCCCGAGATCTTCAAGGCGTCGGCCAAAGGAACATTCGGCCGCTATGCGGAAGAAATCCAGATCGCCGCGGACAGCCGTCCGCTGTCAGCGGTAGGAGAGGCGGTGGATCACACCTTGAAGGTGGCGGACGATGCCGCCGTCAATGCCGTTGAGGCCATGAAAAAGTCGGCCAAACCTTTCAAAAAGGCTGAATCATTTGATGAGGTGGAGAGCGAGAGCCACGAATCGGCCGCCGAACTGATGGAGGTCGCGGACCCGCAGCAGGCCGCGATGATGAAAAAGTGGGAGGCTTACGCCACACCCAATGAGAATCACGAGGTCTTGGGTCAGATGGTCGGCGAATGGGAGCATGAAATCAAGTGGTGGATGTCGCCCGATCAAGATCCGGATGTCTCCACCGGACAGAGCCGAATCAGCTGGATTCTGGGACAGCGCTTTATCCAGCATGATGTGGATGGTAAATCCATGGGGATGCCGTTTACAGGGATGGGTATCACCGGTTACGACAACGGCAAACAGGTTTATAACTCCATCTGGCTGGATAGTATGAGTACAGGCATGAT
Organism: bacterium; assembly: GCA_030429765.1. Classification (GTDB taxonomy): domain Bacteria; phylum Omnitrophota; class Gorgyraeia; order Zapsychrales; family Zapsychraceae; genus JAGOSC01. The sequence goes on along the minus strand of JAUIER010000007.1, from coordinate 88,508 downwards.
GAAGGGCAAAGGACAGTACAATTCGGACATGAACACCCTTACCGAGGAAGGTATTTTCACGTGTCCGTTGGAAGGTCAGAAGTCCTTTCGCGCGGTCACGACCTTTATCGATGATGACCACTTCCGCTACGAGATGTTTACCAATGCCATGGGGACCAGCGATGAATACCGCTCCATGGAAATCAGCTATACCCGCAAAAAGTAAATTGATCCGTCAATCACTGTTACGGACGGGGAACGCAAAAGCCAGTGCTGTTTACTGAAATCATCTTTATTCCGTTTTTGATCGGTACGTTCGTGTTGTTCGGGTGCTGCCGGCGTTCCCGTTTTCTGCAGCTGGTGTTGCTGCTGATCGCCAGTTACATCTTTTACGGTTGGTGGCGGGTTGAACTGCTGTTTCTGATCGTCTTCAGTTCGTGTTTAGACTTCTTTGTCGGGCGGGCGATGGGGAGATCCGATGATCCCAAACACCGTCGACAGCTCCTGGCCATGAGTCTCATCGGGAACCTGGGATTACTGGCCTACTTTAAGTACATGAATTTTTTTCTGGAGAGCCTTTCCAGCGCGTTAAGCGGATTAGGGCTTTCGGGATCCCTGCCGACACTGAACATCATCCTGCCGGTCGGCATTTCGTTTTATACCTTTCAAAGTCTCAGCTATACCATTGATATCTATCAACGCAAGATTCAGCCGACGGATTCATTGCTGGAATTCCTGGTGTTTGTGGCCTCCTTTCCGCAGTTGGTGGCCGGACCGATTGTGCGCGCCCGCGAGTTTCTACCGCAACTGCGTGACAACCTCTGTGAGAAATGTGATGAGTCCGGATTATTTTATATTCTGTACGGACTGGCCAAAAAGCTTTTTGTGGCCGATATCCTGGGCAGCACCGTCGTCGATCCGGTGTTCGCGGATCCGGCGTCGTTTACAGCGGCCGATTTGTCGCTGGCCCTGTATGGATATGCCTTTCAAATATTCTTTGATTTTTCCGCGTATTCAGACATCGCGATCGGCCTGGGCAAGATCTTTGGGCTGCAGCTGCCGGTGAACTTTCGCAGTCCGTATCTCGCGCGTAACCCGAGTGAGTTCTGGCAACGGTGGCATATCACATTGTCGACCTGGTTCCGGGATTACCTGTATATCCCGTTAGGCGGCAATCAATTTGGAACGGCCAAGACGCTGCGTAATCTGTTTATCGTGATGCTGCTCGCCGGCTTGTGGCACGGGGCCAATTGGACGTTTGTTATTTGGGGCGGGGTTCACGGCTTGCTGTTGGTTGTTTATCGGATCAGCGAAGGTCTGCATCGACGGATACCGGGTTTTTTTCAGACAGCCATATTCTTTGTGATCGTCTGTCTGACGTGGGTGCTATTCCGGTCGGCGAATCTGTCGCTCGCCATGGAATACTACCAGGGCATTTGGTCCGGGGATTGGCGTTTGACGATCACTAATATGCGCTGGCTGATTGCCATTGTTGGCGGGACATGGTGGCTTCATACCGGCGTCGAGCCGCGGATTGAAAAATTAGCCAAGGGCTTTACGCATTGGCATTGGAGCGCGCGCGGCGGGATCGTCTACGTGTTTTGCGCGCTGATCGCATTATTGAGTGAATTAAATCTGACGCATCAGGCCTTTATTTATTTTCAATTCTAACGATTATATGAAAAATCTACTTCGAATTATTATCGTCGTTGTTGTGCTCTCCGGATTGTCATTGATTGTCAGCGAGATGTTTCCGCGGTATCAATTGAGCGTGCTGGACAGCAAGTGGAGCTGGATCGAGACGCAGATCTACGAACGCAATCGGCGGCCGGTGGATTATCTGATCGTGGGCAGTTCCGGGATCTGGACGGCGCTGGATCCGCTGATTATGGAACAGACCGCCGGAACGCATACCCGTGTCCTTAATTTCGGACGGAATTGGGTGGGGCGTGATGTGGATTATATTACACTTAAACATACCCTTCAAAACCGCAGGGTGAAAAATCTGATACTGGAATTTTCCATGGAAGAGGTGATCGGCCATCACAGCTATATGCGGCATTTCGCGTCGATCGATGATGTGCTTCAGGAGATTCAATACTTGCAGAGAGACTCCCAAAAGCCGCAGCCGCAATCGGAATTATCGTTGAAGTTTCAGTGGCGGACGATTTCGCAAATGCTTGGTGACATCGCTGTACGCGTCCCGCGGGTGTGGATGGGGCGGGCGGTGGCCTGGTTACAGAATCGCGACGGATCTCGCGACCGTGTTCAGCAGGAGTATCATCAGGCACGGGGATTTTATTTTCCGGATATCGCTCAGCAGCAGGACCCGGCATTTTTACAGCAGTATAAACGGATGCAACCGCCCAAGACGCTGCCGCGTTTTTCGGGCCACGGGATTGAGGGAACGCTGGCTGATTTTTATCTGCGGCGGATGGTGGCCTTGGCCGAGGCCTATGACACCAAGGTCTATTTTACGTACTTGCCCCAATTCAGGCAGGGGTATCCTTCACCGGAGGCGCTCCAGTATTTCAGCCGATTGGGATTGGCGCTGATTCCAGAGCTTGAATCGCTGTATCAAATTGATTACTGGCGCGATGAACGTCACCTGACGGCGGCCGGTGCACAGGTCTTTAGTGAAAAAATGTTACGCGGACTGTTATGCTTGTATGATAATCATCAATTAAAAACCATACCATAAATGTAGGAGAAGATATGAGTGACGAAGATATGGAAATCAAAGAGGTCGATGTCAATACCGCCAAACAATGGATGGCCGAGGGACCGGTGAAGATCGTTGATATCCGTTCACCGATGGACTATGAGGCCGAGCATGTCGAGGGCGCGGTGCATGTTCAGCCGCATAATTTTGAGGAATTTGTGGCGACCGTCGGTAAAGACGATCGGATCGTGTGTTATTGCTATTACGGCAACAGCAGCTTATCATTTTGCGCGGCCATGCTGGAAAACGGCTTTACGAATGTTGCGAGTCTATCGGGTGGATACAATGCCTGGCAGCAGGCGTCTTAGTTAGAATATGAATTGGTGCGGGGAACCGCGGGCTTGAGCTTGGATGGATCGCGGGGATGCGTGGGCTTGGCCACATCCGGATCATACGAGACCGCCGGTCGAATCTTCGACGGGTCCGTTGGAATGGCGGGTTTGGCGATGTCGGGATCACGGGTGAACGCCGGACGGATCTTGTCGGAATCTTTTGGCACCGCCGGTTTGGAGATTTCCGGATCGGTCGGCACCGCGGGTTTGAGTCGGTCTGAATCCTTGGGATGAGTTGAGATACTGCGCTGACGCTTAGCGCGCGGTTCAACCTCGCGGGCCATTTCTTCTTCCGTGGCTTCCCATTCAACGGTCTTGGATCCGCCTTCGCGTGAATACGCGGTGATTTTGAGCTTGTCGAACGTTTCGACGGAGTAGGTAATATCGGCTGTAAATGAATTGGGATGCACCTGCTGGCGATACGAAAAGGAGCGAGGCCGTTCGTCGTTTTTCTGGATCTCGATGCGCTGGATGTAATGGCCGACATTGTCACGCGACAGATGCTTGACGTCCAGCATCAGTTTACCCCGTGATGCATCATACTGCACGTCGATACCGCTCGGCGGATGCGCGGCGCAAATTGCCGCTTGTAGGAAAACCCAACACACGCTAATATAAAACGATCTAGCCATACCTTATTTATAGAGCAAATCAGGGAAAAAGCAAGACAATACACAAAAACCTACCAAGGAGATCTTATGAATCGCATCGCACGAATACTACCAACCCTTTGCATGGCCGTGCTCATGATCGCGGCGGCCCAGCCGGCCCATGCCGGGTCGATTGATGAGTTAATGGAAAAGTCCGGTCTCAACGCGCAGATCGAAAGTATACCGGAAGTTGTATCCGTCAGCGTCAATCAATCGGTCCAGGCCAACCGTGACGCGGATCCGCAGGGGTTGCTGCATGTGCAGTCGGTCCTGCAGGACGCGTATGATCCGGATGTCATGAAGGATACATTACGGGAGCACCTCGCGGCGAATCTCGATGACGCCACTATGACCGGTGCGCTCGAGTGGCTGAACTCGGATATCGGGGCGCGCATCACCCAGATCGAAAAAGACCGCAGCACACCGGAGAGTGAACTCGAACGTCAGCGTTTTGTCGCGATGATCGACAGCAAAGATATTCCCGCGGCCCGACGCGAGATCATGTCAGCACTGGATGATTCGGTCGGCGGCACGGACACCCTGCTTGATGTGATGATCAACACACACAAAGCCGTGGCGATGAGCGCGATGCCGTATCTGCCGAGTGACCAACGCATGACCGCCCGTCAGATTGATCAGAAGATCGAGATGAGCCGTCCGATGATGAAACGTCAGTATCAGGGATATGTGGTCGACTCGATGCTGTTTACCTATCAGGAACTGTCCCAGGACGAACTCGCCCAGTACCTGGCCTTTGCCGATTCAGAGGTCGGGACGAAATATCACAAGGCGGTGACCGGCGGTCTTAAGGTCGCGCTGACCCAGGCGGCCCGATCGTTTTCAACCAATTTGATCCAGGCGGCCGATGACATTGAAACCGCGCCGGCGATGGAGGAATAGGGATGAGCGACACCGAAAGCAAGTACGGGGCCGAGTGGGACCCGGCGGTGGCCGATCTGTATCAGCAGGTCCTCAAGAAAATGCCGATCTTTCTCCGGCCGATGGCCGAGAAGGCGATCACCAAAAAATCGCTGGCGAACGCCAAAGAAAACGGCAACGATCAGGTCGGTGAAAAAGAATTGATCGACGCCTTCTTCTCCGAAACTCCTTTCGGATTTCACGGCCCGATGATGACCGATCTCGAAGACGTCGGCCTCGACTACAAAAAATATGGCCATCCGATTGATTACACGGGTGGGTTGTTTAAGAAGTAGGGTAGCGGTTAGGGGGTAGTGTTTGATAGGTAGGGATTAGCAGTAAGCTTAAAGGAGGGTAAATGACTAGCGAACAATTTTTGCTTATAGCAGGAATTTGGATCGTTTCTGTCCTGTTGTTTGTTTGTGCTAGAGAATTTTTTTGTTGGTACTTCAAAATCAACCTAATGAATAATACTCTTAGGGAAATACTGGAAGAATTAAGAAAGCGCAATGAGGGGTAGTATCTAGTGGTTTGACAGAATATAGACTCAACAAGCACATTGGTTTTAGTTATTTTTTCCGAATTTTTTGTTTTGGGACAAAATTATGGAATTTATTTTACATTACAGAGGAAGGTTAGAATCCAGTGGATCTCCTCTGGATAAGCAGTTGATCCGTCGCCACTTCCATGCGCAACTGCAAGTATTGTGGGGACAGCTGCCACTCTCGGAGTTTAGAGAAAGTCGGAATGTCTTTAATCCTGACAATGAATATTCTGCTGCTCAGGCTGTAGGAGAATTTTTGTTTGTGCCTCTTGTGAACGATAAACATAATTTATACGCTGAATTACACATCATGCTTCTTAGACCAGAACCCCCTGGATCGATAATCGCTCAATCAGGAGATATTGATAATCGCCTAAAAACGTTATTTGACGCGTTACGGATGCCAAAGTCATCTGCCGAAATTCCAAAGGATGATACTCCGAAGGAAGAGGAAAGTCCGTTTTTTTGTTTGTTAGAGGATGATTCCTTAATCAATAAAGTAACCGTTGAAACGGATAGATTGCTCTACAGCAATTTAAATTCATCTGAAGTGGAAATGTTAATCAAGGTTAAAACAAAGGCAACAAGGAATACTTGGGTAAATGATGTATTTGTCTAAATTAGAGGTTACAAGCACAAACCTTGGAAGTATGCGTCTAAGGGTAGCAAATTGATACGACTAAAGGTAATAATTGTTCTATCGTTGAGTTTATGTTTACTTGCTTGTGTAAATACCAATTCGGTAAGCAACGAATGGTCGGAATTAACATTGGAAATCCACTCGAAATATCCCGACGTGAAATCAATCTCTACCTCTGATCTCAATGACTGGATGAACGATCCATCACGAACTCAGCCGGTGTTGCTGGATATTCGTTCGGTGGATGAGTTTGCGGTGAGCCATCTGCGCGGAGCAGTGCCGGCGGAGAGTTGGGCGGAGATAGGCGCCGTCGTGGCTGATGTATCTAGGGATGATCCGATCGTGGTGTATTGTTCGGTGGGGTATCGTTCGGCTGAGGTGGCTCGGCAATTGCAATCCCGGGGATACACCAATGTGCAGAACTTTGAAGGATCGATCTTTCAATGGGCGAATCAGGGGCGTCCGGTGTATCGAGGCGAAACGCTTGTCGACCGAGTTCATCCGTACGATGAGGAGTGGGATGCATATCTCGACGATCAGTATCATCCGGATCAATGGACGGCGGTGGAGTGAGCGATGGACAGCCGCGTGGTCAATAAAGCGATCAAACAAGTCGTTCATCCGGTTCTCAAGGAGCATGGCTTCACCCAGTTCACCAGCCGGAATTCCTGGCGCTATCGCGCGCAACGCATCGACGTCATCAATTTTCAATCGTTCAATGCCTACCTGGCAGAATCCGTGGGATGCACGACGTATTCATTTGCCGTTAATATAGGTTGTTTTCTCAAGTACATTCCGGTCACACATCCGATCCGGACCCGCTCAGACCAGTTGATCCCGCAGGAATATGAATGTCCATTGCGGATGACGCTTCATAAAGGTTTGACGCAACGGCGACTCAAGCGGCCGGATATTTGGCTGATTAAAGGGGAGCGGGATGTTGAGCCGTGTGTGGCGGACGCGCGCGATCAAATCCTCAATCGGGCGCTGCCGGTGCTGGACCGTTTGGCGGACGATCGCGAGGTGTTGCGGATTTTCAGGGAGGATCTTCCCTGTATCGACGGTGGCCTGTGGGGATTCGGCAATCAGCCGTCGCCGGTCCGGTCGTTTTATACGGCGTATACGGCCAGGCATTGTTCAGAGCGTGAGCTGGCCCGGGAGGAATTAGCCAACGCGATCCAATCCGGGTGCTTTGACGGGATTCAGCCTCAAATGCAGGCGGATCTGGAGGATTTGTAAGGGCTGATATTTGACGAGTTACCGCATATAAGGCATACTTGAATGTATAACGCTAAAGGCACGCCGCAGCGAAAGCGCGGTTCGCAAAGCCGACAGGCCTACTTGAACTTGTTCAAACGGCGGCTGGGTTACCGGATCGATCACATGTCACCCGATGACCCTTTCGTCACCGGGGTTTTTTATGGGTAAACATGTCATCATCCTCACGTTACTGATCTGTTCGGGCGTCTGGTACAGTCATCACCTCAATGATTGGGTGGACTATGACAAATCCCACGTGGTTCGCAAAGAACCGGTCCAGACGGCAACCCACAAAAAACCATTCGACCACAAAGGCTACACCATCACTCCCAAGGCCCAGTTTGATATCGAGGCCCGGCTGCTCAGCAAGAAGTATTACTCGTCGGATGCTGGCGCCAAGCTCTCGCCGATGGATTTTGCATTAGGCTGGGGACCGATGTCGAGTTATAATGTGATCAGTCAGATGAAGATCTGGCAGTCCGGCCGCTGGTACAAGTACCGCTATGAAGAGCCGCCGCTGCCGCTCGACGAGATTGTCAGTCACAGCGCCAACATGCATCTGATCCCGGCGAATGAAAAAGTCCTCAAGACCATCAAGCAGGCCCGCAAAGGACAGGTGGTCCGCATCCGCGGTCAGCTGGTCTGGATCAAAGGTCCCAAGGGCTGGTACTGGAACAGTTCGCTGACCCGAACCGACCGCGGCGGCAGTTCATGTGAAGTCATCTGGGTGGAGCGGATTGAGATAGTTTCCTAGGGAAGTGACGGAGTCGCTTTGAAGCATAGCGACTCCTATTCGCGACCAGCTTCGATTGTCGCGTTGGTCGATAGTTCCTCGCATTAAGTTTAATCTTTAAATTACAAAAAATTATATATGTCATTGGTCATTCCAGATAATGCTCTACACATATTTCCTCATGAGTATAGTTTCAAAGAAATGAACGAGGTTTTAGATTTATCTGTAGAGTTTTGCATATTTATAAATGATGATCTGTCGATTGGCCCGCTGATTTCACCGGATAAATCCGACAAATGGGTCGACATTCGAAGGGGCTACAAGAAAAAACTCTATGGAGATGCGGCCTTACCTGTCATTGATATATATCCCAATATCAGAACATGCATACAACGTAACAACCCGACACCAATTGTTATTTGGTGTGGTCTAGACTATAGGGAGCAATTGAATATAGGCTGTATTCTATTCATTCTTGAATCTTTGCGCATTCATAATTTACAGGTATATGCTCCGATAATTAGCGACAAGTTGTTTAACGGAACAATCGCGGCATCAATGTATTTGGTGGCGACTGATAAGATCCGTCAGAAGGTTGAACTTCAACTCATAAGTTCAGGTGAAAAATCTTGCTTGCGAGATCTTTGGATGACTGTTTGTAGTTCTAATCCACAAAATATTAATGATTTCTTGAGTAAGGAATTTGAGCCTGGCCATATCATGGGTTGGCACCAAAAATCGATTGTCAGACGATTTCCTAACGCGAAGACAGGCTTGAATTTTTTTGATTTGGAGATTCTTCGTTATGTGTCCAAGAAAGGACCGAAGATGAGACTAGTGATTGGTTATATATTGGCTGATTGCATGGACCGTTACGACTATGTAGGCGATTGGTATATTTTTTATCGACTCAAGAGGATGGTAGATCCTCAGCTGGATCAACCATTGCTCAAATTAGAGGGGGATCTCTGTGATTGGAAAACACTGATGGTTTGCCTCACAGATGTTGGCAAAGATGTTTTGGATAAAAATCAGAATTTTTGTCATATAAATAAAGTTACGGATGAGGTGGGAGGTATCATGCTTTCAAAAGAGAATGCGTGGTGCTATGATGGTGAAAAACTAGTCCGAGAGTAATGTGATTTTCTATAGATTAGCAAAGGCCTTTCCTATAAAGTAGTCTTAGTATGACCACCAACGACAAGCAAAATTTGTGTGATGATCTGATGCATGAGGCGTATGACCTGATCGAGTTTGAGGAATATGACAAAGCCCTGGCGATCGCGGATCGGCTCGAGCAATTGCGTTACACCGGGGCGTTCGAGATCCGCGCGCTGGTTTATGGAGATCAAGCCGATTATGAACAGGCAATCGCGGTGCTCGAAGAGGCGGTGGATAAATTTCCCGCCCTGTGGCGGTTCTGGAATATGCTCGGCAATTATTATTCGGATATGGAAAAGTACGACAAGGCCTTTGAGATGTACGAGGCGGGCCTGAAATGTGAATCGACGGATTTTATCGGGCTTCAGTTTAACTACGCGCTGGCGCTCTTACGTCAACGCGATACCGACACCAGTCTGGCCAAGTTGGCCAAGATCTACGCTCATCCTGAGTTCAAGGATGTCGATACGGCAATGCGTTTGCGATGTCATGCCTTGTCGATGTCGAATTTCAATTGCCGCAAGGAATTCCGGCCGGCGATTGCGTATTTCGAAAAACTGGAAATCAATGATCAAGCCAAGTTTGAGAACGGCATTGAATGGGCGCGTGTCCTGTACGAGCTGGCCTACGCGCATGCCAATCTGCAGCAGGAGGATGTCGCGCGTGATCTGATCCTCTCGGCCTTGCAGTTTGATAAACACAATACGGAATTGCAGTATCTGTTGCGGGAATTGCGAAATGATCAGGACTACGAACAGGCGCAGTATTATCGCATCATGGTCGACGGCCGCTGGCATGGGCCGATTGGTGATGATGGTGTGGTCCCTGGATTTTTGACCAGTTATGATGTCGTGGCCGACAGCGTCGAGGAGGCGATGGAATTTATCAAAGAATTCGAGCCGCGGGAGGTTCGTGACTCTCTGTCCGTCGAAGAGTGTGAGATTCTTGAATCTGAGCCGCAGCCCAAGGGGGTTTATGAGACGAATGGGTATAGTTTTTATGACGAGGAGTAGGTGGTAGCTGTATGGAATTATTTTTGATTGGTGTGACATTGGTGTTTGTTTCCAAGTGGCTGGAGCTGCAGACAGGGGACGCCTATAACTACGCGGATCATCGGGTGTTCACGCAGCGCTATCCGGTGGAGTTTACTCAGGAAGAAGCGCTGGTCGCGCCGGTCTTGTGGGATTATCTCACCAACGCCCGGGTCAGATTTAACTGGCATCATTGGAATCCGGACGATGGGGAGCGTCCGGTGCGAAAATATGATGTATGGCAATACTGGAAGTTTGAACAGGATGTTCAATCCGCTCAACTCGTCAACAAACAGGAGATCGTTCGATTTTTTGTGCGTCAGCATGCGTCCATGTTCGACCGGATCGATGCGTTCAAGAAGATGTCCGCGGATGAGAAGGCGGGTGAACGCCGGCTTTGCGCTAACAACGAGGCGGTGCATACCGTCGGAATGGAATTCTGCCGGGCCATGGGATACTTGATTCAATATTTCCGGCTGCATTTGCCGGAGGCATATGAAGATTTCCGAAGCAACCCCCGGGGGGAATATTACGCGATGCTGCTCGAGCGGGAAATGGTGTAAAAAATTGGTGTCAGAACTCCCTAAACCATTGAGACACATAAGATTAACGCATAATTCAACCATAGCGACGAAAGGCCTGTCCCTTTTCGGGGACTGTCCCCTTTGGGGTATTTTAGTCATGGTTTTAGTTCTGGTTGACTGTGCCGGTGGGTTTCAATCCGCACAGGCTGAGGATCGCAAGCCTCCCGTAGAAGCTGTCCTTACCCACATGGCGTGGGGATCCCCTCTGCGGCAGACGGATATACATACTTTAGAGACCAGCTCGCTGACACATAATGATCTATTTATTGATGAGATCAAAATAAGTCCTTCCCACAAATGGTTCTTATTAGGCGCCCGCCGATACGACGAGGCAAGCGGGGGCTACCAAGACTACGGATTATTTCTGCTGGATCGGACAACGGGTGATTTGAAGCAAATTCTTTCCTGTGAACGTTTTGACAGATTAGACTTTTTAGATGACGACACCCTCATCGAACAAAGACCAGATGGACTTTACGTGGTTAATTTGAGCGACTCAAGCCTTAGAAAAATGCGGATTGGGATTGAGTTGACTGATATAGAGCTCGAGGCTTATAGGGTTAACCCTCGGTATATTGGTCTGTTTCTCAAAGATAAAAAGACAAATTTTTTTCGCCTGGCGTATTATGATAGGCAAGAGGATGTATTCGTTGATGTTTTACAGGTTTTATCTACAGACGAACTTTTTCCTCCTAAACGTGAGATGAAAGTATCCAGGGGGGAAGCTCAGAAGATTGTCGATATTACGCTGAACGTGGAGGACTTTGACTTTATCGCCCACAGCAAAACATTTATAATCAACTTTGAGAATGACGGACGCAGTCCTTTGATTTGTGATACTACAGGATGTGACAGTCTTCCATTTGATGATTTCTCTGAACTATCGCTCTCACCGAACGCAAAAAACCTCGCCGTGAGCGAAGTGGATCAATTTAGCATTGTCGCTCTGAACGGTAAAGAGTTAACGAATCTGTTTAGTGAATACGTTCGACATTCGGGGGTGCAATGGTCAAAAGATGGAGATCGGTTGGTTAGTTGTCAGCCCGAAAGGATAAGCTATAAGGGGTGGTCAAAAGATCTTCAAACGCGATTGACATTCTATGAGGTATCAAATCAGCGGGTTCTTCGGTATACTCCGGCAAAAGACTATTCCGTGCACTGTACTCAGGGAAGCTTTTTGTCAGATGACAGTATAATTATACCAATCGTGCCGCTTGCAAGTAACGAAAGTGATTCTTCGAGTGAGATCCAGTTGTTTAGGTTTAGACCTTTCGAAGATAAGACGCCGCAAGCTGTTTCGCTTAGAGTGCCTATCAAGTTTGACCGTAGTCAGGGAAAGTTTCCAAGAAAGTGGAGTTGGTTGAGCATAGAGACGGAATCTGTAAACAATAAGTGACCCGCGTTCCGATCTCTCGAAGAGCACTGGAAAAATAAAGTCATGTTGGTAATGGAGAAGTGTTGAGTTGGCTTTTTTGATGGAAGATCTATTTATGGATTAAGCGAAGTCATGCTCAAGGAGTGGCCAGTTTTTGTAATATAACGGTGGGTACCAACTAAAAAAAGCGAGTTTTCATGTCATCATCTTTTGTGCGCAATTTGTTTGGATTCGGATACGCGCTGGCGGCGCTGGTGTTTAACGCGATGGGGTGGTTGTCGCCGCTGACGCCTTCCGACGGCTATCCCGGCATCGAGCATATTCTGTGCTTTGTGATTTGTCCGTTCACCTTGTTTTGCTGCTCCATGTACTTATTCAAAAGTCGCTCGCTGCAAAGCGCGATGCTGGTGAGCGTGATGGTCTGGGCGGTGATCAATGTCATGTTGATGCGGGTTTGGTAAAGGTGAAAAACTTTCTCAACAAAGCATTTATAGTTTTTCAAATAATTTTTTGTGTTGTATGTGTAATTGCCAATTTTGGGATGAAGCTTGCGGAAGGGAGATATGAAGGAGAATCGACCGCCTACGCCTTGGGATATGCTTCAGCAGCGGTTACATTTAGTGTAATATTTGTCGCCATCGCGCAGGCTTTGTATCCGCTTCGCAAAGGCGTCAAAAGATCATTACTATTAGTCTCAGTGGTTTTGGTTGTTCCAGTTTTAAGTTCTGTGTCCAAAGAATTGGATAGAGCTATGGAATATTATGAGCGTCCTTCGGGTGAGCAGATTGAGGTTGACAATTCCCTATAAATTACATATAATTCTGTCATGACTGAAAAAAATGAAGTAATGTTAAGTCCAGAGCTCGAGGCGTTTATCCTGAATTGGGGGGAGAAGTTGTCGCATTGGGGATTGAACCGTACCGAGGCGCAGATCTACACCCTGCTGTTTCTGACTGAGCGGCCGCTCACGGCGGATGATATCACCGTCGCCCTAAAGGTGGCCCGTTCCAATGTCAGCGGCAGCCTCAAAGAGCTGCAGAGCTGGGGGATTGTTCGGGTGATCTCGGTGCCGGGCGAGCGGAAAAAGCACTTTGAATGTGTCAAAGACGTGTGGGAGGTCTTTCAGATCGTGGTGCATGAGCAGAAACGACGGGAGATCGATCCGATGATTGAGACCCTGACCCATGCCCACGACGAGCTCAAGCGCAAAAAGCAGGACGCCTATGCCCAAACCAAGATGAACGAGATGATCGGCTTTTTTGACACGACAACCGGCTGGTACGCCAAGGTCGAGAACATGCCGGTGGAGACGATCAAGAAGTATGTCAAGATGGCGGGAAAAGTCAGTCAAATTTTAGGAAAATCAAAGGGCTAGGGACCCTATATTTTTTTGGATCAAAATTTCAGTCATGACAGAAATAATTGTATAAAATGGACGCCGTCGTAGGTGTCCCAACGGGGAGGGATTATGTTACTCAATGAACACACACAGGTGCAGGATCGGGATTCCAATCAGTGGCTGGAATATTTTCAGGAAAATAATGACAATTTACGCCAGATTCCCTGGGGCGCCGGGGCGGAGCTTACCGAATCCGAGCGCCGGGCGATACAGGCGTCCGTTCAAATCTTTCAGCTCGGTGAACGATCGGAGGGTAAACACCTGGCCCGTTGTGCGCGGGAGCATGCCGAATCCACCAATGATCTTCCTTATTACGATGCGATCAAATTATTTATCAAAGAGGAACAGCGGCACGCCCGGGACCTGGGTCGCTTTATGCAATTAAACGGAATCGCGATTATCAAAAAGATACCGACTGATTCGGTTTTTCGATGGTTGAGGCATTTGGCGAATCTGGAGATGTCCGTGTCGATTCTGGTGGCGGCGGAGATTATCGCCCAGGTATATTACCCGGCGTTGCGTGAGGCAACGAACTCTAAAATTCTCATCGCTTTGTGTGATCAGATCATCGACGATGAGGATGATCATGTGAGCTTTCAGGCGCAGCGGCTGGCGATTTTGCGTAAGCGTCGTCCCGGGGTCATGAGCTGGATGACCGAAGTGATCTATCGGGTGTTTTTTGATGTCACGTCACGGGTGGTATGGTTTGGTCATCGGCCGGTCTTTCAAGCCGCCGGACAAACGTATGGCGATTATCGACGGGCGTGTCGGAGTCGTTTGAACAGCGCCATGCTCAAGATGCGACCGTCTTACTGGAAGGTGACCCGATGATCTATGCCGCGTTGTCTATGCTGACCCGCGCGATGATGCGGGTCCGGATCAATCATACCGAATCCATCACTTACTGTAAAAAACCATTTATCCGAAAGTCGCGTCGCTGGCATAGCGCTCTGATGATTGCCACGGCCAACGGTTTGTTCAAGCTGTTCGGTGTGCGGACACGTTTTCTGCATCGGTCGGCCTGGGAGCATCGGGAGCGCGATATGTACCGACTGCTTTACAACGACGATGTCTTTGTGGATGGGCATCGCGTCTATATCCCCGAGCGGTCCGGCCGGACGCTTCACGCGATCCTGACGGATCCCGCCTGTTCTGAAGCCCGCCAAGTCAGCGCGATCACCGCGTCCGTCGAGGCCCTGATCCGTCTGCATCTGACCGTGCTGCCGTTTGATGAACGCGCGCGCTTTCTCAGTCATGCCGATGCCACGACTTTTAATGTGATCTGTGACGACACAACGCGCTCGGGCCAGTGGATTGACTTTGAGACATGTCATGACGCGCGCTGTCCATCGGTGATCCGTCATGCGGATGATCTCAAGACCTTTGTGTTTTCAGTGTTATCGTTGATCCCGCCGGAACGCTGGAACATAATTCTTGAGGTCATCCAACACCAATACACAGAGACTGAGGTCTGGCTGCACGTGCTGGACGCGATCCGGTATCGGCGGCGGCGTTGTATCTTAACCATTGCGCAAACGCGGATTTCGCTTGAGATGTATCGGCGTATCCGGCATTTTTTAATGGAGACGGAGCAGTTGAAAGGCCTTAGATCGCAGGTGAGGCATCTTAATCGTTAACCAGGAGGAGCAATGGACCTGACATTCGATATCGCCGTCACCCTTTTATATGACATCGCGGACTGGACCGGTCTGACTTACAAGCAGATCAATGTGATTATCTTTTGCTGGCTGTGGCCGGCGGCAACCATTGCGCTGATCGTGATGCTGAACCGACAACGAAAGACGATCCGTCGATTACAGTTACAAATAAAGTCTGTCCCAACACGATGAACAAAATTTAGGCATACTTCCGTGCATGGATCCGTCAAAATTTATCCCCAATTGCAGACGGGTTTGCTATAATGCTCCTTTAATGCCCACCATTAACAGGAGATGATCATGCGTAAATTTGTATGTCTTTGGATCTTAACCTTGTGCGTCAGTCTGGCTGCGTCCGTGCAGGCGGAACCCGATCACGCCGATGTTGAGATCAAGGTCCAGAAATTATCCAAGTCGGTCTATATGCTGACCGGATCGGGAGGAAATATCGGATTGTCCGTGGGGGCGGACGGTGTGTTGATGATCGATGATCAGTTCGCGCCGTTATCTGAAAAGATTGAGGCGGCGATTGCTGAATTGGGATCGGACCGCATCCGGTATGTCCTGAACACGCATTGGCACGGGGACCATACGGGCGGCAACGAGCACTTCGGCGCCAAGGCGACGATTATCGCGCATGATAATGTCCGGCTACGTATGGCAGCCGGTCAGGAAATGAAATTTTTTGACCGGGTCGTGGAGCCCAGTCCGGCGGTCGCGTTACCGGTCATTACGTATGAAGAATCGGTGTCCGTGCACTTTAACGGTGATGAACTGATGGTTTTCCATTTTCCGGGCGGCCACACGGATGGCGACAGCGTGATCTTCTTTGTGGAAGAGAATGTGGTCCATTTAGGCGATTTGTTCTTTAACGGGATGTATCCGTTTATCGATCTGGAATCCGGCGGTGATGTCGACGCGTACATCGCCAATGTCGCGGAACTGATGACGCTCGTCGATCCCGACGCCAAGATTATTCCCGGCCACGGGCCGTTAGCCGAGTGGCAAGACCTGGCCGACTTTCATGAGATGCTCAAACTTTCACGTGAGACGGTTGCCGAGGCGGTTGCAGACGGTAAATCGTTGGAAGAGGCTCAGGAAGATGGGTTGGATCCGGAGATCGTCGAACGGTGGGGGAAGGGATTTCTCAATACCGACAAATGGATCACGATTATCTATAAAAGCCTGACACGCGAGCCGGTGGAAACGCCCGAGGAAGTTGTCGCCGGAGAGGTGAATGAGTAATTCGCGACCGCTTTTTATTTTGATCCGTTCATTTGCCTATTTGTGTCTGGTGGGCGGCGCGGCCGTTCTTGTGATGTCGGGTCATCAGACGGACACGCGTATCCATCAGTTGAGGTTTGACCTTGATGAGCAGCACAGACAGCGGACATTTCTGCGTGAACTGTCCGCGGATGTCAGGCTGCAGCACACACGATGGGCCGATCTGCAGGACCATCTGGAATTTTTACGACGGACATACCGTTCACCCGTCGAGAAATTCAATCATCCGCTGGAGACGGCCATCCTCAATGCTTATAAGCTGAGCCTCGTCAATCTGGTCTGCGGCATAGAGGCCGGATCAGGCAATGAAAAATTCTGTCAGGACTTCAGCCAGAATTTTCGCTCGGTCAACCAATACACACCCGTGCGGGCGAACCATAAAAAATACGAAATTAAATATCAGCAGCTGCAATCGCAATCGGTGATTGAGGAACAGCAGCTGCGTGCAAAGATCATCGGTCTGGTCAACCAACGGCAGGACCGATTTATGATGTGTCTTTTAGCGCAAATCATGGGCATGGTGTTGCTCTTTGTTTCAGATATCGTATCCATCAAAACATCATCCATCCAAAAGGAGAGGTCTGTATGAGTTTAAACACAGTGAGTATTATGGGGAATTTAACGCGTGATCCGGAAATGAAATACACCTCGTCGGGACGGCCGGTGTGTAATCTATCAATCGCCAACAACCGCGTGTATTCCAAGAACGGCGAGAAGATTTCAGAAGTTTCATACTTTGATGTCGAAGTCTGGGGAGTCGTCGCGGAAAATTGTTCGAAGTATTTATCACGCGGCAGCGGGATTATCGTTGAGGGGCGGCTCAAACAGGATCGATGGGAGCGTGACGGAAAGACGCAAAGCCGGGTACGGATTGTGGCGAATAATGTTCACTTTCTTCCCAAACGCGGTGAAGGCGGAGGTGGATCGATGGGCTCTCAGGGCGCGGGATCACCGGAAATGGCGTCGGCGCCGGCTGACACATCGTATGATACCACGGCCTGGGACGAATAAAAAAGTCAGGCCAAGGTTTTAAAAAGCTAGTAAACGCCATCATTTGAATCCTTCAGGTTAGTTTTTGTCGGGATCAAACCATTCCATCGATTGATCGATCGGTCTAGCATGAGGCATAGGAATAATTCTTATGCCGAAGCTACTCGAAAAATCCCGAATTGCACCAGTTGAACATGGACCGGTCGACACGATCGGGCCGGCGTTTGTCACGGCGGTCGTCGGGACTGTAGGTTTCGGATCCCTGTGGGGCATGTACGCCGTTCATCAGCAGCACGCACAGATGTGGCCTGTCGTGATGATGGGGCTGATCAGCGCGCTGGTCATCCGTTGGCTGGCGGTAGGCGGGGTTCGGCGCAGTCATCAGCTCGTCGCGGTTCTGGCCGTACTCATCGGTTTTCTGGTGGTACGCTACATCCTGTTTTTTGGAAATCTGAAGATGTTCTTTCAGCAGGAATACAGTCACAAGATGTCGGTTGAGCTGGCCGCTGTTTCGGCCGGGGCCTTCATCTCCTTCATTGACAGTGCCAAAGATCAATTTCAATTATCCGATCTGATCTGGCTGTCGTTTGCCGTTTTGGTGATACTCTTTGTCAGCCGTCATTCCTTTCAGTGGCTGTTTCGTATCCATTGGCCGCGAATTGTCAAAACAATCCCTCAAAAATCATAACCAAAATCGCATTTTGTGTTAGAATATCTGAATTAGCCGATCAATACCGGTCTGTGCCGCAGCGCCGGACCATCCGTAATTCATAGAGGAAATGATTATGTCCAAGCAAATCATACTTACACAATCAGCGCCACAACCCGTCGGCCCCTACAGTCAGGCTGTGCGGCAAGGTGGTTTTGTTTATTTGGCCGGTCAAATTCCGCTGACCCCGGACGGAAATATGGTGGAAGGCGGTGTGGCAGATCAAACGCGGCAGGTCTTTGCCAATATCAAGGCCGTTTTGGCCGAAGCCGGTTTAACGCTGGATCACGTGGTGAAGACGACGGTTTTTCTGACCGATCTAGGGGATTTTGCCGCCATGAACGCGATTTACGCCGAACATTTTAAGGCCGAGATCGCGCCGGCCCGATCAACAGTCGAAGTCTCCAAATTGCCGTTGGGCAGTTTAGTCGAAATTGAAGTCATCGCTTCAGACGGATAGTCTCAAGCGTCAACATAGCGAGGTATTCCATGGCAAAAAAATTTGCAGTGTTGTTATCCGGATGCGGATATCAGGACGGAAGTGAGATTCACGAGGCGACCATGTCGCTCCTGGCCATTAAACGGGCTGGATGCACATATCAATGCTTCGCGCCGAATGTCAATCAGCACGCCGTAAAAAATCACCTCACGGGTGAAGAAAAGGATGAGACCAGAAATGTGCTGGAAGAATCGGCCCGCATCGCGCGCGGGGATTGTCTGGACCTGGCCGACTACCGGGCGGAAGATTATGACATATTATTGATGCCGGGCGGATTTGGCGCGGCGCTTAATTTGTGCACCTTCGGCGTGGATGGACCGGAATGCGATGTGCATCCGGAAGTCAAGCGCGCGGTTGTCAGTACGCATGAGGCCGGCAAGCCGATCGGGGCGCTATGCATCGCGCCTGTATTGCTCGGAAAGCTACTCGATCATGTGCGGGTGACCGTCGGTCAGGACGTGGATGTCAACGCGGCGCTCAGAACCATGGGCGCGATTCCGGAAAACACGCAGGCCGAGGACGTGATCGTCGACCGCGACAAAAAAATCGTGACCGGACCATGCTATATGTTGGATTCGAACATCATTGAGATTGCCCAGGGCGCGCAAAATGTGGTCAATGCCTTGCTCAAGTTTGACTAATGTATCCAGAACGGGAGAACAAGGGATGAACCGACAAATTCAGATTATTTTTCGCTTCTCGACGACATTTCTGATCTTGGTGTTGGCCAGTATCAGTATCTGTTACGTGCTGGAGATTTTCCAGGGGGCTGAGGCCCGCGAATTGGCTTTGAAGACAATCAAGATTGTCGGGATTGTCCTGATCGCATCGATACTGATTATGTTTGTGTCGAACCAGTCAAGCCTTAGCGACTAGATGTATTTACAGACAGAGGAGGGAACGGCTGTATGTACTCGATCTATCATCAGGTGGGAATCCGTGCCACAGTTCCTCAAATTATGGAGAAGTTAACCACAATTGACGGGATTAGTCAGTGGTGGAGTTTTGCGTCGGGATCGACCGAGGTTGGAGAGCCGCTGATCGTTGACTTTGACAATGCCAAGATCACGCTCAAGGTCAAGGAACAGACCGAGACAACCGTGGTCTGGAAATGTGTTGAGGTTCACCCCGAATGGGAAGACACGATTGTCAAGTTCGAGCTCAAAGAAAAGCCCGAGCAGACCTTTGTTAATTTTGAGCATTCCGGATGGGATCACGTCGACGGTCTCTTACCGCACTGCAACACCAAGTGGGCGGTGTTTCTACTGAGCTTAAAAGATTTGCTGGAGACGGGGACAGGCAATCCTTATCCGCATGACATTCAAGTCAATCATAGTTGAGGGATGAGATGAAGAAGGTTGGAATTTTAACTGTTATCATGGCCGTCGCGGCCTGGTTGGCCTGGAGTCAGCTGTCGCAGCGCGTCGATCCCGGTGAGTTCAGCATGAAAAACGCGGTGCTGCTTCGTGCCGATGTAATTTCAGGAGGACCGCCGAGTGAGGCGGACTTGGCCCGGGCACGTAATTTGGGATTCCGCACCGTCATTGATTTGAGGCGCGTTGAAGAAACAGCGGCGGAACGCGAGGCCGTAACCGGGTTGGGGATGCAGTATGTGAACATTCCGGTCACGCCGGATACATTGAGCCTGGGACAGGTGGATGCGGTCGCCAAGATACTTGAGGACAAGGACAATCGGCCGGCGATCCTGCATTGCGGGTCGGGCAATCGGGTGGCAGGCCTTTGGGGTTTGTATCTGAATCGGCATCAGAATGTTTCGGCCGAACAGGCCATGGCGATTGCGTCGGAAAAAGGATTAACCAGTGATGCCGTGCGCTCCGCCGTCGGTAATTTACTAAAAAAGGAGTAGTATGAGACGTAGTTATGCCGTAATTGGTGTTCTTGTATGTATGAGCGCCTTGGCGCTGGGTGGATGTGCTGCCAAAAAACTCAAACCCTTCGCGCAGCCTGATAAGGAATCCCGAATGCGGTTTCTCAAATATAATTCCGTGCCGGATGAGGAGATTAATGAAGCCATTGAAGCGGGTACGGTCATTGTTGGGATGACGATGGATCAGGTCGTTGCCAGCTGGGGCGAGCCGTACATGAATTTTGGTAAACGCTGGGAGTATCGGGCCTGGAGAAATATCATCCTGCTGTTTGACGATCAGCGTCGGGTCAAAGAGATCAAGCATTTCACAAATTTTTAGGATGTAGGTTGAATTTATGAATACAAAAAAATGGGAAAAATATTATCTGGAACTGGATGATCATTTGGCTGAACGACTTGTCAGGATTTTGACGGATAAGCACTGCCGGGTGAAACTTGAAGAGCGGGCCGCCCAGCCGGTGCATCCGCACTTTCAGATGGAGAAGCACTGGGCCAAAAGCCGGCGGACGGTTTTGTTGCACCCGGAAGATGCGCCGCGGGCCAAAAAGATCATTGAACAATTCCTCGACGACGCCAAGTCCAGGAACTCCTTTACCGGAAATTCGGATTTATCACAGTACGCGAAGGGGCCAACTGTCCGTACGGCGCCGACAGCACCGGCCAAGCCCCGGCCAGGGGCAGGGCGGATGATCGCGTTGATCATGACGATCCTGGCTATCGCGGTGATCATGGTGATCGCGCTCAAGCCGTAAGCCTATGTCCGCCAAATCCACACAGATCGACAAACATCCCGAACCGCTCCGCTCGCGTCTATTTGACATAATCTTCGAGGCCGAGACGCCCGCGGGTAAGGCGTTTGATATTGGATTACTGTCCGCGATCGTCATCAGTGTGCTCGCTGTCATCCTCGAAAGTGTTCAGTCGATCTCGCTGCAGTATCGCGGTTTTCTCATCGGCCTCGAGTGGTTCTTTACGATTATTTTTACCGTGGAATACGTGCTGCGTCTGTACTGTGTAAAGCGTCCGATGAATTACGCGCTCAGTTTTTTGGGTATTGTTGATTTGCTCGCGATAATTCCGACGTACCTAAGCGCGTTTTTGTTTGAAGGGGCGATGTCCCTGCTGGTGATTCGGGCTCTGCGGCTACTGCGTGTGTTCCGGGTGCTTAAGCTCGGGCATCTGCTAAGTGAATATAATGTCCTGCGCCGCTCACTGCGCGCGTCGCTCAACAAGATGATGGTCTTCCTGCTGATTGTGGTGACGATGACGATTATCACTGGAACGGTCATGTACCTGATCGAGGGGGAGGAACATGGATTTACCAGTATCCCCCGCAGTATTTATTGGGCCATTGTGACCATGACCACCGTCGGATATGGCGACATCGCGCCGCAGACCGTGCTGGGGCAGATCATGGCGTCGCTGATCATGATCATGGGCTATGCGATTATTGTGGTGCCGACCGGGATATTTTCCGTCGAGCTTCACAAGACCATGTATGGCAAACAGACCACAGAGGTCTGTCCGGAATGCACACGCGAAGGGCACGAGGCGGACGCTATTTTTTGCCGCTTCTGCGGTTCGCGCCTAAACCCGAATTAACAATATGACTGAAGAAATCAGACCGCCAAGTTTTATCGCCAAAGAGCGGGGCGATTTAATTATCGTCCAGGTATTCGGGGCGATCAATGCGCAAACACTGCCGCAGTCTCAGAAGATGATCGACGAACTGATCCGTCTGCACAACATCGATGAGCGCAAACATCTCTCGATACTGGTCGATTATCAGTACGTCACGGATGTGGACAGTGCGACGGTCGCTAATTTTCTGATGCGTATGGAAGAGGGTAAGGATTTATTTCACCGGATCGCGTTTATCAATTTGCCGGACCTTATCCTTCAGCTGATCGATATTCACAAGCTGACGGAATCTTTTAAAATCTATCCTGATGAAGCGACAGCGATTGCGGCGTTGGAATCGAAATAGGCGAAGATTGACATATGAATCGACGTTTAATTGTTCTGCTGTTCGGGTTGATTATCGGCGTGGGAATCATGTTATTGGTCCAGACGCGGATGGATGCCGGTCCAGCGTATTACAGTTATGGAGCTGCGTCGGAAGATGGGATCGGCAAATTCTACATGGGACGTGAGATTTCCGATCTGGTCAACGGTCACGGAGCCATTGCCTGGCTTGAGCGGCAAGATCGCAATGAGACCGAAAAACCCGAGGTCTTGATTCGTGAGCTTCAGCTGAAATCTGATGATGTCGTGGCGGATATCGGCGCGGGCTCGGGATATTTTACCTTCCGCATTGCGCCTTTGATCCCGAAGGGGCGGATGATTGCCGTGGAGATCGATGATAAAATGATCGGCTATCTGCACGACCGGAAGCGTCAGCTGTCGCTTTCGAATGTCGAGATTCACAAAGGTGATATTGAAAATACAGGTCTGCCGGCGCGTAGCGTCGACATCGCGTTTATGGTCGATGCGTATCATGAGTTTTCACATCCGCGCGAGATGATGGAATCCATTGTGCGGGCTTTAAAACCCGGCGGACGAGTCGTCTTGGTGGAGTATGAGGGTGAGGATCCCAACAATATGGTCAAACGTCTTCACAAAATGACTGTCGCACAGATCCGTAAAGAGATGGAGGCGGTGGGCTTGACTTGGGTCAGGACATCGTATGACCTGCCGATTCAGCATATTACAATTTTTACAAAAACCGACACACAAAAATGAAAGGATAGCAGACATGGCTAAAGCAAGCGCTCGGCATATTCTCGTCGAATCTGAAGAAGAATGCATCAAACTCAAAGGTGAAATCGAAGGCGGTACTGATTTTGCGGAGGCGGCCAAGCAGCATTCTAAATGCCCATCCGGTAAGAGCGGAGGGGCCTTGGGTGAATTTTCACCGGGACAAATGGTGCCGGAATTTGATCAGGTCGTCTTCAACGAAGAGGTCGGAAAGGTTCACGGGCCGGTCAGGACGCAATTCGGTTACCATCTCGTCGAGATCACCGATCGGCAAGATTAATCCGTCACATGCTTTACAGCGGGAGTCCGTGGTCATTTGATCGTGGACTTCCGTTTTTATTTGAGGTAGATTGAGACAATGAATAAAAGCCTTCTTACCAATATAGTTGCCGCGGCGGTTATTGTGGGTGGATATTTTTCGCCACAGTATCAAGAACAGATCCTGTCTGTCGGATTCTTTGCCTTGTCCGGGGCTATCACCAACTGGCTGGCCATTTACATGCTTTTCGAGCGCGTGCCGTTTTTATATGGTTCCGGTGTCGTCCCCAACCGATTTGAGGAATTTAAAGGCGGGATTAAACACCTGGTGATGAGCGAATTTTTTACCGACGAAAACGTGGACATGTTTTTTAAAGGTCAGTCTGAATCCACCGCCGCGCATATCAATTTTGAACCGGTGATCGACGCGATTGATTTTAATGAAATGTTTGACCGTTTTGTCGAGATCACCCTGGATTCCAAGGTCGGTAATGTGCTCTCAATCGTCGGTGCCAAGACGGCCTTTGAGCCGATCCGTCCGGTCTTCCGTAAGAAGACCAAACGTCTGCTGTTGGATATGACCCACAGTCAGGCCTTTTTGTCCGCGTTGGAAGACAATATCCTGCCGTCGCATGTCAGTCAGGAGGTCATCAGCAAGATCGAGGAGATCATCGATCAGCGCCTCGAGCAGTTAACACCCGTGATGGTCAAGGATATCATTCAAACGATGATCCGTGAGCATCTGGGCTGGCTCGTCGTGTGGGGAGGTGTCTTCGGTGGATTGATCGGTCTGGTTATGAGTTATACGGTCAAGCTGTAATCCCTACGCTTCAATATCTACGTAATTCCCCGCAGTTTTTTGCTTGCTATTCCGAATGTTTTCAAATTCTACGCGGATCTATAATAATAGTAGAGGTCTGAAATATATAATCACATAGATCACGCCTGAGCGAGGCGTGGCCATAGTCAACCGTTTAGAGATGTGAGGGAGGTGATCGCAGATGTCACTCAACTTGACTCGAAAAGTCCTGGTTGGCTTTTTTGTGTTTACGGGCCTCTTTTTTGTTGTCTGTAGTCCCCTAAACGCGGAAGGCGGCGGTGAGATCCGGCGGGAATTTTATGAATCCGGCGAGGTCTTCTCTGAGACCAACTGTTTTGAAGATAATGATGACGGCTTCTACAGAGAGTATCATCCCAATGGAAACCTCAAGATGTCAGTCGAATACGAAGACGGGATGATGCACGGCGCCTACCGCGATTATTGTGAGGACGGCACGTTACGTCTGAAGCTGGATTATAAGAACAACAGGCAGGATGGATACTACCGTTTGTACTACAACGACGGAACGCTCGAAGCCGAGGGACAATACAAGGATGGACGCGAAGTCGGGGTTCATCGTGTGTACTATCCCGACGGAACCTGGGCAGCGGAGGCCAATTACAAAGACGGCCGTGAACAAGGCGTCGCACGAACGTACTACGAGGATGGCAGCGTCTGGGAGGAGTTTAATTATCAAGATGGAGTCCTTGAAGGGGATGTGCGCGAATATTATCCGGACGGTGTTTTAAAGATTAAGTCAGTCTATGCTGACGGCGTGTTGATCAAACAGGAAAATTATGATCATGACCGCAAGCTGATGATGAATGTCATGCAGGAAAAGTTGTTTCAGGGCGTGGAACGTGAAAGCCACCATATGTGCAGCAGTGAATTGCTCGGGATGGAATTTGCCTGCCGTCCGGAATGGAAACTCAAGAAACGACACCGTACCCTGATGATCACGATATCTGAGCATCCTTCCGTTGAGCTGGAAATTTCAGAGAGTCCGCATGAGCTGAAGCTGTTGTCGGAATTCAGCCATGAGGCGCTGGATGCCCAGTACCGGTACGCGGACAATTACAGCGTCGAGCGCATCGAACTTTGCGGGCGTGATTCGATTAAGGTCTTGGGATTTCTACTGGAAAATCCGGATCAGCCGATTGAGGACTATTACTTAATCGATCACTACGATATTCACGGTATCAAATTTACCTTTGCTTCACAGCGGGCGCAGCTGGAATATCGTCCGGTCGTGGATGAAATTATCGAAAGCATCAAGTTTATCAAACACACGGGTGAAATCGGTTTTCAAGAGGATCAGGCGGAAAGTTGTGCGGATATTCTCAAAGAGGAATAATACAAGGAGGCGATCATGATCGGAGACTGGATGAATGAGCGCGTCAGACGGATGAAGTGGCAGGATATCGCTCTGCTCAAGATCTGTGTGTTCAGTTTGGCTCTATTGCTGGCCAAGACCTGGTCCTGGATCCTGGATCTGGATTGGTGGTGGTACGGGATCATTTTTCTGGTCACGTATCTCTATCTGATTCTTGAAATCTACATATTGAGGAAATAACGATGTACTGTCCCGATTGTCAGACACAATTGAGTCCGCACGAATTTTTCGGCGTGCAGGTGGATCAGTGCCCGCATTGTCACGGTCAGTGGTTCGCGCGTGATGAACTGAAAAAGGCCAAAGACTCCGCGGATGCGGATTTAAGTTGGATCAACTTCGACCCGTTTAATCATGAACTCGATCCACAGGAAAAAACGCCGGAGGGGGTGCTGTGTCCAGCATGCCAGACTGAGATGCACTCCATTGAGTATGATCATTCCAATGTATTTATCGATATCTGTCAAAACTGTCGGGGCGTCTGGCTTTACCATGATGAATTTGAAAAGATCCTCGATTATCTCAGTCAGTTAGCGGCCAATGAATCCAGTGTTGATCTGGCCTACGAATCGATCCATCAGTTAGTCGATGTCGTAGGCCATAAGAAGGCGGTCGAGTCGGGCCTTCAGGATTTTTGTGTCATCCTCAAATTAATGGGGACTCGAATCGGGCTGGAACATCCGCAGTTGGCCCATACCGTCGATTCCATCCGCAAGTACCTGCCGTTTCTGTAAATCATCGTCTGATAACTGCTTCCGCATCGCCAGCAGGTGTGCTAAAATACCCCGTCCTGGCAAAGCGGAGATAATCCATGTCCAATCAAAATCCTACGATGACGATGCGCCTGACCATTGGGATGGTGCTCGGTCTGCTCGGCATACTTATACTGATTAATCCTCATTCACGAATTGAGTGGGTGGAGTCGAAGGGGATGGTGATGGCGGCTACCATCAGGGAGTCAAATCAGGTGGTGAATCCCACACAGCCCCGTGCGCGTAAGACAGTGGTCCATTATGTGCCCACTGTCACATACAAATACACCAACGTGACGACCATGAAGGTCCATCTATCCAAAAAAGTTTTCACGCTGGCCGATAAAAGCCTTGAGGCGGCTCAAGCCGTTATCCAGAAGTACCCCAAAGGGTTGGAGCTGCCCGTGTATTACAACAAATACAAGCCGCGTCAATCGACACTTGAAATCAATCCGATCAGCCGTATGACGATTATCGGATATGCCAGTCTGTTGGTGGGATTTGGATTTATGGTGTGGGCTGTTTTTACAAAGCCAGAGAAGGGGCAATCCAATGGGAACTAAGAGGTGGTCGCGAGCGGGATTGATTCTGGTCGGGTTGTACGTTCTATTGTTAGTCTGGGCCTGGATTTACGCCAAGACTTGCACGGGAACGTATTGCGGTATGATGGTTTTGTTACCGGTGATCCCGTGGATTATGTTGGCGGACCGTTTTCTCACGGAGAAGTTTATGATGGTGAGCTACATTGTTATGATCCTGCTCAATATCGGTTTAATCTACCTCATAGGATGCGGCTTTACGCGGGTAGGGCAATGGATTAGCCGTTCGCTGAATAAGTCACGCGAGTGACGATTTGTCTGAACAACTTATTAACGAGGATCGAACACATAATATGAATCCTGCAAAAATCAAACGTTGCGAATGGGCGATGAGCCATGAAGATCATTACGCGTATCATGACGCGGAATGGGGCGTGCCGGTGCATGATGACCGGTTGCATTTCGAATTCATCACGTTAGAAGGAGCGCAGGCCGGTCTGAGTTGGTTGACCATTTTGCGAAAACGTGATGGATACCGTAAGGTCTTCAAAAATTTTGATCCCAAAAAAGTCGCCCGTTTTACGGAAGCGGATATCGAACGGATCCTGACTGATGAGCGGATCGTGCGCAATCGTTTAAAGGTTCGCTCGACGGTGACTAACGCGTAGGCCTTTCTGAAGGTCCAGAAAGAATTTGGTTCGTTCGACAAATACATCTGGAAATTTGTCGATGGTCAGCCCCGGCGGAACGGCTTTAAATCCATGCGGGATTTACCGTCCAAGACAGACGAAGCTGTCGCGATGAGCAAGGACCTTAAACGGCGCGGATTTAATTTTGTGGGACCGACGATCTGCTATGCCTACATGCAGGCGGCGGGATTGGTCAATGACCATACAACGGATTGTTTCCGTTACAAACAAGTGTGAGGTATGTATATGATTGATGTGACATCCGTGGGTGAAAATACATTTGATGTGACGGTGAAGGATCAAACGCAGACCCGGCATCGCGTCACCCTAAGCCCGGCTTATCACCAACAATTGACCGCTGGAGAAATATCATGTGAGGATTTGATCCGTCGATCGTTTGAGTTTCTGCTCAAACGCGAACCGCAGACCATGATTCTCAGTGAATTTGAATTGCCGCTGATCCAGCGTTATTTTACGGATTATGAGTCAAGCATGAAGGCGGGGCGCCGTTAGGATTTGAATGATGAAGGAATCAGAATTCTGGGATACCCTCAAGTTAAATCATCCGCCCAAGGATCTTTCGCCCGCTCTAAAGGCCTTGTGGTGGGATTGCCGGGACGACTGGGAGCAGGCGCACGCGGTGGCTCAGGATGATCCGTCTCGGCAGGGGAGTTGGGTCCATGCCTATCTCCACCGAAAAGAGGGCGATCAATTTAATGCCGGTTACTGGTACTCGCGGGCTGGGCAGCCGCGCAGCAAGTTGTCGCTTGAGGATGAACGTGCCGAGATGATCCGGGCGTTACTAAACGAACACCATTAACAGGAGGTTGACATGTTCAATGACTGGGCGAATGGTAAGATTAAACGGCTGAACTGGGTTGATGTCGGATTTGTGAAGATCAATGTGTTCTGTTTTACGTTACTGCTGGTGCATTGCCTGCCGCGTATTCTGTTGATCCCGTGGCAATGGATTGCCGCGATTTTTGCTGCGACGTATTTTTATCTCGTTTGGAAGGTGTTCGGCCGGAAGGAATCCCGATAAGACGGTTATGTGACGATGACGGTTCTTGGGAGATTTGAGTTGAATGTTAACAGCGGGCTACCTATAATGTCAGGACATCATGGGGCGATCGATTAATCGTAAAACTATCAATATGATCATTTCGAGGGCACTGGCCGAGGATGATGCGCGGTCTGATGTAACGACGCGCTCATTGGTCAATGCACGGCAAGTCTCTGAAGCGCATATATTTGTGAAAAAGGATGCCGTCCTTTGTGGGATGGATCTGGCCAGGAGCGTGTTTAGACAGCTGGATCCGTCGGCCCGGATTAAGGTCTCCTGCAAAGATGGCGAGAATATCCGCCGCGGCGAGACTGTTTTAAGCCTGAAGGCACGAACACGTGCGCTCTTGTCGGGCGAGCGGGTGGCGCTGAATTTTCTGGGATATTTATCGGGCATAGCCACACTGACGTCGGCGTATGTGCAGGCGGCGGGACGGCAACAGGTACAGATTCTGGACACGCGGAAAACCACCCCGACACTGCGTGAGTTTGAAAAATATGCGGTGCGGGTCGGCGGCGGGGTTAACCACCGCATGTCGCTGGCGGATATGGTGATGATCAAGGATAATCACCGGGAGGTGTGTCAGCCGGAGATTTCCATCGCGGAGAGCATTCAGAAGGTCCGGTCGCAAACGCGTAAACGCATTGTGATCGAAGTTGATACGATGGCACAGCTGGCCGAGGCCCTGCTGGCTGGTCCGGACATTATCTTGTTGGACAACATGACACCGTCAACCATGAAGAAGGCCGTGCAGATGCGCGACAGGATTGATCCGTCCATTCCGCTTGAAGCGTCGGGCGGTGTTTCATTGCGACGGGTTAAGGCCATTGCGCAAACAGGAGTTGAACGTATTTCAATCGGCGCGCTGACACATTCAGCGGTATCCGTCGATTTTTCCATGGAGATTCTAAAAAAATGAGAAATTTGTTTTGTACAGTATTGATGATATCGGTTTTAGCATGGCCGGCGGCGGTCGTTCAAGCGCAGATGACGACCATGTCGGATCCCAATGGGTTTCATATCTTTGATGACAAGAAAAATTTGGACCGCGGCGCGCAGCAATACAGCAAGTACTCCAAAGAAATCCTTATGGCGATGGTCAATGACGACGCGCTTCCCAGTCCATACCAACGGGCCGCGGCGCTGCGCGTTTTCCGGGAAAACTACGCCGAAGAAGTCGTGTCGCGGGAGAAGAAAAATGTCGAGAAGGTATTGTTGCGGCGGCTCAATAAAACTGATTCGCCTTTCGTGCAGGTGGAGATCATGCACACCTTATGTCTGCTCGACCGCTACAAATATTTCAAGTCCATGGTTCCAGTCCTCATCCAAAAGCTCGACCACTACAACACGACTGTAAACGAAATGGCGTTTCTCGCACTGGAGAATATGATCGACACCGGAAACAACCGGCCGCGCGAGGCGAGGATTATGTTTAACACCTTGCGAAAGGTTTTGTTTCTATCCCGCAAACGTCTGGAGACCGTGGTTGAGCCCGACGAGCGTCTCAAACAGAAATTAAAGCTGATGCGCTGGGCGATCAAGGTGCTGGGCAACCAGGAACTCGATAAATTGCCTAAGGAAGTGATCAGTTTGCTTTAGTTTATTTTTTGGTGAACATTAGAGATACATCCGTAAAATTTCATTTTTGATCCAATACTAAGTATATGAATATTACCGTTCGACAGTGGTTGACCTACTGCGGTTTGGCGTTGTTGGGCCTTTTGGCCTGGTACGGATTGACGTATCAGCAAATGAACTTTGCCAGCCTGAATGTTGATCGCGACAAGGCGTTACAGATCGCGACTCAGTACATTAGTTCGGTGGATGATGACGCCGGCTCCTACCGCCATGCCGTTGTCTTTAAACGCGCCAGTGCGTCCAATCGTTATCTGCAGCGAACCATCGGTATTGATGGGCTACGCAATTTTGTCGATGAATACAACTACGATCTGTTCTTCTGGAATGTCAAGTTTTTCAAGGAAGGTGAAAAACGCTCGCATTCTGTCGCCATTTCATCTTCCTCCGGGGAAATCATCAGCTATCACCGCAGTCTGGAAGAGACCGCCGAGATCCCGGATGTGGAGAAGGAGGAGGCTCTGGAACGCGCTGTCGCCTTTTTATCTGAAAGATTCGGCTTCGATATCGATCAGCATGAGCAGAAGGGCGATCTTACGACGCATTATGATTTTCGCAAGGAACACTCATTTATCTGGCAGCACAAAGATGTGGCCGTGCCGTGGAAAGACGATGAAACAGCGGGGACGGGAAAACTGGTCACATCGATTGCGGTGAGTGGAGACCAGATTTTACGGTTCTCCAGCAACGCGTTTAAGGTGCCCGAGGATTTTACACGTTTTCTCGCCGAGAGCGCTGACGTGTCGCAGAATCTCAATCTGGTCGTTCAGATCTTTTATATGCTGCTGTTTGTGGCGTCTATTTACTACGTTGTCTCCAAGCGAAATCATCTGGCCATGCATGTGACCAAAAAGGTCTACATGATTCTTGCGCTCGGAATTTTTCTTTTGTCGATCGGCGGATTCTTTAATCAACTGGAGGCTATCACGGTCTCGTATCCCACAACATCGCCCTACAATGCCTACCTCATTCGGTATTTCGTCAATGCGCTGGTCGGTGCATTGATGGCTTCGGTGATGGTTTTGATGCCGGGGCTTTCGGGAGAGTTAGTCCACATCGAAACTTTGAAGGATAGGAAAGCGGGGAGTTTTCTGCATTATGTGCAGACCACCTTCTTTTCACGGGACGTGGCCCGTTCAATTTTGCTTGGATATGTTTTCTTCCTGATATTATTAGGATGTCAGTCGATTATGATTCGGTTGGGTCAGGCCTATTTTGGTGTCTGGGTAGAGTACAGCTGGATGACCACACTGACCACTTCGTATCTTCCATTTCTAGCCGGTATCACATTGGGATTTCGAGCCAGTGTTACCGAGGAAATCCTGTACCGTCTGTTTGCGATTGGATTCGGGAAAAAGATTTTTAAAAACACGGCGGTGGCGGTCATTCTGTCATCAGTTTTGTGGGGATGTGCCCATTCGGCTTACCCGGTTTATCCGATGTGGTTTCGGGCGGTTGAGGTCTCGATTCTCGGAATTATTCTTTCTGTGATGTATCTACGCTACGGCATTATTTGTGTCTTGATCGCGCATTATGTCTTTGATGCCTTTTGGCATTCCACCGGTTATCTGTTCGGAGAGGTGCAGACCGGTTATTTTGCCGGAGCCCTATTGGTGATCGGGCTGCCATTGGTATACGCCTTGATCGCGTTCTGGATGAATCGTCCGGTCCAAGAGCGTCAATTACGCTGGCTGTTGAACCCTCAGCAGAAATACAACCTCAATGTGCTACGGACGTATTTTCAGGCGCATCATGAACACTTTGCCAAGTTGCCGGCCGAGGCCATTAAGGAAGAGGTGGCCTCCAACGGCTGGGATTTCGCGGTGGTGGATGTGGCGGTTGATGAATATGTGGCCGGGCGAGGTGAATCATAAGTTATTGATAATATGAAAGTTAAAGATCCAGTCCGGCATTGAAATTAGCACTTGAAAAGTATGTTTAAATCATGTAACTTAAAGACTCGATGTTACTTAATCCACTAACATTTCACACACCAACAACTTTATCGGAACTCAATGTCCTGCTGAAAGACTTGGAGCATTACCGTCTGCAGGCCGGCGGGACATTTTTACTCAATGCGCTGAAGCTTCTTAAACGCAATGGTGCCCGTACGCCGGATCACGTGATTACTCTGCAGAAGATCGACGAGCTTCGGGGGATCATGTTAGAATCCGATGCGTTGCGGATTGGTTCCATGACGACGATTGCCGAAATCTTCGACGACGCTGTCGCGACCGAGCATTTTCCCGTGCTGAAGCAGGTTTGCCGTAATATTTCCACACAGCCTATTCGAAATATGGCGACGATCGGAGGGAATCTGACGTGCCGTTACACCTGGACCGAGATGCCGGCCGTTTGCATCGGTTTGAAGGCGATGCTGCATTTCACGGATCACAACGGCAAATCTTTATCCATGTCCGCCGAAGAGTTTTTTAAGAATGAGGCCAAGACGGACAATATATTAACGCATGTAACATTGCCGTTGAATCCACAGCGTCGGACCAGTTATCGACGGGTGAAAAAATCTCAATATGTCGATATTCCGATGCTGTCGCTATTGATTTCCGGCGAGATTTCCGGTGGAACGATCAGCGACGCGTGTGTGTCGATCAACAACTGTGTTGAGTTTGCGCAAAGAGATACGACGTTGGAGGAGTTTTTGAATACAAATCAGCTCAACGACAAGTCCGTCGACACCATTACCGAACATCTAACCGATGCGATTTACGACAAAAGAGGGTCAGATTATAAACGGCACATGTTTGAAGTCAGCCTGAAAAGCGCTGTACAGGAATTGCTGGCCGGAGGATAATCCAATCCAAGCAGGGATACAAATATGACGACGCTAAATATCAATCACAAAAATTATGAGCTGGATCTCAAGGGCAATGAAACGCTCCTGGAAGTGTTACGGGATCATCTGGGACTGACGGGTACGAAAACCGGATGTGAAGAATCCGAATGCGGCACGTGCACGGTGACTGTCAACGGCAAGGCGGTGTTAGCCTGTATCACGATGGCGGCCGCCCTGGAAGGTGATCGGATTATCAGTATCGAGGGGCTGGCGCAGAATGAAGACCTACATCCGCTGCAACAGGCGTTTTTGGACAAGGGGGCGGTTCAGTGCGGATTTTGTATTCCGGGATTTATCATGTCGGCCAAGGCCTTATTGGACCAGAATACAGCGCCCACACGGGAAGAGATTGATTACGCGCTCGACGGAAATTTGTGCCGGTGCGCCGGTTATCTGAAAATCATCGAGGCGATTGAATCAGCGGGACAACAGATGCAGGCGCAGAAAGATCAGCCTCAGTCTCAAGAGGTGTGCTCATGAGCGTGAACACAACCAATCATAAAGCGAAGTATGTGGATCCCGTCGGCAAGAGTGTGCCGCGCATTGACGGATTGGGGATGGTGACCGGTCAAACCAAATACGCCTTTGATGTGAGTTTTCCCAATATGCTCATCGGCAAGATGCTGCGTTCACCGCATCCGCATGCCAAGATTATAAGTATCGACACCTCGGAGGCGGAAAAGCTGCCGGGCGTTCGCGCTGTAGTGACGGCTAAGGACACGCACAATATCAAGTTTGGGTCCAACGAGTATTTCTTTCCGCACACCATCGACCAGATGGCGATCGAGGCGGAAAAGGTCCGTTATGTGGGGGATGAGCTCGGTGCAGTGGCTGCCGTCGACGAAGAGACAGCCGATAAGGCCCTAAAATTGATCAAGGTTGAATATGAGAAACTGCCGCATGTGGTTGACGTCGAAGAGGCGATGAAGCCGGGTTCGCCATTGATCCATGAATCGCTGAACAATATCGCGGTGATCCTTCCTGTCAATTTTGGTAATCCCGACCGGACGATGAAAGAGGCGGATTATGTCCGTGAAGATAAATTTTACGCGCCGGCCGCGCATCAGTCAGCGATGGAGCCGCATGTTTGCGTCGGACAATGGGAGACCTTTTCCAACAAAGTTACACTTTGGGCCTCCAGCCAGGCACCATTTAAATGCCGGGAGGCATTGGCTAAGACCTTGAAGATGGATCTCAATGACGTCCGTGTCATCAAGATGGCCGTTGGCGGCGGGTTTGGCGGCAAGTTGGAAATGCTGCCGATGGATTTCGCGGCCTGTATGCTCTCTAAGAAAGCCGGTGGATTGCCGGTCAAGATTTGTTACAACCGCGAAGAAGAATTTTTAGCGTCACGTCGCAAGCATGGAATGATTTACCGGATTAAGTCCGGCGTCAAAAAAGACGGAACCATTGTGGCCATGACCGGCGAGGTGATTGCTGACGGCGGCGCCTACTGCAGTTATGGTCCGACAGTGCTGGCCGCGGCGATTATGCGGATTTTTATGGTCTACCGTCTGCAGCATTTTCGCATTACCGGCTATCGCGTGTATACCAACACGCCGATCAGCGGCGCAATGCGTGGGTTCGGCGGCGTTCAGGCCGGCTTTGCGATCGAGTCCCACATGGATATGCTGGCGGAGGGGATCGGGATGGATCCGGTTGAGTTCAGGATGAAGAATATCACCGGGCCGAACATGACGACGGTTAATCAAATGAAATTGACGACCAATGGACTCAAAGAATGCATTGAAAAGGCCTGCGCGGCGGCGGATTGGGATAAAAAACGCGGTCAGCAAAAGCATCTGAAACGCGGTATCGGTATCGGTATCGCGGCGGATGTTATGGGGTCCAAAATGTACAAGTCACATGAATCCGCGGGATCCATCGTCAAGGTTGAAGAAGATGGATCGGTCTATTTGTTTACCGGGGCGGCTGACACCGGACAGGGATCCAATACGGCGTTGTCTCAAATCGCGGCGCATGAGCTGGGCGTGAGCTACAGCCGAATCAAGTGCAAGTCCGGTGATACCGAAATCACGCCGTTTGACACGGGCAGTTTTGCCTCGCGGGTGACATTTATTTCAGGCAACGCGACAATCCTGGCGGCGCGCGATGCCAAACAGCAGGTTCTCAAAGTCGTGGCGGAGGAGCTTGGGGTGAATCAGGAAGATCTGGATATCCGCGCTGAAGAGGTCATTAATACCAGCGACGGGTCCGTGCTGATGGACTTCGATAAGGCGCTGACCTTGGCGTACTCGTTCAACTACGGCCGGCAGATTATCGGCCGGGGCAGCTACAATCCCAAGACTACACCGATCGATTTCCGGACGGGTGAAGGGAATGTTTCCGGCAGTTACGGATTCGAGGCCCAGATCGCCGAGGTTGAGGTGGACACGGATTCGGGTGAGGTTACGATCCTGAAGATGTGGGACGCGCATGATATCGGCAAGGCCATCAATCCGCAGTCGGTGGAAGGCCAGATCGAAGGATCACTGGCCATGGGGATCGGGTATACATTCCTGGAAAATTTACATTTTGACAAAAAAGGGCGTCCGGCTAATGGAAATTTTGCCGGATATCGATTGCCTAGAACTATGGGGATGCCCGAAATGAACAGTATTCTCGTCGAGACCAATGATCCTGAAGGCCCATTCGGCGCTAAAGGAATGGGGGAAGCCTCTTTGCTTCCGACATCCGCGGCGATAGCCAACGCGATTGAAGATGCGATTGGTATCCGAATCAAAGAATTACCGATCACGCCCGACAAAATAATCAAGGCCCTAAAAGAAAAACAGGAGGGGGACAAGTCATGAAAATTTCGGAACTTATTCTGGTTGCTTTAACGGTCTGTTTCACATCCGCCTGCAGTTTGTATCACATTTCTTCTGAAGATACATCCAGCGCCTATTACCCATCAAAAACATCAACGGCTGAAATCACTTACCAGGAGCGCTTGGATGCCCCGCATGAAGTAATCGGTTATGTCACCGTTAATGCCGAACGACGCCAAAAAATCGACGAAGTCATCGAGAAAATGAAACGCGAGGCTGCGATTCTCGGTGGGGACGTGATCACCAATATTCAAAGTGATGCCACCGGTGAATGGAAGATTCTTCCCGCTCAGGAAATCTTACGAAATGCCTATGTGCGCTCCAATTTCAAGGCCACAGTTGCCGTTGTCAAATAAGACTACAATAAATCACGAACAATTATGTTTAATTCTTCTGGCGTGTTAAAAGAAGCCAGGACGGCCGGATCTTGGGTTTGAACTTCACGGTAACCATATTTGTGCTGGAGTGAATTGAGGCCGACATCCGCCGGGAGATCCAGGATATCTATTTTAAAATGACTGGGTAGGATGGGGGGATGTCCTTTTTTCCTGTCATATGTTGGGATCAATATTTTATCCGGCATTTCGCAAAAATTGTCGATGATCAAATTGATCGTCTGGACCTTGATCAGTGGAAAATCAACCGGGTATATCATGAATCCTTCAGTTGATGAATCCGCCTGGCGGATACCGGCCTTTACTGACGAGGATTGGCCTAAATTATGATCTTTATTGTGGACAGATCTGACCTTTTTGTGATTTAATATCAATGGATCTATTTCGGTATGGTGATAGCCTGTCACGACGATTATTTCGTTGATGCGCGTGCTGATTAATCGTTCCTGTAGCTGAACAATGTTCGGTGTGCCGGCGATATCGGCTGTGGCTTTGGGTGATCCAAAACGACGGCTTTCGCCGCCTGAGAGCAGTAAGCATGTGATCATGCCGTAATTATAACGGTTGGCATCATGTGAAGTCAATCAAATCGATGTCGTAAGGCCTTTCAGATAAAATGGATTTATCACTCACAACATTATTCTGGATTGTCGCGGGTGTCACGCTGGCCGGGATCGGCTATGTGATATTTATTATGAGCCGCAGCGTGCCGACTCTCGAAGGCGCGGTGGAGCCCATCGAACCCGAAGAGGTGCTGGGGGTTCCGCGTGCTGATGAAGGTAAGTTTGATCCGATGGCCGGGGCCAAGGAGGTCAAATCCAGAGGAAATTTGTTCGCTAAGCTGAAAATCAAAAAGTCATCCAAGCCTAGTTTGGAGAATGAACTTGATGGTTTGGCTGTCGGTGTGGCGGATCTTCCTGAGGTGGCTGTTCCTGACGAAGCGCCGGTGGGGCTATTCGGTAAGATCGCGGCTAAGTTCAAGCTTCCCACTAA
The DNA here is from genome assembly GCA_030429765.1 of bacterium. Lineage (GTDB taxonomy): Bacteria > Omnitrophota > Gorgyraeia > Zapsychrales > Zapsychraceae > JAGOSC01. The sequence goes on along the minus strand of JAUIER010000007.1, from coordinate 51,176 downwards.
GGATAATCCGATGGATGATATTCCCGAACCGACGCCATTGCCCAGTCTCAAGCAGCATCTGGAGACGTTGCAGAGCAAATCACACAAAAAAGCCGAAGAAAAGCGGGCGAATGCCGAGACCGTCGAGCGAAATTTGGCGAGCAACGAGACGGGAACGGCGGCGATGAAGACGGTGCCGGGCAATCCCGATGCTACGGATCAAGTCGATGTTCCTACGCCGCGACAAGGTTTCGACTTAACCGAGAATAACTCGCCTAAATTGCCTTTTGCGCAGCCCAGTCCGTCATTGGCCCGTGAACTGGAGGCGTCGTCTCAATTAGAAGATTTACGCAGTAAATACGCCAAGCTTGATGCGATGTTTCTGGAGAAAAGTCATGAGCTGGAGGAAACGGATAAAACGTTGTCGCATGAGATTCAGAATCGGCAAGATTTTGAAAAGTTGCGGACCTTACTGGAAGAAGAGCTGCAGAATGTGAAGTCGCGCGCACGGGATTTGCAGGCATCGCTCAAAGCGGCCCGGATGGAGACTGAAATGCAGAAGTCGGAGGCTGAGGAGTTGCGTAAGCAGATAGAAATGCTCGAAGAGACCATCATCGGTAAGAATGATCAAATTGACAAGGCCAAATTTAAGTCGCTGCAGGAAGGAGTTGCGCCTGAACCAGACAGCTCCAATATCCCGTCGAACAAAGCCTCTGGAGTTCGTCCCAAAACCCCTGAAGAAATCGAACGAGAGCTAGGTCTGAAGCGTCCGGATAATGGGGCTTCTGATCAAGATGTCTCGTCTGATATCCAACCTGATGTTTAAGCTGAAACCCATACTCGAAATCAATCCAGCAAAGGACAGTTAAAATGAAAAAAAATCTACTTTTATGTATTGTGGCTCTAATCGCGTTCTGCGGGATTATACTAACGGCAAACAAAGGAATAGCTGAAATGGAAGAAACCACTGTAGTGTTACAAACCAATCAAGGTGATGTAGAGATTAACCTGTTCTGTGAACAGGCTCCGAAGACGTGCGAAAATTTTGTGGGTCATATCGAAAATGGCTATTACGATGGTCTGATTTTTCACCGGGTTATCAAGGATTTCATGATTCAGGGAGGTGATCCAACAGGAACCGGCCGTGGAGGCGAGAGTATTTGGGGTGGAAAGTTTGAGGACGAGGTGACTCCGGAACTTGTGTTTGACCGGCCGGGACTGTTAGCGATGGCAAATGCCGGACCAAACACGAACGGTAGTCAATTTTTCATTACGACAGTGCCGACGCCGTGGTTAAATATGAAACACACCATTTTCGGTGAAGTGGTTTCAGGAATTACTGTTGTCAAGAATATTGAAGGTGTTCAGACAGGCGCCGGCTCGCGTCCACTGCAAGAGCAGAAGATTATCAAGGCGTACGTAAAGTAGGTATATCACAGCGATGGACTTCGACATCTTAGCCAAGGCTTATGCGGGATATTCTCAGAACAAAAAGTTTGCCTTTGCCACGGTCGTCAAGTCGACGGTGAAGGGCACGCCCCGGAAGGTCGGGGCCAAGATGGTCGTCTTTGAGGATGGCTCGTCATTCGGCTCGATTGGCGGCGGTCGGTATGAGCTGGATTGTCAGCGACGATGTCTGAAGGCAATCGCATCCGCTCAAACGGAAACGGTGACCTACGATTACTTTGGTCAGAAGGGGCAGTCCATCTGTGGTGGTCAGATTCATGTTCTGATCGAGCCAGTGGTCAAGCCTCGGCATTTTATTCTATGCGGGGCAGGGCATATCGCGCTGCCGTTGTCGTTTATTGTGAAGATGCTTAATTATAAATTGACGGTGATTGACAATCGCCGATCCTTTGCCAATACAAAACGATTTGCGCATGCTGACAAGATTCTGGTCGGAAAACACGCCCGGCAATTGGCCAAAATCAAACTGGATGCTCAAAGTCATGTGATGATTGTGACCCAGGGCAATGAATTTGATTATGAATGCCTCAGGGCTGTAGTCGAATCCGAGGCGGGATATATCGGTGTAATTTCGAGTAAGGCCAAGCGCATCAAGTTTTTTAAGCGTTTGAGGGAAGACGGTATTAGCGAAAAGTATCTTCGGCGGATCAGTATTCCGGCAGGATTGGACTTAGGGGGTGAACTGCCGGCGGAAATCGCGGTATCGATTGCGTCGGAGTTGGTGTCGCTGAACAATAAAGAAACGACCAAATCGGCTAAATTTATTGAGAAGGCCAAGGCAAAATCCGGTAAATAGACGTCCACAGGAAAGGGGAACGACTAAAGATGACTAAAGACGAAGTAATTGACTTAATCAGAGATACGGGTATTGGAACGTTAGCGACGATGGAGGGTGATCAGCCGCGTGTCAGGCCGATGATGCCGTTCCTTACAGATGACAACAAACTTCTGATTGCGTTATTGGGTCGTTCACGAACCATCGAACAAGTTAAAAAGAATCCCAATGTAGAAATTTGCTATATTGACCGTAAGATGTGGTATGCGCGCGTTACCGGTACCGCGCAGTCCAGTGATTCGGTTGAATATAAACAAATATTATGGGATGCCATTCCAATGTTGAAGCAATATTTTGGTGGAGTTGAAGATCCTAATTTTAATCTAATCGTTGTCGATATCAAGCAGGTGGAAGCGATGACGCCGCATCAAAAAGATCCGGAATTTATCGATTTTTAATCGGTGAATTCGAGACACAAACCCTCGAAAACTGCCCTAATAAGTCTGACGAATACCCACAAAAAGCCATAAATTTAAATAGAAAAAACTTCCTATAATATATGTTATGTTAACTATGAGATGTTTTTGCGCGTTCATTTTAGTGGTTGTTGATGGGTTGTAAATTAATGGGCGGGGTGTTTGTCGATGTGGTTAGGTTCTTCAGGATGATCAATGAGTGTGGGATCGATTCTTGTGTCGTTGTCTTGAGCGGCGTCTTTGTTGCTGTCTATGTTGTCATGATTGAGTATTTTTTGTCGAATGGTTTCTTCCAGTGATTGTACGTCTGGTTGCTTGTCTGTGTGCTGTTTGCTGGTGGAAATTGGCTGATTGCGGACGCCGACTTGCACATCAGCAATTCGGATACGTATCGTTCGGCCTTCAACAAGCGCTGTGGCTAGGACCTTGCGGGCGTTTCTAAGGATTCGACCAAAGCTGGCCCGCGAAATTCCCATATGTTTGGCGCCTTCGGATTGATCACAGCCTTGATAGTCGGCTAATTTAATGGCTTCATATTCATCAATTTTTAATTCAGCTTCATCCGGTCGACCTGGTTTGCCGCGCGGTGAAAACTGTGCGATTTCCGGCATACTTTGTATGTAGCGAACTTTCTTGCGACGTCCTTTTTTCATGGTGGTACCTTTTTAAGTAATAGGATATTCAAGTGAGAATAAGCTCAGATCAATAGCTATGTTGCTATTAGCATATGCTCATTTTAATATGGATGTTGATATGAGTAAATGGAAATATTTAATTTTTTAAGGTGTTTTAACGGTTCAATTCGTGCCAGTAGGATTCATTTATGACTTGGTCGGATATATCCAGCAAAGCTTGTTTGATAAATCGGATTTTATTGGCCAGGACCTCGTCTTTTACGGCCCATTTATGCATCAGCCGGCTCTGTGACTGAATAAACAGACACGCGAACACCTCCGCCTGATCTTCCTCAGCGGAAGTCATCGCATAATCCGTTACAAAGCCCGGGATATCCGGCGAAAAATAGTTCTCAGATTGTGTTGCAACTACTTGGTGGTGTCGCCCACGATGCGTATATTTAAAGTCAGGAATGTTCAAGTTGTGCCAAGTGTCATCTGGATTGATATCAAAATGGGAGTGAATGACATGATAGATTTCATGATGGACATTGTGGCGAAGCGCCAGCCTCCCCCCTCTCGTGTCAGAAAAATTAAAATAGAGGGTTTTTGTTGAATCATTATACAATCCCTGGGCAGGGAGCTCTTTATAGAACAGATTTTTGACAAAAATGATCCGTTTGAGGCCGATTGAGCGAAAGAATTGATCGGGATATTTACTGATCTCCAACTCAAAGATGGATAAATAGCTATTGAGTCGCGGCAAGTCCTTGGGCGTGGCGGGTTGAAAATTCAGGACTTTTTCCGTGGCGCTTCGGGGATTGGGGCTGTAAACGTACTTAAATTGTGTGCTTTGATGAAAGACGGCCGAGATTCGATCGAGTCGCTGATGGATTTCCCGGCGAATATCAATATCTGCGCTGTGTGCCGAGATGTCTGTGTCCGATAGTTCATCGGCTGTGAGATGACCTCCCGCACACCAACAAGCCATTAAGATGGCGGCGACTACAGCTTGATATTTTTGAGCCACGATCGATTTTCAAGATACCACTCAACGCTCTTTCTGATCCCGTCTTCGAGTTCGACCTTGGGTTCCCATTTGAGGATTTTCTTTGCTTTGGAGATATCCGCCCATGTTTCTTTGATGTCGGTCTTGGGAAATGGATGGCGTTTGTACTTGGCCTTTTTGCCCAGTAGATCCTCAATCACTTTAATCACGTAGCTGAGTTTGTAAGGCCGGTTTCCGCCTCCGAGATTGATCACTTCGAATCCGACCTTGCGCATGGCTTTAATTGTTCCTTTGGCAATGTCATCGACGTAGGTGAAATCGCGGCTCTGAGACCCGTCCCCAAAGAGCTGGATCGGTTTGCCTTCATCAATCCATTTGATGAAGCGGAACATAGACATATCCGGACGTCCGGCAGGACCGTAGACAGTAAAATAGCGCACGATGGTCACATCAATTCCGAACAGATAGCTATACGTATAGGCGGTTACTTCCGCCGCCTTTTTACTGGCCGCGTAAGTTGAGATCGGCGTATTGACCGCGAGTTTTTCCGTAAACGGCATTTTCTGTCCCGCGTACAAGGAAGATGTTGAGGCCAGCACAAATTTTTTGACTTTATGTTCCTTGCATTTTTCCAGGAGATTAAGCGTCCCTTCTGCGTTGGTCGTAAAATAGACATATGGATTGATCATGCTGTATCCCACACCCGCACGTGCCGCCAGGTTTACCACCGCGTCAAATTTATACTTGGAGAACAATCGTGTTAACGTGCTACGGTTCTCAAGATCTCCCTTGTGGAAAGAAAAATTCTTGATTTTTTTTAACCGATTGAGCCGGTAGTTTTTGATTTTTACGTCATAGTAATCGTTGATGTTATCGAGTCCAACGACATGATTATTCTTGGATTTTAGCAGTAATTCAGCGGTCTTCGAGCCGATAAAGCCCGCGCTTCCGGTCAATAATATAGTCTTCATTGTGAGTCCTCTTCTTTTAAGCTTTGTTGCCATCTCCAGGCGTCGCGCAATCCGTCTTCGAGCGTCAGTTCGCTCGTCCAACCGATGACTTGTTTGGCTTTGTCGGCGTTGGCGTAAACGGTTTCGACGTCGCCGTCGCGCTTAGGGCCGATCACGTAATTTAACGGCTGGCCGGAGACCTTTTCGAAGGTCTTGATCACTTCCATTACGCTGTTGCCCTCGCCAGTCCCGATATTGATAATGTCATAATGATTGGATTCGTTTAGATGTGACAAGTGTTCCAGGGCCTTGACATGGGCCTTGGCCAGATCGACCACATGAATGTAATCGCGTACGCATGTCCCATCGGGTGTTGGATAGTCATTACCGAAAACAGTTAATTTCTCGCGAACCCCGGCCGCCACTTGAGTGACAAATGGCACGAGATTGTTCGGCGCGCCAATAGGCAATTCACCGATCAGTCCCGACGGATGGGCCCCCATCGGATTGAAATATCTCAAGGCAATCGCCTTGATCGCTGCCTTGCTGCGCACACAATCCGCGATGATATCTTCACAGATCTGTTTGGTGTTGCCGTAGGGTGATTCAGCCGGTTTGCGCGGAGTGGATTCGGTGACCGGAAGCTTGTCCGGCTCTCCATACACGGTACAGGACGACGAAAAGACCAGATGCGGAATCTGATGCGCTGTCATTTTATTCAAAAGGACTAACAGCGAACCAATGTTGTTTTCATAGTATTTGAGCGGTTTTTCGACCGATTCCCCTACCGCCTTAAACGCGGCAAAATGAATGACGGCATGTACATCGCCTTCTGTTCCAATAACCTTTTCCATAAATGCCGCGTCATTACAATCACCTTCGTAGAAGCGAACGTCCCGCTGCGTGAGCGCCTTTAAGCGTTCAATAACCTTGTGTTCGGCATTCGAAAAATCATCGACGATAGCCGGATCATATCCTGATTCTAAAAGTTCAACATAGGTGTGTGAGCCGATGTAACCGGCTCCTCCGAGTACGAGTATTTTCTTAGACATAGTGTGTGTTCCTAATATTTGAGATTAAAAGGCCGAAGATAATAACTGTGTGAGATACCGCAGGTTATCCAGGTTGGCATTAATTCGATCTGAAGATTCATGCGTGTGCAGGTTGAGGACCCCATAAACCCGGTTTTTAGACAGTAACGGAAATACAACGGATTTCTTGATTTCGGGGCGTCGCAGCATTTTCCGAACGCTTCGGTCCGGCGCGTGACCATCGATAATCAAGGGTTCCTTGCCTTTGGCCACCATGCCGCTGATCCCTTCACCGATTTTGATCTTGACCCCTTGAATCTTCAGATCATCTAGTCCCTTCGAGGCCTTGATTGAGAGCTCATTCGTGTTGGCATCCAGCATCATCACGGATCCGCCATGGGTGTTGGTCATTTTCAGGGCTACATCCAGCAGTGTGATCAGCAGCTCGTCGATACGTACCGTTGAATAGATTTCATTGGCGATAGACGCAAACTCTTTTTCCCATACTTTCTCGGTAACGGCGTTTTCGTTGACCGTGGCGCTTTGGGACGACTGAATCTCAATGCTGTCACGGACGATTTCAGTCAAGAGATTGATAATTGAGTTCATCATGATATTTGAGACAACCCGAATTTCATTGATCTCATTCATGACAGTTTCTTCATCGGCACCCACGGCCTTGGCCAGCTCCTGATATTTGCTGACATCAAGCCTCTTGTTAAGGATAATCGGGCCGACCATGACATACGCCAGAATCTCGTCCTCAACCGTCCTTAACGGGATGGCATAACTGTACAGATCGTAACGATTAATCGTCTCGAGATAATTTGTGTGCTCGACAAGCTGTCGCTCAAAATCGTCGTCGTCACGGAATAGGTCAAGTCCCAGTTGGGGATGTGTAATCAATTGTCCTCCATATTTGCTTTCTTCCGGAGGTAGAATAAAGTTGCCGCTGCGGTCGACGATGTAGATGTTAATCCGAAGCACTTCGATAAAACGTGAAAGCATATCCCACCATTTGTCTTTCATGATGAATTCTTGGGCTTTTTGTCTGTTTTTATCGTCGCTCATATTAATTATTATCCAGGATATTATATTTTTTCATCTTATTATATAATGTCGTACGATTGACGCCCAAGGCTGCAGCAGCCTTATTGCGGTTCCAGTTGCATTCATTCAGAACGGCAATGATATGATCTTTTTCGGGTTGCTCAGTCACCTTCTTTAGGGACTTGGATTCGGCTTGGACCGATTTACTTTCCGTTTTGGTAAACTTCGCGCCGTTGGGGACATTATTCATTTCCAGGGTATCCCCTTTGGCCATGATCACCGCCCCTTCAATCGCATTTTCGAGTTCCCGTATATTTCCCGGCCAGTTATAGGACTTAAAGGTTTTGATTAAGTCATCTGATGCGCCGCGGATATTTTTGTTGTTTGATTCGCTGTAAATCTGGATGAAGTGCTGGATCAGGCCTTGAATATCATTTTTACGCTCGCGCAACGGTGGCATCTCAATGGCGATCACATTGATCCGGTAGTAAAGGTCTTCACGAAAATCGCCCTTCTCGACCAAATCCGTTAGCTGTTGATTGGTTGCGACAATAATCCGGGCTTCGGCTTTTCTAGTCACGTTGTCTCCAACACGTTCAAATACGCCGTCCTGTAAGACCTTAAGAAGTTTTACCTGGAGGCTTGGTGAGAATGCATCGATCTCGTCGAGAAATATAGTTCCGCCCTTGGCGTATTCAAAGCGCCCCTCTTTGTCCTTGATTGCGCCGGTGAACGCGCCTTTCATATGACCAAAGAGTTCGCTTTCCAAAAGTGTTTCTGACAGGGCCCCGCAGCTGATTTCAACAAAGGGTTTGTTTTTGCGCTTTTCATCGCACATATGAATTCCCTTAGCCACCATCCCTTTTCCTGTTCCACTCTCTCCGGTGATCAGAATCGTCGCATTAGTCGAGGCGACGGAATCAATAATGTTGTAAACGGACTGCATCTTTTCGCTGGAACCGATCATGCCGGCAAAGGATTGTCGTTTGTCCTTGGCGATCAGGTTTTTAAGCTGGGTGTTTTCCTGGACGAGCTTGAGTTTCTCGACGATCTTACCGATGATGAGTTTAATTTCACTGTCGTTGATCGGTTTGGTGATGTAATCGAAGGCCCCATTTTTCATGGCTTCAACGGCAGTTTCAATCGATCCGAAACCCGTTATCACGATAACCTCGGTTGGATCATGATGGGTCTTGACTTCTCGCAGTAGCTCAAGTCCGGACATCTTGGGCAGCATGAGGTCGGTGATGATAATATCGACCGGCGATTTGTCGAGTTTCTCAAGGGCGTCCTCGGCCGAGGCGGCCATTGAGGCGCGAAATCCCTCGATCTTAAAGATTTCATATAACGATTCGCGGATGAGCGGTTCATCATCCACTACCATGATGCTGAAGTTTTGATTATCACGTATTTTCTGGTTCATCTTCGTTCGCTTTCAATGGTATTTTTATGGTAAATGTCGTGCCTCGGCCGGGATTGCTATCGACATCAATCGATCCGTCGTAGGCCTTGACTATCTCCCCTACGATCGTCAGCCCCAATCCGCAACCCTTGTCGATGTCTTTCGTGGTATAAAAAGGCTCGAAGATCCGCTGAATACTGTCTTCATCTATGCCTCGACCTGTATCCGCAAAATGTAGAACGATATTATCATCGCTCTCAAAGGCCTTAAAATCGATCAGTCCGTCCTTTTCAATCGCGTCGACTGAATTGTTGATTAAATTTGTCAGGATCCGTTCGATTCCCAGATCACGAATGGGCGGCAGTTCCCGGGAAATATCCCGCTGAACCACTATTTTTTTTCGAAGAATCTCGCCGAGTTTGGCGGACAGCGCGTGTTCAAAGGCCTGCTTGATCTCGGCAAATTGCTGGGTGGGGTTATGGTCCCTGGAGCAGGCTAGCAGGCTGCGTACAATGTTGGCCATACGGTTCAGTCCATGCTTGATTTCAAGCAAATATCCGCGAACGACCTCGTCGTCCTGAATGTGATCGAGGCATAAATTGGTGTAGCGCATAACACCGTCGAGCGGATTATTAAACTCGTGGGCAATCCCTCCGGCCAATTTTCCGATGGTGGCCAGCTTTTCGTGAACCACAATTTGTTTTTTAAGGTGTTTTTTTTCCTGATCTGTTTGACCGAGCCGATCTTCAAGGCTGTTGCGTTCTTTGACGATTCGTTTGAATTTTTGATGCAGGAGGATGCGTCGATAGTTTAGAGCAACCTGGGTGGTGAGAAAATCCAGCAATTGCAGGTCATTATTGTTAAACTTAAGGCCTGTGCCCTTGTCGGCGATATTAATAACCCCGATGACCTGGTCTTTAATCATCAACGGGGCGCAAATGAAAGAGGGCGTGGAATAACTCTGACGCAGCTTGTAATTGTTGAAACGCTGATCTTTGGAAATATCATCGACATACATGGGTTCCTTGAGCTGGGCCACGCGGCCGACAATCCCTTCCCCCATCTGTTTGACCATGTTCTCTTTTTCGTTGAATTTCATGCCTACGGAGCTTTTGAGGACTAACTGATCGTTGGAATCCGAAAGGATAAAGACTGATCCGCGATTCGCTCCGTAGAGGTCGATGATCTTGGTGAGAGAAACATCCAAAAGTTCCTGAGTTCCGCTGGATGTGTTAACAGTCGCGCAAATTTCCCCTATTTTCTGAAATAGGTCGGCTTCTGTTAGTTCTTTGATGGCGGATTTCATTAAGGTCTTACTGGTCCTTTTGTAGGCTAAACTCGACTTTCTTGTTTCTCAGGAGTGTCAGACTATTGATCATCTCTTCAAACGTCGCAGTAAATGGATGGTTTGGATGCTTTGTGACGAACTCCGTGTAGATGCTGATCGGTTTTTCATAGTCCTTTAATTCGACGACGGATACCGTGTTGATCGTTTTGACAATATTCTGTACCCGCTGGGTATTCAGATATTTGCGTTGCGGAAAGCCGATCAGGATTTTACCAAAGGTATCAACCGCTTCTTCGTACTTGCGGCTGGCCATATAGGTCGCGCCAAGCGATCGTAGGGCGTTAAATTCAACGGTCGTGCCGGCATTCTCTTTAATGATCTTGCTAAAATGGGCCGAAGCCTCGGCAAAGGCCTTTTCCGCTATAGCCGTATCTCCCCTTTCGGCATGAAACTTGGCCAGGATCAGCGGCGCCTGCATGCCAATCGGCGTAAGCGGATACTCGTTCATAACCCGTTTGTAGTTTTGAATGACGCCTTCTGAATCATCTTCCAGGGCATAGGTTCGTCCTATATCGGCGAGTGCTTCAACGGCAATGTTGGGCTTGTCGTTGTAGATATTAACGATTTCCTCATACTTTTGCCGCGCCTTGCTGTAGTCGCCCTTGGTCAGGTACACCCGTCCTACCAGAATATGGGCCGCCGGAACCAGTTTTGAATCCGGAAATTTTTTAACGAAGGCGGAATATCGGGCGGCGATACTTTCGAAGGTGGAATCAGGCACGCTCCCCGGATCGATAGCTGCATGGGCGAACTTGTCATTGATTTTCCACAGGTCGCGTTCCGCCGCATACTCTCCCCGGTAGTCCAGAGCGGTAAAAACACCAAATACGATGATCAGGATCAGCGCTAAAATAAATATAGTTTTTTTCATCTAGTTACCTCGTCTAATTAGGAAATATGTTGTCAACGCCGTATAAACCACCGCATCGATGATAAGTGTAACAAAGATACTGATTACGATTGAAATGGCCCGAAGCTCCGGCACTCGACCTTCAAATGGAATTTCGTTACGCAGCAATAGGATCAGGGCGTAGATGATTGAAGGAAAAAAGACCAGAAAAAATGTCTTGAACGGTGATGTGAAAACCAACTTGAAATTTTCGATGAGGGCTGAAAACAATTTGCGTTTCTCAATCACCAGCAGCGGAATCACATAAGCGAATAAAGTGGTTCCGATAATCGATAACAACAGGCTGAAGTACGGGGCCCCGTGGACAATGGTGTTCTTGAGCCAGAAAAATGGCCCACTCACGGAGCGAATCTCGAGGGCTCTGGCGTAAACCAGGCCGTATCCCTTGAAAAACAGGTACATCAGACCGTACGATAACAGGGCGGCGCATAGGATGTAGATGTACGTCGGCAGAAGGCCTTTGATCACCGCGCCCACACGAACCTCTTCTTCATTGTTTAGCATGTAGATAATGCGAATGGATACCCCGATCAGGAATGATGAAAATAGGATAAATATGGGGACCTGGGCGTATTGAAACAGCTTGGGCAGCAGCGAGAAATTGATCGGGTAATGCATAAATGTCTCTGACCAGAGTTTACGGATAACCGGCCCGAAGAACTGATTGAGCGGCCATCGTGGAATAAAATACAGGATCTCAAGCACAAGCAGTTGAATAAACGCGATAAATACAAACGGTACCAGGATTACACCATGCGTAGTCAGGGTTCCGATCGATGACTTAAGCAAAGTCAATACTTTGGGTTTCTCTATGATTTCTTCAGATTCGGCCATTTTACGTCCTGTTTTAGAGTGGAGGCGTCACGAATCGGCCTCTAGGGGTTTATATCGTACTGGTATTCTTTTGCTGTGTCCGATAACGTCAAAATTCGGGTAAATTGTTGTATTTGAATATCTTATGCAATAAATATTAACATACAGCTCGGGTAGCGTCAAATGCAAAAGAACAAAAAATTTATATAACACCGGCTTGCTAGGCAAAAAAATAAGGCAAGCTATGCAAATAACCTGCCTTATTTTTTTACCTAGGTCACATAAGCCATTTCAGCTCATGCTATATGACTAAGCTTTCTTTTTGTTATTGTAGTAAGCCATAACAGCCATTCCACTACCCACAAGCAACATGCTTGCCGGTTCTGGATTTGTCAACGCGCCAACTTGGTCACCGCTGGTTGCTGCTAGCAATCCTTCAGGTCCGAATTGGACATCGCTGTCGAGTCCGCTGAATAGGCTGCCTGTTCCAAGAAGGGCTCCACCACCGCCTCCGTTACATGCTGTGATAAACGGTACTGATGCTGCTACGAACAGGCCTCTCAATGTTTTCATCAATTTGCTTTCTTTCACGGGTTTAACCCTCCTTTCTTAAGTTAAATAGATATAACTTAAGTGATTTTTACTACACGTTCCTAACAAAAATTAGGCATTTACTTTTCTACGTCGTGCTGCCATTGCTGCAAAACCACCACTGAATAGCAACGCTGTGATTGGTTCTGGAACTGGGGCAACGCGAGTTACTAGGAAAACTGTATCGTTGTAGTCGATATCTCCACCACCTGGTAAGTCTTCCCATGCCAACACGTATGTGTCAGATGTAAGTTGGATTTGTCCGTCCTGTACACCGTCATCGTCAGTGTCAATATAGAAAGAGACACCAGCTAATTCTGGGAAGTAGAACGTGATCATGTGATCTAGTCCGTCGCTGTTAAGCGTAGGATCAGATGACCAAGTGTTGTTTCCACCGATTCCAACTGTGTTCAATGCGAATCCGAAGTTTTGGTTGGCTAGAGTGTTGACTCCACCAGCAAATGGATTAGCCATAGATCCGTCTCCAAGAAGACCGAATCCTGTTTGTGGAGGAACGACAAATGAAGTTCCGCCAAGGTTTCCAACTGGGTGAACACCTAGGGTGTTCATGTTAGCTGCACTGATACTTACTACCGCAAAGTTAGATGAAACACCGCCACCTAGGTCGGCCCAATATGAGTCATTACCTAGAACTCTGAATGGGTCAGTGTCACCGTTATCAGTCATCACTCCACCAGGGTTGGCTACTCCAGCACTGTTGAAGATGTGGTTGATTGCTTCGTAAACTTCTGGTCCGTCGTTTACCTGGCAAGGTGTAGCTACTAATGGATCCCCCGTGTCAAATCCCGGGCATGAATCCGTAGCCATAGCGCCTGTAAACGGCTGTGCAGCAACTTGGTTTACGTTAAAACCAAGAGCAACTGCTAATGCTACTAGGAACATTACTTTCTTCATGTTTTTACTCCCCTTGTTGTTTATGCTTTTTCTAGTCATCGTAAATTTTACTACAAAATTAGGTTTATATTAAACATCCCCCCTAAGATGTAATGTATTAGGTGTACTTTAACGGGCTCCTTCGCCGGTAACGACAACCCGTAAAGTTCTCAAGATGATGTTAACATCAGCCCAGAATCCCATCTTCTTGATGTATAGACGGTCGTAACGGACTTTTTTCTTAACATCCTGCAACGTTTCATCGTATCTATGCCATACTTGTGCAAGTCCTGTAATACCTGGCTTAACAGCCAATCGGCCTTCGTAGTTTGGAATAGATTCTTTGAATTCTTCAACAAAAATCGGACGCTCTGGTCGTGGACCAATGATGCTCATTTCGCCTTTCAGTACGTTGATTAGCTGTGGAAGTTCGTCAATATGTGATTTTCTCAGGAATTTCCCTACTGGCGTAAGACGTTTGTCGTTTTGAGCGGCCCAAACCGGTCCGGTCTCTTTTTCAGCGTCAACGCGCATTGTACGGAATTTATAGATTTGGAAGTGCTCGCCATCTTTTCCTACACGTGTTTGTGAGTAGATGATCGGGCCTTTTGAGGTAAATCGGACCAGGAAGAACGCCAGAATGAACAGCGGCGATAGGATGATTGCCCCTAATAGGCTGCAGACGATGTCCAATACGCGTTTAGCGGCCGCATATGTCCTGCGAACAAAGCTCATGATCATCCCGAACATGCCTCCCCCGAAAAGGGCCATGGTGGACGGTTCTGGCGCGCGTGATTTTTCGGTGGCCGCTGTGTCGCTTGGGATCTCTCCCCTGTGGGCGGCTTCAATGTAATGTGTGGCATCGTTGGGTTTGACCAGTGATACGGTTGCCCAGCCGGTGGCTACACATAAACCGAACAAAATGATAAGTGTTTCTCCGAAGATTCGTTTTTGTCTTTTGATGAGTCGTCTTTTACGCGTCATGTTGTATTTACCTTTGTTTCTTCCTTAATGTATTAACGTGTTGTCTGCTCGTTACCCACCAATAGAGCAATATGCGTGCCAATTGAGATGACTATAGTCTGATATTTGGGGTAATTACGGAAGTCGCTGCAAGTGAAAGACTTATGCATAAAATAAATTGATGATTTTGTGGTTTACCTGGACAATCCAGGACTTTCGGGGTCAGAAGGCCTCAATCATGTCCAATTTAATCAACATATGTCGATTATGTTGGACAGATTCGTTATTATATAAGGGATTCTAAAAAAATCAAGGAAGATATTGATTAAGTTGCGGGTAGACCAGGCGGATGAATTCTTTGATGTCTGCCTCGGCGGCTTCAGGGGTGGTGCGGATCCCCGCGGAGACCCGTATCAGGGCGCTTCCTTTGGGTTTTCCGATCAGGTTATTGAAGGTAATGGTCAGTTGCTGTTTCCAGTAGCTGGGAGTGTAGGAATCGCCGATTTTGAACCAGTAGTAGGCGATTTGACGGTAAAGTTTATGCTCGAGCAACAGTTTATGCATATCGATGGACCGATCGTCTGATACTTGGACGCTTTCCACGACATTAGAGCTTACCTTCACCCCACTGCCTGTATAACAGACTTCAGGGGGGTGTGAGACTTTACGGTTGTACTGCGAATATATGTTGAAATAGTAGATTTCCTGCCCCTTGGGGCCGGTGTATTTGCGGGCAAAGACGTTTCGTGTCTCCAGGATGGCATACTCATCTTCGGTGATCGGCAGCTCCTCCGAGGTCCATCCCCCGATTTCCTTGGGAAACAGATGGATATTGACGGTATCTTCCTGGTTGTAGTCCTTGAGGTAGGTGGTCCAGGAAACGGCCCCTGAAAGGGCAAGTAAGACAAAGACGATGATGAGTTTTTTGTTTTTCATTCGAGTATTTTCCCTACGGCATAAAGCATGATAAAGGCCAAAGCAAAGACCATAAATCCGGCGGCATCATGGACAAATCCGTCGGCATATTCGGTCCCCCAGATCTCACTGACAGCCGACAGAAAGACCACTCGGCACATGTTTGTTATGATCGCAATCGGGATGGTTGAGACAAACAGCAAAACACGCTTCCACATGGCTCCCTTCAGCCAATAGCCGAAGATGCTGCCCAGGGCCGTTAGCGATATGAGCGATCGCAGGCCGCTGCAGACGTCGTCGACGGTGACATGCGCGTGGCGCATCTTGATGATACTACCGTCCCGAATGGCCGGGATTCGCATATTGTTGAGTACGCCGGTGGCCATCTCGGCGGCAAACATCTTGAGTTCCAGGCTGATCTTATTGATCACGACCAATGGTAACGGGATCATGAAAAACAGAAACGAGACTGGAAATATGATTTTCTTAAATATTTCGGATCCGAAGAAATACAGGATCAGTCCGGAGATCACCAGCAGAATGGAAAATCCGGAGACAAAATAGATCCGTACATTTGGATGGGATGCCAGCAAGTGGATAATGATCCCGGCGATAATCAGCCTCATCCCCCAGGGAGATTCTTTGCGTACGAGCTTGGCAAGTTCATCTTTCATGTTCCAGATCAGGAAGATCGTTACGGCCGGGATCAACGGCCCATGCGAATAATAGGAATCCCGCACAAACCAGCGGTCCCACATCCAGATCATGGTTGGAAAGTATGCCAGGATGGTGACGCCCAGCGCAATCATGAAATTCTTGTTGTTTTTGATGAAATTGGTTACAACGTCCATATTAGTTCGCCCTTGCCTTGTCCCAAGTGATTTGTTGATTTGAACCGATATACCTCAAAAATCCAATCAGCGCCGAAAAATTCAGCAAACAAAAGACATACGGTATGTAGCAAACCCGGGATAAAAGCCTGAGCATACCATATTTTTGTCCTCTTGCCAACCCTCCAATGGCGGCCATTGCGTAAAAAATCAGCTGCAGGAGCATGAGAAATTTGTAGATGGTCTGATCCAGCAGCAGGATGTTGAGGACAAAGACTCCGATCATCAAAAACGGAACAATCACCCTCAGAAATTTATGCGAAAAAAATTGCAGGGCTACCGGGCTTGTAACCGGATTGAACATCTGCCGGCAGCGCCAGAATATCTGATAATTTCCAAAAAGGGTTCGGGCCTTGCGGCGGTATTCTTCCTTGGGATTATCCGCCACCTCATCAAAGGCCCGCGCGGAGCCGTCAAAAATCGCCCGGTATCCCTGACGAATGATCTGAAACGGGATAAACACGTCGTCGAGCACCACATCCGCGGGGACATCGCGGTACAGTGATTTGCGCGCCGCGTAGATCGCCCCGGTCGCGCCCAGCATCGAATGAATTCGGCTCTCACAATCGCGCATGAATTTTTCGTAGCGCCAATACAGGTTAATTCCCTTGGCCGTGGCTCCGTCCCGCTCGTAGAACATCAATTCCCCGCTCACGCAACCGACCTTGGGATCGTGAAAGTTGGCCACCAGTTGGCGGATCGCGTCCTTTTCAAAAATCTGGCGGGCATCTGTAAAGACTATAATCTCATGGCGGGCCAACTTGACGAGGTGATTGATCGTCACCATCTTGCCATTACGTCCCTCGAGCTCGACGAGCCGGACACGCGGATCCGTAAATTCCCGGACGATCGCGTTGGTCTGATCAGTGGATCCGTCAGATCCAATCAGGATTTCGAATTTGTCAGGCGGATAATCAAGGGCGAGGAAGTTTTCCAGCTTGCCGCGGATCACGTCCTCTTCATTCCAGGCCGACATCACAACGGATACTGACGGGGTGATTTGTTTTTTATTGACCGGGCGCGCGAACAGCCGCGACCACATCCAGATCAAAAATGGATATCCGAAGTAACAATAAACAATCAGGGCGATAAAAATCCAAAGCGTTAACGACATAACCTTACCGTGCTATTTAAACATTTTGATATACGTGCTGCGAATCCAATTGTAGCCTGACTCATTGAGTACCGATTTGGTGATATTTTTGGCCCGGTCGCGGATCATTTCTCCAAAAGGCACTTGACCGACCAGGGCCTGCTCAAATCGTTTGACCGTCCAGTCCCGCTTGACCGCCACCCGCTCATGGCAATTCTGCACGGTGAGGTCCTTGGGACGTTCAGAGATAAAGATATGTTTGTAACCGGCCGCATGGGCCATCTGAATGATCTTGTCATTGCAAAAGCCGCGCGGTATCGACATCGTGTCGACGGTGATGTTCAGATTTCGCTCCAGGAATTTTTTGGACGCGCTCAGCTCTTCCTCGACCTGGGTATCCTTGAGATTCGTCAGGATCTCGTGACTGAGGCCGTGTGAACCGACGATCATCCCGGCATCGACCAATTGCTTGAGCTGATCCACGTTCATGTACCCCTGAGCCCCCACTCGCTTGGCGATGATAAAGAAGTAGGCGGGATACTGATACTTCTGCAGGATCGGCAGGGCTTCGGTGAAATTATTCAGCTCCCCGTCATCAAAGGTGATCACGACGTCATTCTCACTCAGGTCTTCCATTTTACTGGCCTTTTTTCCCGCCCGCTGAATGCCCTGCAAGTGAAGGTCAAAATGGCTGGTCTTGACGTCATAAAGATCAGCGCCGACCTCCCGGAGTTTCGGGACTCGTGTGTCTTTACCGATAATACCGTGATACATCAGGATTATATTCGTCGCGCTCATGCGTTTGTCACCAATTCCTTATAGATATCGATCAGTTTGTGCACATTGGCTTGCTGGTCAAACTTTATGGCGGCCTCCTTGAGGGCGTTGGCCACGCATTGATCGCGTAATTTTGTGTCGTCCAGCATGCGGCTGACCTGGTGCGCCAATTCCCGGGAATTTTCGGCCTGGGCCAGCAGGCCGGTCTTTTCATGCTCGATGGCCTCGTTGATGCCGCCGATATCGGAGCCGATCACCGGTTTGCTGAGCTTCTGTCCCTCGACGAGTACCCGGCCAAGTCCTTCGGACAAGGCGCTCAGTGTCAGCATATCCAGGGCATTGATATAGTTGAGGACATCACTTTGAAAGCCGGTGAAGATGATGTCCTTGACGAGTCCCGCGGTGTGGATCCGGCTTTTTAATTGATGTTCATAGTCGTCGCCGTGTCCTTTACCGATGATCATGAATTTCGTCGCCGGATACCGGGATTTGATGTCAATCGCCATCTCTACAAAATACTCAAATCCCTTACGGGGGATAATTTCTCCGACCTGTCCGATTAAAAAGTCCGTGTCACTGATACCGTACTTGGCCCGGATCATGCTGCGTTGCTCGGCCGAAACTTGACTTAAGTCTACATCTATATTGTCATAGATGGCCATCACCTTTCGGGCCGGCACCGGACAAAGCTCCAGAATTAATTTCTCAGCCCCCTTAGACACCGAGATGATAAAATCCGCCTTGTGAGCCAGGCTGCTCTTGAGGTCATAATTGTTATACACCATCGCATTGACATTGAACATACAAGGGATTCGGTTGAGTCTCGCGGCCGGCAGGCAATACTGATTGGGATACACGCTGCTGGCATGGATCAATGAAAATTTGTTGTCCTTGACAATTTTGGAGATGCCGAGGATCGTCTTAATATAGGGAAACGGATTGGTTTTGGACCAGCGGTTGAGCGGACAGAAATATGTCTTAAACCCCTCTCGCTCCACCATCGTCGAGAAATCACCTGGTTCCGGCAGCAAGAGTTCATTGTCAATCCCATTGTCCCGCAGGGCTTTCATCCGCTCGAGCAGCGAGATTTCCTGACCTGTCAACTTGTTATTTTGTTGAACCGATAATATTTTCATGGATTGACTACCTAAGTCTGCTTTACTTAACCAATTCTCGATAAATCTGTTCGACTACACAGATATTCTGATCCGTGTTAAACTGCCGGTTAGAGCGTTCCAGTGCGTTGGCGATGCATCGTTTCCTGAGATTGTCATCGACTACCAGCCGCTCCATCTGAACCGCCAAATCCATCGCGTTCTGAGGTTTTGCTAACAATCCGCTTTGTTCGTGCTCAATGACCTCATCCACTCCCGGGATGGCTGATCCTATCACCGGCAGGCCCAGCTTTTGGGCTTCCACCAGAACACGGGCTAGTCCTTCGGATGTCGATGCCAGGACCACTGTATCCATCGCCTGCAGAAACGTGAGCACATCCCGTTGAAACCCGCTAAATATAACATATTTCTCCAGCTCATGCCTCTTTACGATATCCCTAAGGGAACGTTCATATGCGTCATCATGTCCCTTCCCGACCAGCATAAACCGGGTCTGTGGATGGGATTTATTAAGCAAACGGGCGGCTTCAACAAAATACTCGCAGCCTTTGCGTGGAATGAGCTCAGCCACATGCGCAAACACAAAGTGGCGATCATCCAGATTATATGTCTGCCTAATTCTCTTGCGTTCCGTCGCTTTATCCGGTGGCCTCACGATTTCGATGCCATTGTAGACGGTCCGGATTTTACGTTCATCGATCTTTCCGACCTGGATGAGCCGGTCTTTCACTCCCTGGCTGACCGTAAACACAAAGTCAGCTTTACGGACAAAACTTCTCGAACAATCATAGGCCGTGTACACACTGGCATTCGCATGCACCACGCATGGGATTCGATTCAGGCGGGCCGCCGGGAGGCCGTACTGGTTCGGGTACAAGCCCGAGCAATGCAATACCTTGTAGCCGTTGGCCTTGATTAACCGGCTGATCCTCCAGACCGTTCGAAAATACGGGACGGGGTTTGCCTTCAATAGTCGGTTCAGCGGCAAAAACCTCGTCGGAAATCCATCCTGTTCCACTAATTGGGCAAAGTCACCGTGTTCCGATAAAAGCAGTTCACAGTGAATCCCTTTTTTGCGCAACGCGCGCATCCGCTCGAGCAATGAAAATTCCTGCCCGGTCAGATTGTTATTGGGATGAATAAATAATACCTTCATTTGATCCAACTCCTTGCTAGCGTATCAGCCGTCAGCTTCCGTTACCCCTTTAACGGATTAGTCGACGAACGGCGTCTACTAGTTTAAAGATTGAATCCCCCGATATATCCCCGCCGTACATAAAATGTTGACGTCAATTGGTTCCTGTTCCCCCGTCTACCATCGACGGTCTATGTTCTCGATGATCCTAAAAATGATCCTTGAGATATCCGGCATTTGTCCGGATATTAAATTCCTTGTGTACGATCTCACGGCCTGCTTTTCCCAACGCGGTGGCCAGATCTTCCTGAGTCAGAATACGCTTGATACTGGCGGCGAGTCCCGATGCGTCGCCTGGTTCGACGATCAGCCCGGTTTGCTCATGCACTACGAGTTCCGGTAATCCCGAGAGCTTTGTGGCCACCGACGGGATCTGCATCGCCATCGCCTCCATCAAGACTAACGGAATACCGTCCTGTCCGTCCTCATCATCCCAGATGGACGGCATGACAAAGGCGCTGGTCCGTTCCATCATCTTTTTAACGTCCGCGCTGTCCTTGACCCCTTCCAGAATGACATGATCAACCAGACCTAATTCAACAATCAAGGTCGCCAATTCTTCGCGCAGATGTCCATCGCCGATGATATGACATCTAAACGGGACCTGATCCTTGAGTTCAGCACACGCGCGGATCAGATACTCGAACCCTTTCATTCGGGTCAATCGTCCGACACTTAAGATTACCGGATGTTCTGATTCCCGGGTGTTTTGCGGCTGGTCCCAATTCGAGAGATCAATCCCGCAGTGAATCACATCAATCTTATCCGCGATATGGGGTCCACAATGTTTGGTCAGGAATGCCCGATTGTACTCGGAGATCGTGATAATCTTACGGCTGTGTTCTATTTTTTCCGTCAACAGTGTTTGGTACAGAAAAATGTCATGCGCGTGTGTGGTAAACGTGTATGGAATATTTCCTAATTGTTTGATGAGCATCGCCACCGTCGCCGGATACGTGGCAAAATGGGCGTGGATATGATCGATTCGCTTTTTTCGGCACACGTCGGTAAAGTAGCACGCCACAAAAATACACCAGATGTCCTTGAGACGGATCTTTCCCGGCGGATATTTGGCCTTGAGCATCTTAAAGAGCGTCGGGAAGATCACATGCGGTTTGATCAGCGCGTACTTCAGTGTTGACAAAAACATCCCCATTCCGTGCACATAGCTGGTTTGTTCCATCAAGGGGCGGGCATTGGCGTGGATGTGGTCCTCCAGGTCCGATCGGATCGACAGGATCGACAAAGGATAACCCTGCTCCTTGAGCTCCAGGATCTCATTGAGAATGAATGTCTCCGACCAGCAGGGAAATAATGAGACCAGATAGGCGATGTGCTTTTTATCGGCTGTCATACGTCGTCTTTCATGATGGTTTCGTAAAATTTCTTGTACCGCTCGACCATATGGTCCAGGGTGAACTTATTGAGTACAGTTTTCCGCGCGGCGGCTCCGAGTTCATTGCGCCGGTCATGCTCCTCCGCGAGATATAAAATCTTCTGCGCTACGGCCGTGGTGTCTTTGTAGTCGACCAGATAACCGTTTATGTTGTTCTCGATGATATCAAGGTTGCCGTCCTTGGCAAAGGCGATGACCGGCAGTTCCATCGACATCGCCTCAACGATGGCGTTAGAAAATCCTTCACTGAGTGAGGTAAAGGCGAAAATATCCAACCTTGCTATCTCCTCTTTGATGTCATTACGCGTGCCGCGAAAATCGACATAGTCGATGATTTTTTGTTGACGCGCGTATTGTTCGAGCGATTCTCTGAGTTTGCCGTCACCGATCAACACAAACCGAATATCCTTGTTGGTCTTCAGGGCCTTGGTCGCGGCCTCCAGCAAATAGCGTTGCCCCTTGATCTCATGCCACATCCGTCCGTTCATCCCGATTCGGATCGTTCGTTTGGTCGGACTGTCATTCTTTTCCGGAGTAAAGTGATCGGTATCCACCCCCGAGTGCAGGACCACGACTTTATCCGGATCCACAAACTCGGTCTCAATGGTTTTGTCCCGGGCGGCATTCGAAACGCACACGATTTTCTGGACGTGCCGATTGCAGTACTTTTCCAGCATGAAGATAAATTTAGTCCGGAAATGTCCCATATCTCGACGGGAAGAAATAATGTGCTTGACCCCCGCCCGTTTGGCGGCCAGGACACCAATGATATTCGCGGTATTCAGATAAGTGTGAACGATAAACGGCTTTTTATCACGAATGATGTTGGTGAGTTGGCGGACTTTATTCCAGTAGCTCAGGCTGCGGATCGATCCGACCCTGAACTGTGTGATACGCTCGCGTCCGATCTGAATGACCAGCCGATCTGTGAGTTCACCCAGCGCCAGGACCTCAACATCCATACCCTTGGCCGTCAATCCCTCCATGAGCCGGGCCAGATGGACTTGAGCCCCGGAAATACACAGATCATCAATGATGAAGAGTACTTTTTTCACTACATCCCTACCATGCTTTTGACTTTGTAGATGATGTCACGGTCCTTTTTGTACACGGCAAAGCCGTAAACCGCCACACCTAAAATTGTACACGAAACAAAAATAACCGGATGGCCGGCATGAACCTGTTCCAATAAATACTTGCCAGCGCATATGGCCACCACCATATAACTGGTGGCAAAGATGCTGGGCTTCAAATGATCATAAAGTTCCCTGGCCGTGAAAGACAACATTCGGCTGACCTTGTACATGCAGAAGGCCGTGGCCAGCATTCCTGAGACGACGACCATGCAAGCGACGCCCTTTACCCCATACGCCTTGCCTACCGGGATGATAAACAGACAGTATAGTGAGACACGGATGATGCCGGTCACCAGGGCCAAGCGGGGTCGCTTTAATCCGTTAAACACGGATTTAGTGGAGACAATAAATATATGCATAACGCTGATTCCCGAGAGTATCTGCAGGACCGGAATGGCCTGGATCCATTTCTCACCAAATATCGTCTGTAAAAATTCACCGCCCAGGAACAATAATCCCATTGAATAGGGAAACACGATGATCAACAGGACCTTGACCACCCGCAAATAGGCGGATTTCAGATTATACAGGTTATCCTGCAGTTTGGAAAACGCCGGGAACAAAATTTCACTGACCTTGTATCCGAGCAGTGCATTGATCAGATCCGCAAAGTTGTAGGCAATAGCATAGACGCCCAGAATACCGACGCCAAGCTCGCGGCCGACGACGATCCGGTCAAAGTTTGACGATAGAAAATACAGCACGCTGCCGAGAAACATGTACTTGCCGAAATGAAACATATCAATGGCCATGTGCAGATCAAATCGAAACTTCGGCCGCCAATCCACCATGTACCAGGTGGCCACGAGTTTGGATAGGCTCATGGATAAGTAGCCCCACACGAGACTCCACACACCGAATCCCATAATACCCATGGTCAAGGCCACGGCTGAGTAAAACAGTTGAGCAATAATATCCGCAATCGCCCGTTTACCAAATTGCATCCGTTTCTCCAGTAGTGAATACGGAACCCGGGTTAAGGTGTTGACAATGAAAATGAGTCCTAAGTATTTAAGTACATCGGCGAGATCCGCTGAATCTAAACCTTTTGCTAGATATGGGGTGGCTAATACTAATACGAGATACATGACTAGCCCCATCAACGGAATGATAAAAAAGGCCGTGTCGGCCGCGACGGGATTATCATCTTTGCGCTGAACCAGGGCCGATTCAAATCCCAGGCTCTTGAACAGACCAAACCCGTCGATCACAACAAAGGCCAGCGCGAACAGACCGAATTCCTCCGGTCCCAGAATCCGCGCCAGGATGATCGTCGTCAGGAAGCCCAGCACGCGGACACAAATACTCGCGCTGACGTTCCACTTGGCGGCACGTCCGACTTGGCCTGATAGTTTCGAATTGGCGGCGGGTGTTTCTTTGCTCATGGTTATAGTTGCAAAAAGGATTTGATCATGGTTTTAAGGAATGGATGGCCTTAGTACGACTCTGTTCGAATAATTTCCTTGATCCGTTCGACCTTCTCCGCCCGTTCCTGCTGAAGCGCGTCGACATTTAGAGTCGTCGTCCCTGGATCGCGTTTTTTCATGACCCAGGTCATCTGTCCCCAATGCAGCACATCGTCCGTAAATTTTTTCGGGACAAATTTCCACCGCTTGGGATTTTGGACACGATACTGAAAGTAAGCCACTCCCCCTGTATCAAAAGATTTGTCAATTATGCCCCAGCGCAAATTCAGATCGTCCTGCATGGCTTTACGGACCAGCATCACCAAGGGAAAAAATCGCCGTTTCAACGGGTCACGGTCAAAGATGCGACGGATCGGTCCTAAACGCTGATAGTTGGTGCTGATGGGGCCGACCACACCGTTCTGCGGATCAGACTCCATGATGTTGACTCGTTTAGTCAGCCAGCCTTCTTTGAGGATCTGGACATCATCATGTAAAAACAGAAAATAGGGTGTTTGCGCCTGGCGTGCCAGATGGTCTTTGGGGATCCGTGGATCCGGACATTTGACCAGCTTGACATCTTTTTGATCGGCGATGAAATCCAGCGCCTCCTGCTCCATGCCGGCGTCACCCACAATAATTTCATAGGGGTATTTGGTGTACTTTCGGATCGTCCGTAGATTTAAATCTAGAATCCAGCGATTGTTGAAGCGGCTGGGAATTAAAATCGTCACTTTGCTCATGGTATGCTTTCCTCTGTAACTTCCGGGTTTCGTTCGATAGCGCCGATCGTTGGCTTGTCCGAAGATCGGGGAGCTGCAAAATAATCGGTCACGATCCGATGTGTGTTCAGGCCGGCCTGATACGCGGGAGAATCGGCCTCCAGCCGTGCCGCGGACGAGGCATATTGCAAGGGGCGGCTTAATTGCGGATCGACAAATTTATTGTTGTTAAACCATGCCTTGCGCCGATGTTTGGACGCGATCTTGTCGAAGGTCGTGCGCATAAACGTCGACCACCTTGGTCCCATATGAAATGTTTTGGGATTCGCGGCATTGTAAAAAATATTGCTGTTCAGCATGATGCCGGTTGTCGGATCACCTGTTCCGACCAGGCTGTTTTGCACCGACAGCAGGATATTGTCCGCGTGAGTGCCGTATACGATATTGTTGGTGTAGCTTGTTCCGGCATTGGACCCATCGTTATAGGGGATCATGATACCGACAAAGCTCTCGTCTAAACCTTTACTGTTGGGCAGGATGATGGTGTTGTGTGCGACTTTGACATTTTTTAGGCCCGATCCCTTGCCTTTGCCGTAATGCGTAATTCCACGTCGACAGCCGATAATGATATTATTGGTGATATTAATCGAGTGTGTGGTGCCGACTTCACCTTCGTCCGCCGTCATAATACCTTCGGCGCGCAACCGGCGAAAATTCTTACCATCCTTCGGGCTGGGATCGCCGTTGTTATACAGATGCTGGCGATCAGGATCTTCACAATAGACGAGATTTCGATCAAACGTGACGTTGGTTCGATCACTGGCGTACAAATTGACGCTCCAGTTGTTATATACCAGATTGTCTTGAATGAGAACATTCGTCCCGATGGCGTTAATGCCCTCTCCCCCGTTGTCATGGATGATATTGCCCTGGATCAAGCTGTTATTGGAATTGCCTCCACTGATGCCTGATCCCCAAAAGCCGGTTTTGTAACGTCCGCGCGGCCAGTTACGGATAAAATTATGAGCGACATAGTTTTTTATAAATTGAGCATTATCGGTATTACCGTCTTTGTACACCCAGGCGACGATACCTGAATTGCCGTTGAACATAATCTTGCACTTTTCGATCCGGTTGTTGCGGCCCTGGATCTCGATGCCCTTGCCGCCCGCGTACTTGATGGTAAGGCCGTAAAGTGTGACGTTGGTTGCGCCATGAAAGTTGATGGCATTCGCGAACTTATCATCGCGGACCACGCCGAATTCCTGGTCCGCCGGCGATGTTCCGTCCGGTGTATGCACATAGAGCTGGCGTTGTTTTTCATCATAAAACCAGCGCGATGGCTTCAGGGCGTCCAGGGTGACTTCCGGGTATAGGGGGATATCCTGCGCCACGACAGCGGTTGGTTTGGTTGGACATGCGGTCTTGTAAATGCCCTCGAAAAATTGGGTCCAGGGACCGAGCTGCATGGATGCATCAATGACGACCTCCCCGTCTCCAGCTGGACCAATAAGTACACGGTTATGGTCCTCGCCCTGTGCCCGGATAAACAAACTTTCGGTGTAACGTCCGGCCTTGATGAGCACTGTGTCGCCCGCCCGGACCGGGCCATGAGAATTGACCGCCCGCTTGATGGTCTTGAATGGAGTCTTCCATGAAGTGCCTGCATTTTTGTCATTACCATTGGTCCCATCAACGTACCAGATCTTGCCGTTGGGACGCGAAAGATCGTCGTATACGTTAAGCGTGGGGGTCTGTTTCAGATCGTACCAACGATCGGCTTCAATTGATCCCCAGGCCGTTTGTGCAGGTAACAGGAAAATGACAACCCAGGCATAGTACTTATCTTTACGGACTTTTTTGCGCTGAGGGGTCTTAGGCTTCACCTCGACAACCTTGACTTGATTATCTAGATAGAGCCGCTTGGCCGCTGCCAGGAGTCCCAATGCGATCCAAAAGGTTCCGACGACGGTATTGCGGAAGAAATTGGAATAAAAATTATTTACGGCGCAGAACGACGCGATCGCCCCCACGGCACCGGCGCCCAGAATAGCGTATTCGGTTTTCATGAGCTTAAATCCCTCCCGGAACACGCAGAACAGCATCCATAGAAAGACCAGTAGACCAAAGATGCTCATTTCCGCCCCGATTTGCAGGAATGAATTGTGGGCGTCCACGTCGTACAGATAGAGTGTCTGACGAAATCCGATACCGAACATGAAATTTTCCTGGATCAGGTTCATCATATTCCGCCAGCGAAGGATGCGCATCTGAGAGCTCAGGTCGAGCTTATCAAATCCGGCCGGCAATCCGGCGGTGTCCAATGACCCCACATGTTCGTACATCGATTCGACCTCGAGGATGCTGGGTTGCGATTCCTCTTCCGAGACGACCACGGTTTCACTGGTTCGTTTGATGATGGACTCCGGAACCCAGACCTGCCAGGTGGCCATCAGTACGATGAGCGCAAACACAGTAAACACGCCATAGAGCTTGGAACGCTTCATCAATTCAGGTAGGGCCAGCGCGAACATAACGGCGCAGCCGAATACAAAGGCCAGAAGCGCGCCGCGCGCATAGGTGGCGAATAGTCCCATCACGCAGATCCCCAGACCCACAGCGGCCGCCATCTTGAACAGTTTGTTTTTCTCAAACAGAAAATAGGAGAACACAAATGGCGTGAAGGTGGCGATGAATCCCCCGGCAATATCTGAGGCATTGTAGTCTACCCCGAACGGTCCGTAGGCCCGCTTGTGATCACCGAAATTGGCGCCGCCTAAAACACCTGTTCGCATTGTTTGCACTCCAACCAAAACGATGGATAGCACGAACGCATGTGTAAAGAACCTCAGATCCTCCTTGGTTGTCACACAATACGTAAATACGTAGTAACCCAAAACCAGCGTCACGATCCGCTTGAATTCCGTGACCAATTCCATGACGGGCAGCCCCACAAACTGCGTCACCTGAATAATCCCGTTGATGAGTGAAAAGGTGGCGATCATCCAAAATAATGCAATCGGAAAGTGATAGGCCGGTCGCGTTTTCATGTTCAGCCCCTTTTTCTCACTCACGACCAGGGTCACGAACAGCAATAGCAAATAGACATTCACCATCGAGACCAGCGGAACCGTTGGGAATTTCAGCTGCCAGGGAAGAAATATGGTATAGGTTGCCAGCACAAATCGTTTCATTGATGATTCTCCACAAGGGTTGTAAATAGCTCTTCGGTTTGCCGTGTGATCGCCTGGATGGAAAAGTTGCTCTCGACGACCTTTCGTCCCCGCTGACCCATCCCCTGTCCGTGGTCGGGCAGATCCATCAGTTTCGCGATGGCTTGGGCCAGCTGATCCACATCACGTGGCGGGACAATAAACGCTGTTTCCTGATCGATGGCCAACTCCGCGGTACCGCCTACATCGGTCGCGATGACAGGACGGCTGGCCGCCATGGCCTCCAGCACACAAAGCGGCAGGCCTTCAAAGATGGATGGAAGGATCAGGCCGTGCGAAAACTGGAGAATCGCTGCAATGTCACTGCGATGCCCCACAAACCGCAGACGGTCGGTGATATTTAATGTATGTGACAATTGTTCCATCTCTGCTTGCGTTTCTCCCTTGCCCACGATCAAAATGCGAAGTCGCGGGTGTGAATCCTTAAGCCGGGCGACGGCCTGAATCAAGTATTGATGGCCCTTTTGCATATTCAGCCGTCCGATACAGGCCAGGACGAAATTATCTTTGTCCAGGTTAAACTCCTCGTATAAATGCTCCACGGACTCAACGTGATTGTACGTTTCGGGATCAATCGCGTTGGGGATCACATGGATCTTGTCCTCCGGCAGTCCCACATCTTCGTGATAGTATTTCTTCACCGCCTTTGACACGGCAATTACCGCCTGCGTCCGTCGGCCAAACCAGCGGTCGACTTGTTTGTGCCAACCCTTTTTCCAGATGTCCACGTTTTGTGCCGTGCTGACAATGGTCTTAACCCCCGTTTGGATCGCTGCCAATCGGCCCATCGTATCCGCCAGCCACAGATGTGTATTGACGATGTCAAATTGTCCCTCTCGGAAAATTCGCTTGAGTTGACGAAAGGCCTTGAGATCGACTTTGCCTTTTTTATTCAGGGCGATCACCGGGATGCCGGCCCGCTCCACGTCCTCACCCCACTGTCCCTTCCAGTTTAGGCAGCAGAGTGTCGGTTGAAATTTTGTCCGGTCCAAATGGTGCAGCAATCCGGCTAAAAATCGTTCCGCTCCGCCGCGTTCCAAAGACCAGATGATAAACAAGACTTTTTTCATGTCCGCACAAATCCTACTTAGCCGCCAAATACAACTCTTCAAACCGGCGCGCGACGTTGTTGACGTCGAACAGCCTTTCGGCGCGTTCCCGTCCGGCCAAGCCCATTTTTTCAGCCTCATCCGAATGTTCCAGCAAATGATGAATCAGATGGGCCATGGTTTCCACATCTCCCGGCGGGACGATATAGCCGGTCACCGCGTGATCAATGATCTCCGGCGGTCCCGGGATGTCGGTGGCTATGGCCGGCTTTCGCATGGCCATCGCCTCGATAATCGAATTCGGTAGCCCTTCGGGGAACGTGGTCGAGGCCAGCACCAGAATATCCAGGGCGCTGGTGATCTCTTTGGCATCCGTCCGCCAGCCGGTCAGAACGATCTGATCGCCGAGATTATTCGCATTGATATACGCCTTAACCTCTTCAAAGTACTCAACGCCGTCACCTTTGGGGGCGCCGACGATCACAAATTTAGTATTGGGCACTTGCTGGCACACGAGTTGAGCCGCCTTGACAAATTCGATGTGGCCCTTGCCCTGCACAATCCGTCCGACCATGCCGACCAGTTTCTGGCCATCCAGCTGAAATTCCTCACGGAATGCCGAGCCGTCGGTGTCCTCAAATTCAGATAAATCTACCCCGTCATAGATGATCTCCAGTTTGTCTTCCGGGATGTCTGTCTTGTAGATATCAAAGGCCTGATGGTTAAGGATAAAAAAGCGCTGCACGTCCTTAACATGCATACGTTCGATGCGGCTGATCGCCCGGGATTCCCGGATGTAGCAAAACACTGGTTTGCCGGTCATGCGCCCGGCGATGATCATCGGCAGTCCCAGCATGATATTGGTGTTGATGTGGATGACATCCACCTGATGGTCGCGGATGTATTGGGCGAGCTTGCGGGCAAACGGATAAATCACCGTGGCCATGACCCAGAGCATCTTCAGCCGTCCGGCATTGTGCATTTTCTCAGAATCTTCAAATGGAATCTTTTCCAGGGTGACGCCGTCGATGGTCTGTATGCGTTCGAATTGCGCACCGTCTTTGTGGGTAACGACCAGCGGCTTAAAACGCGTGCGGTCGAGGCGTTTGAGGATATGATACAAATTACTGCTTGATCCGCCGAAACCGGAGCTGGGTTCGTAATAGAGGACTGTCGTTGGCTTGTTGCTGGTCGATTTGGTTGTCATCTAACTTAAGGTATTTAAACAAAATCTCAGACACTTCATACGTTTGTGGGTGAATGCTGCGCGTCCGGATGAAGGATCTGAGATTTTGGATTATAGGTATCGGTATATGTATTCTGGTAAATGATATTCAATGTTGGTCAGGACATGTCCCAGGATCTTTGAATGCGATTGGAAGAGTAACTCTTCCGCCCGTTTCACAATCCCGCGCTGTGTTCGACCAGCCTGAACCACAAGGATAACCCCTTCTACTTGTGCTCCGACGATGCCCGAGTCGGTAACCGAGATAATCGGCGGTGTATCAATAATAATATGATCGAAATCAGATTTGATATCTGACAAAAACTTCTTGAAGCTGTCGGACGACAGCAGCTCTGACGGATACTCGGGAACAGCCCCTGAGTCGATAAACGCCAGGTTATCAATATCGATATTGAAAAGCGCGTCTTTGACATTCGCCTGTCCGCTTAATACTTCCGAAAGGCCTACTTCAGGTTTGGTTCCCAGATACCGGCAGAGTTTACCTTTGCGCAGGTCAGCGTCTACCAGCAGAACCCGCGGTTTATGCACGGCCTGGGCCAGTGATACAGCCAGGTTTAAGGACGTGATCGTCTTTCCTTCCGAATGGATAGAGCTGGTGACAACGAATGTCTTCGGCGGTTTGCCTTTGTTCATCGACAGGATGTTGGTCCGCAGAATTTTATATTGCTCACTGATCAAGGCCTTGGGATCAAAATAGGTGATCACACTGGGATCCATCTTGGATTCGCCGATCTTCTTGACAACCAGCTGGTCGCGCTCCTTGATTTTTGAGACTTTTTCGATGCGCGTCATACGCTCATCGGCTGCTTTTTTGAGTGCGTTCGTGATTTTACCCATTTATAGATTCCTTCCCTCTGTTTGAATTTTTTTCTTTAGCTCGCCTATCTCGTTATGCATCGCAATGTATCGATCCAGGTAAATGTGTTCTGACATCTTGAGATCTTCCACATCCAACCGCAGCATATTGGCCGCGATCACCGCGTCTGAACTGTCCGACAATCCCTGTTCGACTTCCTGTTCCAGGGACGCGAAGCGCTGCTCCAGCTGCTGGATTTGCTGCGCTGAAACGCCTGTCAGAGAGGCATTTCCGGCCTTTCCGATCTGCTCGGCGTGCCGGGTGACCTGCAGCGAAAGTGCCTGAAGGTCCTGCCGTGTTCGGTTAAGTGTAACTTGTGAGCTGGCACTAATCAAGGCCATCGTGGCCAACGTGAAAAGTACCACACCCAGGGCAAATGCCCGGCTTAAGGCCTCATCAGCGCGCATATTCTCCAGTATGCTGCTGATGGGGTTTAAGACCGCCGATTTATTGAAAATCCGGGTGTTTGTGACTGATCCTCGCTCGCATCGTGCTCGTTTTAATCCTTTTAGTATTCTACTCATGATTTCTATCCGCCTTTGTCGTATTTAATTTACACCGTGTTCAGTGTATGTAAATCCCCCAAAAAGACAAAGTTTGCTGCTCAACTCCCTCGCCTGTTCAAATGTCTGCTCAAAATAGGACCGGTTCACGTATCCGCATTGCGTCGCGATGTACAACTGGGCCACTGCCCGGTGCGCGTGCTCCAACGCTGCTTTGAGCTGGGACTGATAATCCCGTCGGCTGTTGGAATACGCGGCATGCGCGATCTGGTCCATACAATGCCGTGATGACTCCAGAATGCTGGTGTCCAGATTCAGATACACCTTGGCGGGAAAATACTGGATGGTCTTCTCCATCTGATTAAACAGATCCACCGAGTCTTTCCAGATCTGGAGCGTTTCCGATCGCAATCGATCGTCATCGTTCCAGCGTCCGCGCATTCTGTCGTTGATTGAAAACATCTTTAGTTCCTCTGTATAAATGGATAGGACGTGCTGTTGTCCTTGGTTTCATCTTCCCCGATGACAAACATCGGTGATTCCCGAATGACTTCCTCGAGAATTTTATCGTCGATTAATTTGATATCCTTCGTGTACCCTGTCAGCAACGCGCTGTCGCAGATCTGATTGACCAGGCGCGGTACGCCCTTGGAAAATCGGTAGATCAAGTCCAGTGCTTCTTCTGTAAAAAACTTCTTATGACTGCCGCTCGCCACATGCAATCGGTGCAGGATATAGGAGATCGTGTCTTCCTTGCTGAGCGGTGTGAGATGGTAGTACACCGCGATGCGTTGACGTAACTGCTCCAGGCTCGGCAGGGCCAGTTTCTTCTTGAGTTCGGGTTGACCGAGGAAGAGGATCTGGATCAGCTTTTCATTCTCGGTTTCGAGATTCGATAGCATGCGAACCTCTTCAAGAACCGCCGGTTTCAGGTTCTGGGCCTCGTCGATGATCAATACGACATTGTTGTTTTGACGCAACTGGGCGATCAAATAGTCGTTGAGCTGTGACAAGAGCCTGGCCTTGGATCCCGGTTCGAAATCCACCTCCAGTTCTTCCAGAATGCTTGTCAACAGGTCCTTGCCGCTGATGTGGGTGTTGGTGATCAAGGCCGTCTGCGTGCTCGGATCCAATTGATTGAGCAGTGTTCGGCAAACAGTTGTCTTTCCCGATCCGATATTTCCGCTGACAACCACAAAACCCTTGCGCTCATTGATCGCGTACAGCAGTGTGCTCAGCGCTTCGGTATGCTTGTCGCTTTGAAAGAAAAACTTGGAATTCGGTGTCAGGTTAAACGGTGCCTCTGTAAACCCGTAGTAGTCATAGTACATAGTTCGTCCTCATCCTAACTGATAACGGTCGATAACGCCGTTGTCACAACAATCGCAATAATTCCGCCTAAGAGCACCAGACTGTACAGCCAGCTGAGCCTCTCCCGTTGTTTTCGTAAACTTGTTTCTGTATTGATTCTGGAAATCGCGCCGAGAAGCGGTGTTCCGAAGAACCGGTTGGCTTCTTCCACGTCGATAAATGATTTGTCCAAGAATTCCAGCGCGAATACCAAAACGGCCCCGAACATGATCCCGGCAAAAACACCGGCCATGGTCACAAGTACTTTGTTGGGCTTGATCGGTTTGAGCGGCAGACGCGGTGGATCCAGGACCGTATAGCGAGTCCCTTCTTTGGATGACTGCAGCCGTTGAGTGATCTTGGCTGTTTCCGCACGCTGAAGTAATGTGTTGTAGATCTGATTGTTAACCGCTACGTCACGGGCCAGAACATTATCCAGCTTGTCGATAAGAAGCAGCTTGTAAGTGTCTTTGTCCATTGTTCCCTGACCAGCCTGACCGGATACCACCGGGCTGACCCCGCCGTCCACGTTATCCAGCGCCCGACGGATTTCATCGATAATCGGCTTGGTCGTTCCGGAATCCAGTAATGCGTTTTCCGTGAACTCCAGGTTCTCACGTTCAAGTTCTTCCTGCTTGGCTTTGATCTCGTTGCGCAGCTTCTTGACGCGCGGGTGTTTTTCGGTTGAATCCACCAGCAGTTCATCCAGGGCATCCTGCAGCTCGACAATCTCGGCTGATTTGATCTTACCGCGATAAACCTTCAGCTGTTCCTCAATGAAGAGGATCGCGTCAGCGGTTTCCTGGTTCTGAATGTCCACGTTGCGTTCGATAAAGATCTCGGTGATGTTTTTGACAATCGCCTGAGTGGTCTCGGGGGTGTCACCGATGTAGGACAGGTCAATGATATTCCGTCCCCGAAGCTTGATGACAATATCCTCGCGGATCTTCAGGATCAATTTTTCAAATTCCTGAGGTGTCTTGACTCCCTTGTCGAGTTCCAGACGTTTGACCAGGGTGACAAGGCTGTTCCAACCCAGCATGGATTCACGGATGGTGGTCAATCGTTGAGTTACCGTGGTTGATACGGCCAATTGTTCAAAAAGCGGGTTGTCACTTTTTCCGTCTTCAATCAACAGGATTGTTGATGACTGAAATTTCTTGGGAAGGATGATGCTGGCGCAAATGCCCAGGATCAATCCGACGAAGACCGGAATGATAAAGTATTCTTTACGTCTGAAGAAAATCTTCAGATAATTCATGGGTGATAGTTCTTGTTCGCGGCTCTGACTCATGCTTTCAATTCCTCTCTCGAATATATTTGGTGTTGCTTAAAATCCTGTGGTCAATGTTCGACCTGCTCCGGCGGCATTGGAAATCGGTGCCGTTACAGGCTGAATGGTTCTCATGACCTTGGTCATTCCTGTTGGTGGTATGTAAAGGGTATCGCCGGGTTTCATAACCAGATTCTCGCGTAGATCCCCTTCTAACAGCAATTTCTTCACGTTGACTTTACGGTGTTTGGGTTTGCCGTTGGCCGATGGCGTGATGAGCTTGCTCTTGTCGGTCTTGGCGCTTAAGAGCGGCAGGCCGGCTTTGATAAGGGCTTCACGTATCGTAATGGTATCGCCTTGCATAAAGATCTTGCCCGGCGCCCCGACTTCACCAATCACATAAACCACCTTGCTGTTATAGCCGATGATCTTGACGTTCAGTTCGGGTGAAATGATGTATTCCTCAAGTTTTTCGGTGATCAGCGAGGTCACCTCATCTTTGGTCATACCGGCGACGGTGAGGTCTCCAACAAAATCATATTGGATATTTCCCTCAGCGTTCACGATGTACTGACCGCTTACTTCGGGGTGACGTAAAACTGTCACTTCGATAATGTCATTGGCCCCGAGTGTGTAAGAGCTGTTAACGGAGACGAATGCCCCGTCCTGCGTTCCTGCCTCGGCAAAAGAATATTTGCTTTGTTGTTCGTATCGTAATTGCTGCGCCATAACCTCGTCATTCTTGACATCCTGACGGGATTTACCCAGTGTGTTCTGCGCGTTCGCGATCTCAGAACCCACGAGCCCAATCAGAATGGTGAGTGTGGTTATGCAAACATATCGTCCTTTAAGTGTCATCATTGGAACAGCTCCTAAAAAATTTTGCGTTTATTATATTTCAACAATGGTTTCCCGGAATTGCTTGATTTTGTTTAGATCATCTTGATCATAAACCCGCCAACCTCGCCAATCGCGTTTGGCCTTGCCGACTTTTCCGACCTTTTCCCATCTGACGATGGTCTTGGGCGAGATACCGACAATGTCTGCCACCTCTGTAATCGTCATTCGTTTGTTCACTGTGATGCCTCCCTTTCTGAAAGATGCTTCGTTTTCTTCATGTTTCCGCTACGTTATAGGTCAAAATTGCGTTTTTCGCAATCTCTACCACAGAAGGGAGCAATTAACGTGCCAGTTGGAATAATTTGCGTTTGTTTTTTCGGCCTAGATTGTAACATGCTGAAAATTATATGCTTATGGACAGTGCCGTACGATGGGTATCGTTATTCAGACTTGGCCTGTTGATGCGGATGTTTAAAAGAATAAACATTACTGTCCCGGACATACCCGGACAATCCCGGAAACATACAGTATATCAATAAGTTACACGGATGTCTATTTTAATCACCATTCAATTTTGAAGGGTAAAAAATCGCTCTAACCTATTGATTTGTCTATATATAAAGAATTTGCCTATTATATATATTATGGTATACTTTTTGCTATGAGCATGCGCGTCACACAAATCCAGACTCAGAAGACCATTCTCGCTCCGTCCATGCAGCAGTCGATTGAGATGTTGATCCTGCCGATTGCCGAACTCAACACGGCCATCGATCAGGAACTACAGGAAAATCCGCTGCTGGAGATTGATGAAGCCCTCACGGCTCAGCAAAACAAGCACGTGGACGACATTATTCAGTACAGTATAAAGAACTATGGCGACCGTCATTATAGCCCAGCTGGCCAACAAAGCAACCCTGATGATGAGATTGTCGAAGATCGGCCGATCGCCTGCTCGATCTCGCTGGATGAGTTTTTGCTCAACCAATTGCATCTGGAAATCACCGATACGGAGGAACTCAAGATCGGTGAATTGATTATCGGCAATCTGGATGAAAATGGTTATCTCAAGATTTCGGTTGAAGAGATCGCCCGTTGGTTAGATTTGGAAGATACCTATCCGGTTGAGATGATCCTCACGATTATTCAATCTTTTGAACCTCTGGGTATAGCGTCACGTAACCTTCAGGAATGCCTGCTGACGCAGATCAAACAAAATTTCAACGGGCATTGTGAACTGGCCCAGAAGATTGTCCGTCATCATCTGGATGAATTGGGTCGCAAGAAATATCAGGATATTGCCCGTAAGCTTAAAGTCGGGCTTGATGAGGTGAGAGCCATCGCGCGGGCGATCGCCACACTTGAGCCCAAGCCGTCGAGAAAGTATCTGAAAAACGACGAGCAGAATATCTATGTCAAACCGGATATTACCATTATCAAAGACGAGAACGATCAACTCAAGGTCAGTATCAATAACGAGAACATCCCCTGCCTCCGGGTCAGTCAGACGTATCAAAAGATCTTAAAACAGCCCAACCGTTCCAAGGAAGAAACCGAGTTCATCCGTGAGAAGATTAAAAACGCACTGTTGTTTATGAAGAGTATCGAGCAGCGCAAGCAGACGCTTAAGAATATCGCCGAGTATCTGATCCAGCATCAGCGTGATTTTTTGGAGACGGGCAATCACAGTACGCTTAAGCCGATGATCCTCAAGGATGTCGCCCAGGTGGTGGACCGTAATGAGTCCACGGTCTGCCGGGCGATCAGTAACAAGTTTATCGAGACGCCGGTGGGATTCTTTCCGATCAAATATTTCTTCTCTCAGGCAGTCAATGATAATGCCGATGGCGAGTCAGTGACATCACGCAGCGTCAAGGAAGATCTCAAGGCCCTGATTGAGGATGAGGACAAGGCGCATCCGCTCTCCGACAGCGAGATCGAGGCCTACTTCAAGGAAAAAGGCATGAAGATCGCCCGCCGCACCATCAGCAAATACCGCAAACAACTCAACATCCTCCCCTCTCATCTAAGAAAATCGTAAGGGGACAGTCCCCAAAAAGGGACAGGTCCCAGTTTGCCCCCAACTATCCAGCTCTCAAACGGGGACAGATCCCAGTTATTCAACATCTATCCAGCGTTTAATAATGTTGCATCTCTCCATCCAGACCAATAACGAACCCACCATACGTGAAAAAGATTCATTCATGATTCATGCCCTGTTCCTTATCAATCAAAAAAGCTTCAACGCGGTTTAAACTTCTCATTCAGCTGCCAGCGAAAAAAGGCCGATCCAATCGCCCTTCCCCGCTCAAAAAACCGCTCCGGATTATCGATCGGTTCACTCAATGGGGTCCTTGTTGATGAGGTTGAGTCCGTGCCGATTAACGGATCAACAAAATCCGAGTGGTAGTGCCGGTACGAGCTGTACGGCCATGATTGCGCGTCCGTGACCATCCCGGCCTTGACAGGATTATGTTCAATATAGACGCCGCACGAGCGCAGATAAGCCTCGTTTTCGATAAGCAACGCTCGATAGCGCTCGCGCCAAATCGGGCCGCTCATCTGATACCGTTCATGAAAGTGATAGCTGTACTGACTTTTGGCGTAGCGCATCGCCCCGGCGAATTGATCGAGATTGGATATTTGAACCACGAGATGAAAATGGGTGTGCATCAGACAATAGTGATGAATAGTGGAGCCTGACTGACGCTGCGTCAGCCGTAACAGGTTGTAGAGGTGATCGAAATCCTGATCATCCTTAAAGAGTTTGAGCTGACGGATCGATCTGGATATGACATGGACGTAGCATCCGTCGTAGAGCAGATCCTTTCTGGCGAGACGTGGCATGGGCTTCCCCCTTCTTGATGGTTGTTTCGAGTGGGGGATGTGTATTGAGTATATCGGATGGGCGGCTGATGTCAATGCCCGGGAATGACCTGTCCCTGTTTGACGGCTGGTTGATTGCCTAAACCTAGCGACCTGTCCCTTTTTGGGGACTGTCCCCTTTCGATATATCGCGGTAAATACGCAGGAGATGGTCCACATGCGCCTGGAGGGTGAATTTTTCCTGGACGCTGGCCTTGGCGTTTTGACCCAGTGTTCGCGCTTCGTCCGGATGCTTGAGGATGTGACTGACCCGCTCGGCCAAGAGATCTGGCCGTTGGGATTCCACCAGATAGCCGTTGTATCCGTCCCGGATCGCCTCGACATTGCCCGAGACCGCCGTTGAGACGATCGGCTTCTCCATCTGCTGCGTCTCGACGATCACCCGGCACAGCCCTTCAGCCAGCGACGCCACCACACTGACATCGAGCTGACTGATAATGCTGTAAATATCCGGCTGAAATCCGGTGAAGATCACATCATCCGAAAGGTTGAGTTTCTGAATCTGCTGCCGGACCTGCTGTTCATACTCGTCATTGTGATGCTCGCCGATGACGAGAAATTTGAGATGATCATGCTGTTTCTTGAGGATATGGGCCATCTCCACAAAGTACTCGATGCCCTTGCGGGGGATGACCTCGCCGATCGTCGCGATGATCCGGTGATGGTCCTGGATATCAAAGTCCGTCCGAAACCGCGCAACAGCGTCGGGATCCACCTTGATCGAGTCCAGATGATAGCCGTCGTATAATGTCACGGCCTGCTGTTCGGTAACCCGCGATTTCTCGAGCAGATTTTGCCGCACCGCCTCCGATACACAGCATACCCGGTTAAGCGCGTGCGTGAAGTTGGACCGAAAATCGTAATCATTGTACACCGTCGTGCTGATTGAGGCCACGCACGGAATCCCGGACAGCTTGGCCGCCCACACCGCGTATTGATTGGAATAGATCCCCGAGCAGTGCACGATTGACGCCTGCTGCTGCTTGATGATCCGCCGCATCGTCCAGATACTGCGCACAAAGGCCCGTTTGTTGCTGCGGTCAAAGCGCGACAGATCGGCAATTACGACGGGGATATCATACTCACCGAGGATGCGTCCAAATTTGCCCTGTTCAGGCAGCACCACCGCGCAGTTCACGCCATTGTGCTTGAGTCCGATGATCCGCTCCAGCAGCGAGATCTCCTGACCGGTGTATTTGTTATTGGGATGGATAAATAAAACGTTCATGACATCGTGCATTAAACTTGATTGACCAAATCTTTGTACGCGTTGAAGACGGCGTCGGCCTCAACGGTGCTCCAGCATGCCCCATCGTCACAATCGGTGACCGGGTTGATGTAGTCCATGCGGCAACGGCATCCCTGGCTTTCCACCCCGCGAAATGTCTCGACGTGGGCATATCCTTTGCGGACGATGCGCGTCGGCCCCCACAAAGAAACCACCGGCACGCGTAAGGCCACGGCCAGATGCATCAAGCCGCTGTCATTGCAGATCAGGGCGTCACAGCGACGCAGCAATGCGCCGGCATGAAACAACGGCTGTGAATCCGGGACCGTCACTATCCGCTCGTGCCGCATCAGCTCCGCGGTGCAGGCATCATTCGTCAATTGATCGAGCTCCTGACGCGATCCGCACACATACACGTAGTGGTCCGGCTCCTCGAGTATACGCCGCATCAGCTCGGCAAATTTGCTCAGCGGCCACTGGCGCGTCTGTAAACCATAGGTGTAACGGATACACGGTGCCACCGCGGTCATCCGGGCCTGTTCCGGGACGCGTCCTCGCAAAAAATCATTGGCCCACGCAATATCCGCCGCGCTCAACTCCAGTCTGAGCCGCAGATCCGTCGTGGTCCATTCCCGTTGAGGATCCCATAGATCGAGGTTCAACCGGATATCATGCCGTGTGTCATCCACGGTTAAGAGTGCATCGCAATCACAGGCCTTGGAGCCGTGATCATATCCAATTGAATGCCGGGGACTGATCATCCCTCCGATCCAGCGCGGCACCCGGCCGTATGTGCAAATCGAATGAATCAGCCGATCGGCCGAAATCGACTGAATCCGTCGCCGAAACTTCCCGACTTGGATGGGATGCCGCCACGTGTCCCGGGGTGACCCGGCATCAAAATAAATCACCTCATCAATCCACTCAATCCGCTCCGCCAGCTCACGCATATTCGTTGTGGTGATCAATGTCAGCGTCTTAACGCCGCTCTCTTTGATGGCCCGCATCATCGGTGTCAGCATGATCAAATCGCCCAGTCCGCCACGGAAATTGACGATGACGCTTGAAACATTTGTCGGAATTGTCGTGTTCACGGATTCACGTCCTTTGTGTGTCTGGAGTCATTGTCAGATTTGAGGAAGAACCTGCCCAGCCACATCGAGTATATCCGTTGAAAATGCATATGTAAATTAGATAAAGGCAATAAATAATATTCAAATAATAGTACTATAAAAAATTTTGGAATGTATGGTCTAAGCCCGCAACTTTATGGCTTGAATGCAACTATATACCATAAAATTGAATCAATTGCTGGCGGACGGATTCCATCCCATCGAAGATTCGGCGGTATCGGTCGTATCCGGCT
Source organism: bacterium (assembly GCA_030429765.1). Lineage (GTDB taxonomy): Bacteria > Omnitrophota > Gorgyraeia > Zapsychrales > Zapsychraceae > JAGOSC01. Next base: position 10,429 of record JAUIER010000007.1, on the reverse strand, counting down.
TGACCCAGCGTATCCCAATCATCTCTGCGTTGGATCATCGTATCGATGGCTTTTGCGATGGCCTCGGGGGTAGGTTCGGTAATGATTCCCGTCACACCGTCTTTGACGGCCTCGGGTATCCCGCCAATGTTGGTTCCAATGACGGGTAACTTTAGGGCCATCGCTTCCACAATCGAAAGACCGAGTCCTTCAGAGAATGTGGAGGGTTGGATATAAAAATCAGCGGCATTCAAAACCTGCCAGCCATTGTCGATAATACCGGCCCAATGCACACGATTTGTGATACCAAGCTCTTCGGCTAAGGCCGGAAGTTTTGAGGCAGCGGGATCCACCCCAATCTCAATCAGATGTAAATTTGGATGCTGTTCGCTGGCGAGCTTAACAGATTTAAGTAATCCTTCGAGCCCTTTGAATGGTGTATCAAAGGCGATGCACCCAACGACGATCGCATCATCCGGAATGCCAAATTTCTGGCGATAGGACTCCCGGAGTTCCGCTGATCTAGGGCGATCACCGAATAATCCTAGATAGTGTGTTTTGACCTTGCTCATATCAAAACCGCCGGTTTTACATCCTTTCTCAGCGGATTGACTTACAGGAAGCGTGTAATCGTATAGATTGTAAATGTGCCGTGCTGACGTTTTTCCGGGGTACTCCGGGATATTGTGCATCGAATGGATCACCCGTCGGGCGCCGAACCAGCGTCCAATGATCGGGATCCAGAGTTTGACAAAGCGTTCGGCAAAGTGCACGTGAATGATCTCCGGCTGAACTTCCTTGATGATTTTAAATACTCGAAAAAATGATCCGATCGGACTCAGTGGTATGGGAAATACGCGGATCTCGGTGTGTGTGTCCTTGACGTCCTGACAATACTCCGACGACTGCGGCATCGATTCATATTGCATGATCGTGGTATAGCCCTTCTCGGTGCACAGTGAGGCGGTTTCTTTAAAGTAGCGCTCCACCGCCCCGTATTTGGTGGAATGCATGCAGGTGAATTGTAGGATGACTTTGGGCTTCATGAATGATGAGTTCTTAACCGGTTTGCTGTCCGCTATATGTTAACAGTAAGGATACACGATGGCGACGATATTTACCAATTTTTGATGCTGACACGTGTATTTTATCCGTTTCGACGATGCACGGGAATGGCCACTTCCTCCTTGATGAATTTGCGACCCTTGATAATATGCCGGCAATTCCACCAGGTCTCTTTGAGCTGACTTCGCGTCAACGGCCAATCATTCCAATTGATATTTGTACAACTCAGCAAATTAAAAATCTGGAAAAATGAGCGATGAATGCGTCGATAGTTTCTCAGATGATACATCACCTCCACCGGTAACAGCAGCCGGTACTGTTTGTTGTCCCGGTATTTTGGTTCGACCACACGCGTGTCATTATTGAGAACCAGATTGAAATATGTCAGGGGTAAATCGACCCCCATCTTGTGCGCGAACTGTGATCCTCCTGACAGACGCGGATTGATCTCGAGCAATACAAAATTGCCCTCCTTATCCTCCAAAAAATCAAAGTCAATGAAACCGGTCCAGTTTAGCTTACGGACGATATCACGTGTGATCTCAAGTAATGTGGGATTATTCGACGAGTAGTAGTATGATGCAGCTCCCCCGGTGCCGTAGCGGATCGGTACATAAAACATAAAGTAATTAAGAATTTGTCCTTCATGGCAGACGGCCGTTGAGCCGTATATATCGCCTTGCACAAACTTCTGGACCAACGTGTAACGTTGAAGATTCTCATCGTGACTGTAAAAGTCCAGGAAATCTTCGCGTGTTTCGAGAATCATTAACCCTTCCGATGCGGTTTCGGATGGCATTTTGGCAATACATGGAAAGATATCTTTCCGAGCCACATTTTTGGCCTCTTCTTTCGAAGAGATTTGATAGGAAATGGGAATTAATATATCATTTTCCTGAGCAAACTTGGCCGTCAATCGTTTGTCATCGGCGATGAGAATCTTGTCATGATCGGGAATGATCACCCTGGTATGTTTGAGCAGTTCGTCTTTACGTTCGGCAAACGCCTCCATGGTCTGATCGCCAATCGGGACCAGCAAATCGAATTTCTCCCTAGCGAGAATCTCAATAATCGCATCGACATAATTCTTTTTATCCTTGGGATGCGGGCAGGTGAAGAGTTTACGGCAATACTTGGAGCGGCCCGTGGATCGATTCGCATCGTGATCGGCTAGATAGATTTCATGCCCCTGCCGGCCGAGACTTTGAATAGTTGTAATGCTCCCCTGCCACAGACCATCGGTGACGAGGATTTTTTTGGCTTGAATCATAGATTTTATTAATGATTTAACGAATTACAATATGCATAAGACTACCGGATTCTAGGTGATATGTCCAGATGTTTGGCCTGAGAGGGTACACAATTCTTACGGCACACATACCCGAATCAACGGGATTTTTTTAATGATCCATACACAAACGAAGCTTAGGTAAAATACCAATATTGTTTCCAGCAATAAGGCATAGCCTAGATGTCCGTTCGAGACGATCGGGATCTTTAACTCGTGGACATGATATTGAATCATCGCATGAACTAAATAAATCCCAAAGATATATGGTGTGACTTGATCTATGGTTTTGTATATGCCCGACTCGGATTTCGTCAGGCGTGTGCCAATGCACTTGAGTAGATAAAATGCCGCCATGGATGCTCCAATCACATTGGGTGCCAAATAGGAATGAAAGGCTCGAGCCAGATTAATGGATCCTCTAGAGGTAAAAATATGGAGACCTTCGGCCGTGGCAATGTTGCAAAGTAAGAATAAGGATATTGCCATCCATACCCTTTTAACGGTGATTTGAGACCCCCGTAGCAAATGACCTAAAACCAGATATCCGGAAAATCCACCGGCCATCCCCAGATCAATATGGCTATGCAACTCGGATAAGCGTTCACTGGATGGAATCAGTGACGTGGCAATAAACCACAGTCCCACAAAGTAGTACAATCGTCGTCGATCAGAGTGTTGAACCAAAACTTGTAGAAGCGGCATATACAGATAAATTCCGACAATAGCATACAGAAACCAAAGATGATAATACGCGGGTTTGAGAATAGATATGATAATCGAGGTTGAAGTCAAAACCTCTTTGCCTACAATATCTTTCCATACTATGTAGGCTAAGCTCCAGATCATCAACGGGATAAATATTTTTACAAGTCTTCGCTTATAAAAGGAGATTATTCCATCCTCTTTACTCAGTAGTAGGCTGCCGGATATCATAAAGAACAGTGGTACACAAATACGCGTAATGGATGCGTAAATATCAACGAATATCCATTGACTAACATCTAGAATCTCAAATTGATCAATGTGCGCTGCTGAGGCATGAAATAGAATAACTGATACTATTGCAGCGAAACGCGTTAAGTTAATCCATGGCACAGTTAAGCTGGGTGTTGGGTTCCTGGGTGACATGCTAAATTCAGAATAAACTATTCAAGAAAAATCCAATATTGTGGTATACCTGGGCTACAATCTATGTTGAGTCAACTATCTCGCACCATACCTGTTCTCATCATGTGACCTTGTGAACTTTTATATGGTTTTGTTTTAAAGGTATAAGTAATGCTGTCAAAATATCCGTCACGAAACCTTCTGCCAAATATTCCGTTCAATCTTTTTCATCCCGACCATCGCCTCTTCCATCGGCATAGATGGGCGCAGGTGAATATCAATGTCGTCAGCCGTGACGTCCTCTTCAAACGGTGTTTGTTCGAGAATATATCCATTAGGTTCTAGGTGATCGATGAGATGCCTTAGAACGATGTGATAGTTTGGAATGTGCTCCAAGACGTCTTGAAGAATAATAACGCCATATTTTTCTGTGACACAATTGACTGGATCAAACTTGCCGTCGACATATAAGTTGACAAAGTTCACATTTTTAAGGCCTCTTTTGTCTAAACGGTAACGAACGAAAGCCGATTGAATAATTCCAATTTCCAAATAGTCAACTTCACAACCACGTTCCGCCAATGGTATTGTATTGTGACCAATCCCTCCGGCATATTCCAGAATACGACCATGCTCGGGTTTAACAAAATCCAATTTTTTCCAGAAATGATGGCCTGCATTATCGTATAAGTAGCTATAGCAGCATCGATAGAACCAGGTGAGTTCATTGTGACTCTTAGGTGAATGCCATTTGAATTCACTATAGTTCGTATATTCTGGTTCGAGCATGAGGCGTTTTTTAAGGTCGTCACCTGTCAGGCCGGTAAATTCTTCGACATCCTTGATGACATTGCTGTAGAGTGGGTCGGTATACATCTCCTCCAAATGCTTTTCCGAGCGGCCTTCCTTGGACAATAAAACGGTTTTGGTGTTGATGCGAAATATGTTTCGACACAGTTCATATAGTTTAAATACGGCTTTATACAGTGCTGGATATTTTTCAAGAAAAGATTTCATAGGACCCTTTAATGTCTAATAAAATTTTATATAGTGTTGTGCAACAATAACTTGCAGAGTATTATAAGCTTTACCTGCCGATTATGCAACAAACGTTTCTATTAAGATTAATAGATAAAGCATAATAGTCAATAGGACACAGTGGTACAAGTCAACTTCCGAAGGAAGTTGACAAAAGGTCATGTTCTATCCAGAATCTCGAATGCTTCAACGAAATTCTTTTCAGAACATGACCGTAGAAGTCGACACACAGAAAGTGTCGATAAATGGTTATGATTACTAAGATGTTGCGACGATTCAACGCAACATCGGTTCAAGACATGACCGTACAGACCAGTGTCCTAAAACGCTATCTTTGCCCCGTCACCTTATCCCTCAACAACCTCATCCAATCGGTGATGCTGAGCGGGAAGATTCTGTAATACGGGTGAAAGAGTTTGGGGCCATCGGGGGCTTTGGACAATTGGAGGATGACTTTGAGCGGGAGAGGAATTCTTGCCGCGGTGAGTGTCCGTTCGGCGTACGGCGGGATGCGGTCGGACTCGACAATGCGTTCGGGGATGGGATGTTGGCTTCTCTCCGGATCGGACGGCCACCACGCGTCCACGTGATGGGTCTGACAAAACGGCACGCCGAAGGCCTGGGCGTACATCGGCATACGGTACTCGCCATACCCCGGCACCGACCAGTCGCTTTCACTGAACGGTTTTAAAAACGTCCGCGGCAGCAAACAAAAAAACGACTGACTGAACACCGGCTCGTCGCTGTAATTGTATGTGTCTTTGAGGTGATTCAAAAACGTCGTGTAGGTTTTGAAGCCGTATTCCGGCGGAGCTCCGGGTCGATCACGTTTGGAAACCCAGTACCACCAGTCCATGACCTCACGCGCGGGACGCAATCCCGAGAACAGGATCTCGTTGGGCTTTAAATCGGGAAACAGCTCGGTGATCGGGGCGAGGATCAATTGGTCCCATTGAATGCTGACCACGGTGTCAAAGGCGAGGTCCTTGCCTCGGCGCTCATACCACTGGGCGATCATCACATCAAAATTCACCCACTTCCATTCGCTGTCCCGGTCGCACTCAAAGCTGTAAAAATCGTCCAGCAGCCCGCCCAACGCCCGTCGATACCGCTCCTCCTCGCCGGAATCGCCTCCATACACGCCGTAGATCGGCAGATCCGGGTTGTATTGGCGGAGCATCCGAATGCGGTTGCGGCAGACCTCGACGTCCTTGTGAAAACACATTAAAAATGCCAGTTTCATGATGCTCAAGTATACAATAGGTGGTAGATTTTGCAAATATTGGGTTTGATTGAGGAGTTAATATTTTTACCATGCTAATAAGTACGATTATGTTCTGATTAGATGTCGCGTTGAAGCATCGAAATTCCTAATTGCTAAAGACCTGTGGTTGATATAATTCGTATCTCGACTTGTGTTAGAATAATCCAATGAATATCACTCAACAACCTACCAAAAAAGTCGATCGAGTTGATCCTGAGGAATTGGGACGGCTTATCGTCTATTTTGTCCTGGCCGTGCTTTTGTGGGACACCATCTTCTTGTACCCCATTAAATTGTTTGTTGTGATTCTGCATGAATTCAGTCATGGGCTGGCGGCGGTTGTGACGGGTGGGGAGATTGTTAAGATTGAGATCAATCCCGAGATTGGTGGATTCTGCTGGACCCGCGGTGGCAATCGCGCCGTAACCCTCTCGGCGGGATACGTGGGAAGTATCGTACTCGGCGCGTTGATTGTGCTCATCACCTCTCGCACCAAATACGACAACATTCTCGGAATCGTCATCGGTACGTTGTTGATTGTCTTAACGCTACTCTTCATTCGAAATATGTTTGGGGTTCTATTTACCGCTGGGCTTGGGGCTGCGTTGGTGGTGCTGTGCGTTTATGCGCGCAACTCTGTGGCAGATTTTCTTCTCAAATTTATCGGCATGGCCAGCTGTCTGTATGCCATCATTGATATCAAAGACGACCTGATCGATCGCACCGTCGATGGAACCGGCATGTACGCCGGCATCAAAAGCGACGCCTTCGCCCTGGCCGAACACCTAGGCTTCCCTCAACTCTCCGTCGCCATCGGAATCTTTTGGATGATTGTTTCTTTGATTGTGTTTTTTAAAGTGCTGGGGGCGGCAGCTAAATCAGGTTCTGAAGGAAGCTGATGGCAGATCATGTCCAACGAGATGTCGCGAAGCATCAACGCGACATCGGTTCAAGTCATGATCATAAAGATATTTTGAAGAAAGTTGACGAAAGATGATTTTTAATTCTTATCGCACACTTTTTCTACTACATACATTGGATCTCCATCGTGACCAAAGCTAATGACGATATTATTGGCGTCAATCTTAAGTTTATCTAGAAATACCAATAGGAAATCTTGTTCGTGATTAGTGAAACCGAAAGATTCTACTTCATCATGATTGTAGACATATGGCCATAAACTACATAAGTTTTTTATACTAGCTGATTTTTGAAAAACGTAAAATACACTAAAGTGTCCACAGTAATAGCTAAGGTCACACAGCTTGCGAGAGTTGGAAATTATAGTTTCTTTGTCTAATAAAAGTTTATAAAAAGCCGTTGAGAAATATTGCTTGCTTTTAAATACGGAGCTGCTGTTTGGGAATGCGGAATGATTAAATACATATATACCCTCGTTATTCGTTAAAATTTTCTCAAAATGAGGCCAAGTATGTTTTAAATAGTTTGGTTGATCTGAATATATATCCGTCTGAGCATGTAGCGATGTATATTCTTGGATTTTGTACTGCGGACTTGTCATTTTAAAATATATTATCCTTAAATTTATTAATAAACTTGATGATTTTGTCTTTTGAATGATGGAACCATGATCGAAATTGATAGGGTAAGTGGTGCTTCATAGCAGGTGCTAAATGGAAATGAACTTTGTTACGAATCCATTTTCCGCCTTGTTTCCAATTTCCGATACCCCATCTGAATACATTATTTCGGATGAAGCTGTTACCACCTTTTACAGCTTTATATGGCCCAGATACTTCAACTGTAAGTAGAAAAAATAATATTTCCAGGCCTATTGCTGTCTCCTGACCAGCACGATATGCTCCGGAAACGCAGTCACTATTGTCTCCCCGAAGCTTTTCTAATTGAGGGCCTAAAAATGGAACGGAGTCCGAGAAGCCGAGTATATAATCTCTAATTTGTTTGGCCGTATTTCGTGGCTCTGAATAAAAGCGATCAGCCCTGGACCTTCCGAAGCCAAAAGGATCTATCCAGTTTAGAGCATTGGACGCTACATAGTTATACAAATTATGTGAATCTGCAAATCCTGCTGGATCCTCACTCAAAAACCTACCTAACGTCGCATCATAGTACCGCGCGCGGTAATAATACAACCCACTCTCCGCATCGTATTCGCGTCCGGTGTAGGTGTATGGGTTTGTTAAAGAGCCGGTTTCACTTACGATGTTTCCGAAGGAATTGTAGACATACGACCGAAGGATGGTTCCGGTGGAATCGGTGAATTGCTACCAACGAATGGATTCGATTTAACACTATTTTAAAAAAACAAATACTTCACCAGTTATAGTTTGCTAGCCGGAACTCTTGCTACTTTACCATTCTTCCAAATAATAAGAGGACGATTTGTCTTCTTGCGTTCCTTCACTTCATTCTTGATAGCTTCCTTCAACGCCAATTCGGCCTTCTCATGAAGTGTTAAATTTTTTCTCCGTTTAATCATATTTGCCACCTAATTGTTTGTAAATGTCTGTGTCTAAGATTACTAGATCATTTTTCATAAATTGAGCAATAATTTTTGGTTTTAAAAAATGGGACAGACAACTATTGCCCCTTATTTTCGTTATCCATTTCGGTCATTCCTTGTAAATAGAGGGATTATGAAAATCCCATTATTATATTAAGCGACGTTGTCAAGGTTTTGCCAGGTTTCTGTCCATAGATATCAAAGGCGCAACAGTTGCAAGGATGGTTCTATCCCTTGTTTCTTATTTCCCCAGACCTACAGATTTTTAGACCCTTCCCCACACAACCAAAACCAAATGGATTGCTCCAGATAATCGCGCTTTACGTTTGATGGATGAATACAAAAATCGTCTTCGCCAGACCGAATGCGGCCTAAAGCCTGCATTACAGTAGATAAATTGCTCCTGCTGATTTGAATAATCAGATAATCTTCAACAGTCGAAGTTTGGTATTGGTCCACCTCATCTGAACATATTGATAATTTTAATTTACGAAATTTTTGAGCGGGAGATTTGCAACCTGTGGCAGAAATATCAGCCTTAGCCGGAGTCCTAAGTTCAATCGTTTTGTATAGTTTTCCGGTAGTATTCAGAAAAAGGTCAATAAGATTTTGTAAGGAACCTGCCGCCGTCTTACTTATGGCAATGTGAAAACCCTTATAGCTTCTGTTACTGTACTTGTATTTCCAGATGGATAGATTGCCGTTCAGACGCCAGTTGTTGATATTGCTGTTCATATATTTATCGCATATAGATTTGACAAGGGTTTTATCTGTCTTCTGTACAGAAGCAATAATTTGGCCTGACTATTCCGGCATCATGGCGCCGAACCCGTCAAATTGGCTCTTATGTTGACAGCCTAATTCTACCATGGATGTCACCCATTCTTCGAGAATCTCTTTGGAGACTGTCATCGGCTGAGTTTGCCCCTCGATATACCATTTTTTAAATAACAATCCGCGGCATTCGATGGATGTAGTTAGTGGGTGTAGGGCCCGGCTCAAGTCCTCGGCCTCAACTTGATTGGGGGCAATGTATAAAAAGTCCAAGGTAAGTTGACAGCCTGTGGCGATGCCGCACCCCTGTAATTGTTCCCAGATTATGTCTAATGCCGCGAGACAGCGTTTAAGTTCCCGTTGATAATTCACGCGTTCTCCTTTGTAGTCTTAAGGTCGACAAACGGATTCCTAGCCAGATAAAAAACGGGAGTCCGATCGCGGTATGACAAAAGAAAAAGTAAATAAGAATGTTAAGAATCCAGTCCCATGACAAGATTTCTTGTCGCGAAGCCTTATGGAATAGGTAATTCTCGATGAGAATAATTGTCGTTGCAAAAACATAAAAGCCGGGAATTGCCCATAGTATCGATAATTTCGGACACATATATGCCTTTAGAATGGCCGCTGTTATGCCAATGAAGGCAAACAAGGCCAAGGCAAGCAAAACAGGAATTAATTCAAGCATCTAGATTCCCATCAGATTCAAGGTTAGAAATATGGCACTGGCGCCGAAAATAGACCAGCCGATATAGCGGATTGATCGCCCCCACGGTTGGCCATCTTGCCCGAATTTCGCGGCCAGAAGAAGTCCGCCAATCATCACGGCATAAATAATGGGAGTGATCCACCAATACATGAAAACAGTGAAAATGCCAAAGGCAATGAAAAGTGCGGTCAAGAGCGGCAATACATAAGTATCCGGATTGTTCCATGTATGAATCCCACCGAGTGATCCACTGTAAAGCAGTGTCAGCACCATACTAATGTATGTAACCAATATAAACTCGAGAATGCCGAATAGTGTAGATCGCCGTGCCCGTGGATGTTTCCCCCTCAAGCGTCCCTTCTTCCACTCTTTCAATACCATATCCGCGTCAAAGGCGACGATCCCTGCGTCTTTTTGCCGGGCGACCGCTTTGAGAACCGTAACTGCGGCACCTGGATTGAAATTGAGTGAATGAGATGCCGCCCAACATCGGACGCCCGGGTCGTCATCAGTTTGGGCTAATTTTAGAAGAGCAGCTTGTGCATCCGGACCCAGAATTTTTAACTTGTTATATATGCGGATGATCTGGTCATATGCCGCATTTGTCCGCCGGGCATCGCCTTCCCAGGTAAATCGGCGATGCTGTTTGGCCTGGAGACAATAGTCAGAGAGTAATTGATCGATTTTTTCCATGATGGCTCGATAGCAAGTCTGCTG
>JAUIER010000026.1 GCA_030429765.1 bacterium | reverse complement strand
GCTCGGCCTGTATTGCCTTAATCGTGATGATTTATGTGCAGTTGATCTTCGGGGCGATTATGCGGCATACCGGGTCCGGACTGGCTATCTACGATTTTCCTAAAATGGCCGGTGAATGGTGGCCGGTATTTAATCAAGAGCTATTGGCGCGCATCAATCGATGGCGCTTTAATGAGGGGTATGATCCGGTGGAGATGGTGCAGGTGGCGTATCATCTGCTGCACAGGATCGGGGCAGCGATTGTCGTGCTCGGGGTTTGCATTGTGAATTTGGTTGGGTTAAAATGTAGCTTGCCGAACCGGGTCAAGATCGTCCGGACGATCCTGACGATTGATCTGCTGATCGCCGTGCAGGTCACGCTCGGAATCATGACGGTTTTGACGCAAAAATCACCGGTCACCACCAGTCTGCATGTGGTCACTGGCGCGGCGACATTAGGCCTGTCATTTCTGCTTTTGTTAAGGGTATTACCGGTACGTGAAAGAGAAGCATAAACGAGATCATATGAATCAACTCATCAAAGACTATCTGGAAATCACCAAGCCGCGGATTGTGAGTTTGGTATTGGTAACCGCTGCGATCGGTTATTATCTCGGCGGCCAGGGCATTGCTTCATATACCCAATTGACCTGGTTGCTGCTGGGGGTGGCGGTGGAATGTGCAGGCGCTGCCGTCCTGAATCACTATCTCGAACGGGAGATGGACTCCAAGATGACCCGTACCCACAAGCGTCCGATACCCGCGGGACGTATTGATCCTGAACACGCATTGCAGTTCGGTGTGATTCTTTCGCTGGCCGGTGTTGCCGTATTGTATATCAAGGTGAATATGTTGACGGCGTTCCTGAGTCTGCTGACGACATTCATGTATGTTTTGGTATATACACCGATGAAGAGGGTCAGCTGGTTTAATACCACCATCGGGGCGTTTCCCGGCGCCATGCCGATCCTCGGCGGATGGGCGGCCGCCACCGGAACACTAAATTTTCACGCTGGTATATTATTTCTGATTATGTTTGTCTGGCAGCATCCGCATTTTTACGCGATTGCCTGGATGTTTAAAGATGATTACGCCCGTGCGGGATTCAAAATGCTCTCGGAGCAGGAGGCCCACGGGGATCGCATGTTTCAGCATATCTATTACTATTCCTTACTGCTGATTCCCATTTCGGTGATCCCGTCCATCACGGGGATGGCGGGGATGATCTATTTCGTCGGCGCCTTTGTGGCCGGGGTGTGGCTTTTGGGTGTCAGCCGCCGCTTTATCCGCTCTCAATCGATCCTGGACGCGCGTCAATTGCTCAAGGCAACCGTGGTTTATCTGCCTGTCCTGTTGACATTGATCGTCCTTGACGTCCGGTTCTAATATGAAGACCAAATCAATAATTCTTGTCGGAGTAGCGCTGAGTGTCGCTCTGGCGGTGGTCTGCAGCGCGTATATTTACAAGCGTGTGGCGGAAAAGCCAAAGCTTCCCACCATCGGGCTCGTTGGGCCTTTTAAGTTGATGGATTCGGAAGGGCAGATGTTTGATGCTGCGGAGCTGCATGGCAAGGTCTGGATCGCCAATTTTTTCTTTACCACCTGCGGGGACATCTGTCCGGTGATGACGAAGAATATGGCGGCCTTGAGCCGGACCTTTGATCAGGTGCCGTCGGTACAGCTGGTGTCAGTGACGGTAAATCCGGAAAGTGATTCGCCTGAAGTGCTCAAGGCGTACGCCAAGGAATATAAAGCGGGTAAGAATAACTGGCGTTTTCTGACCGGTGAGCGTGAACGCATTAAGCGGCTCGTCGTGGATCAGTTTAAACTCGGCAAGATTGATGAACCGGTCTTTCACAGTTCCTATTTTCCGCTGGTCGACCGCAACGGTTACATCCGGGGGTACTATGACGGTACGGACCAGGAGGCGATCAATCAATTGTTCAAAGACGCGAACGTGCTCTTGAAGGACAGATTCTAATGACAGATTTACCTGTATTTCCAACGATCAATGCGCTGCTCAACTTTACTGCCGGATGCTGTTTGTTTCTGGGGTTTCGCGCGATCAAACGGGGCAACCGTGACACTCATCGTAAGTTTATGATCGGCGCGATGACCGCCTCCGTGGTGTTTCTTGTCTCTTATCTCACATATCATTATTCGCATGGGTCCACCAGGTATCAGGGACAGGGTTTAATTCGCATCGTTTACTTCACAATCCTGCTGACCCACACGCCGCTAGCCGCCATCGTTCCGCCAGCGGCCATCTCCGCGGTTTATTTCGCCTTCAAAGGTAAATATGATCGTCATGTCCGGATCACCCGTTGGCTGTATCCAGTTTGGATGTATGTCTCGATCACCGGAGTGCTGATCTATCTGATGTTATATGTATTTAGGGTGTGAGAGGATTACGCGGTTCGTCCGCCGAAAAGCCGCTTGAAGACCCGCAGCATCTGCTTTTCTTTTTCCCAGAAGAACGGGAACTGTCCGAAGATAAATCCGAATACAAGTAGGCCGAGCTGATAGGTGGGGAACACGATGATCAGCCACGTGAAGAATTTGATCCAGAAAGGCGTTGTTTTATCAATGCCCAGCAGGACGAAGAGCGGTTTGCGGACGAACACGACCGACATCCCCGCCAGTGAAAACACGATCATGATCGCCAGGAAATCCCAGAATGAGTTCACATTCCATTTACGCATCATTTTTTGCACAAAGTTTGGATCGTTCATGAGACAGAAAAGGTCGCTATAAAGTAAATGCCCAGGCCGAGAATCAGCAGGGCGAAGAAGCCGAGGACGTAGATCATGTATTGAAACCCGTCCGCGCCTGAATCAAATTTTAGCTGGTCTTTATATTTCTTGGAATCTGACATGTGATTTAAAGGTCGTTGATGAATTATTGACGCAGTAGAAATTTATTAATGGCCCAGCCGGTCACGAATAGTCCGACCCCAATGCAGAGCACCAGCCGGCTCATCAGTTCCGGAAAGTGGCGTAGAAAGTCGATCAGGATAATCGTCATGCCGCCGATCTGGAGCATCTTCGCCAGATAGTACATCAGGCCACCTGCTTGTTGATTCCCGCCATATCCAGAATGATCTGCGTATTATCACGGAAACACTGGTTTTGGACAAGTTTAATTTTGATGTAATGCCCGATGCAGGCCGCGAAAATCCCGTAATAGAGCCAGCCAGGAAAACGATAGGTGTCAACCGCGCCGACCAGAATAAACAGGATCACCATGAACAGCAGATTGAGCATCAGCGGGGGATAGACCCGGCGTTTGATGGCGATGGAGCGCTTATGAAAGCTGTGATCCAGGTTGTGCTCGGCCGTGTATTCCTTGACGCTCACTCCTGTGCCCACAAAGAAAAAAATCACCAGCGTCTCTGTAAAACAATACAGGATGCTGGTGAATATCATAAATGTCACGTGATCGGCATTGAACACGTTGAATTTTAGAAAGCTCTGAAAGAACGCGATTCCCAGGCTGATGAATGTCATTACGGTCATGATGTAGCAGGTATACATAAAAAACCACATGCTACACGCTCCCTGAACTGCTTAAATGTTTAATTACACATCGGTGAACCGTAAGGCGGGAATTTCGTGTCGTTAAGTGCAATTTGATAGCTTTCTTCGAATTCATGCGTGGCCAACATATCGATGGCATCCCATGTCATTTTGGAACAGACGCGGGCGCAGATGGAACAGCCGATGCATTCATTGAACTTGATCTGAACAGGAGGGATCGGTGTTTCGTATTTGTCCAGTGGTACCGGGGCAATGCAATCGACAGGGCAAAAAGGCACGCATGCTTGACAACCGGTGCAGTTGTCTTCGTCCACCACAGCCACCATCTTGGGCTTCTTTTTCTTTTCCGTGATCCGTGTCGGCAGACTCGGAATGTTCTTGTAATGATCGTAACCAGATACCACGACACACCTCCTATGCAGGTTGGGTGTTTCTACAATTGTCGTCTATGTGAATCCCTGTTTGGGACTAGTATCTTAATCGTCTTTGGCTAGCGGCTCTTTTTTGTCGGTGAGGACTGGAAGGTCCGGAGCTTTGTCGGCATTCAATTGAATGAAGCTGGTCCATTGCTCAGGAACATCTTCTTCGGTGTAAATCGCCTGTACCGGACACTCTGGAATGCAAGCGCCGCAATCGATACAAACATCCGGATCGATGACTAGCATTTCGGCGTCTTCATGGAAACAATCCACCGGGCAGACCGTTACACAGTCGGTGTATTTACATTTAATGCATGGTTCAGTTACTACGTGGGTCATTTAAGCCTCCAATCTCAGATTCATATCTGTACTATAAATATAGCTGATATATAGGATATTGTCAATTTCAAATTGTCATAAAGCCTTACAGCGAAACGGTTTCCTTTTCTGAACGCTGTGCGGCCAGTTCGGCTTCGGCGGACTGGACAGCCGGCTTCTGATCAAATGTGCCGGTGACTTTTTTGCCGAAATAATCGACAAAGGCCTTGAAGCCGTGGGCCTTTCGTAACAGATCGCCAAAGGAGCGGATCGAGATGAACATACGCCACATTTGCTTGGGACGCAGGTAAAATTCTTTAAGTCCCCGGTCGATGTATTCGTCGATATCCTCACTGGTAAATTGCGGGTAGCTCAGGAGCGTGCGCTGTTCTTTCTGGGCATTCAACCATTCGCGCCAGTCATCCGCCCGCAGAAATTCGTTTTCCTTGGCCCATTTGTAGAGCGAGGTTCCCGGATAGGAGGCGACACCCGTGATCTGCACCGTATCAAGCGGCAGTGATTTGGCAAAGTCAATGGTCTGCTGGGCTGTTTCATGGGTTTCGCCTGGCGCACCGATCATGAAGCAACCATGAATGGTGAATCCCAGCCGGTTGGCCTCGTGGGCATACTTGCTGGCCATGTCGACGGATACGCCGCCTTTGTTGATGGCCTTGAGCCCGTCATCATATCCAAACTCGAATCCGGTCATCAGCATTCGGCAACCGGCTTTTTTCATAAGGGGGAGAACCTCCAGGTCGGTATTAACACGCATATTGCACGACCAGGATATTTTTTTGTGAATCCCGCGACGCATGATCTCGTGACAGACCTCGGTGACATGCTGCGTGTCTGCGGCGAAGGTGTCGGTTTCAAACATGATCTCACGGATCTGTGGATGGACCTTTAGATCGTACTCCATTTCATCGACGACGCTCTTGGCGGTGCGGTTGCGCAGCCGATATCCGTACATAATCTGCGGATCCCGGCAAAACGTGCATCCATTGTTACAGCCGCGTCCGGTCATCAGGGTGAGAAACGGAAATTTTTTGCCGCCGTCGGGATACCACTCGGGTTCAATCAGTTGCCAGGCCGGAAACGGCAGCTCGTTGACGTCACAGGGCGGACGGTCAGGGTTCGTGACCATCTTGACCTCGTCGTAATTCCACCAGGTCAATCCCAAGATCTTCGACGGCTCTAGGCCGTCGGCGATGTCTTTGAGGGTGTAGTCGTATTCACCGCGTGCGATGTAATCCACGATATTGCGGGCGATCTCAAAGGTATTGGCCTGTTCGGCCGAGGCGTGCTGACCGATAAAGCAGACCTTGCAGCCCGTCCGAAGCTTGATTTCTTTGGCCTGTTCGATGTCATTGTAGATGGACGGAGTCGTGGCATGGATGATGAGCAGCTGCGGCTGATGGTCTTCGACAATCTTGTAGGATTCGTCCGGGGTCAGGTTGCGGGCGGCGGCCTCGACGTAGATGGTGTCGTGACCGGCGTCCAAAAGCACTTGAGCGGCCGTTAAAAGGTATTCCGGATGACGTTGCACACGGCCTCGGGATTTGGCGGCCCAGCGCGCTACCCGCACAAAGTCATCTCCAAACGATGGATTTAAAATAGCAATTTTCATATAAAAATAGGGATAGTTGGTCATCTGACGGGCGTTCCCGACAGCTTATGCCTATACTAGACGTGGATGTGGGGTGTTGCAAGCGTATTTTCATTTTTTTTAAGGTGTGAAGGTTGACTCAAATGTATCGCTCCCATATAATAGCAAGCTTGCTAGAGGGATATGGGAAGCAAACCATTATTGACCAAAAATTGAGGATAAAACCGTGAGCCAATCATTTGACCATCAAGCCTTTAAACGTGCCCTGGACGTGCAGGGAAAATCTTACACCTACTACAGCTTTGAGGAACTCGCCAAACAAAATTTGGGCGACGTATCTCATCTGCCTTTCTCTATAAAAGTGCTGCTTGAAAGCGCGATTCGAAATTATGACAATTATTCCGTAACCCTGGATGATATCCGGACATTGTTGAGTTGGACACCTGACGCGACGGATCCCAAAGACATCGCGTTTAAGCCGGGGCGAGTGATCCTTCAGGATTTTACCGGTGTCCCATGTGTGGTTGATCTGGCCGCGATGCGCGCCGCGCTCAAACGTTTGGGTGGTGATCCGCTGAAGATCAATCCCCAAGTTCCCTGTGATTTGGTTATTGATCACTCGGTGCAGGTGGATGTGTTTGGATCGGCAGACGCGCTGCAACGCAATATCGAGATCGAGTTTCAGCGGAATCAGGAGCGCTATGAATTTCTCAAGTGGGGGCAAAAGGCGTTCGAGAACTTTTTGGTTGTGCCGCCAGCGACGGGAATTGTGCATCAGGTCAATCTTGAATATCTGGCGAAGGGAGTATTGACGCGCACCGTTGGTCAAGACCTTGAGGCATATCCAGACAGTTTGGTCGGAACAGACAGTCACACCACGATGATCAATGGATTGGGTATCGTCGGATGGGGTGTCGGCGGAATTGAGGCCGAAGCGGTTATGCTGGGTGAACCGATCTACATGCTGATGCCGCAGGTCATCGGATTCAAACTCAAAGGCCGGCTCAAGGAAGGATTAACGGCGACGGATCTGGTCTTGACGGTGACACAGATGCTGCGCGCTAAAGGTGTGGTTGGCAAGTTTGTGGAATTTTACGGAGACGGGCTTCAGCATTTGTCTCTGCCGGACCGGGCGACGATTTCCAATATGGCGCCGGAGTACGGAGCGACGATCGGTATCTTCCCGATTGATGACGAAACGCTCAACTATTATCGCTTGACCGGACGCTCCGATGCCGAGGTCGAGCTCGTCGAGAAATACATGAAGGCGCAGGGATTGTTCTACACCGCCGGTCAGGCCGATCCCAAGTACACCGATACATTGGAATTGGATTTGTCCACGGTGACACCAAGTTTATCCGGGCCGAAACGTCCGCAGGACCGCATCTCTTTAACGGACCTCAAAGATGAATTTGAAAAATCGCTCACCGCGCCGGTCGGAGCCAGTGGATTTGGGCTCGAGGAAAGTTTGTTGGGTAATTCCGCGACGGTGCAGAATGGGACAACAGAGACGTTGACACACGGATCGGTTGTGATTGCGGCCATTACCAGCTGCACGAATACGTCGAATCCGTCGGTGCTGATCGCGGCCGGTTTGCTGGCCAAAAAGGCGGTGGAACGTGGATTGTCGGTGAAGAATTTTGTGAAGACCAGTTTCGCCCCGGGGTCACAGGTCGTCGAGGAGTATATTCACGCGGCCGGGTTGATGCCGTATTTTGAGAAACTTGGTTTCCATATTGTTGGGTATGGTTGTACGACGTGTATCGGTAACAGCGGTCCGCTTCCGGAAAAGGTGTCGAGCGCGATCGTCGAGGAGCAACTGGTCGCGGCCAGTGTGTTGAGTGGAAACCGTAACTTTGAAGGTCGGGTTAATCCGCATACCAAGGCCAATTATCTTGCGAGTCCGCCGCTGGTCGTCGCTTATGCGCTGGCGGGAACGGTCGACAAGAATCTCGCAGAAGAACCCATTGGTCAGGATAACGACGGCAAGGATGTCTATCTCAAGGATATCTGGCCAACACAAGGTGAGGTCAATGCGGTGGTGTCCGAGTTTGTGACCGCCGAAGCGTTCCGCAAAAGATATGGGAATGTCGCGGATGGCAATGCCAACTGGAACGCGATTCAGGGGACCGAATCAGAGCTCTATGACTGGAAAGCGGCGAGCACGTATATTCAAGAGCCGCCGTTCTTTGAAGGGATGACGACGAGTACGGATCCGATCAATGAGATCAAGGGCGCGCGATGTCTGGTTAAGGTCGGAGATTCAATCACCACCGATCATATCTCACCGGCGGGCGCGATTGCCAAAGACAGTCCGGCCGGCAAGTATTTGCTGGAACAAGGCGTCGACGTCAAAGACTTCAACAGTTACGGTTCCCGTCGGGGAAATGACCGGGTGATGACACGCGGCACATTCGCCAATATCCGTTTGCGTAATCAGCTGGCGCCGGGCACCGAGGGATCGTGGACAATGTATTTTCCTGATCAGGAAAAAACGAGCATCTATGATGCCGGAATGAAGTATCAGGCGTCAAATACACCATTGATCGTCCTGGCCGGAAAAGAATACGGGACGGGATCCAGTCGTGACTGGGCCGCCAAGGGAACATCATTGCTGGGCGTCAAGGCCGTGATCGCGCAGAGTTACGAACGCATTCACCGCAGTAATCTGGCCGGGATGGGCGTGATTCCATTGGAATACAAATCAGGTGATTCTGCGGATTCACTGGGATTGACCGGTGAAGAGGTCTTTGATTTTGTCGGCATCGACGATAATCTCAAGCCGCGTCAGGATATTCAGGTGATCGCCACCAAGCCCGATGGCACGAAAACGGAATTTACCGTGACCTGCCGACTGGATACGCCTGTGGAGATCGATTACGTCCGAAACGGCGGCATTCTGCAAACGGTTTTAAGAAAACTCGCTTAAATTACTCTCCATGGGCTTAGATTCCGTAGAATTAATTATGGAAATCGAAGAGCACTTCGATATTAATTTTGAAGATCGTATTGCTCAACAGATGGAAACGGTGGGAGATGTATTACGAATTGTCTTGGCAAAAGTTCAGGCAAAGAATGACGATTCGGAGGATAAATCACTATCAGAGCCTGAAGTTTTGTTGCAGTTGCAAAAAATTATCGCCAGATCGGGTGGTGTGCAGATTGAAAGAGTTACTCTGGATGCTCGGATAGTGTCAGACCTGGGTATTAATTAATGCCTTTCCAATGATAAGTCTTATAAACAAGCAAGTCCGTGGCCGATTTAAATGTCGATTGACAATTTCCAGCGCTTCGGATAAAATCACTATTCTTAATAAAATCAATTACTTACATCAATTATCAGGATATTTGTCTTATGCCGAAAACAATGTATGACAAAATTTGGGATGACCACGTGGTTCGCGAGAGTCAGGGCGATACCGCTATCATATACATCGATCGTCACCTGGTTCACGAGGTGACCTCACCGCAGGCCTTTGAAGGGCTTCGCATTACCAAACGCAAGGTTCGACGGCCGGAGAAGACATTTGCGACCATGGATCACAATGTCTCGACCCGCACCAAGGACCGCTCGCTGTTTGAAGAGACATCACGCATTCAGATGGATGCGCTTGCCAAGAATTGCCAAGAGTTTAATATCATTTTGTATGATTACATGCATGAAGATCAGGGGATTGTCCACGTGATCGGACCGGAGATGGGGATTACTCAACCCGGTTTGACCATTGTGTGCGGTGATTCGCATACGGCCACACACGGTGCCTTCGGCGCGTTGGCCTTCGGTATCGGGACTTCTGAAGTTGAGCATGTCTTGGCGACACAAACACTACAGCAAAACAAATCGAAAACGATGTTGATCAACATCGACGGTGAACTCGGTAAAGGAGTTACACCCAAGGACATCATTCTCTATATAATCGGACAGATCGGAACGGCCGGAGCGACCGGTTACGTAATTGAATACGCCGGCAGCGCTATCCGTAACTTAACAATGGAAGGCCGGATGACGATCTGCAACATGAGTATTGAGGCCGGCGCGCGGGCGGGCATGATCGCGCCCGACGATGTCACCATCGAATATCTCCGTGGACGGGACCATTCACCCAACGGGAAGGGCTGGGAAGAAGCCGTGGAATACTGGAAGTCGTTGCCGTCGGACCCCGGCGCCACATTTGATAAAACGATCAATATCAAGGCCGAAGATATCAAGCCTCAAGTCACGTGGGGAACGTCTCCGGGACAAGTTACCGATATTGACAATCAAGTGCCGGATCCGGACAGTTTTTCCGATCCGGTGGATCGAACCGGTGCGCGAAACGCGCTGGATTACATGGACCTTCAACCGGGCACGCCGATCAATGGGATCAAGATCGATAAGGCCTTTTTGGGATCATGCACGAATGGTCGCATTGAAGATCTACGGGCGGCCGCGAAAATCGTTGAAGGCAAGAAGGTTAATCCGGATGTGCAGGCGATTGTCGTTCCGGGATCGGGACGTGTGCGCCGTCAGGCGGAAAAAGAAGGATTGGATAAGATATTTTCCGAGGCCGGATTTGAATGGCGCTTTGCCGGATGCTCGATGTGTCTGGGGATGAATGATGATCAACTCTCCCAGGGAGAGCGCTGCGCGTCGTCGAGCAATCGTAATTTTGAAGGCCGTCAGGGACCGGGCGGACGCACGCATTTGATGAGTCCGGAGATGGTGGCGCTGGCCGCGCTGGAAGGCCGGATCAGCGATATCCGAAAATTTATCTAATATTCATGAGGAGGATCACATGACGAATCAATCCGGATCAGTGAACTGGTGGGGGATGTTGCTTGTGATTATGGTTTTGTTTTTGCTCGGGGCGTTTGCGCTTATGCAATTACAGAAGACTCATGAGGTGGAAAACGAATTTGAGGCTTACAAGGCCAAGCGCTACAAACAGGAAGCGCCACGCCTGGAACAACAGTATTAAACACGACAGGAAGGACACATGAAACCTTTTCAAACACATAAAGGCATCGCCGCGCCGCTGGACCGCGTTAACGTCGATACCGATATGATTATCCCCAAGCAATTTTTACGCAAGATCGAACGTACAGGATTCGGTGTGCATTTATTTCATGAATTGCGTTATCTCGATTATCAAGGCACCAAGGAAAACCCGGACTTTGTCCTGAACAACGAACCGTATCGAAAAGCCACCGTCTTGCTGACCCGCGATAACTTTGGGTGCGGATCATCACGGGAGCACGCGCCATGGGCGCTGGCTGATTTTGGTTTTCGTATCATCGTCGCGCCAAGCTTTGCCGATATCTTCGCCAATAACTGCGTGAAGAATGGTATCCTTTTGGTTAAATTACCGTCGGATGACGTTCAGCATTTATTTGACCTGTCCGAGAAGAATCCTGGCGCGGAAGTAGGAGCTGATCTGGAGCGGCAAGTTTTGATTGACTCAGAGGGCAAAGAGTACTCATTCGACATCAGTGAGTTTGACAAGAATTGTCTGCTTAAAGGTCTTGATCAAATCGGCTGGACGCTGCAGTTTGATGAGCAGATTGCAGATTACGAACAAAAATTACGTGAAGATCGGGCGTGGCTGGCATGAGCAAATCCAAAAAGAATAAAAACTTAAGAAAGTATTCCAGTGAGATCACCGACGGTTACGACCGTGCGCCAAGCCGCGGGATGTTGCGGGCGGTGGGGTTTAAATCGGCTGATTTTGAAAAGCCGCAGATCGGGATCGCTTCGACCTGGAGTATGGTCACCCCGTGCAATATGCACATCGATGAACTGGCGCGCAAAGCCTGTCACGGGGCCGATAAGGCCGGGGCCAAGGGCGTGATCTTCAACACGATCACCATCTCCGACGGGATCTCGATGGGTTCCGAAGGGATGAAGTATTCGCTGGTCTCGCGCGAGGTTATTGCCGATTCCGTTGAAACGGTTGTGGGTTGTCAGGGATTTGACGGATTGGTCGCGATCGGCGGATGCGATAAGAATATGCCGGGTTGTTTGATCGCCATGGCGCGATTGAACCGGCCGAGTGTTTTTGTGTATGGCGGAACCATTTTACCGGGGTGTTATAAAGGGGATAACAAGGATATTGTCTCGATCTTTGAGGCCGTCGGTCAGTACGCCAACGACAAGATCTCTAAAAAAGAGCTCACCGGAGTGGAATCATGCGCGATCCCCGGTCCTGGATCATGCGGCGGGATGTACACGGCCAATACGATGGCATCGGCCATTGAAGCCCTCGGGATGAGTTTGCCGGATTCATCGGCGCAGGCGGCAACGTCCAAGCACAAAGAAATGGATTGTGTGAACGCCGGTAAGGCCGTTATGAATCTGATCAAGAAAGATATTAAACCTAGCGACATCATGACCCGCAAGGCGTTTGAAAACGCGATCACGGTGGTGATCGCGCTGGGCGGATCGACTAATGCCGTGCTGCATCTGATCGCGATGGCGCACGCGGCCAAGGTCAAATTGTCGTTAGATGATTTTACGCGCATCGGAAAGAAAGTGCCGGTGCTGGCCGACTTAAAACCGTCCGGCCGCTTTGTGATGGCCGAGCTGGTTAAGATCGGCGGTATCCTTCCGCTCATGAAGATGCTGCTGGATAAAGGATTGTTGCACGGCGATTGCATGACCGTCACGGGTCAGACGCTGGCTCAAAACCTGCAGAAGGTAAAGCCCTATCCGAAAGGTCAGGAAATTATTCGTGATTTTGACAACCCGATCAAATCGGACAGCCACCTG
This sequence comes from bacterium, assembly GCA_030429765.1. Taxonomy (GTDB): domain Bacteria; phylum Omnitrophota; class Gorgyraeia; order Zapsychrales; family Zapsychraceae; genus JAGOSC01. Next base: position 12,775 of record JAUIER010000026.1, on the reverse strand, counting down.
GTTGTGCTGTATGGAAATCTGGCCAAGGACGGAGCGGTGGCCAAGATCTCCGGTAAAGAAGGTCTGCAATTCACCGGCAAGGCCAAGGTCTTTAATTCGGAAGAAGACGCGCTTAAGAAAATTTTGGATGGGACGATTAAAAAAGGTGATGTTATTGTTGTTCGATATGAGGGGCCAACGGGTGGTCCGGGCATGCGTGAAATGTTGTCCCCGACGTCAGCGGTTATGGGGCGTGGCTTGGGCAAAGATGTCGCGTTGATTACGGACGGTCGATTCTCCGGGGGATCTCACGGTTTTGTGGTCGGGCACATCACGCCGGAGGCCTACCAAGGCGGCGCGTTGGCTATCGTCAAGAACGGTGATCCGATTACGATCGACGCCAAGAAACGAACGATCAATCTGGATATCCCCGCGTCGGAGATCCAGAAACGTCTCAAGAGCTGGAAACAGCCTAAACCCAGATACACCCGCGGCGTGTTAGCCAAGTACGCACAGCAAGTGACCTCGGCCTCAACCGGGGCGGTCACAGACGCCAATTTGTAATCAATATCAACTGATCGACGTCAAGTCGGAGAGCGAGCATGGCAGGAAATACATTCGGAGAAGTCTTTAAAGTCACGACATTTGGTGAGAGCCACGGACCGGCGATAGGCTGTGTCATCGACGGATGTCCGCCGAACATCGCTATTTCCGCGTCGGATATTCAGTTTGATCTGGACCGGCGGCGGCCAGGTCAAAGCAAGATCACCACCCAGCGGCAGGAAGCCGATCAGGTTGAGATCCTCTCCGGTGTTTTCGAAGGCAAGACCACCGGCACGGCCATCGCCTTGTTGATCCGCAACAAAGATCAGCGTTCCAAAGACTATTCCAATAATATTGATGTGTATCGCCCGGGACATGCTGATTTTACCTTTCAGGCCAAGTATGGAATCCGTGATTACCGCGGCGGAGGTCGTTCGTCCGGCCGTGAAACCGCGTGCCGTGTGGCGGCCGGAGCTGTGGCTAAACGTGTGCTGCAGACGATCAACACCAATGTGATCGCCTATACCTTATCGGTTGGAGATATCAAGGCCGAAAAGATCGATGCGGCGGTCATTGAGAAAAATATTGTACGCGCGCCTGATCTAGAGGCAGCTGAGAAAATGATCGCGTTGATTGATGAAGCGCGGAAAAATCTTGATTCAGTCGGCGGGATTGTCGAAGCGCGTGTGCGCGGTTGTCCCGCCGGACTAGGCGATCCGGTCTTTGGCAAGCTCAATGCCAAACTGGCTTATGGATTGATGTCGATCGGAACCATCAAAGGTGTTGAGTTTGGTGACGGATTTGCCGCGACCAAACTCCGTGGCAGCGTCAACAACGACAAGTTTTACATGGATGGTGACCGTGTGCGCACGCGCTCCAACCATTCCGGAGGTACTCTCGGCGGGATATCCACGGGAGAGGACATCATTCTGCGGGTGGCGGTCAAGCCCCCATCATCTATTGCGCAATCCCAGCAAACCGTCACCGGTGAAGGCAAGGGCACAACGATTGAGATCAAGGGTCGGCATGATCCGTGTATCTGTCCGCGTGTTGTGCCGGTCGTTGAGGCCATGGTCGCCATCACCGTCGTCGACAGCTATCTTCTGCAAAAAACCATCTCGGACACTTAGGTGTATGCCTAAACCCCAATTATCCAAGACAATTCTGGTGACCGGTTGCTCCAGTGGATTCGGACTGTTAATCGCGGCGCGATTGGCCGGTCGAGGTCACACCGTCTACGCGACGATGCGGGATGAGTCTAAAAAGACCCCGTTGATCAATGAAGTGAACCGTCGTGGTGGCGCCGTTCGCGTGCTGACCCTGGATGTCACTGATCAGGAATCGATTCAATCGGCGATGACAACCATCGCTGAAGAAGAGGGCGCGCTTGATGTCCTGGTGAATAATGCCGGATTTGGTATCGCGGGCGCGTTTGAGGATTTATCGGACGCAGATATCCGTGAGCAAATGGAGGTGAACTTCTTCGGCGTGCAGAATATGTGCCGGCAGGCCATTCCGTTGATGCGTCAGCGACGGGGATCCAAGATTATCAACATATCAAGCGTGTCAGGATTTTCGGCCGCACCCTGTGTGGGCGCGTATGTCGCCAGCAAGTGGGCGCTGGAGGGATTTAGCGAGTCGTTGTTTTATGAATTAAAATTGTTCGGTATTCACGTGGCGCTGGTCCAGCCGGGATCGTACAAGACCAAGATATTCTATGAGAATCGCCGTTACGCCAAAAATTTTGGAAATCCGCAAAGTCCTTACTTCAAACTATCCCAAACACTCAAGAAAATGGTCGATCATCAAATCGATCAGTCCAAAAAAGATCCGGAAGATGTCGCCCGCCTGGTGGAAAAGATTGTGCGCAGTTCACGGCCGGCCTTTCGGTATATTCCCGATGCGGAATCACGCCTCATGGCCACCTGCCGCAAGATCCTGCCGTTTCGGCTTTACAGCGCGCTGGTCGAACGGGTGACAATCAAACCGGTGATGGACGTCTAACGCGCCGTCCGGCGCGCGGTTTCCCGATCATCAATCACATACACAATCCAGGGCAGCACACTCATCGCCATAATCGCGTAGGCGGTTAGTTTTAAAACGGTGTTAATCGTGATGCCGGCGTCGAGCGCCATGGCCACCGGCAATGGTCCCAGTGCCGTCAGTCCGTTGCGAAAGGTCGCGACTAATCCCTTGATGCTGCCCATATGTTTTGGGCCGTAGAAATGCGGATAGACCACATTGGTCACCGGCGAGCTGAAGCCCAGCGAAGCGCCGATCACACAGTAGTAGACATAGATCATCACCGGATGGCCGCCGAGCCCGGCCAGCCAGGTCCCCAATCCCATCAAAAAGATCAATACAATAAACGGGATCATCGGGCCATAGCGGTCGACGACACCGCCGATCCATAAGGAACTGGCGGCTTTGCAGACCGCGTACAACATCAATCCGCTCGCCGCGTAGGCAATCGCCCACGCATTGCTTTCAAACAAGGTGTCCTGATGAAAGAACAGGCCGGTGACGATCATCGGCGGCAGGCAGGACGCGATGAGGATCAAATAGAATTTGGGATCGCGGACTACCTGACGGACGGTAAAGCTTTCATGATCACGGATATGGCGCTGCTCGGGTTTGCCGCGCAGATGCTGCGGATTGACATCGGTCTCCCCGGGCTGAAATTCACCGTGCGTGATGTTGGATCGATTGAGCAGGAACATCTGCAGCGGAAGCATCAGCAGTAAGTTGGACAGCCCGAAGATTACATAGCTGGTTCGCCATCCCAACCAGCCGATCAACCCGAGGGCCAGCGCGGGGTAAACGGCCTCAGACAACGGAAACCCCAGCGTGATCAATCCCATGGCCTTGCCGCGATTGGCGTGAAAACTTTTCACCATCAGCGTGCTGGCCGAAAGACTGAACACGCCCTGACCGATCAGACGCACGATAAAAAATCCGATAAACGCCGCGGTTAAGGTGCGCGCGCCCGCGAGGATCAGGCATCCCAGCGCCATCAGGCATGTCACCCATTTCATGATGGTCTGGATGCGGTATTTATCAATGAGTTGTCCCGCCGGATTCAGCAACACGGCCGCGCACAACGTGGCCGTCGAATAAACACCGGCGGCCATGCTCTCCGACACATTCATGTCCTCGAAGATATGACTGACGTACAGCGCGATGAGAAAGGTCTGGCCCGGGGCAGAGAAAAAGATCTGGAAGATACCAAAGGCGAGCAGATAGGGATGTCGCTTGAAAAAAGAAAACATGGCAGCGGCTTACAGGATGTATCCCATACGCTGCTGCAGAAACTCTGCTTCGGACGTACAGGTGAGGTAGGGATTGGTTCGTTTTTGATCGCCGATGGTGGCCCAGGGGGCCGGTCCGTAATTGTGCCCGCAGAAAATGACGGTCTCATCCGGCAGTTTCATGATGATATTGTAGAGCGTGTTGTACATCACCCGCGCGTCGCCGCCCGGCAGATCGCAGCGTCCGCAGCCGTCGATAAAGATCGCATCGCCCGCGATCATGACGTTTTGATGAATAAAGCTGTGACATCCCGGCGTGTGTCCGGGTGTGAGCAGGCACTGAAACTGAACGTCCCCGACCTTGAGAATGGCGTGATTCTCCACTTCCACGATATTTTTGTGTTTGGGCTTAAGAAACGGCGCTTCATACTTAGAGATATAGGCCGGGACATCATGACGATCCAGGATTTCATCCAGTCCGTTGACGTGATCAGGGTGTCCGTGGGTCAGAAAGATGCTGACGATTTTATAGCCGTGCCGGTCGGCCTCGGCACACAGATAATCGACGTCCCAGGCCGGATCAACCACCGCGATCTCATTGGTGCGGCTGTCACCGATAAAATACAGATAGTTGGCCAAAGGGCCGAGTTCCATCTGTTTGAGGATCAGATGTTCAGGCAATTTGAGTTGGGTCATGGTAAAAATATTCGCTATTTATAATGGTCAAAGGCGGTTCCGCCGACTATTATTATAATAGATCATATTCCCCATGGGTTGTAAAGCCGTAATTGCGGCAAATACAGAGGTCAACGATGGATTTAGTGCTGCTCAAGAGTTATTACAACAAACATGACGCCGAGATTGCCGTGGGATTGCTCAAGGAGGCGGGAATCGAATCGATTCTGCAGGCCGATGACGCCGGCGGTTTTCATGCCCATTTGAGTATCGCCGCGGGCAACAACCGGGTCATGATCCGGAAAAAGGATGCCGAACGCGCGTTGGAGGTCATCAAACCGCTGGAAGAAAGTCTGACTGAATCTGATGATCTCGATCTCGAAGAATTGGCGATGAACGCGCCGGTTGAGCCCTCAGTCGAGATCCGGAAAAAATCAGGTAAGGATAAATCCAATCCCGCGATTTTTATTTCATTGGGGGTGATGGTCCTGTTTATAGTTGTATACGCGATTCGCGAAGGATCCCCACGGCTTCCAGAGAAATCTCAAGATTGGCGAATGGGTGTGAAATGTCAGCGGATGTCGAGCAATCGAGAGGTTTGTTCTGCTCGGTATATGAATGGTCAGGTTCGGTGGCGGGGTGAATTCAAGAATGGCAAGGCGGATGGAATGTTTCTCGAGTATTTTCATGATGGAAGTTTATCGAAAAAGGGTAATTTTATTAATAACCAGGCGGAAGCCAAGCATTTGACTTACTATGAAAATGGGAAGTTGGTTGAAGAATGCCATTACAAAAATGGAAAGGTTGACGGCAAATGTATTGGGTACTATCCGGATGGTGGGATCTGGACTGAAAATTCGATGCGAAAAGGTCAGATGGATGGACTTTCGAAGATATATTATCCTGATGGTACTCTATGGGAACTTATACAATACAAACAGGATGTACGGCTGGGAGATGATGGAATGTCGTTTTCAGGGGAGGACTTAAATTTTTACAAAGACGGTAAGCCGGGTTTCTCTGGAATATACAAGGATGGACGACTTGACGGGCGAGTGGAATGGTATTTTCCAAATGGTCATAACGCCTCGGTAGCCGAATACAAGCGGGGCAAGCTTGACGGCGAAGTTAAAACGTACTTTCTAACCGGTGAGTTGATGTCCGTCGACGTTTATGACAATGATGAATGGGTTTCGATGACCTACAGAGATAAAGAAGGCGTGGTCCAGTTCGAGGATTGGGCCCAACAATAATGGAGGTGTGACAATGAAAAAATTAATGATGGCCTTGATGATGGTGGCAGTATTGGCCGCGGGGCATGTGCACGCCGGGGCCGGTGAACAAGCGGTGGCGGTTGAAGCGGCGGAGTCCTGGCTCAAACTGATCGACGCCAAAGAGTATTCCAAGAGTTGGCATGAAACGGCATCGTATTTTCAGGAAATGGTGTCGGAGCGCGACTGGAACCGTTTGATCCGTACCACGGAGACCACGGTGGGACAAGTTACCGGTCGCACGTTCATTTCGGCCACGTATTTGACCGAGATTCCCAATGCACCGGAAGGCGAGTTCTTTCTGATCCAGTATTCGGCTGAGTTGGCCGACGGCGGCAAGGCGATTGAGACCGTCACGCCGATGAAAGACGCCGACAATGTCTGGCGTGTGTCCGGATATTATATCAATCCGCTGTAACATTTACCGTTCATATCTTTTTAACGCTTGCCATCGTGATCGCTTCGGGTTTATAATCAGAAAAAAGGAGAGATCGCCATGGCACTCGTTAAATCGATTCAAATTCCCCTCGGCAGCAAGCTTCCTGAATTTCAGTTGAAAGATCCGCACGGACGTGTCGTTGATTCCAATGAACTTTATTCACATTCTATCTCAGGATTGATGGTTGCTTTTTTATGCAATCATTGTCCATATGCCGTGGCGGTGTGGCCGCGGATTATTTCGTTGGCCGAATACGCCAAGCGTTACGGGATTCGCACGGTCGCGATCAATCCCAACATTCATCCGGATTATCCAGAGGATAATGCCGAGGCGATGAAGGCCAAGATCATTGATTGGGAAATTCCGTTTCCGTATCTCGTTGATGAAACACAGGAGATCGCCCGCGCGTTTGACGCGCAGTGCACGCCGGATATCTATCTATTCGATGAAGACCAGAAGCTGGTTTATCATGGGCGCGTCGATGACAACTGGCAGGATGAAGGAAAGGTCAAGCATCAGGAGCTCAAGGCGGCCATACAGGCCTACACCTCCAATCAGCCGATTGATCCGGATCAGCAGCCGGCGATGGGATGCTCGATCAAATGGCGCAGCTAACAGACTAGTTTTGCAATCAATCAGGGGTTCAAGCGAACCCTTGATTTTTGTTTTTTAAGATGATACACTGTCTCATAGGAGTGATGAATGGACCAGCGTATTATCAAAGAACGGCATAAGCTGCTGCGATATCTGGAAGAAAAGGGGCTCCGGCTGACCAAAGGCCGGGAATCCGTCTTCAATGAAGTGATGGCGACCCACGGGCATTTTGCCGCTGAGGAATTGGTCAAGGGTTGCAAGGAGCATCAGCGCGATGTATCGCGGGCCACGATTTACCGTTCCTTGAGGGAGATGCTGGAGGCCGGTGTTATCCGTGAAACCGCATTCGGCGAAAAACATCAGCATTACGAGCATGTGTATGATGAGACTTTACATCATCACGCACGCTGTGTGCGGTGCGGGACATTTATTGAGTTTGATGATCTCGGCGAAGAAGATCGTTACCGGCCACTGCTCGAAAAGCAGGGATTTAAGGTGTTGGGACACGAACTGCATTTTTACGGCATCTGTCACGCCTGTCAGTGAAATTGTTTGGAGAAAGGGTGAAGCATGAAAAGATTTTTGGTGATTTTAGGGATTGCCGGTTTGATGTTCGGGGTATTGATGCTGGTCATCGGGCCGGGAAAAAAGTCGACGGATGAAACGCTGACGATCGTCACGACGATCGGTCAGATCACCGATGTCACCCGTCAGATTGTCGGTAATAAAGGTAAGGTCATCGGACTGATGCAGGCCGGAGTCGATCCGCATTTGTACAAGGCCAGTGAAAGTGATGTACAGAAGTTGTCATCCGCAGACATCATTCTTTACAATGGTCTAAACCTCGAGGCCAAGATGGCGGATATATTTGAACGGATGAAATCCAGCAAGACCGTGGCCGCCGTGGGATCGGCTATTCCCGAAGGCATGCTGCTGGAAAGCGAAGACTATGCCGGACATTATGATCCGCATGTCTGGTTTGATGTTCAGTTGTGGCAGCAGGTCGTAGTCAAGATTGCCAGTGTCTTGTCCGAGGCTGATCCGGACCATCGAAACTATTATCAAGAGCGAAAACAGCAGTACATCGGTGAGCTGGAACAATTGCATCGATTTGTTCAGCAAAAGGCGGCTGAATTGCCGGCGGACCAGCGGGTACTGGTGACCGCGCATGATGCCTTTCGTTATTTCGGCAAGGCGTATGGATTTGACGTGGTGGGACTTCAGGGGATCAGTACAGAATCTCAGGCCGGGACCGCGGATGTGAAACGGCTGGCTGACTTTATTGCTGAACGAAAGATTCGCGCTATTTTTGTCGAATCATCCGTTCCCGAGCGGAATATCAAGGCGGTGGTTGAGGCCGTCCGAGCCAGAAACTGGAAGGTCAAGATCGGGGGTGAATTATTTTCCGATGCCATGGGAGACGAAGGCACTGTCGAGGGAACTTATGTGGGGATGATCCGGTACAACATCGACACGATTGTCGATAATCTGAAGGAGTGAAGTCATGGGAGCGGCTAAAGGAAAAAAAGAGACAATAAAGCCTGCGATTGAAATAACCGATTTAACAGTGGCTTATCATGAAAAACCGGTGTTATGGGATGTGGACTTCGAGGCGCCGCAGGACTGTATGCTTGCGATTGTCGGTCCGAACGGAGCGGGTAAGTCGACTCTGATCAAAAGTATTATGGGATTGGTGAAACCCGCGGCGGGACGTGTGCTTGTGTTTGGTAAGACTTATCGTCCGGAATCACGTTTGATTGGTTATGTGCCGCAACGCGGAACGGTGGACTGGGACTTCCCGACCAATGTGCTGGATGTGGTCCTGATGGGGCGTTACGGTCATCTGGGCTGGTTCAAACGCCCGACGGACAAAGACCGGCGACTGGCGCTGGAATGTCTGGACAAGGTGGGGATGACGGATTTCATTAACCGGCAGATCAGTCAGCTCTCCGGCGGTCAACAGCAGCGTGTTTTTTTGGCCCGGGCGTTTATTCAGGACGCGCCGATCTATTTGATGGACGAACCCTTCGCGGGGGTGGACGCGACGACCGAACGCAGTATCATCACCTTGCTGCGTGAACTGCAGGACCGTGGCAAAACGATTATCTGCGTGCATCACGATTTGCAGACACTCAAGGAGTACTTCGATCATGTGCTGTTGCTCAATGTGCGCGCCTTGGCGCTGGGCAAGGTCAGTGATGTGCTGACGCAGGAGAATCTCAAACGAACATATGGCGGCCGCACGGCATTTTTGGCCGGGATGACTGAAGATGAGGAGCCGCGCGGATGATCGCCTTTTTTTCCGACTATACTGTTCAGATCGTATTGATGGGCTCCATCATTCTGGGGATTACGGCCGGCAGCCTGGGGACGTTCGCCGTGCTGCGCCGGCAGAGTCTGTTGGGAGATGCCATCAGTCACGCGACATTACCCGGCGTGTGTCTGGCCTTTATGCTTGTGCAGACCAAGAATCCGTTACCGTTACTGATCGGCGCCGCACTGGCCGGCTGGGTCGGGACACTGCTGATCATGTTAATCACCGACACGACGCGCATCAAACGCGATTCGGCCCTCGGGATCGTGTTGTCGGTGTTTTTTGGTTTTGGTTTGGTGTTGCTGACCATCGTGCAGAAGATGCCCACCGCCACCAAGGCGGGGCTCGACAAATTTTTATTTGGTAATGCCGCGACTTTGCTGCATTCAGATGTGATGATGATGCTTAATTTCAGCGTCATCATCTTTGCGTTTGTGGTGATGTTCTGGAAGGAATTTAAGCTCATTGTCTTTGATGCGGATTTTGCCCGGTCGCTGGGGATCAATGTGCGGGCGTTTGATATTCTGTTGACGACGTTAATCGTCGCATCGATTGTGATCGGATTGCAGACGGTCGGGGTTGTGTTGATGAGCGCGATGCTGGTGGCGCCGGCGGCGGCAGCCCGTCAATGGACAGACCGGTTGGGGCATATGGTACTTATTTCGGCCCTCTTTGGATCCATCAGCGGGGTGTTGGGGTCGGTTACCAGTAGTGTTTTTCTTAAACTTCCTACCGGACCGATGATTGTGATCTTTCTGAGTATTTTTGTATTGATCTCTTTGGCATTTGCTCCGAACCGCGGCTTGGTCTGGGATTGGCTTCGTTTTCGGAAAAATCGAAAACTTATTCAGGAAACGAGTATGCTCAAGAACCTGATGCTGTTCTCAGAGATCCATACCGATCCGTTTCATCCGCATGATATTGCCGCGTTGACCGCGATCGGACGCGGTGCGATTGATCAGACCATGAATGAGATCCGGCAAAAAGGATGGGCCCGTCAGTTTCCCGACAAAAAATGGGCGTTGACTCCCAAGGGGCTGGAAGAGGCCAAGCGCTTAACCGAAGAATTTGAGGAGCAGTTTGATGTCGACACATCAGTTTGAGATATTGCTATTAGCATCCATGACGGCCGTGACATGTGCGCTGCCGGGCGTTTTCCTGGTCCTTCGACGTGTGGCGTTGATGAGTGACGCGATCAGTCATGCGATTCTGTTGGGGATTGTCCTGGCGTTTTTCTGGACCAAGAATCTCGCGTCTCCGTTGTTGATTGTCGGGGCCGCCGTAATGGGGATTGTGACGGTTGCCTTGACTGAGCTGATCATTCAGACCCGAAAGCTCAAGAAGGACGCGGCTATTGGTTTGGTGTTTCCGTTTCTTTTTTCAATTGGCGTTATCTTACTCAATCGGTTTACCGGTGATATTCATCTCGATGCGGATTGTGTCTTGTTTGGCGAAATCGCCTTTGCGCCGTTCAATCGGTTGGTGATCGACGGGGTGGACCTGGGGCCGCAGAGCCTGTGGACCACCGGTGCGATCCTGGTGCTTAACCTGGTGTTTATTACCTTGTTTTTCAAGGAGCTGAAACTGGCGACCTTTGATCCGGGATTGGCCGCGGCATTGGGTTTTATGCCGGTCGCTCTAAACTATGGGTTGATGTCGCTCGTCAGTATCACAGCCGTGGCTTCATTTGAGAGTGTGGGATCTATATTGGTCGTGGCGCTTATGATCGCGCCGCCGGCCGGGGCATATCTGTTGACGGACCGTCTGCACTGGATGCTGGCGATTAGCGCGGGATTGGGGATCATCTCAGCTGTAGGCGGTTATTTGATGGCTTATCTGCTGGATGCGAGTATTGCCGGTTCCATGGCGACCTTTGCCGGAATTGTGTTTCTGTTTGTCTTTGTGTTTGCGCCTGAGCGCGGACTGCTGGCCCGCTTTATTGTGCGACGGTGGACCAAATGGAATTTTGCCTCGGATACGCTGGCGGTCCATTTGCTGAATTCGGAAATGGCGCACGCCGAAGATACCGAGCGGATCGTCAGTCATATGAATGAGCATATGCTATGGGACACACAATACACCTCCGAGGTGATCGCTCAATCCATTCAGGACGGGCTGATCCGTAAGACCGGTGATAAATTGAGCCTGACCCCGCTGGGGCGGGAAAAGGCCAAAGAGTCGATATCTAAAAAGTAGTCGGCACAGACACAAATGTGCGTGAAAAAACTTACTGCGATCGACCCTCAATTATGGTATATTTCTTGTTATGAACGAGACAAATTCGAATACTAATTCAAAGCCCATTCTCGAACTGACCGAAGCCGCCATTGAAAAGATTCACAGCATGGCCAAAAAAGACGGGAAGGAAGGGGCGTGTCTGCGGGTCGGGGTCGTCACGGGTGGATGCGCGGGGTTGTCATATGATCTTCGCTTTCAAAAAAATCCTTACGACAATGACGTTGTCATCGAGATGCCGGGATTAAAGGTCCTGGTGCATCCCGATAGTGTTCCGTTTCTGAAGGGGACTCAAATTGATTATGTCGATACTCTCAAGGAGAGTGGATTTCAATACAAGAATCCCAATGCCACAAATAGTTGTGGTTGCGGGACATCATTCAGCTGATCTGTCTTATGATCTTATTGATCCTTGCCGGCTTGATTGCCATATTCGTTATCATTTATGTCTTAAAGTAGCTTGATGCTGATCTAAAGCTAAAATTTAAATAAGCATATGCTCATTAAAAGAATGTATTTTCTCGTCGAGAACAACGATGTGTCGATATTAGTCTACTGAATGTCTAAAAAAATAGACAGTCTTGCCACAAATTCTAGTAGAATTTTGTCATTTGTACCCGATTATTTATGCCCTGTACGACTATGTACGGGTAAGTCCTGTATTTGCATGGATTTTTGCTTGTGGTGAATTGGGAAAATAATTTTTCGAAATAAATTTCCATATCAGCGAGTTGGCACGCTATTTGCTTCGTTGATAAGTAGAACATTTTTTTGACGCGTCCGTATTTGTACTGATTCCAATCCTGCCACGACCACATCTCATATTCAAACTTGAACAATTTTCACATTCCGAAACAATCGCTAACAAAATTGAACTGAAAAAAATTGAAATAATTTTTGCATTCAAAAAAGTTTTGTGTATCATGAATGTGTTTCGGGGATGAACGGTACCCGACAGGGTGCAAGCGAAGTTTAAACTCTTTTCACTTCAAAAAGAGAAAAAGTCAAGGCAACATGTCTTTTCACGATATTAACGCAAACAACAATGAAAGGAAAATCATGAAGAGAACAGGTATTGCAACCTTATTAATGCTTGTTATCGGAGCAATGATCGTATCACCCGCAGCGGCATTTTCACTGGCGGGGGGATATCTGGGTCCTGTCGAGTTTAAATTGACCGGATTCACGAAATCCCTGGACAATGATCCTCAGTCATCTTTCGCGAATGAGACGTGGGGCGTTTTCCAGATCACCAGTATCACAACTCCGGGTGGGGTCACAAACCTATGGTCAGCCGGGACAGATGGCGAGTACATCTATGGTCTAGTCTACGGTCTTCAAGACGCCGAAGTTGTCGTCAACGGACCGACAGATGTTACGATCAAACAGTCCGGAGGATCGTTTGACCTATTCTTGTCGACACAAGTTCCTGGAACGACAGCATACTTGCTGGATGATCCAAACGGACGTCGCACAG
>JAUIER010000006.1 GCA_030429765.1 bacterium | reverse complement strand
CAATGTCTCAGGTGGATGGGATATGACCGGTGGATTGTTTACGGGAGCTACTACCACGGTGACGTTTGATTCAACATCCGCGGATCAAACGATCACATCATCTGGACAGTCATTTAACAATATCGTTTTAAACAATACGGCAGCTTCCGGCAGTGACGACATTATCCTGTCTGATGCATTAGACATCAATGGCACATTAACCGTTACCGATGGGGATCTGGATGCCAATACCAATACCGCATCGATCAATGTATTCGGCAACTGGACGGTCGGCGCGAGCGGATCGTTCGATGCGGGAACCAGCACGGTAACCTTCGATAACACAGCGGCGGATCAATCGATCACATCGAATGGACAAAGTTTTGCCAATGTGGTGATCAATAACACGGCTGCATCAGGTAGCGATGATATCATTCTGATTGATAACCTGGACATCAATGGCGACTTGACGATTGCCGATGGTGATTTGGATGCCAATACCAATGGCGTGCTAATCAATTTATTCGGGGACTGGACGGTTGGTTCAAGCGGATCGTTCGATGCGGGAACCAGCACGGTAACCTTCGATAACACAGCGGCGGATCAATTGATCACGTCCAACGGTCAAACATTCTACAGCCTGGTGATCAATAACTCTGGAGCACCACCGGATGACGACATTGTGCTGGTTGATACACTTGACGTAGACGGAACACTTAGAGTTATCGATGGAGACCTAGACGCCAACACCAATGATCAGGATATCGCTGTAGGCGGTAACTGGATCATTGACGGCGCCGGGTCGTTTGATGCCGGAACATCAACGGTAACGTTTGACTCCACGACAAGTCAGACCATCACCACGAATGCCCAATCATTTACGCACGTCAACTTCATTGGGGCAGGCGGAAGTTGGGAGCTGCAAGACGCGCTTGACGTGAATGGATCTTTATCACTCAATAACGGAATGTTGGATGTCAATGCCGCCAGTAACTTTGGGGTGAATGTATTCGGCAATTTGAATCTGACGAGCGGTTCATTATTAGCCCAAAATGGAACGTTTACACTCGACGGGTCTGATCAATCATTAAACGGTTCCTGGACCTTCTATCATTTTGATATAACCGTCACGACCGCGGGAACATTGACGTTTGAATCCGGATCCACGACAACGGTCAACGGTAGTCTGACCATTGGCGGAACGATGGGGAATCTGCTTGGACTGGTCTCAAGTTCGCCGGGAGTCGGATGGAATATCGATGTGGCCGAGATGGAAGAGGTGAGTTTTGTGAATGTCTCTGATTCACAGGTCATCGGCACGAGCGGTCATGATATTAATGCCTTCTCGTCCATCAACGGTGGCGGTAATGATGATGGCACCGGATCACCGCAGTGGATCTTTGAGAACGCGCGGTACTGGGTGGGCTCCCCAGGTGGTAACACCAGTGATCCGAACAACTGGGCGGACATGGAAATGGCCTGTGGATCCGGGGGTGGCGCGAGTGTGCCAAATGCAACCAACGTCGCGGTCTTCACCGATAGCTGTTCTAACAACGCGACAGTGGACGCGCTGTTCAATGTCGGCGGGATCACGATTGAATCCGGCCATACCGGAACCATCACGCCGAATGCCCTGATCGACATCGATGGAACATTGTCGATGGCCGATGGAACCATCGATTTTTCAACGAACAACACGAATGTCAATGTATCCGGAGCATTCACGAAAACCGGTGGAACATGGACAGCGGGATCAGGTGATCTGACGCTGGACGGATCATTAGTTCTAACGACCGATGGCGGAACGGCTCTGGGCAACGTGATCATCGACAACAATGTGACCTTTGCGTCCGATATTACGACAACTGCACTATCCATCAACAGCAATGATACGCTTACAACGGATGGATACGAGATAGACGTCAACGGTACTTTAGATCTTAACGGGACGCTGGATGCCTCGGCCGGAACGGATGGGAATACATCGATCAATGTCTCAGGTGGATGGGATATGACCGGTGGATTGTTTACGGGAGCTACTACCACGGTGACGTTTGATTCAACATCCGCGGATCAAACGATCACATCATCTGGACAGTCATTTAACAATATCGTTCTAAACAATACGGCAGCTTCCGGCAGTGACGACATTATCCTGTCTGACGCATTAGACATCAATGGCACTCTAACGATTACCGATGGGGATCTGGATGCCAATACCAACACCGCATCGATCAATGTATTCGGCAACTGGACGGTCGGCGCGAGCGGATCGTTCGATGCGGGAACAAGTACGGTTACGTTTGATAACACAGCAGCGGATCAATCGATCACATCCAACGGTCAATCATTCTATAGCTTGGTGATCAATAACTCCGGAGCCCCGCCGGATGACGACATTGTGTTGATTGATTCACTTGACGTAGATGGAACGCTTAGAGTTATCGATGGAGACCTGGACGCGAACACCAATGATCAGGATATCGCTGTAGGCGGTAACTGGATCATTGACGGGGCCGGATCGTTTGATGCCGGAACGTCAACGGTGACGTTTGATTCGACGACAAGTCAGACCATCACCACCAATGCCCAATCATTCACGCACGTCAACTTCAATGGGACAGGCGGAAGCTGGGAGCTGCAAGATGCGTTAGATGTTAACGGGTCACTATCAATCAACAATGGAACGTTGGATGTCAACGCGGCGAGTGACTTTGGGGTGAATGTATTTGGCAATCTCAACATTACGTCTGGAAGTTTACTTGCACAGAACGGTACATTCACCCTTGATGGTTCGGATCAATCGTTGAATGGTTCATGGACGTTCTACAATTTTGATAAGACGGTGACAACGGCAGGCACACTAACATTCGAAGCTGGTTCCACGACCAGCGTCAATGGGTCACTTACTCTTGCTGGTCAGATGGGACAAGAGTTAGGGCTGATTTCGAGTACACCAGGAGTGGATTGGAATATTGATGTGGCGGAAAGTTCAACGGCCTTATATGTCCATGTGATTGATTCAGAGGTCGTCGGCACAAGCGGGGATGACATTATGGCCTTCTCATCGATTGACGGTGGTGGCAATGACCAAGGCACCGGATCGCCGCAATGGATTTTTGAAAGCGCCCGCTATTGGGTGGGATCACCAGGAGGAAATACCAGTGACGCGGCTAACTGGGCCAATATGGAGATGAGTTGCGGCGCGGGCGGCGGAGCGACCATCCCTGATTCAAGCAGTCTGGTTATCTTCACCGACAGTTGTACCAATAGCGCGACAGTTGACGCGTTATTCAATGTGGCTGGTATTACGATCGAGTCTGGGTACACGGGAACGATCACGCCGAACGCGTTGATGGACATTGACGGTACATTGTCCATGGCCGATGGAACGATAGATTTCTCAACCAATAACACCAACATAACCTTGTCCGGATCCGTTGTTAAAACGGGAGGAACCTGGACGGCAGGGACAGGTTATCTGACACTGGATGGAACACTCTCTGTGAATGTTAATGGCGGTACCAATCTTGGAAATACCATTGTGGCGGCGCCGGTTACATTGCAGTCGGATATTGGAACGGGAGATTTGACGGTCAATACAACCGAAACATTATTGGCTGACGGTTATGAACTTGATATCAACGGAACACTCGATTTGAATGGGACATTGGATGCGTCGGCCGGAACCGATGGTGCGACATCGATCAATGTCTCGGGCGGATGGGATATGACCGGCGGATTATTTACGGGGACATCGACGACGGTTACGTTCGATTCCGGATCAGCTGATCAAATCATCACCTCGGCCGGACAATCATTTAATAACGTTATTCTCAACAACACCGCGACGGCCGGCAGTGATGACATTATCTTGTCCGATGCGCTGGATGTGAACGGAACGTTGACGATTACGGACGGGGATCTGGACGCCAATACCAATTCGGTAGACATTTCCATATTCGGAAGTTGGATCACAGATTCCGGGGGATCATTTGATCTGGGTAACAATACCGTAACGTTTGAAAATACGGCGATGGATCAGAGTCTCTCCAGCAATGGACAATCGTTCTACAATCTGGTTGTCAACAATACAGGTACGATGGGCAGTGATGATATTGTGTTGCTTGACGGGCTGGATGTCAATGGAACGCTTACGATTACGGATGGTGATCTGGACGCGAATACAAATGACGTTGATATCAGTGTTGGAGGAAACTGGACGATCGGGGCCAGTGGATCATTTGATGCCGGAACATCAACTGTAACGTTTGACTCCACGACAAGTCAGACCATCACCATGAATGCCCAATCATTCACGCATGTCAACTTCAATGGCGCAGGCGGAAGCTGGGAGCTGCAAGACGCGTTAGATGTTAACGGATCATTATCAATCAACAATGGAACGTTGGATGTCAACGCGGCGAGTGACTTTGGGGTGAATGTATTCGGTAATCTGAATCTG
Organism: bacterium; assembly: GCA_030429765.1. Classification (GTDB taxonomy): domain Bacteria; phylum Omnitrophota; class Gorgyraeia; order Zapsychrales; family Zapsychraceae; genus JAGOSC01. Next base: position 166,973 of record JAUIER010000006.1, on the reverse strand, counting down.
ACGAGCGGTTCATTATTGGCTCAGAATGGTACGTTTACACTCGACGGTTCGGATCAATCATTAAACGGTTCCTGGACCTTCTATCACTTTGACAAAACCGTCACGACCGCGGGAACATTGACGTTTGAATCTGGATCTACAACAACGGTCAACGGTAGTCTGACGATTGGCGGGACGATGGGGAATCTGTTGGGGTTGGTTTCCAGTAGTCCGGGTGTGAGTTGGAGTATCGATGTGGCCGAGATGGAGATTGTATCATTTGTCAATGTCAGTGATTCACAAATTATCGGAACGAGTGGCGATGACATCAATGCCTTCTCCTCGATTAACGGAGGCGGTAACGACGACGGCACTGGATCACCGCAGTGGATCTTTGAGAACGCGCGGTACTGGGTAGGCTCGCCAGGTGGTAACACCAGTGATCCGTCTAATTGGGCGGATATGGAAATGGTCTGTGGATCGGGTGGCGGTGCGAGTGTTCCTAACTCGACAAATATCGCGGTCTTTACCGATAGTTGTTCTAACAACGCAACGGTGGACGCGCTGTTCAATGTCGGCGGGATCACGATCGAATCCGGTCACTCCGGAACCATCACGCCGAATGCCTTGATCGACATCGACGGAACGTTGTCGATGGCCGATGGAATCATCGACTTCTCAACGAACAATACCGATGTGAATGTGGCGGGAGCATTCACCAAAACCGGCGGTACATGGACGGCGGGGACAGGCGATCTGACATTGGATGGAACGTTGACCCTCTCGACGGATCCAGGTACTGCTTTAGGAAATGTCGTGGTTGACAGTATCGTGTTTTTTGCTTCGGATGTCAGCACCTCCGCGTTGACAATCAATGCCAACGAAACGTTGACGACCGATGGATTTGAGATTGATATCAATGGAACGCTCGATTTGAATGGAACGCTGGATGCCTCGGCCGGTAATGATGGAACAACATCGATAGCCATCAGCGGTAATTGGGACATGACAGGCGGCGGCTATATGGGGACAAATTCGACGGTCACATTCGATTCGAGCGCGCTGGACCAAACCATCACATCCTCGGGGCAATCGTTCTATAATTTGATTCTTAACAACTCCGCCGCGGGCGGCAATGATGACATTATCGTTACAGACGCATTGGATATTGACGGAACACTCACCATTACGGATGGTCATTTAGATGCCGCAACCAATATGGCGGACATCACAATTGCCGGTAACTGGTTTACGGATACCGGCGGCTCATTCACAATGGGGACGTCTACCGTTGCGTTTGACAGTACATTAACCGATCAATCGATTACGTCCAATGGCCAATCATTTGGTAACGTATTCATCGACAATACAGGTACCCTCGGCAACGATAGTGTGATTCTTCTCGACGCGGTTGATGTGGACGGGACGCTACGAATTTCAAACGGAGAGTTGGATGCGAATGTTAATGATGTTGATATAACAGTCGGCGGCAATTGGGTGATCGATGTGAGTGGATCGTTTGCCGCTGGATCATCTACGGTTATATTCGACGCCACAGGCAGTCAAACGATTACAACCAATGCCCAGGTGTTTACACATGTGGACTTTAACGGTGTCGGGGGGAGTTGGGAGTTACAGGATGCCCTGGATGTTGATGGTACGTTGCGATTAAATAACGGAACGTTGGATGTCAACGCATCTGGAAACTATGACGTGAATGTGGCAGGAAATCTCTACCTGACGTCTGGCAGTCTTACCGCGCAGAACGGAACATTCACTCTTGATGGAGCGGATCAGTCATTAAGCGGATCGTGGACATTCCATCATCTGGATAAAACGGTTGTTACGGCCGGAACGCTGACATTTGAAGCGGCTCAGACTTATACGGTCAACGGATCGCTGACATTTATGGGGGCCAGTGGACAGTTATTGGGATTGGTTTCAAGTTCGGCCGGTCTGGATTGGAATATCGATGTGGCCACCGGCGGAGAGACGGTTAATTTTGTACGAGTTTCGGATTCAGAGGTCGTTGGATCGATCGGCGATGATATCGCGGCGGCCTCATCGATCAACGACGGCGGCAATGATGATACAGACACATCACCGCAGTGGATCTTCACGGCCAACCGCTATTGGGTTGGATTGCCGGGCGGTAATACCACTGACGATGCCAACTGGGCGGCATCCGAAAGCGGTTGCGGGGTCAATGGCGGAGCCTCAGCGCCGACGGCCATGAATGCAGTTTTCTTCACGGACTCCTGTTCCAACAACGCAAATGTCAACGGAACGCTGCAGGTTGAGTCGATGCTGATTGAAAGCGGTCATACCGGAACAATTACAGCTAACGCGCTGATCGACGTTGAGGGAACATTTACGATGAATGATGGTACCGTCGACCTGGCGACGAACAACACCAATGTAAATGTAGCCGGTCCATTCATCAAGACCGGCGGAACATGGACAGCCGGTGCCGGTAGTCTGACCCTGGATGGATCATTGGTCATGACCACCGACGGAACAACGGCCCTGGGTAATGTGGTCGTCGACAGTACGGTGGCTTTTGGGTCCGATATCAATACAGCTGCTCTGACCATCAATAGCGGGGATACCTTAACCACAAACGGTTACGAGATTGATATTAATGGAACATTAGATTTGAACGGAACATTGAATGCCACGGCTGGAACCGATGGAAATACATCCATTAATGTCTTGGGTGGATGGGACATGACAGGCGGGGTGTTTACCGGTGTCAACACGACGGTGACGTTTGATGGAACCGGGGCTGATCAGACGATCGTCACGGGGGGGCAATCGTTCCATAATTTGATTTTAAACAATACGGCCGCCAGCGGAAGCGATGACATTATTCTGGCCGATGCCCTGGATGTGAATGGAACATTGACGATTAGTGATGGAGATCTCGATGCCAACGCCAACAATGTAGCGATCAATGTCTTCCGGGATTGGGTGGTTGGCAGCGGCTCATTTGATGCCGGAACATCCACGGTCACATTTGATAACATGTCCGACGATCAACGCATCACCTCGAACGGACAATCATTCTACAATCTGGTGTTGAACAATACCGGAACGCTTGGCAGCAATGATATTATTCTGCTCGATACGCTTGATGTGAATGGGACACTCAACGTGGTTGATGGTGATCTGGATGCCAATGCCTTTGATCAGAACATTCGGGTCGGCGGCAATTGGATCATCGATGCCGCTGGTTCCTTTGACGCGGGAAGTTCGACGGTGATCTTCGACGGGACGTCCGCCCAAACGATCACATCCAACGCCCAGACATTTACCAGTGTCGACTTTAATGGAACGGGCGGTAGCTGGGAGCTGCAGGACGCGCTGGATGTCAACGGAACGCTGAAACTCTCACAAGGGACGCTGGATGTCAATGTATCAGGCAATTACGATGTGAATGTCGCGGGTAACTTGAGTTTGACGTCCGGTAGTTTACTCGCGCGCAATGGTACATTTGTGCTCGATGGAGGAGATCAGCAGCTCAATGGCTCATGGACATTCTATAACTTTGACAAGACCGTTGTGACCGCGGGAACTCTTATCTTTGAAGCAGGTCAGACTTACACGATAGACAATAATTTGACGATGGATGGGGCTTTGGGTCAATTGCTGGGATTGGTTTCCAGTACGCCGGGTGTCGATTGGAATATTGATGTGGCTAGCGGCGGTCAGACGGTGACATATGTCAACGTTTCGGATTCAGAGGTGGTGGGAACGGCCGGAGACGATATAACGGCGATGGAGTCAGTTAACGGGGGCGGGTTAGACGACGCGGCCTCATCGCCGCAGTGGGTCTTTGCCTCGATCCGTTATTGGGTTGGATCGGCCGGCGGGAACACCAGTGATACGGCGAATTGGTCAATGTCGGAAAATGCCTGCGGCGTCGGCGGCGGGGCATCATTGCCGGACAGCACGGTCTCCGTGGTGTTCACCAATACCTGTACCAATGACACGACCATTGACTCGTCGCTGAACGTCCTGAGTGTGCTCATTGAATCAGGACATACCGGAACGATTACACCAAATGCCTTGCTCGATGTTGAGGGAACATTCACGATGGAGGATGGAACCATCGACTATTCGGTGAACAATACCAATACCACACTATCCGGTAATCTGATCAAAACGGGTGGTACGTGGACGGCCGGCACAGGAGCCTTAACACTGGATGGAACGTTGTCGGTAAATGTCAATGCCGGTACCAACCTCGGTGATATTGTTGTCGACGCGGTTAGCGGAGGCGTGGTGACCTTTGCGTCGGATGCGGGGACCGGTGCGATTGCGATTGGCGGGAATGATGTGTTGATTACCGACGGTTATGAGCTCGATATCAATGGATCACTGGATATCAATGGAACGCTAAACGCGGCGAGCGGTACGGATGGCGCCTCAACGATTAATATCGCGGATGATTGGGATATGAATGGAGGGGCCTTTGTCAATACCGGCGCGGTGGTGATCTTTGACGGGGCTTCCACAGTGATCAGCGACAGTCAGACATTCTTCGATATTCAGATCGGATCGGCGTCGGCCGGCGGAATTGTCATCACGGCAGACGATTTGAATGTGGCCGGAAATCTCACCGTGAATGATGGCGGATCGACGACATTTGATATTAGTAACGATACCATTGTGACAACGGCCGGATTTGATCTGGGTAATCTGGATACCTTTACCGTCACGAGTTCGACAGTTCAGTTTGCGGGCTCCGGGGCGCAAACCGTTGCGGCGGATGGGCAAACATTTAATGTCATTGAATCCGTCAACTCATCGTTGAGCGGGGTGAGTTTCACGGAAGCATTTACAACGACGAATCTGGTGAACCGTACGGCCGGATCGAGTATGCAGTTCCAGCAGTCATTGACGTTCACGATCACCGGCACGCTGGATGTGGCCGGTGCGTTGAACAGTGAAGTTAATATCGACAGTGTGAACGGATCGTCACAATTTACATTTGATGTGGCCACTGAGCAGGCCGTCGAATATGTCCGTGTCGCTAACTCCAACGCGGCGACCAGTGATATCAATGCCAACAATTCAATTGATGATGGGGGTAATGATACCGGGACGGGGTCTCCGCAATGGGTTTTTGTCACACCGGACGGATCGATCTTCACGGTGGAGGGAACCACGTCGTTTACTGTTCCTAAAAATGTGACGTCGATCACGGTCAAGGCCTGGGGCGGCGGAGGTGGAGGCGGCGCCGGTGGCAGTTCCGGTGTCGGTGGAGACGGTGGTGGCGGAGGATTCTCATTGGCCACGCTTACGGTCACACCGGAAGAAACGTTGACCTTGCATGTTGGCGGTGGCGGCGCGGGCGGAACCGTGACGGGCAATGCCGGCGGGGGTGGCGCCGGGGGTGGACGATCCGAGGTGTTGCGCGGAACAACATCCCTCATTGTCGCGGCCGGCGGTGGCGGCGGCGGGGGTGGTGACGATTCCAGCGCGACGGCCGGCGGGGCTGGCGGTCCCGGAGGAGGAACAACGGGAACGGCTGGTTCAGCGTCGAGTTCGGCCGGCGGTGGAGGCGGCGGAACCGCGGTGGCCGGAGGTGCGGCTGGGACCGGAGGTGTTACCTCTGGATTGGCCGGGGCCTTGAAGGTTGGTGGCGACGGGGCCAGCAATACCGGGACAGGTGATGGCGCAACCGGCGGAACCTCGAATGGCGGTACGGCCGGCGCCGGTATAAGTAACTTTGGCGGCGGTGGCGGCGGTGGATCCGGGCTTTACGGCGGCGGCGGGGGAAGCAGTGCGGCCAACGCGGATGCCGGCGGCGGGGGCGGTGGCGGCGGCTCTGCCTATCTGAGCGGGACGGCGACGTCGACCACAGCCGGAAGTGGAACCGCGGCCGGAAACAATTCAGATGGCGACTATGCCGGTAACGCCGGGCAAGGTGGTTCGGGTGGCGCTGTTTCCACTAACGGAACCGCGGGGATGAAGGGACGTATTGTTCTGAACTATGTCTCCGGATCGGTGGATGTCGGCGGATCGTCGAACCTGGCCGATGGAAATCTGGTCAAGATCTCGGTCAACGACGAATTGTGTGTGGGATTTGAATCGGCGATTACCACCGGAAACTGGGTAATTGAAGATGTTCCGATACTCAGCGGCGATGTCGTTACGGTATGGGCCGAGGACGGCGATGGGAATATAGCCGAAATTGACGAGGCCACCTCCGTTACCAAGTATGATGGAGCCGGAAATATTTCGGGAATGTCACTGGATCGTCACGTCCTAACGCTCGGTAGTAATGATAACCAAAGTCTGACGCTGACGGACTTAAGCTTGTATGACAATGGTGACGATGAAGATGTCATGCATTTGGTCACGGCCGGCACGATGCTGTTTGTTGACGGGGCCGATACCTATTCCGACGAAACGCTCAGGATCCTCAACGGAACTTCCCTAATAATAGGCGAAGGAGAGACGATTGACAGTCTCAATGTGGATGTTGAAGGAACATTAACGACATCTGGAACGATCCAGGTGGTGGGCGATTGGGATTCAACCGGCGGCGGCATGACTGAGTTGCCGGGAACAGTCGTATTTACCGGAACCTATTCCCAATTGCTGACGGCCGGAACACTGGCCTTCAACAATCTGACGATCGATAAGACCGGTACCTTGGGTTCCCAGGATGTTGTGGTGATGGGTACGCTGGATATTAACGGCACCTTCACGTTGAGCGCGGGTATATTTGATCTGGATACCAACGATCCGGCGATGTTCGTTGAAGGGAACTTCCTGTTGTTAAGCGGGACCTTCCTGCCGGGATCATCAACGATCACCTTTGACGGCGACAAGATATTCCGGGATGATATCGTCACCAATGTCGGGACCATCGCCATTGACCCGACGACGACGCTGACCACTGATTTCAGCTGTACCTCGATGACGGTTTTGGCGAATGATACCCTGATCACCGATGGTTATGAAATCGATTGCTCCAACGACATCACCATTGCCGGTACGCTGGATGCCACGGGTGGAACGGATGGCAACACCACGATATATCTCGGTGGAGATTGGGATTCGACAGGTGGATTGTTCACCAACACCTATTCAACTGTTGTGTTCGATGGAACCATGGATCAGACAATTACATCGGCCGGTGTGGCCTTTAACAATGTCCATATCAATAACACCGGAACCTCGCCGAACAATGACGTGTTGCTGGCTGATGCGTTAAGCGTGGACGGATCGCTGCATTTGATCGCCGGTAATCTCGATGTCACGTCCAATGACTATGCTGTTTCGGTGCGATGTGACTGGCGCAATGTCGGCGGGACATTTACCCCGCAGAACGGGACCGTCAACTTTGTGGGAGACGGGGTGACCCAATGGTTCTGGGGATCCAGCAATTTCTATCACTTTGTCAAACAGGAGACATCGGATGACAGCAAGCATTCGCGGCTGATCTTTGAGGCCGGCTCCACCCAGACCATAGCGGGATCGCTGGTGCTTGATGGGCTGGACGACGATGACCGGATCTTGATCCGCAGTACGGATCCTCTGGTCACCCGTTTTAATCTTGACGTCACGGCAGGAGATCAATTCACGGATTATTTGGTGGTCCAGGATGGGGAGGCCCTGTCAAATGACATCTACGCCGCGTCCTCGAGCAATCAGCTCAATAATGATACGGAAGAGGCGTCACCGCATTGGATATTCTATATTGACCCGAATAGTGATCCATGTGGATGTACCGTGTTTACGACGCTCAATTTGCCGTTTCTGGGGGGCGAGGCCTTTAATCATGGGGACTTTCCGTAGGCGATTTTCTAGGTAGTTGATGTGATTTTGGAGTAAACTATCTGTTGTAAACTACTGAAATGAAAGTATTTTCATTTTATTTTCAAAATATGCTTGACAAACGAAATGAGTAGCGCTATACTTTCAAAATCTTAAGGCCAATGGCGGTCTTAAGCAGAAATGCGACAAAGATGTCCTCTTCTGGTAATCATTCAGGGGGGGGATTTTTTTATTTGTTGCAGACCATTTCGCCGGGCCGGCGGAATCCAAGAGGTTTGGACGTTGATGTCCCTTTTTAGCGCATAGTCGCCTGGAAAGGGATTTTTTTATAGGACACAGAGGTCCTTCCATCGAATCAGATGGGAGGGCCTTTTTTATTTTCTAGGGTAACGCAATCAAAGAAACAACATGGAGGGGGAAAATGAAAAATTCAATCATGAAAGTATTTTTAGCAGGCTTATTTAGCGGAACTCTGATGCTGCCGGCATCAACGGCTTACGGAGAAGGTATTCTGGCCGATTTATTTCCGGAGCAGGATATTGAAGTGAGCGTGTCGGCCGACATCGCCCTGGTTGACAAATATATCTGGCGGGGCTTCCGTTTGGACGGCGATAAATCGATTCAGCCGGCGTTCAATGTCGGGATTGGTCCGATTGAAGGGGGATTCTGGGGAAGTTTCGACACACAAGCCAATGATTCATTGGATTCGGATGAAGTCGACGGATGGATCGGGATTTCACAGGATCTGGGTTTTATCGATGACACAATGGCGGCGGTTTCCGTTTCAGCCGGTCATACATGGTACAGCTTCCCTAAGGGAGACACGGGGCTGTCCCAGGGATCACACACCAAAGAATTTTACGCCGGGATTTCGGTGGATACATTTTTATCACCCAGTTTTACCTGGTATCACGACTATGAAAACGAATCAAGCGGTGGCGCGGACGGGAACTACTATATCTTCAGCTTAAGCCACAGTTTTACATTGGAAGATACGTACGGCATCACGCTGGACATCGGCGAAGAAATCGGTTTTGTCGACGAGGCCTTCATTAATGGAGACGGCGGATACTCAACAACAAGTGTCGGGTTGACCATTCCATTGACCGACAGTGTCACCATTTCACCGATGCTGGCCTACACCGTGCCTTGGGGAGATTTGGAAGACAGTAACGATGGAAACCAAGATGATGAATTCTGGGGCGGAATCACGGCCTCTTTTAGCAACTAAACAAATTCAACCAACCATTAAACAAGGAGGGATACCTATGGAACAACAACACAGGATGTGATGACGGTATAGATGCAAAATATTCAATTAACAATTTCAAGGAGGGAACAATATGTTACTCAAGTTTTTCAAAAATAAATCCAGGATGCTCATGTGGGCGCTCCTGGGTATTACAGGACTCAGCTTGGCGGGGGTATCTCCGGCTGAAGCCGCCGATATCGATAACGCAACATTTGTCGCGAATAACATCTGGATGATGGTCTCCACTTTTTTGGTATTCATCATGCACCTTGGTTTCGCGACACTGGAAGCCGGATTAACCCGATCAAAAAATACGGTCAACATCCTGTTCAAGAATGTCATGATCATCGCGATCGGTCTGTTAACGTACACGCTAATGGGATTCAACCTGATGTATCCGGGTGATGCATGGATTGCCGGAAAGTGGCTGGGTTTTGCCGGGTTCGGTATTTCTTCGCCGGAAGGTGCAGCTGGCTTGATTGAGTACGCCGACGGAGGATACACCTATTGGACAGATTTCTTATTCCAGGGAATGTTTGCGGCGACAGCAGCGACGATTGTTTCGGGAGCGGTTTGTGAACGGATCAAATTGCACAGCTTTTTGATTTTCTCGGTGATCTTTGTTGGATTGGTATACCCATGGTTGGGAAGTTGGAAATGGGGTGCTGGTTGGTTAGATGACAAAGGTTTCTATGATTTTGCGGGATCTACGTTGGTTCACTCTGTGGGTGGTTGGGGAGCTTTGGCTTCTGCCATCTTGCTTGGACCACGTTTAGGAAAGTATGTCAAAGGAAACGTCAATGCGATTCCTGGACACAGTATGCCTTTAGCAACTATCGGGGTGTTCCTTCTATGGTTAGGATGGTTTGGTTTTAACGGTGGATCAGTTCTATCAGCTGATCCGGCGTTGACATCATATGTTCTTGTTACAACATGTCTGGCGGCTGCCGCCGGTATTGTGGGCGCGATGATTGCGTCGGAAATATTCCAGAAAAAACCGGATTTGTCGATGGTTCTTAACGGGTCATTGGCTGGTTTGGTTGGTATCACGGCAGGAGCGGACGTTGTATCTGTTATCGCTGCAATAATCATCGGTTTAATCGCCGGATTTATTGTTGTGCTTTCGGTTATCTTCATTGATTCCAAGCTCAAGATTGATGACCCTGTCGGGGCGATCTCTGTTCACCTTGTGTGCGGGATATGGGGAACTTTGGCTGTTGGTATCTTCAGTCCGGATCACAGCGTCGGAACGCAGCTTCTCGGCGTTATAGCATATGGTGCCGTCGCCTTTCCGGCCGCGTTCATTATCATGGGCGCTCTAAAAGCCACCATCGGCATTCGCGTATCAGAGAAAGAAGAGTACCAAGGATTGGATATTGGCGAACATGGTATGGAAGCATACGATGGATTCCAAATCTTCACAACCACTTAATCTAGGTCTATGAATAATCGAATTCTAGATACAGGGGCTTGTGGCGGATATGACCCAAAGATGGACAATATCCCTCCTTTCTTTGAGTTTTAGGTTTACCTGATCCGGCACAAGTTCCCTTAATCATAAATTATTGGGAGGAATACAATGAAATTAATAATTGCGATGATTAAACCGCACAATCTGCCTTCGACAAAGCAGGCCCTGTTTGATGCGGATATTAGAAAGATGACCGTGACGAATGTCATGGGATGCGGTCAGCAAGGCGGATATAGCGAAACCTATCGTGGAGTCGCTCATGAGATCAACCTTGTCAAGAAAGTCCGGTTGGAAATTGCCGTTAATGATGAATTTGAGGACAAAACCATCAAAGCCATCATCAAAGGGGCCAAAACCGGACGCATCGGGGACGGAAAGATCTTTGTTCTCGATTTGCCGAGATGTATCCGAATCCGGACAGAAGAAGAAGGAAAGGCCGCTATCGGCTAGGAGTAAAAATATGTCACCAAGGCAGAGTCCCGGAGGGGATTCTGCCTTGATTGACCCGAACGTTCATTGCCTCAACACCCTGCCTAATGGCTTCAAAGCTGTTGCGGGACAACACAATAAAGTCTTGACAAAAAATTGACCTAATTGTATACTGCCCTTCTTTACAAGGCTGGTGCACGGTTCAGGCCGGGCGCAAATTTTGTAAGGAATCCAGGGCAACGATGTCCTTTACAGCACTTTATTTCAGCAAGACAATATCAGCAGGTTTTTCAGGGCAATGAGGTCCATCTTCGGGCGTATTTTTATGCGTTTTTGAGGAGGATCTCTTTTTTTTATCACGGATTTGGAACATTTCAACTCAGAACAAGGAGTCAAACATGAGCCTTACATCAAGAATCAAAGGTCTAGAAGGAGACGCTATGACAGAATTCAGCAATTTTCAAACGATACCGGAATACTACGGCGAAAATGTCTTCAGTCTGAAGACAATGAGAAATTACCTATCAGATAAAGCCTTCAGCTCTCTGAGCAAAACGATCACTGACGGCGGTAAAGTGGATCCCAAGATCGCGGACGAAGTCGCGGACGCTATGAAAACATGGGCCGTATCCAAAGGAGCCACTCACTACACGCATTGGTTTCAGCCATTGACAGGGTCTACAGCTGAAAAGCACGATTCATTTATCACACCCGACGGAGAGGGGAGTTGTTTGTTAAAATTCTCAGGTGAAGAATTAATCCAGGGCGAACCGGACGCATCAAGTTTTCCATCAGGAGGCCTACGCCCGACATTTGAAGCTCGTGGATATACAGGTTGGGACCCAACATCACCGGCTTTTATTAAGGAAGGACCACAGGGCGCGACGCTTTGCATTCCGACATACTTCGTCGGATGGCATGGGGAAGCGTTGGACAAGAAAACACCTCTACTTCGATCGATGAAGGCCTTGACATCTCAAGTCGAACGATTGGCCAAGATCCTGGGCATCAAGTCCAAACAGCGCGCGTACGCGACATTGGGTGGCGAGCAGGAATACTTCCTGATTGATCGTGATTTCTACTATCAACGCATCGATCTTGTCCAGACCGGACGAACACTATTCGGTAAAGAGCCGGCCAAGCATCAGCAAATGGCCGATCATTATTTCGGAGCGATCAAGGACCGGGTTATCGAGTTCATGGAAGATCTCGACCGTGAAATGTGGCGGTTAGGCGCGCCTATCAAGACGCGTCACAACGAAGTTGCGCCGGGTCAATACGAAGTCGCCCCTATTTTTGAAAATCAGAATCTCGCGGTTGATCACAACTTGTTGACCATGGAAGTCATGCAGAAGGTGGCTCAAAAACATGGACTGGCCTGTCTATTGCATGAGAAACCGTTCCACGGGGTTAACGGTTCCGGTAAGCACAACAACTGGTCGGTGACTGGTCCCGACGGGAAAAACTGGTTGTCACCGGGCGACAATCCGCATGAAAACGAGCGCTTCCTGATTATGCTGTGTGCTGTCATCAAAGCGGTGGACACACATGCGGGATTGTTACGCGCGGCGATTGCTTCAGCCGGAAATGATCACCGATTGGGATCCCACGAAGCGCCGCCGGCGATCATCTCGGTGTACCTGGGTGAGCAATTGACGGATATTATCGAACAAATCGAAAAAGGCGGAAAGGCCAAGAGCACCAAAGCGGGAGGCGTACTTGAAGTGGGTGTTGATTCACTTCCAAGCTTGCCTCGTCACGCGTCTGACCGAAACCGTACATCGCCATTCGCGTTTACGGGAGCCAAGTTTGAGTTCCGAGCGGTCGGTTCAAATCAAAGCCTTTCCGGTCCGAATATCATCCTTAACGCGGCGGTTACACAGGCCCTGGATGAGATCTGTACAAAGCTAGAAAAGGTCTCCAAGAAAGATCTGAACAAAACGGTACAGAAAACACTTCAAAAGATCATTCAAGATCACAAGCGCGTTATTTTCAACGGCGACAACTACACTCAAGAATGGGTGAAAGAAGCCAAGAAGCGCGGATTGCCAAACCTCAAGACAACACCGGAAGCGCTCAAAGCGACGCAGGATCCGGCGGCGGCGAAGATGTTTGAGAAATACGGTATTCTTTCCCAGAAAGAATTACAATCACGTAACGAAATCTACGTCGAGACATACGATACGATTATCGGATACGAAGGGGCCTTGATGGTTGATATGGCACGAACGTTGATTCTTCCGGCGGCTTTGGAATATTCGGAAGGATTGGCTGAGACCATCCGCTCAGTTGAAAGCGTGAGCAAGACCAAAATGACATCCAGCCGTACATTGCTCAAAGATGTGGCTAAGTATACTGAAGAAGCCATTGAAGGGGCCAATAAACTGGAAACAGCGCTTAAAGGAAGTTCAACAGTCAAGATGCGTGCCGCGATGGCTGAATTACGTGAAGCCGTCGACACACTTGAAGGACTAGTCCCAGCCGAAAGCTGGCCATTGCCTTCATACGCGGAAATGCTGTTTATTTCCTAATCTGAATTATAAATACAACGAACTATCAGTTTCCAATTGCATGGCATGTCACCGGCATCCCATGTGATTGGGAGCTGGTAGTTTTTTTATTTACTGAGACACATATGATTTTATATCTTCAGCACATTGATATCGAAGGGCCTGAGACCATTGGTGAATTCCTTGATGAAAAAGGCTTTGACGCCAAGATTGTTCGTCTGAATCACGGAGAGCTCCCGCCGACGGAGATTAATGAGATTCAAGCGGTTATCGTGTTGGGCGGTCCGATGAACGTTTTTGAGGAGGACAAGTATCCGTGGCTGAAGATTGAAAACGAATTTATTCAAAAAATCCTGCGGTCGAATATTCCGTATCTGGGATTCTGCCTGGGATCACAGCTCCTGGCCAAGGCCTGCGGGGCCGCGGTCGTGAAATCCCCCGAGCGTGAAATCGGATTTAAGGATGTTCAATTAAGCGCGGCCGGACAGTCCGATCCATTGTTTGACGGTGTTGAGCCGGAATTTCTGGCCTATCATTGGCATGAAGATATGGTCCAATTGCCGGACAACGCGTCGCTGTTGGCTTCATCGGACGATTGCCCGCATCAGGCGTTTCGGGTTAATTCGAATGCATATGGATTGCAGTTTCACGTGGAGATATCCGACCAAAGTATTGTGAGTTGGACACAGGCCTACATTGCGGATACAATGAAACGCCAGGCGGATCAAACGGCGATGCTTGATGAATATCGGCAGATTCAATCTAAGTTTGATCAAACGGCCCGGACGATTTATCAGAATTTTTTATCATTTATTTCTCAATCAACCCTTTCAGTGGATAGTCTATGATACGATTGGCAATGGCCCAAATTAATGTGACCGTCGGAGATCTGACCGGCAATCAGCAGCTAATATTGTCGACGATAGAACGCGCGCGTGATGCCGAGGCGGATTTGGTGGTGTTTCCGGAAATGGTTGTCACGGGATATCCCACGGAAGACCTGCTCTACAAAGATCACTTTGTGGCGGACAATATCGAAACGCTCAACGCGATTGCGGAACGGGTCAAATCGGTGGTCGCCGTGATCGGATTTGTGGACACGGACGACAAGAAACGGCTGTATAACGCGGCGGCCGTGGTGGCGGATGGGAAGATTCAGGGGATTTATCACAAGGAAGAGCTGCCGAACTATGGGGTGTTTGATGAAAAGCGATATTTCACACCGGGCCGGAACAATCACATATATTCTCTCGGGTACGATTACTTCGCCGTGAATATCTGTGAAGACATCTGGATTGAGGACGGCGTTCATTGTCAGCAATCCGAACAGGGCGCCAGCCTGATCATCAACATTTCGAGCAGTCCGTATGATATTGATAAACACAATGGGCGCGAGCAAATGCTCCGGCGACGTGCACAGCAGACCAACGCAGTGATCTGTTATACCAATCTCGTCGGCGGACAGGATGAACTTGTATTTGACGGCGGATCCATGATCGTGGGGCCGGACGGGGAAATTATCGCGAGTGCCCGGCGTTTCGAGGCGGACTTTGTCGTCACGGATATCCAGCTGGGACAGCTGCGCGAACGAAAGTATAAACCGTTCGATATTGTCAAGCTGGAGCGCTCATCCCGGCCTGATCGGACGGAAATCAAACCGGTTAAAGCGGAACCGTTGTCTCAATTGGAGAGTGTTTACCATGCCCTGATTCTGGGGACACATGATTATGTGACGAAGAACGGTTTTTCCAAGGTGCTGATCGGCTTGAGCGGCGGGATTGATTCGGCGCTGGTTGCGGCATTGGCGGCGGAGGCCTTGGGGTCAGAAAATGTGGTCGGCGTAACGATGCCCTCGCGCTACACGTCGGATGGTACGCGTTCAGACGCGCATCAATTGGCGGAGAATCTGGGGATTGAATGTCTGGAGATTCCGATTGAAGGAATGTTTGAGTCTTATCTGGAGGCCTTGAAACCGATTTTTAAGGATCTCCCGCCGAATATTGCCGAAGAAAATATACAAGCACGGATTCGTGGCAATATCTTGATGGCGATCTCCAATAAATTCGGCTGGATGGTGCTCACGACCGGCAATAAGAGTGAAATGGCGGTCGGGTACTGCACGCTTTACGGGGACATGTCCGGCGGATTTGCCGTGATCAAAGACATTCCCAAGACACGGGTTTATGCCTTGAGCGAGTACATCAATGAACGGTTGGGCGAGCGGATTCCGGTGTCGACCATTGAGCGCGCGCCGAGTGCCGAGCTGCGAGAGAATCAGAAAGATCAGGATTCGTTGCCGGAGTACCATGATCTGGATTTGATTCTAGAAGGCTATGTTGAACAGCACAAATCACTTTCGGCCTTAAGCCAATCTGTGGACGCGGCGACGGTGCGGGATGTGATCCGCAAAGTCGATCTCAGCGAATACAAACGCCGTCAGGCTCCACTGGGAATCAAAATCACGTCGCGGTCATTCGGGAAAGATTGGCGTCTTCCGATCACCAATAAATATAGAGAAGAGACATGAGGGTCTTGCATAAAAAGCGGGCACCCGACGAGGATGACGTGGATTAACGTTTCGGCAGGGACTTCTCACCGTCAAGAATCCGTAAACATATGATTCACAGTATTTTATATTCTTGCTCCACACTATTTTTTGGTTGCATTATCAGAGAATCTATGTAAAATAGTGTTCTCATACCGAGATCCAAAGTATTTGATAGCCAATCACGGTATCAATTCCAAAATATTGGTCAGCCTGATTATCATAAAACCCGGGGGGATTCTATGGACTTAGAGCACAAAATCGAACAGACGTTTGTTACCCACAAAGATGGACAGATTTACAAAGCTGTGATTGGCGACACTGAACGGTTGCTGATCGAAAAAGCCTTACAAAAAACCCACGGAAATCAAATCTTAGCCGCACGTGTCCTGGGACTGAATCGCAACACACTACGCGCGAAAATTAAAAAATTAGACATTGAGATGGAGAAGTTTAAGTAATGAGTCAGAGTTTTTATCCTCAAAAGCAGGGACTATACGATCCCGCCTTCGAACATGACAACTGTGGTGTTGGTTTCGTGTGCCATATGAAGGGCAAGAAATCACACAAAATCGTCCGGGCTGGAATTGAGATCCTGGAAAATCTAACGCATCGCGGAGCCTGTGGATGTGATCCGGAAACGGGTGACGGCGCCGGTATCCTGATGCAATTGCCTGATAAATTCTTACGCAAAGAATGCGCCAAACTGAATATCGAACTGCCGGCGATCGGAGACTACGGGGCCGGGATTGTATTCTTGCCGCCCAGTCTAAATGACCGAAACGCGGTTGAGCAGATCTTTGAGCGCATCATCCATGAAGAAGGGCAGAAGCTTTTGGGGTGGCGTGAAGTTCCCCACGATAGTGATAAAATTGGCCATGTGGCCCGATCCGTCGAGCCGGACTTCAAACAGGTTTTTATCGCCCGTGGCAACGACACCAAGCCCGAGGATTTCGAACTCAAACTATATGTGATCCGTAAACGGCTGTATAACGAAGTTCAGGCCACGGATTTAGCTCAAAAAAGCTATTACTATTTCTGTAGTCTTTCCAGCAAGACCATGCTGTACAAAGGCCAATTGATGGCGGAACAGGTAGACCGTTTTTATACGGATCTCGCCGACGAGGATATGGAATCCGCCATTGCCATGGTCCACTCCCGTTACAGCACCAATACATTTCCGACCTGGGCCTTAGCTCATCCTTTCCGGATGATCGCCCACAATGGAGAAATCAATACATTACGAGGAAATATCAACTGGATGCATGCCCGCGAGATGCAGTTTATCTCTGAGCGAATGGGCAAAGATCTGGATAAGATTCGACCGATTATCACGCCGAATGGCAGTGATTCCGCGACATTTGATAATGTTTTTGAAATGCTCGTTATGGCCGGCCGCTCGCTGCCGCATGCGATCATGATGATGGTTCCTGAGGCCTGGAGCGGACACGAGAGTATGTCTGAAGAAAAGAAGGCCTTTTATGAGTATCATTCCTGTTTAATGGAACCATGGGATGGTCCGGCATCGATCGGATTTACCGATGGGCGATGTATCGGAGCGATTCTCGACCGAAACGGATTGAGACCTTCCCGTTACACGATTACCAAAGATGATTTTTGTGTCATGGCCTCAGAGGCCGGCGTTTTGCAGCTGGAGCCGGAACGCATCCTCAAAAACGGACGTTTGGAACCGGGACGATTATTCCTGATCGATACTGAGGCCGGACGAATTATCGGCGACGAGGAACTCAAGCATGAATACGCCTCACGCAAAGACTATCAAAAATGGATCAAAGATCAGGTTGTCGACATCAATGATCTACCGGAGCCGGCCAAGGTCAAAGGACTCAGTGAGAAAACTCTACTGGAACGGCAACGGGCGTTTGGTTATACCATTGAAGACGTTAAGCTGATCTTGAAACCGATGAGCTTGACCGGAATTGAAGCCACCGGCTCGATGGGAGATGATACGCCTTTGGCTGTGTTGTCTCGCCGTCCGCAGCTGCTGTACAGCTATTTTCGGCAATTGTTTGCTCAAGTTACCAATCCGCCGGTTGATCCGATCCGTGAGGAAGTGATCATGGCCGAGGATGTGATGCTGGGTGCGGAAGGTAACATTCTCGAGGAAACGCCAGAGCATTGTCATCGATTACGCTTGAGCCGTCCGATCATTACCAATGAAGAATTGGAGAAGATTGCCGTCGTTGATCAGGGCAATCTCAAGGCCAAGCGTCTTAAGGTGCTTTACAACGTCGAAGAGGGACGTGACGGGATGGAGCCGGCGCTTGAGAAGTTATTTGCCCAGGCGGATAAGGCTATTCAGGATGGCGTATCGATTATCGTGATTTCTGATCGCGGGGTGAGCAAAGATAAGGTTGCTATTCCGATGCTGCTGGCCTGTGCCGGACTGCATCATCACTTGATCCGTCAAGGGACCCGTACCAAGGTCAGTCTTGTCTGTGAAACCGGTGAAGCGCGTGAGATGCATCATTTCGCTGTACTGATCGGTTACGGGGCCAACGCGATCAATCCGTATCTTGCTTATGAAACCATCGAATATGAGTTGGGCCGCAGCTATATGGAAGAGATTTCCTTTAAGGACGCGCAGAAGAATTATATCAAGTCGACTCGTAAGGGATTGTTCAAGATTATTTCCAAGATGGGGATCTCAACGATTCAATCATATTGCGGCGCGCAGATCTTTGAAGCCATCGGGCTTGGCAGCGCGCTGATCAAAAAGTATTTCACAGCCACACCGTCGCGTATTGGTGGTATTGGTATTGAAGAGGTAGCGGAAGAAACGTTGCGGCGGCATCAAATCGCTTTCCCTGATTCAAATGTATATGACAAGATGTTGGATCAAGGGGGGAATTATTACTGGCGACGAGATGGCGAGCATCATCAGTTGAATCCGCAGACCATCGGTATGCTTCAGCATGCCTGCCGGTCGGGCGACTATGAGCTGTTCAAGAAATATTCCAAGTTAGTCAATACTCAAGCCACTAACCTGGCCAACATTCGCGGTTTACTGAAATTCAAGAAAGGAACACCGATTCCACTTGAAGAGGTTGAACCGGCGAGCGAAATCGTCAAACGATTCGCGACCGGAGCGATGAGCTATGGATCCATTTCCAAAGAAGCGCATGAGACCCTGGCGATCGCGATGAACCGTTTGGGCGGATTTTCAAACACCGGTGAAGGTGGGGAGGATCCGGCGCGATTTAAACCGGACGCCAACGGTGATCTCCGTCGAAGCCGTATCAAGCAGGTGGCCCAGGGACGCTTCGGGGTCACGATTGAGTATTTGGTTAACTCCGATCAAATTCAGATCAAGATGGCCCAGGGGGCCAAGCCGGGTGAAGGCGGTCAATTGCCGGGACACAAGGTTAGTCAGGAAATCGCGGACACACGTCATACCACAAAAGGTGTTGGTTTGATTTCACCGCCTCCGCATCATGACATCTATTCGATTGAGGATTTGGCTCAGTTGATTCATGATCTCAAGAATGCCAACCCCAAGGCCGATGTCAGCGTCAAGCTGGTTTCGGAAATCGGTGTCGGAACCGTTGCCGCGGGTGTATCCAAGGGAAAGAGTGATCACCTGCTGATCAGTGGATATGAAGGCGGAACCGGGGCTTCTCCGCAGACATCGATCAAGTACGCCGGTCTGCCCATGGAATTGGGAATCGCCGAGACACAACAGGTGTTGGTCATGAATGATCTTCGTGGACGCATTCGTGTTCAGACCGATGGTCAGCTCAAGACCGGACGGGAAGTTGTCGTGGCCGGTATGCTCGGCGCCGATGAATTTGGATTTTCGACCGTGGCGTTGGTCACGATGGGGTGTATTCTCCTGAGAAAATGTCATTTGAATACCTGTTCCGTCGGGATCGCGACACAGGATAAAGATCTACGAAAGAAATTCACCGGTCAGGTCGAGCACGTGGTCAACTTCTTCACCTTTGTCGCCGAAGAAGTCCGTGAGTACATGGCCGAGATGGGATTCCGTAAATTTGACGATCTGGTGGGTCGTGTTGATATGTTGGAGACCGAAGAGGTCATCGATCACTGGAAGATCAAAGGGCTGGATCTGACAAATATCCTGCACAAACCGGATGTTCCAGACCATGTGGCGATCCGTCATGTGGACAAACAGGATCACGGGTTAGAAAATGCGCTGGACAATCGATTGATTGAAAGTTGTCGTGAAGCCATCGACAACAAGACGTTTACATCTTTTGATTGTCGGATCAAGAATACCAACCGAACCGTCGGGACGATGCTTTCCAGTGAGATTGCCCGTAAATATGGTCAGGCCGGGTTGCCGCAGGGCTGCATAGAGATCAAGTTTAAAGGATCAGCCGGACAGAGCTTCGGCGCGTTTCTCGCCCGAGGGGTGGACTTCACGCTGGAAGGCGAGGCTAACGATTATGTCGGTAAAGGTTTATCCGGCGGAAGGATTGTGATCTATCCGTCCAAAAAGGCTGATATTGTACCGGAAGAAAATATCCTGATCGGGAATGTGTGTCTGTACGGCGCGATTGAAGGGGATGCCTATTTCAGAGGAATCGCCGGTGAACGTTTTTGTGTCCGGAATTCCGGCGCGCGTACGGTTGTCGAAGGAATCGGGGACCATGGGTGTGAATACATGACCGGCGGTCGTGTTGTCGTTATCGGACCAACTGGACGCAATTTCGCGGCCGGGATGAGCGGCGGGATCGCCTACATCTGGGACAAAGATAAAGAGTTTGAAAATAAATGCAATATGGGAATGGTTGAGCTGTTTGACGTCAAGGACAAGGCCGACGTCGATGAGCTCAAAGGTTTAATCGAAAATCATTTCAAGTTCACTAACAGTACTGTCGCACAGGGAATATTGAATGATTGGGAACGATGTCTGAAACAATTTGTGAAGGTGTTTCCGAAGGACTACCGCAAGGTTTTGGAAGAAGCGGCCAAGTTGGCGCAGATTCAGGAAACCTCGGAAGCGGGCCACGAAGAAGCCGTCGAGCAAAATTAACGAATCGATTTGTATTCATTATTGTGACATCAAATTGATCAGACAATATCAGTTACGATAAGGGTTTTCATATGGGTGATGTAAAAGGATTCATGAAATACGACCGTCAGGATTTTGACAAACAAGATCCCAAAGAACGCGTCAAGCACTGGAAAGAGTTTGTTATCGACATGCCTGAAGAAGAGCTGAAGCTTCAGGGCGCCCGCTGCATGGATTGCGGGGTGCCGTTCTGTCAGCAAGGCTGTCCGATTGGAAATATTATTCCGGACTGGAATGACCTGGTTTTCAGAAACCGCTGGAAAGAGGCGATTGAGCGGCTGCACAAAACCAATAATTTTCCTGAGTTCACCGGACGTATCTGCCCGGCGCCATGTGAAAATTCATGTGTGTTGTCGATCAACGAACCGGCGGTTACGATCAAAAATATCGAAGTCTCGGTGGTTGAACGTGCGTACAAAGAAGGCTGGATCAAGGCTGAGCCGCCCAAGCATCGCAATGACAAGAAAGTGGCGATTGTCGGGTCAGGTCCGGCGGGATTGGCCTGTGCCGATCAGCTGAACAAAGCGGGATTTCACGTGACGGTGTATGAAAAGAATGAGTTTCTCGGCGGATTGTTGACTTTGGGGATTCCGGAATTCAAGATGGAAAAGTCGATCGTCGAACGCCGTTTAAAGCGCATGGAAAAAGAAGGCGTTAAGTTTAAGACCAAGGTCAACGTCGGGGTCGATGTATCGGCCAAGAAGCTGGCCGATGATTACGACGCGGTGGTGCTTTGCGGCGGGGCGGAAGATCCGCGTAACTTGCCCGTGCCGGGACGCGAACTCAAAGGCGTTCATTTCGCGATGGACTTTCTCGCGCAGCAGAACCGTCGCTGTCTGGGCAAAAAGATCGACGCGGACGTCAGTATTACAGCCGAAGGCAAGAATGTTGTGGTGATCGGCGGGGGAGATACCGGATCCGACTGTATCGGTACATCCAACCGTCAGGGCGCTAAGCGGGTCGTTAATTTTGAGCTGTTGCCGAAACCACCCAAAGATCGGGACGCGGACAACCCGTGGCCGAATTGGGCGTTTATTTATCGTGAGTCAACATCACATCAAGAGGGTGTTGACCGTGAGTTTGCGGTGATGACCAAAAAGTTTACCGGTGACGCCGACGGCAACGTCAAGAAATTGCATGCGGTTCGATTGGAATTCGGGGACAAAGATCCTAAAACAGGCCGACGGGACATGAAAGAAATCCCCGGTTCTGAGTTTGAGATCGATGCCGATCTCGTATTGCTGGCCATGGGATTTTTGGGGCCGGTCAAGAATGGACTTCTGGAAGAATTGGGTGTAGAATTAACCGATCGCGGAAATGTCAAGGCGGATGCCAACAAAATGACAAATGTCCCGGGGATTTTTACCGCCGGGGATATGACCCGCGGGCAGTCGCTGGTGGTCTGGGCCATCCAGGAAGGACGGGCCGCGGCCGAGGGCGTGGCTAATTATTTACTGGCCGAAGCCAACGTTTAATTCAGAACCACATTAGTCTGATTAGTAATCTCGTCGCTGTTGTTTGATGATGCGCGGCCAAAAAACAGAGGAGACTCGTATGAAAAAGTATTTTGTTCTAATCGTAGCTCTTTTTATGATCACAGGATGCGGACAAAAAGATGAAGCCAAGAACAAAACACCCAAGAGTCGAAAAGCCGTTACCGGTCAGGAGTATTTAGCGGCCGGTATGCAGTACCTCAATCAGAAAGATATTCCTCAGGCCATCCGCAGTTTTGACATGGCGATCAAAACCGATCCATCGGACATCAACAGTTATCTGGTCCTGGGGCAGGTTTACATGCGGCTCAAGCAGTACGACCGGGCGGCCGATACGTTCGGTGCGGCGGTCAGGGTGGATCCCAACAACGGAGAGGCCTTCTACATGCTGTCCACCAATAAGATGCTCAGCGGACGGTTTGAGTCTGCGGAGAAGGACGCGCAGCGAAGTGTTGAGCTGTTCATGCTCAACCGGGACGAAGAAAAGTTTAAGCGCTCCGTGGCCTTGTTGAAGACCATTTCAGAGGCCAAGTCATCACAGACAACGCAATAAGCGAATGACAAGTCAATTTCAGGGCCATGCTCCACGACAGGAGCGTGGCCCTTTTTTTGTGATTATGCCTGCCTCGACGTGGATCTTTGCTATAATAAGGCTATGCAACGACTCGCACTGACGGCATTGCTGATGGGAATGATCGTTATGAATTTTCCGCTGGATGTTCAGGCCGGCGCCGGTCTGGATCAACGTCTGCGGGCTGTTCAGCAGCAGCGTGAGGCCCAGCAACGCGCCATCCTGCAGCAGCGACAGGCCGCCGTGGCCCAGCGACGGCTCCAGCAGCAACAGGTTCAGGTGATGACCCAGCAAATGGCCCGGCAGCAGGCCGAAATGGCCGCGCGTCAGCGTGTCATGCAGCAACAACTCGCCCGTCAGGCCGTCGGCGCCCAGCAAGCGGCCTATCAGCAGCAGGTTCAGCAGGCACGGCTGGCCGCTCAATCTTCCGCCGCTAATTTTTCTTCATCCGTTTCTCAAGGAAATTCATTGCCACGCTCGACGGGGAATTCATATCCGACGGATGGTTTTCACGTTGAGGAAGTGGTCGAGATGAAAACGATCTGGGAGGACCTGGAAATTTCGTCGCAGGTCTGGCCGCTGATTATTGACATGGAATCCAAGGAAGTAATCGTGGCGAAGTTCATGGAGGATTTCCGCTCGCAGGGGATTACCTTTCGCAAGTCGCCGATGCATTACGCGCAGATGATCGATTCGATGTCATTCGATAATCCAGAGCTGCTGAATAATTCATTTGAAAAGGTGCTGCAGATGGTCGCGATTGTGGAATATGATTTTAACAACGGGATGAATCCCGACGAGCTGGCCCGCCGCGTGCTGGGTGAACAGGCCTATCAACAAAACAAGCAACGGCTGGGCCGTTGACAGGGAGCGATCCGTATGCCCAAACAATACATTTTGTCCATTGATCAGGGAACGACGGGATCTCGCGCGTTTATCATCGATGAACGCGGCGCGGTCGTTAGTCAGGCCTACCGCGAATTCACGCAGTACTTTCCACGACCGGGATGGGTGGAACATGATGCCGACGAGATTTGGCATTCGGTCTGCAAGGTGATCCGTACGGCGATCCGTCAGGCGGAAATATCCAGCCGGCAGATCCGCGCCATCGGGATAACCAATCAACGCGAGACAACCGTTCTATGGGACCGAAAGACGGCCAGGCCGGTCGGCCGGGCTATCGTATGGCAATGCCGCCGGACGGCGGAGATCTGCCGTAAACTCAAGACTCATGAAAAAACATTTCGTACTCGCACAGGACTTTTACTTGATCCGTACTTTTCGGGTACCAAAGTCCGATGGATGCTGGACCGCTCGACTAAACTTCGTGAAAGGGCCCGTCGAGGACAGGTGTGTTTCGGGACCATTGACAGCTGGCTGATCTATAAGTTGACGAACGGTCAGTCACATGTCACCGATATGACGAACGCGTCCCGCACGTTGATGTTTAATATCCGGCAGAAAAAATGGGACCCGGAGCTTCTAAAGATTTTAAAGGTACCGGCGGGAATCCTACCGGATGTGCTGCCGTCGGGATCTGAATTCGGACAAACGGCCAATAAGGAGTCAGGATTGACCAACGGGATTCCCATCACCGCGGTATTGGGCGATCAGCAGGCCGCGCTTTATGGGCAAGGATGCTACGCTCCCGGGACGGTCAAGAATACCTATGGCACAGGATGTTTTATGGTGTTGAATACCGGTGACAAGATGCTGGTTTCTCGAGGAGGTTTATTGACCACTATCGCCGCTGACTACAAAGGTCGACCGGTGTACGCATTGGAAGGTTCGGTGTTTATTGCCGGCGCGGTGATTCAATGGCTGCGTGACCAATTGAAGATTATCAAACACGCGTCGGAATGCGAACAGCGGATCCGAGGGCTTAAGGATACTAATGGGGTTTATCTGGTGCCGGCGTTTGTGGGGCTCGGCGCTCCGTATTGGGACAGTGAGGCCAAGGGCGTGATTACCGGCTTGACCCGGGGGGCGAATGATCAGCATATTATCCGCGCGGCACTTGAATCGATGGCCTATCAGACCAAGGATGTATTTGATCTGATGAAAAAGGAGTTCGGTCGGTCCCCTCGAACTCTGAAGGTTGACGGCGGCGCCTGTCAGAATAATTTTCTGATGCAGTTTCAATCGGATATGCTGTCATGCAAGATTGAGCGTCCCAAAAACATAGACTCGACGGTGATGGGGGTGGCCTATCTGGCCGGAATGACCGCGGGGATCTGGAAAACAAAAAAGGATTTGGAAAAACTCCAGCGCACCGATAGAATATTTCAGCCGCGGATGAAAAATACGGTCCGGTTGCAATTGTATGCCGGCTGGAAGGAGGCCGTCCAAAAGGCCGGCTCCGGGTAAGTCGATCATCGCGGGATTACGCAACTCAACCCATCTTCAACAGCTCCGGTGAAATTAGTTTTATGAAACGAAATATTGAACAACTATCCAAAATACCCTATGACCTGTTAGTTATTGGCGGAGGGATTAACGGGGCGGCTGTCGCCAATCTGGCGTCACAGGCGGGGATTCGAACGGCTCTTGTTGAGAAAGGTGATTTCTCGTCGGGAACATCGAGTAAATCCACCAAGTTAATCCATGGCGGTTTGCGATATCTGGAAAATTTTGAGTTCGGGTTGGTCAAAGAATCGCTCAGAGAGCGAGCCGTGCAGCTGAAAAGCGCGCCCCATCTCGTCCATCCACTGGCCTTTGTCATACCCGTGTATAAAAATGATAAGCGGCCGTTATGGATGATGAAACTGGGGGTGAAGATCTATGATGTGTTCAGCGGACGGCATGTGATCCATCCCGGCAGAGGATTGAGCGCTCAGGAAGTCATTCATTTTATTCCGGAGATCGAACAGGAAAATCTGACCGGCGGAGTGATTTACTGGGACGCCCAGATGGATGACGCTCGTTTGGTCTTGGAGAATGTGCTCGAGGCCGAAAGTCATGGCGCGCATGTCGCCAACTACGTCGAGGTTCGGTCTTTTCTCAAGGAAAACGGCAAGGCTGTGGGTGTAGAGGCCAAGGACACCTTAACAGGACAAGTGTTTCAGATTCATGCCAAAAAGATTATCTGTGCCGTCGGGCCATGGACCAATGTGTTTCAGCAAAAAGAACGCAGTCGATCACCGGATAAGGTCCGTACGACCAAGGGAGTCCATATTGTTTACCGCGGGCAGTTTTGTGAGCATGCGGTGTTCATTCAGTCACAGCGCGATAAGCGGATATTTTTTGTCGTGCCGTGGTACGGAAATTCATTGATCGGGACAACGGATACGGATTATAAGGATCATCCCGACGACGTTTCCGTAAAGGATTCGGATATTGAATACCTGTTTGAAGAGGCCGGCCGGGTATTTCCCAAGGAGAAATTTACCGAGGATAAAATTATTACGACCTTCGCCGGATTACGGCCGTTGGTCCAAAAAGAAGGGGCACCGCCGGGAAAGGTATCCCGCAAGCACGTTATCGAAGAGTCTTTTTCGGGCGTGCAGTACATTATCGGCGGCAAGTACACCACCTACCGGGTCATTGCCCGGCATAGTCTGGAAAGTCTATTGAAGAACAAATCATCCGGAAGCAAAAGTGAAGAAACGGTTCCGTTGTATGGCGGGGAGCCGCTTTCATTGACGCCGGAGATCTTGCAGAACGAGTACAACCTCCCTCCTGATGTGATCGAAAATTTGTGCCGCACCTACGGCGGCCGAGTCAGGGATGTACTGAAATTGACACAGCAGGATTCCAAGCTGGGTGAACGATTGCATCCCGACAGTCCCATTATCCGGGCCCAAATCAAATATGCCGTTGATGTCGAAATGGCCCAAAAGCCGGACGATATTATCCTGCGGCGCCTTCCAATTTCCTACACGGGATATGATATTCCCGCTTTCCGGGATTACATCCATGACTGTCTAAATTCCAATATCACAATAGACTAAATAAGTTGTTTTATTACAAAGACTTATAGATTTATTCTCCTTCAGAATTCTGAAGTTCTTACGCTGCCAATTGTCCTGCCGGCCTAATTTTTAATCTAAAAGATGTATATACATATATATAAATTCTGATGACAAAAAATTGGGTTTTATTGATGTAAAAAATACAACATATGTTGTAAAATATACAACAATAAAATGCTCAAACTTGTCCGCACAAAACTCAGACGAAAAATTCTCCAACTCTTAATTCTGAACCCCTCCAAGGATTATTACTTACGAGAAATTGCGTCTTTAATCCATGAGGATGCGGGCAACTGTTCTCGCGAACTCAAACGCTTTGCCGCCGAAGGTGTGGTTGAAGTCCGTGCCCGGGCCCGGGCCAAATTTTTCACCCTCAACAAAGATTATTTACAACTCAAAGAGCTCAAGGAATTGGTTAACAAACAGGACGACGCATCCGCCGGACGGGAGCACGTCCTGTTTTTCTGTGAGACCAACCTTCGACGTAATCTTTTTACATACATTTTAAAAAATAAAGAACGTGAATTTTACGTGCGTGAATTGGCCGGGTTGATCGGAGATGATCCCGGTAACTTGTCACGCGAGCTAAAGATTCTCGAGCAACAGGGATTGGTAAAGTCCCACGCGCGGGCCAACGCCAAATTCTATAGTCTGTGTCCGGATCATCCGTGGGTGAATGATTTGGAAGAGTTTTTGCTGAGTAAGACAAACAAAAAAACAGGCGGCAAGCGGAAACGAAAATGAAGTTAAGACTCACATACCATAAAAAAATGAATGCTTACGAAAATAAACGAGATGACTATCGATACGAATTATTACAAACAGCGAATGGTGGCGTTGGTTATTTGAATGAAGTATCCAGCAGCAGTCATCAAATATCAGAAAAAAGCCATATTTCGGATGAATACGGTCATGACAAGACGGTATGGGACCATACTTCTAATAACATAATATTAATATTATATATTGGGGTCTGTCTACGCTTTGGAACGATCAAAAATTAAAAGTTATGTTTAAACGTTTGTGGACAAATTGGTCAGCACCTTTTGCGACGAAGAAACGCGTCGCCAACAATAGGGCTGCGTCTGTTCACAGTGGGCGTCTGCTGCTGGCTACGTTATGTATGTCGCTGGTTTTTGTTGCAACGTTATTTGCGGCGACGAAGATTGATGATGGGTCTGATTTTGGTTCATCGATGACTTCGGCTTATCCAATACGTAATGTCGTTAAGGCATCCAACGGAGATCGATACGTTTTCTTAAGAGGTTTATTAAATTGTGAAATATGGAAGTCAACGGATGGAGCATCTTGGGTTGAACAGGATGGAGGAAATGCACCTCTCTGTGGAGGTACCGGTCCTGAAGTTTCTCTGGCGATTGACAGTTCAGATGTTCTGCACTTCGAGTATGGTACATCGAACACCGTAAGAACATACAATACGATGGACACCAGCGATAATTTATACGACACGCCATCAACAGCCTATACGGCAAGTGGGACAGTGCTAGTCCATTCCAATTTAGTGGTGGACTCAAATGACAAACCGCATCTAGTAATTCGAGATATCAATCTTCTGATGTCGAGTAACACCGTGGAGTATACAAATAAGGTTGGGGGAAGCTGGAAGGCCTCAGTTACAGTTAGGACAAGTTGTGGCGGACCGGATATTACTATTAATGAAGATAACGTGCCAGAAGTTATTTGTGTGGATGGTGGGTTGTATGCATTTGTTGGAAATGCCAACGATGCCACGGCATTTACGTCAACCTTGGTTGACGCAAGTGTCGTGGGGACTGGGCAAACAATTGCGGGGGATACATCAGGCAATACCTGGATTGCCTATCTGGATGAAGATGGGGCCAGTGATTACATTACCTTGGTTAAGCACAATGATGCAGACAGCTGGTCAACCTGGCAAACTCCTGTTGACAATGGTAATGTCGGTGTCAAGCCATCGATAGCGGTTAATGGAACTGATATTTATGTGTTTTATGAAGATGATAACGATAATGTCGTCTATGACAAGTATGACGGAAGCTGGGCTGGAGAGACTGTCCTGGAAACCGGAACATATGAGAATGTATTTGCAAAGTGGAGTCCATATAATAATAACGAGTCCAATTTGAGCATCGATTATCTTTTTGCAGATGGAACGGATATCCTATGGAATGTCTTAGAATTTACCGGGACGCTTTACAGCTGGGATGGAGGTGCTGGTGATGCGCTGTGGAATTCTCCGAATAACTGGAACTATGACAGTGGTTATCCGGACGATCCGACTGACAGGGCTCTGATCAATTCAGGTTCGGGAACGGTGCGAACCAATCTTTCTTATTTAAATATTCAAAGTCTGACTGTGGGCAGTTCATTTAGTGGAATTATATCGGCCACGGGAACATTGGATGTTGATGGATCTCTGATATTGGAGGGCGGGACATTTACGCAAAACAGCTACAATGTCTACGTATCCGGAACATTTAGTCTGGGATCCGGTGCCACATATACAAAAGCCACCAGTACGGGAACACTGTATTTGGATGGAGACCAGATCTTCTTTGATGGAACAACGCCACAACAAGACCTTGGCCGAGTGATTGCCGATCCAACGACAACGCTGACGTCAGATATGACCGCCACATCATTGACCATTCCGATGGGAGACACACTTGTTACGGATGGTTATGAACTATTCATCTCGGGCACGATCGATATCAACGGAACGCTTGACGCATCAAGCGGAACGGATGGCAACACAACAATCGATATCGGCGGAACCTGGGATTCAACCGGCGGAACATTCACGAATACCAATTCGACAGTATTATTTACCGGAACCTCCGCTACGCAAACATTTGATATCACGGGAACACAATCGTTTAACAATGTGAAGTTTGATGACAATGGCGGCGGCACGACGTGGGAACTTCAGGGAACAATGACGGTCGGCGGAACGTTCCAGTTGACGGATGGAATATTTGATACCAATAGTACAGGCAACTATCCGTTGACGAGCACGGGCACCTTCCAGATGAGCGGTGGGACGTTTAATGCCAACGCCTCTACAATCACCGGCGGTAACGACTTCCTGGTGCCGGTGACAACCGGCTTTAATGAAGGAACGAGTACGATAGATCTGATAGGTTCAGGCGATTTCCAAATTGAGACGTTTACCGCAGGAGTGGTTCAGGTTAACAATCTTCGTGTGGGCGCGGCTGGTCAGACAAGCAACCTTATTGGTTCTGTGACGTCTGTGGGGGGCAATTTGATCGTCGGTACCGGAACATTGTCAGGAACAACGATGTATTTGAGAAACAGTTCCGGTCCAGGTTTGCAGATTGCGCCAGGTGGGGTGGTGACGTTAACAGCGTTCGAATATGTAAGCCCAGGACTTCAAATAGCAGCCGTCGATCACCAGACTAGAGTTTCTCTGAGAGGTATAGTCGGAGCGGGGGCAACCTTCGTACTAACCGGAACGCTCGAAGCCAGCCGGCTTGACATAGGTACTCAGGTATCCAGCAATACCAAGGCCTTCCTGGATACCACGGTGAACAATTATCCGATTATTGTGGACACAGATTTGAATATTGGGTTTATTCCGGATCGGTATGGATATTTGATCGGAAATTCTTCTCTTATTGATGTCGGTGACGATGTTGTTTTCAGCCTCAGCGGTACGATGAACGGAATCGCGTCCACGGGAGGGACTATTCGAGTGGTGGATGATTGGGATAACAGTGCGGGCAGCACAATGAGCATGGGAACCAGTACCGTTGTCTTCGACGGGACGACGGGGATATCGATCGTTACAGTGGCCTCTACCGGCACCTTGGGACAATTCGGCAACATATTGATTGAAGATGGCGACGGCGGATCCAATCTTGCTGTTCAACTCGCCGGAACGCTGGATCTGACCGGATCTCTTGTCATCAACGACGGATCGCTGGATGCCCAAGGCCATGAGATATTTGTCGGAGGGAATGTTGATATCAATGACGAATTGGATATTCAGGGAGTTCTCAATGGCGAGGGCAATGTGGATATGCGTGTCGGTGGCAATTGGGATATGACCGGTGGTACATTTACCTCGACGAATTCGACGGTGATGTTTACGGGTACGATCACCGCGAATGTGTTCTCTGATTCAAAGTCATTCCATAATTTTATGGTCAATGATGGATTACTGGGGTATTGGAAGCTTGACGAAGCTGTATCACCATCGCTGGATTCCAGTGGTTATGGTAATAATGGTGTATGGATCAATACTCCAACACCGTCGACGGACATTTCGGCAAATATCAAATTTGATAATCCGGGAAGTATAGACTTTACTCCGGCTTCCAGCGAATATGTGGATATATCGGATGATTCGATATTTGATTTGGATGTGGCTGGTAAATACACCTGGTCGATGTGGATCAAGTCGCAAGATTTAACGGCAAGTGGAGGTTGGCCGACCGTTTGGGGTCAGACCACCAGCGCGAGTGAATTGTTCTATATCTACGCGCATACTGTAACCAGCGGCGGGCTGGATGGAGGAAGTATTACTGCCGGAATCTCAGTTTGGTGGATCAATAGTGCGACTACAAATCCGGGATTGATTACCGAAGCGGAAAGTGTATTAACCACCGGCACTTGGTATCATGTGGCGGTCACATATGATGGTAGCTTAGCTTTGGCTTCGAGACTCAAGATCTATGTAAATGGATCCGATGTAACCGGCGGAACGACAGTAAATTCCACGATTACATCGCTCACGGTTTCCGATATCCGTATAGGGAGTAACGCCGTGTATGGTGAATATTTTGATGGCAACATTGATGATGTCCGTTACTATGGACGTGCGTTGACCGCTGGTGAAATTCAGAATCTGGCTAATGGAGAAATGCCATCAACCTCTGTAGCCACGCTAACCCTCGAGGATACACTTGATGTTACGGGATCCTTGATTCTAAACTCCGGAAGTCTTGATGCCAAGGTAGGCGAAAATAATGCCGTTTCAGTCGGCGGTAACTGGATAAATAACGGCGGGGTCTTCATTCCGCGGAATGGAGTGGTGACGCTTGACGGAGTGGATCAAACTATAAATGCGTCCGAGACATTCTACAATCTGACAAAAACGGATACGAATGACAACACAGATCGGACCCTGACATTCGGACAGGGATCCACGGTAACGATCAGCAATACCTTAACTTTAGATGGGTTTGATGCATCGGATCGAATAAATCTTCAGTCATCTAGTGTGGGAGTTCGGTTTGCCTTGGATGTTGGCAGTGCCCAGACAGTGAGCTGGCTTGACGTGACCGATTCTGAAGCTCTAGGGTTTGATATCACGGCCACGTTATCTTTGGATTCAGGGAACAATGACTCAGGCGAAGGTAGCCCGCAGTGGATATTTAATAGTGGTTGCAATGCGGGCAGTACATCCTCCAGCTGGTATGATTATAGCTGGAGCAATCGAAAGATTGTGACGATCAGCTGTCAGATGACGCCGAATACAGATCAGACCGATTTTCCAGTCCTCGTTCACAGGACGGCTGACACGGATTTGGCTAATGATGCGCAAGCCGATGCTGATGACATCTTGTTTACCTCAAGTGATGGAACAACCAAGTTAGATCATGAAATTGAATCTTATGATAACTCCACGGGAGAGTTATATGCCTGGGTTCGGATTCCGACGTTATCGAATGATACCGATACCAATATTTACATGTATTACGCGAATGGTTCGGCTTCTGATCAGCAAAACATTGAAGGCGTCTGGGATTCTGACTTTATCATGGTTCACCATTTGGATGAAACCAGCGGCGGACACGTGGATTCCACGTCGAATAATAACGATTCAACGGCGATCGATGTGGCAGCACAAGGTTCGGCTGCTGGACAAATTAATGGGGCCGATGATTTTGAAAGTAGTAGCCAAGATGACATTCTCGTTGCGGATTCAGCGACCTTGGATAATACAGGCAGTCTCACCTTAAGTGCTTGGTTCAGGGCTGAGAGTAATGGATCCGGCAGCAGCTATCGATGCTTCATCATTAAGGATGCTGGTAATTGGCCTTACTATTTATGTACCAAAGGCAATGATCGTTTGATTTTAGGGTATGAAAGTCCCGCCTTAACTGAACATATCTATAATAACGGGAGCGCTTGGACCACGGATCAGTGGTATCACTATGCCGGAACATATGATCCTGGTGGACGCAGTAAAGTTTATGTTGACGGAGTCGAAGTTGTCGACGAAGCGTCTGCGGCTGGGACGCGTATAACAAATAATGCTTCTTTGGTCATTGGAAATAGTAACGCGAGCGAAGCGGCGGACGGAATTATCGATGAAGTGCGTATGTCTGCCTCCGCTCGATCCGGCGATTGGATTGCCACCGAATACAACAATCAAAGCACGCCGTCGGCTTATCTAGTATTTGGTGGCGAAGAGGCCGTACCTCCTCCAACTGTGTTTACCTGGGATTCCGGAGGAGATGCGACAAACTGGACAGATCCATTGAACTGGGATCAGAATAGTGACTACCCACGTGATGCGAATCACGCCGCGATTATTAAGACAAGTGCGGATACTATTTCAACTCCGGCGATCACCACGACGATTGGATCACTAACGATAGGCGGAACATATTCCGGTACCGTAACCTTAGGCGGTACCTTCGTTATTGATGATTCCGGGGTATATACCGGAAATCTCCTTCTTGATGCCGGAACGGTTGATCTGGATATAACCAACAGTTATCCAATCTCTGTAGATGGTTCGTTTGAAATATCCTCTGGAGCTGCGGGATTCATGGCGAGGGCATCCACGATTACAGTCGGCGGGTCCTTTATGATTGCCAACGCGTCAGGGTTATTTGATGACGGAACTTCAACTGTAGATCTAGTTGGGACCGGTACGCTAATTAATGAACATCTCAACAATCAGTTCTATAATTTACGTTTGGCATCCGCTGGCCAGACTATTCAGTTGGGATCAGATATTTATGTGACAGAAAGTTTAACGCTGGCATCCAGTACGGGTACATTGAATTTGGCTGATAATAGTCTAAATATTCTGAGTGCCGAAGGGACGGCTATATACTTGAACGGGGCGGATATTGTTACCAGTACAGATGGGGTTGGAGGTTTACGGATTCTTGCCGATGGAACGGTCAATATTCCTGGAGGTGATTACGGTAATACGACCTTTACACTTTCGGCCAATGGTGCTGATCGTGTTTTTGATCTGACGGGCGCCATTACGGATGTCGCGAATCTGGTAATCGTTGGCGGACAGAACACCTTGACATCCACTCTGAATACAAATGATTACGATGTTAATGTGGTCGCTCAGCTTGTTCTCGGATCCGGAGGGCTGGATCGGTATGGTATTCTGAATGCCGGATCTTCGGCGATTACGGTAGACGATATTCGGATTGCCAGCGGTTCAACAGCCTCGCAATATAATCTGCAGACATCACAAATTACGGTTCACGATACCGTGAATATTGAGAACGGTACGATCAACCCCGGAACATCTACTATTACCATGGATGGTACTGGTTCCGGGCCGACCCAGTTTATCAACCTTGTTGATCAGCCGATTTACAATCTTGTTCTGAGCAACGCGAGTGAAACGTATAATCTGAATGGAACGTTGCGTATGGAAGGGACGTTTGTATTTGACGATGGTACGTTAGATGTTGATGGAGGAACGGCAACGGATTATCCGATTTATGTTGGAGGCAACTGGGATCGAAATGGAGGGACATTTGTCCCTGAAATGGGTACCGTCATCTTTAATGGAACATCCCAATCCATTACCGGCACAACGACGTTCTACCATTTGAAGTTTGAAGATGCGACCGATAACAGTACAGATCAGACCATAGTTGTCGAAGCCGGACAGGAAATCGGTGTGGATGGCACATTGACCATCGATGGATTGGACGTAAACGATACAGTGACGATTGTGAGTTCTTCGCCCGGGATGCGCTGGAACATAACGGTCCAAGGGACAAGCGCTATTGACTTCGCGGATGTATCGGATTCAGAGGTTATTGGAACCAATGATATTATAGCCACCAATTCATTTGATACATCTAATAATGATTCAGGGGAAGGCACTCCGCAATGGGTATTCGCCGTAGGATCTGTATATCGCTCAGTAGGAGTGACAAGTACCGACTTAAACACATCTTCACGGACAGTGGAGATATCGGGAAGCACGGCGACCTTCTCGGGATCCCTTCCGGATAATGTCGGGGTTGGAGATGTGATCGAGTACAATCCGGGATCAGGGGTGACCCTTGCCGTTATCACCGGTCGTACGTCGGATACCGTGTTCACGGTCAGCGGCACTACCGCAGGTTCGAATCCAACTGCTGCTGCGGCCGGTACATCGGCTGGAATTTATCGCGCTTACACTTCGTTGGCCAATTGGGAGTCGCAGGATGAAAACGATTCGCTTGATGATACGGTCGAGAACTTCGACTCATCGACAGATTTGGCTGGATTGAACATTGTGATGAATGTCGCCTGCTACGGGGACGGACTGGATTCTACGGCCGTTACGATCAACGGATGGACGACTAGCGCCAGCAATTACATTCGTATTTATACCCCTGTCGA
Organism: bacterium; assembly: GCA_030429765.1. Lineage (GTDB taxonomy): Bacteria > Omnitrophota > Gorgyraeia > Zapsychrales > Zapsychraceae > JAGOSC01. The sequence continues at coordinate 131,283 of JAUIER010000006.1, read as the reverse complement.
TACCTCAGAGGTTGGTACGTCACAAAGACATAATGGAGTTTGGACGACGACAGGAGCGTATTATTTACAAGTTAGCAATAGTTCCGCGATTACGATTAGTGATGATCATGTGCGTATGGAAGGTCTTCAGATTTACGTCGATAGTATTAATTCCACGACGCAGGCCGGATTACGTTTTACATCAGCGGCCGCGGCTGATCAGGATTACCAGATTAGCAGCAGCATTCTGCGCGGAACCACCAGCGGGTCGCAGACCGGACACTTGGGAATCGTTGTTACCGCGACAGGGGCCGGGACAACGAAGGCCTGGAACAATATCTTGTATGATTGGAACAGCGGGGCCGGGTCCAATGCCTGTATGATCTTTGATGATAGCGGGCATACGTATTATGCCTATAACAATACTTGTGTGGATTCAAATGGCGGGTTTGGTCAGTCAGGCGGTTCAACGATCATTCTCAAGAATAACATTTCCTATAATAACACGAATAATTATAACGGTACCTTCAGTGGGGCCAGTACTAACAATCTATCTGGTCCTGTTCAAACCGATGCGCCGGGAGCTAATCCGCAAAACGGGGTGACGGTTACGTTTGTTGATTCAGCGGCCGATAATTTCCATCTGGCCTCGTCTGATAGCGGAGCGCGGGAGAATGGAATCGATCTTTCAGGCGACGCGGACATTGCCGTCACGGATGATGTGGACGGAACGCTCCGGGCCACCGGAACATTTGATATCGGAGCGGATGAAAATCAATCTTTTGTATATATTTGGGATGACGGTGCCGGTGATGATAACTGGACAAGTCCGCTCAACTGGGATGCGGATAGCGGCTATCCAGACGGGCCGAATGATATCGCGATTATCAATATCGGTGCCGATACGATACCGACGCCGGCATCAACATTGAACATCGGTGGTTTGACGTTGGGTAACGGTTTCAGCGGAACGCTTTCGCTCGGCGGAACCCTGGATATCGACGGATCCTTGAATGTGCAGGGCGGGACCTTCCAGCAAAACAATAACAATCTGTTCGTCTCAGGAACATTCACCTTTGCGTCGGGAACAGCATTTGTCAAACCGAGCACCAACGGAACGCTGTATCTCGATGGCGATCAGACATTCTTCGACGGAACCACTCCACAACAGGACTTCGGATGGGTCGTGGCCGATCCGACAACCACCTTAACCTCGGATATGACCGCCACCACGTTGACCATTCCGATGGGAGACACACTTGTCACGGACGGTTATGAACTATTCATCTCGGGCACGATCGATATCAACGGAACGCTTGACGCTTCAAGCGGAACGGATGGCAATACAACGATTGATATCGGCGGGGCCTGGGATTCAACCGGCGGAACATTTACCAATACCAATTCAACAGTGCTCTTTACCGGCACCTCCGGTACGCAGATATTTGATATCACAGGGACAGCGGCGTTTAACAATGTGAAGTTCGATGACAATGGCGGCGGAACGACGTGGGAACTGGAAGATACGATGACGGTCGGCGGAACGTTCTATTTGGCCGACGGTGTCTTTGATACCAATAGTGTCGAGAACAATTCAATGTATTTGACCGGAACGACCCAGATAGCGGGAGGGACTTTTGAAGCGCGGGCGTCCTCCATTCAAATCAGTAATGACTGGTCGGTGGCGAATGTCGCCAGTCTCTTTGATATGGGAACCTCCACGGTGACCGTAGCCGGCAATGCAACTATTGCCAACCGGCGTCATACCAATGCCTTCTGGAATGTTACGCAGAACAATGGTGTGACCATCTCCGTTGAGAATATTCTGTATGTCAAAGGAACATTGGCGGCTGGAGATGCGACTTCAACGATTACGGACGTGAATAACGGCAGCACCGATGAAATTTACATTAGGGATACTACGGCTGTGCTCGTGCCGAACAGCGTGGTGTGGAGTGAGATTGACGATTTATCCATTCTATTTGATGAAGCGGTTCCATTGATCCCGGGCGACGACTACGGAGCCGTGGATCTCACCGTACGGGAAACACCTGCATCGGTGACGGCCCTAGGCGGAGATGTGACGACCACAGGGCAGATTACAGTGATCATCGGAACGCTGAACTTCGATACGTACAATGTAACAGCCGCCTCGTTGAGAGTAGGTGGCAATGTTGACACAACAGGCGGGGTGCTTCAAATGGGATCCGGAGCGATCACAATAACCAATGATGTCACGATCAATGACGTTGATGCGACAGCCATGGCAACGGTCTATGGTGAACAAGCTGAAATTTTTGTGGGAGGCAATTGGAATTATGTGACAACGACAGGAACACTGGGTCAATTCCTTCCGGGAAGTTCCACGATCACCTTCAACGGTGCGGCCGGTACGAGCACGTTTGAAACAGGTGAATCACGGTACCACAATATCGCGCTGAATGACGGCGGAGGCACGTTAACTGTCCAGGTAGCGGGGACCCTGGACATGACCGGGTCACTGACCATCACGAACGGATCGATGGATCTTGATGGATACGAATTATTTGTCGACGGAAATATTGATGTTGACGATGTGATGGATGCCGGTCCTGGAACAGACGGTAATTCCACAATCCATGCCGGCGGCAATTGGGATATGACCGGGGCAACGTTTACATCAACCAGTTCAACCGTAATGTTTACGGGGACTACGGCCGGTCTGTCGATTACATCAAATGGACAGTCGTTCAATCATCTTATTGTAAACGGATCCGTAGGATTAATCGGATACTGGAAATTGGACGAGAGTGTATTGGATTCCTGCGAGAGTGGGTATGATTTCTGTGATGAGTCAGGATATGGCAATCATGGAAATGAATCCGGTACCACTACAATTGTTGGAAGTGTCCCTTCAGTCAACTTTGAGAACAGGAATTCGGTAGATTTCGATGGAAATACGACACTTATAACTGTGGCGGACACTGACGCCCTTGACGTGACGGGAGACGTGACCGTTATGGCCTGGGTGAACAGAATTGGAAATACCACCGACTTCCGGGGCTTGGTGTGTAAACAGGATAGTGATAATCCAGCGCTGAATAATTATTGTTTGTATTTGCACAACTCAGACGTCTATTCATTCTCCATAGGAGATGGGACGTCAGGGCAGACATTTATTTCTTCTGAAGCTGTCAGTAGTGGATGGCATCATATGGCCGCCGTGGCGGATGGGACCAACCTGACAATGTATATAGATGGTGTACAAGTTGATCAAACGCCGCAAACCGTTACGCCATTGCCAAATGATATAGATTTGCATATTGGAACATTTAACACAAGCAACGCGGCCAGATATTTTTCAGGATACATGGATGATATACGTATTTACAACCGGGCCTTGTCATCATCTGAGATTCTCAGGATCGGACAGGGAGATATGCCGGGATCAGGCCTTGGTACGTATAGCTTGTCTGACGCGTTGGATGTTAATGGAACACTAAGACTCAATGATGGTGTATTGGATGCGTCAGCTAGTAATTATCAAATCAATGTCGCGGGAGATTGGGAGAACTTCGGCGGCGTCTTTAATGCTCGCAGCGGAACCGTGATTCTGGATGGAGTTTCACAAAGTATTCCGGCCTCAGAGACGTTCTACAATATTTCCAAGCAAATCACATCGTCAAGCACATTAACATTTGGCCAAAGTTCTACGATCACGATCCAGAATAATCTGGACTTCGACGGATTTGATGCCAGTAACTACCTGACATTGCAGTCATCGTCTGTGGGAACACGCTGGAATATTGATGTCGCATCCGCTCAGAATGTTTCGTTTGTCGATGTTCGAGATTCAGAGGCGCTGGGATTTGATATTACGGCAACAATGTCGCTTGATACATCCAACAATGATAGCGGGGAAGGTTCACCGCAATGGGTGTTCAGTTCAACCGGATCGGTGACAAATGTCTACTACTCTATCGGAACAAATACAGGTGATTTGAGTAATGGCGGAAATGTCAGTATTACCGGCGGAGTGGCGACGTTCTCTGTTGGTCAACCGGATAATATCGGGGTTGGTGATGAGATTACGGCTGGCGGGAATGAATACTACATCTCGGGCCGAACATCTTCGGTGTCATATACCGTTACGACAGCAACCGGAAGCACGCCGTCTAATTTGGGATCAACGGCTGTGACGGATATCGAAAGGACTTTTAACACATTGTCGGATGCGGAGAGCATGAGTAGTGGAATCGGTTACCTGAATAACACTGATTTGACATCCGCTGGAGCCGACGTAATTCTGAATTGGGCATTATACAAGGATAGCGTGTTCAATGGGGCGAATGGCAGCGGAGCCGGTTTAACAATTAATGGGTATACAACCAGCAGTACAAACTATGTAAGACTATATGCGCCGGAGTCTGCATCCGAAGTGGGAACATCGCAACGTCATAGCGGTGAGGCAGGAACGGGCGTAGTGTATCAGCCAAGCACCAGTTCACCAGGCGCTTTCTATACATTTATTCAGATACAGGATGAGAATGTTCGGTTAGAGGGATTTGAAATCGATGGTAGTCAACTTAGTAATGGAGAGCGCTTGCGGGCTATTGATCTTGATTCATTAACTGACTCGGCAGATATCCGAATTGACAACATGATCATACATGATATCAAAAACTCCACGATTGACGACTCGGACACCAGTGAGGCCACGGGAATACAAGTAGACGATGGATCCGTGCACATAACAAATACGGTGATTTATAACATTATCAATGTATCCACTTTTGCGGGAGCGGGGAATCGGGGTATTTATTTGTCCGAATTCGGATCAACCAGCTATCTTATGGCGAATACATTATTCAATATTATTGATACGACCGGATCGGCTTCCACGACCGGAATCCAGCGAATTAATGGAGATGTGTATGCCTACAATAACTTCGTCGGACGCGTTGTGAGTGGTGAATCAATGGCTTCAGCCTTCAACGGTATAATCACGCAGGCATACAATGTTTCCAGTGACGGCACAGCATCCGGAACCGGAAGTGTGACCGGACAAAATAATTATGATGATTACTTTGTCATGACTGATTTTGAAAATATGGATCTCCACTGGAAGGCGCCATCGGAAGTCTTATTCGGAACCAATGGTACGCTGGATATTGCCGGAACTTTAATTCCATTGGACGACATTGATGGAAATACTCGATTGACATCAGCACCGGATATCGGGGCCGATGAATGGAACGGCGGACATATTGTGACATATTCCGTCGGTACAAATTCAGGTGATCTGAAGAACGGTTCGCCGAATATGACGATCACCGATGGTGTGGCGACATTAAGCGTGGCGCAAACCGGAACGATCGGTATCGGGGACGAGATTACGGCTGGGGGGAGCGAGTACTACATTGTGGCTCGTCGAGGGAATGATACATATGCCGTTCAGACCGCCGCCGGGACGAAACCTGCAGATCTCGGTTCAACCGCGGTTACAGATATCGAACGGGCCTTTAATCGGTTAGTTGATATCGGGTCGATGTCGAATGATCCAGGATATCTGAATACATCAGATCTTACGAGTACGGGAGCGGATGTGCAATTGCATTGGGCCCTATATAACGATGGCAGTTTTGACGGGGAGGATGGAAGTGGAAACAGATGGAGAATTAATGGTTATACCACGGATAGCGATCATTATATTCGAGCCTTTGCCCCTACCGGAACGCTTCAGGTGCCGGGGTCGCAGCGACACTCTGGTACAGCTGGAAGTGGGGTTCGAATAGTTCCTGCCCGGGATTTGTCCGGCGGTGCGGATCAAATAATATCGCTTGCGGATGACTATGTGCGTTTAGTAGGTATAGAAATTGATGGCTCGAACCTATCCAACGGAGAAGAAATCTTCGGTATCGAAATTTTGAGTCCGGGTATTGTCCTTGAGGATTTAATTATTCACGATATTTCGAATAGTTTATTCAATGATGCAACTCAAAGTGATATCTTTGCCATTCGTATGAATGTAGGATCAGCTTCTGTTAGTATCCGCAATTCGAAAATCTATAATATTCACAACGTAACCACTCATCCGTCCTCCAACACCGATGGGATTGGATTAAGTGCCGGTGTCTATGCCCATATCGTTGGCAACACAGTTCACAATATTATAGCGAGTGCGGGATCGGCTCAGGCCCGGGGTATACGGGGAAGTGTAGGGGCCAATCGTAACTGGGTTATAAACAATATATGTGGACGGGTCGAAGCGGCCAGTGGAGATGAGGGGTGCTTTACCGTTGATAGTGGCGGTCAATTTACACATAACGTTTCATCTGACGGTACGGCCAGTGGCGCCAACAGTGCTATCGGTCAGAATAATTATAGTGATTACTTCGTCATGACTGACTATGACAATATGGATCTACATCTTAAAGCGCCGTCTGAGGTGTTGTTTGGATTGAATGGAACGCTGGATATCGCTGGAACGCTTATTCCTCTGGATGATATCGACGGCGACACGCGATTGACGAGCGCGCCGGACATCGGGGCCGATGAATGGAACGGCGGACATATTGTGACGTACTCCGTGGGAACTAATACCGGTGATCTGAAGAACGGTTCGCCGAGTATGACGATCACAGATGGTGTGGCGACATTAAGCGTGGCGCAAACCGGAACGATCGGTATCGGGGATGAGATTACGGCTGGGGGTGGTGAATACTATATCGTCGCGCGACGAGGTAATGACACCTATGCCGTACAAACGGCGACAGGTGCTAAGCCAGCAGATCTAACCTCAACGGCCGTGACGGATATTGAGCGAACCTTTAACACTTTGTCGGATGTCGAAAGCATGTCCGATAATGCCGCTTACCTCAATAACACAGATATTACCGCCGCGGGTGCTGACGTTCAATTGCATTGGGCCTTGTACAATGACGGCGTGTTTAACGGGGCTGACGGTTCCGGATCCACTTGGGTGATTCAAACATACACGACCGATGCGGATCATATTCTTCGGGCCTTTGCCCCGAGCGGTACCCTGCAGGTTCCAAGTACGCAACGGCATAACGGTACTGCGGGAACAGGCGCGCGTATTGTGCCGACTCGAGATTTGACGGGTTCGTCGCTGGCTGGATTGGTACAAATATTTGGAAATGCCAACGTCCGACTCGAGGGCATAGAAATAGACGGCTCCAACGTCAGTAATGCGGAAAGTCACTTTGGAATTCAATTGGTTGGTGACCTGGAAAAGGCAATCTTGGATGGGATATTATTGCATGATATTAAAAACTCAACCATTGATGATTCCGATGGTAGTTTCATGTATGGGATATGGGTTCACACCGGATCCGGTGACGTTATTATCAGGAATAGTGCGATTTACAATATTATCAATGTTTCGAACAATTCGGGCTCACAGATTTATGGGCTGCGACGCTTTGGAACCCAGGACGTATATCTGGAGAATGTGACACTGCACAATGTCATGCAAACGGCGAATAACGCCGCAACGCAAGGTATATCATTTGCGGGTTCTGGAGGTTTAGTTGTCAGAAACAGTTATTGTGGTCGTGTCGCACGGCCGGATGGAACAGCCCCATGTTTTAATGGGCTGACCGCGCAATCGTACAACGTCACAAGCGATGCAACAGCCGCCGGTACAGGAAGTGTGACGGGGCAGAATAGTTATGAAGACTATTTTGTCATGACTGATTACGACAATATGGACCTTCATTGGAAGGCCCCATCGGAGGTGTTGTTTGGGACGAATGGAACATTGGATATTACCGGTACTCTTGGATCGCTCGCGGATATCGACGGAGATGTTCGATTAACGACCGCACCGGATATTGGGTTCGATGAATGGAATGGCGGACATATTGTGACGTATTCTGTGGGAACGGATACATCGGATCTCAAGACCGCAGGGAATGTGACTATCACCGAAGGGGTGGCCACATTCAGTGTGGCGCAAACCGGCAGTATCGGAATCGGGGACGAATTGGTGGCAGGAGGAAATACATACTATATTTCCAGCCGGCGTAATTCAACGACGTATGCCGTTCAGACCGCAACGGGGGCCAAGCCGGCTGATCTGGCTTCGACGGCCATCACGTCCATATCGCGGGCGTTCAATACGCTCGCGTCCGCTGAAGCGCAGGCCGATGATCCGTCGTACCTCAACAGCTCCAATTTAACCGCGGCCGGGGCTGATGTCATCCTAAGCCTTGCACTCTACAACGATGGGCCGTTTACCGAAACGATCAATACGATGACCGGGATCTATATAAATGGTTATACAACGGATGATGATCATTTCATGCGTTATTTCGCTCCGTCATCCAGCCATGAAGCCGGTGTCAGTCAACGTCATAATGGAACGTCGGGATCGGGTGCTGTTATTCGTCCGGCCATGGCATCTCCGGCTTCCGGTTTTGTGATGCTTCTAATTGATGTCGACCATGTCCGGTTCGACGGGGTTGAATTTGATGGTCAGGGTATTACCAATGGACAAGGAATGCGCGGTATTCGAATTGCGTCCAGTATCAATGCCTCCGCGGATATTTATCTGGAAAATCTGCTGCTTCACGGCTTGAATAATACGACATCGGGATTGATAGAGGCGATACGGTTAGAGGCCGGTCGTCTAATATTGAATAATTCATTCATCTACAACATGAGTACGCCGTCGAACAGCACGATGATAGGCGTTCTGCTTCAGGCGACAGGAACGACAAGCCGCATTTACAATAATACGATCTACAACTTACGTAATGCCGCCGGCGGGACATCCGCGCAAGGGGTCAGTCAAAGCTCAGGAGGAGTGGTAGCAATCAACAACATTGTTGGGCAGATCAAGTCGGGTGGTACAAACGGGGAGGCATTTGCCGGAACGATAACACAAAGCAGCAATATATCGTCTGATGCCACAGCTTCCGGGGCGGGTAGTCTTACAAATCAAATCCTTTACGATGACTATTTTGTCGAATCGTCCGAAATCAGTACGGATCTGCATTTACGAAACACTTCGCTTAATCTCTTCGGTACTTTCGCGGCTGATGTCAATTACGGTTCGGCCTTTGTGGTTGATTCGGACATTGATGAAGAGGATCGTAGTCTGACACAGAATGACTTCGGCGCCGATCAATTCAGCGGATCCGCTTATTCTAAGAACGTATACTACTCCGTCGGGACTAATACCGGAGATCTGAAAACAGGTTCTCCAAGTATGACCATCACCAATGGTGTGGCGGACTTTACCGTGGCTCAGGGCGGATCCATCGGTATCGGGGATGTGATTACGGCCGGCGGATCCGATTATTACATTGCCGGACGCATAGACAGTGACAGTTATCCGGTCAAGACGGTCACCGGATCGCTCGCGCCGGATTTAGGATCGACAGCCGTGACCTCCATCCAGCGGGTGTTCAATGGGCTTCAAACTGCGATTGACACAGCAGATACTGCACCTTATCTAAACAGCACCGACTTAATTGCCGCGAACACACGTTTGAATTTGGCTTTATACAATGATGGACCATTTGATGAAATGATTGATATCGATGGATATACCGATTCCGGGTTTGATTCTGATCATTATATTCGTTTATTTGTTCCTTATAAAACCTCTGAGGTCGGCCAATCACAACGACACTTTGGAGTAGCTGGAACGGGGGTTCGACTGCGTCCGACCACATATACCACATTGAATTTTATTGATGTCGACGAGCCGTATGTCTATCTGGAAGGTATAGAGATTGACGGATCACAAATTACGGGTGCTGCGGGCGCATCGTATGCGGCGATAAACTTAAGAACGATAGTCGATGTGACGGTTATGGACGGCATGTTGATTCATGATTTGACACATTCAACAACAGGTTCGAATCTGCGGGTCATCAACGCCCGCGAAGGCGATATGGATGTCGTCCTCAAGAACAGTGTAATTTATGATATTAATAATCCGAGCTCATCGAATGTCGGGATATACGGGATTGAGACCAGTATCGCGGGGACAAACGTCTATGTCTATAATACAGCCTTCTTTGGTCTTGAACGAAGCGGAGGCGGGTTGGGAACAGCGGTTGCTGTATTAGAAAACGGATCAGGCATCATCGATGCCCGAAATGTGATATGCGGTAATCTTACATCAGATGCTTCGGCGCCGGCATGTTTCTTTGGTGTCACGACTCAGGAAAGTAATATATCATCAGACGCGACGGCAGCCGGAACCAACAGCGTCACCAACCAAACCAACTATGCGGCATACTTTATCAATATTCAGGATGGATCCGAAGATCTTCACTTAAGGGATACAACGGCCAACCTTTGGGGAACGTCGGGAGCGGATCTGTCCAACGAAGGTACGCTGTCTGTACTATACGATATCGATGGGGAACTCAGGGCGTCCTCGCCGGATATCGGAGCCGATGAATATTCGTTGGCCACTTATATCTGGGATGCCGGCGGAGATACAGTCTCCTGGATCGATCCGTTGAACTGGGAGGCTGACAGTTCATATCCACGTACCGCCGCGCATACCGCGATCATCAATCTCGGCTCCGCGACCATCGTCACACCATCGGTCACCACAACCATCGGATCACTGCGGTTAGGTGATTCGTTCAGCGGAACACTTTCGGTGAGTTCAACATTTAATATTGAAGGAACATTTGCCTTAAGCGGCGGGACATTCCAGCAAAACAATAATAATGTATTTATTGGCGGAGACTTTACGATTGCGGCGGGAACCACATACATCAAGCCGACCGGGTCTGGTACGCTCACACTGGATGGTGACCTATTCTATGCCGACAACACCTCGCCGCAGCAGGATATCGGCCGATTGGTCATCGGTCAGTCTCCCGATACGACCACATTGACGACCGATATGACGGCGACATCATTGAAGATCATGGCCACGGATGCACTGATCACAGACGGTTACAATATTTATTTAACTGGAAGCATGGATATCAATGGAACGCTGGATGCCGGGTCAGGTACGGGTGGAAATACGGATATTCACGTCGGAGGAAATTGGGATGCAACGGGTGGTATGTTTACGTCGACCAACACGACGGTCATGTTTACAGGGACGACATCGAGCTTAACGATCACATCCGACAGTAAGTCATTCGGGAACATGATCATCAACGGATCGATCGGGCTTGTCGGATACTGGAAGCTGGATGAAACCTCTTCGCCGGCTATTGACCACTCGGGGTACGCCCATCACGGAACATGGGTTAACAATGTAACAAACTCGTCGGGAACGAGCAGCACGATCCAATACAACAATCCGTACGCTGCCGAGTTTGATGGGGCTGATGACTACATCGAAATTTCAGACACGGATACACTGGACTTGGCGGATGCGGAGGGGATTACACTGGCGGCTTGGATCTATCCGCGTAGTTTTGGAGAAAGTACACAGGGGCGAATTGTTGATAAGGGTGGAGGCGCCGGAAATGATGGTGGCTGGGCGTTCCATATTTCAGATCTAAATGCATTGGGGCAAGGTCAAGAAGGGTTGGTTCTGCAATTGGAATCAGGCGGCAGTAATCATACATTCGCCTCTAATGACTTCGTCGTGGATCTAAATGAGTGGCAGCATGTGGCTGTCACCTGGGAAGTAACAACAGCTACTGCGACATTCTATGTGAATGGACAAGCGGCCGGGAGTGAGTTAGAGCCGGTATCAGGACTGGATGCCGACACAGATCCGGTCCGAATCGGTTTGAGGGCCAGTGATACCAATCGGGATTTCGATGGTCTGATTGATGAGGTCAGGGTGTACGCCCGTGCGCTGTCAGCAACGGAGATTCAGCGGATGGGTGAAGGGGGTATGCCGGCCGCCGGAGTCGGGACTTATACGTTACAGGATGATCTCGACGTGAATGGAACGTTGACGATTAATGACGGAATCCTGGATGGTGGCGGTGGTTTGTCAGTCTACGTTGAAGGTAGCTGGATCAATAATGGTGGACAATACGTCAATCAAAGCGAGGTGAGTTTCAATGGAGATTCGACCGGCAATATTATTCTGTCAGGATCACAGGACTTTGGCGGCGTAACCATAGTAAGTCCATCTGCAACGGGTGTTTGGGAGCTTCAGGATAGTCTTACGGCTAATGGAAACTTCACTCTTTTTGCCGGAGATCTAACCTATGCCACGAGCACGATTATCGAGCCCGTTACGTTCAACGGAAACTTAACCTTAAGTTCCGGTGCGGGTAGCGGTTCGTTTACCGGTCAATCAACAAGGTTCCGGCAGAATGGTAATCTGACAATCAATCATGCTGCCGGAACATATACCGCTCCAACGGATGTTCTTGAGATTACGGGAAGTTTTATTCATACAGCTGGAACATTTACGAACTCATCGTCCACCGTGATGTTTAGCGGAACGGCCACCAATTCAGTAATCAATACCACGGGCGGGGCGACATTCCAGGATGTGATTGTGAATGACGGACTAGTCGGGTACTGGAAGTTTGATGAGGTAAACGACAATGACATCGCGATAGATCACTCCGGACATGGGCATCATGCAACGGCCAGCAATTTCGCGGCCGGCGGCGGACCAGTAACGTCGGTCACGGGAACCATCAATTTTGCCAACCCAAGGAGTCTGGAGTTTGATGGATCGGATGACGTCGTAACCGTTCCGGATACAGATGTCCTGGATGGATTGGGGCCGTTAACCTTTACCGCATGGATCAATCCGCAGACATTGGGTGAGTTTAATGGTGGACGGATTATCGGTAAATACAACGGAACGTCGGATTTCCGTCCGGACTTCTCGGTGTTCAGCAACACCTCGCTACTGTTCCGTTTCGCCGGATCAACGGACCTCGAGGTTCAAGGAGCGAATAACACGTTGACGCTTGGTCAGTGGCAGCATGTCGCGGTGACCTGGGATGGAAGCGTCAATGCTTCGGGCGTGAATCTCTACGTAAATGGTTCAGCCATCGGCAAGGCCGTCTCAGTCAATGGAGTGGGTCTGTATAATGATCGTGCGTTGAACTACACCATCGGAAATGATGACAGCGGCAGTCGGACCTTTGACGGAATGATTGACGATGTGCGAATCTATAACCGGGAACTGTCATCGGCTGAAATTGCCGCATTGGCCAATGGTGATCAGCCATCGACTGGGCTTGGCACATATACGGCGGCGACGGCCTTAGACGTCGACGGAACATTAAGATTAAATTCGGGGACGCTGGACGTTTCAGCCTCCAACTATCAATTGAACGTCGGGGGCGACTGGGAGAATTTCGGTGGCGTCTTCAATGCCCGCAGCGGAACGGTTGTCCTGGATGGTAGCGCGCAACAATTGCCGGCGTCCGAAACCTTCTACAATATTTCCAAAAACATCACGTCGTCTGACAGCCTGACTTTTGGACAAGGTTCAACAATAACCATTCAGAATAATCTGGATGTGGACGGATTCGACGCGAGTAATTATCTAACATTACAGTCATCATCGGTCGGAACGCGATGGAACATAGATGTTCAGCAGGCATCGACGGTTACATTTGTCGATGTTCGAGATTCGGAGGCCTTAACGAATGACATCGCGGCGACGGATTCACTGGATACATCAAACAATGATTCAGGTGAGGGGTCGCCGCAATGGGTCTTCGCGTTTAGTCCGACGGTATTTATATGGGATTCCGGCGGAGACAGCACCAGCTGGACGGATCCGCTGAACTGGATTCAGGACAGCAGCTACCCTCAAGTGGCCAACCACGCCGCGCTGATCTTGTCCACGGCAGACACAATCTCTACGCCGGCGGGTACGACAACAATTGGTTCATTAACGATTGGTGGGACATTTACCGGAACCGTCACGTTGGGTGGGACGATGGTGATTGATGATGCCGGATCTTATGATGGTAACTTCCTGCTGGATGGCGGGTCGTTTGATACCAACATTGCCGGATCATTCGGATTGACGGTTGATGGTTCATTTGATGTCGCTGACGGAGCGACCAATTTCAACGCCAGAGGTTCATCGATCACAATTGGTGGATCATTTGGTATCGATACGTCAGCAGGCCTGTTTACACCAGGTACATCGACGGTGAATCTGATTGGGACTGGACAGTTACGAGGGGGTGGTTTTGGAAATTCGCTGTATGATCTGGTTTTGGCGCAGAGTGGGCAAACCACAACACTGTCACTTTCTACGGTAGTTTCTAACCGATTGGTGATTGGTGGTGGAACGTTGACGGCTTCGCTGAGCGATGAGAATTTCATCATTGGATCGGCTGCTGCTGATGGAACAAAGATACTTACCGTAGACGGATCAGCAACCATGGATAATTCAGGTGGATTTGTGGTGGCTGGATTCTATTTGCAGGGGAATAGCGGGACCTTCAGCTTTGACGGTGCCAATTACAGCACGTCAAATATTACTCCGTTTGGAACCAATGCGACCTATCAACTTGTAACCAGGGATTTGACGTTTGGAAGTATGTTATATGGCACAAATGCCGGTCAGGTTGTGGACCTCAATGATTATAATGTCACGTTTGACTATTCGAATTTCGACGGAGCCAATCAGGGCCTATTGATGGGTACGGGAACTATCCGCATGGATGCGCCATTTGGCACGGCGATCGAGTCAACGGCGACGGCATCCAATGTCAGCATTGACCTGGAGACGGCCAATCTGTTCTTAAGCGGAGGAATCAGCAACGATGACAATAATCTTACCTTTATCCCGGGATCTTCAACAATCACCTTTGACGATACAGCGGGGACCACAACCCTAACCGGAACCATCGCGTCGCTCCATAATGTGGTGATTGATGACGCCGATAATGGGTCCGATCTGATTGTTCAATTGGCCGGAACATTAAGCATGACCGGCTCTCTGGTGATCAATGACGGTTCGATGGATCTGGACGGGCACGAGATATTCATCGATGGAAATGTCGACATCAATGACGAGCTGGATGTCAGCAGCGGATCCGACGGTAATTCGGATATGCGCGTCGGCGGCAGTTGGGACATGACCGGGGGGGTATTCACGTCGACGGATTCAACGGTGATGTTTACCGGAACGACATCCGGACTGACGATCACCTCCGATACCAAGGCCTTCCATAATTTCATCATCAATGGATCTGTCGGTTTAATTGGTTACTGGAAGATGGACGAATCGGTGTCACCGGCTCGAGATTATTCAGGTCATAACCATCATGGTCAGTGGGTGGCGGATGCCACGCGTACCATTGGTACCAGCACGACCATTAACTTTAACAATCCAGGTGCGATTGAATTAGACGGTACCGGTGACTACATCAACCTCGGAAACAATGTCAGTATTATCGGTGGAGTGTCTGAGTTTACGGTGGCTGCCTGGATCTATCCTGAAGTTGCGACCGGACAGGCGATTGTCAATATTAGTCGTTCAACGCCGCCAGACTCTGTGTCACGATTGTTCTTTGAAACCACCGGAACGATGGCGATTCTCGCCGGAGCCCGGGCGCCGGATACGTCGGGAAGTTCGGTGAGATCAACGACAAGCGTGGCCGTAAACGAATGGAGTCATGTGGCTGCCAGCTATGATATCGCCAACGACACAATTCGTATTTACATCAATGGTATTGAACAGGGCTTATCCGGTACGGCGTCATTCACAGCGACCAAATTGGATTCAACGCCATCATTGGCCGCGGCGATCGGCGCGGGAGATGATGGATCCGGCGGGTTCTTTGATGGGCGTTTGGATGAGGTTCGTCTGTACAATCGCGCGCTGAGTGCCGCGGAAATATTGGCGATGGCTAACGGGTTCGCGCCGGGAACCGGTGTGGGGACATACACGATTCAGGACGATCTGGATGTAAACGGAACGCTAACGATCAATGATGGAACATTGGCTACAGGATCCAATGACAACATTAATCTGGCCGGTAGCTGGATGAATCATGGCGGGCTCTTTAGTCCGCATCCAAATTCAGATGTTAATTTGGATGGAGCGTCCGGATCACATCTGATTTTAGCCGGCTCGCAGACATTCCAGAGCATTGATGTCACAGGAGCAGCGACATGGGTTCTACAGGACAATGTCGCGGTCACTAGTTTGGCTGGATTTGACATCCAGGCGGGAACCTTGAGCTATGCGACATCGACAATTATTGAACCGATTTCAATCATTGGCGGAACGGAGGTGTCCGGCGGAACGTTTAGCGGAACAACGACTAGGTTCCGACATGACGGACGCCTGACGATCAGTTCCGGAATATACACGGCACCGACGGATGTCTTGGAAATCAGGAATGGCGATTTTGATCATAACGCGGGTACGTTTAATGCGTCGGCGTCCACGGTAATGTTCAATTCTTCGAGCGGTGCGTACAACATTGATTCATCTGGAGGAACGATGTTCCAGGATATGATCATTAATGACGGGCTAATCGGTTACTGGAAGTTTGATGAAAATCAATCTCCCGCCATCGACTATTCGGGATACGGTAATCATGGTGATTGGATTAATGCGCCTACTGCATCAGTGGATGTTAGTTCAACGATAAAATTCAGCAATCCTGCGTCAATTCGTCTGAACGGTTCAGCGGCCAATGAATACATTGATATTGGAGATAGCAGGAGCTTAGATGTATTTGGTCCAAATGAGGACTTTACAATCGCCTTGTGGATCAAGCGAGACAGCGCAGCTCAAGTCGATGATAGATTCTTCTCCTGCGGGACCAATGCGTCCTCCGGAATTCTATTTGAAATCCGGTTTGATGATGCGGACCGTTTGGCATTCTGGTCGAGAAACAATACGGTCATTGCCCTAAGTAATGATGGGGTGATGACCTCAACTGAGTGGCAGCACATTGCGGTGACGGTTGATCGAGATAGCAATTTGAATTTCTATCTGAATGGAGGCAATGTCGGGACGGTGAATATATCAGCCACGGCGGGAGAAGATTGGAATAGAACTCAAGGTGTGTGTAAGATCGGGCAGGAGCGTTCGCCTTCCGATGAATTCGACGGATTGATAGATGATTTTCGTATTTATAACAGGGCTTTGGTATCCTCTGAGATTCAATTATTAGCCAGCGGTCAACAGCCGGCGACGGGCAATGCCACGTATCGATTGCAATCGGCGTTGGATGTCAACGGAACGCTGCGGCTAAACGCGGGTACGCTAGATACCGTGTCCGGTAGTAATTATCAGGTGAATATTGGTGGAGATTGGGAGAATTTTGGAGGTATGTTCCTCGCACAAACGGGAACAGTTGTCTTCGACGGTGTCACTCAATCAATTCCATCGTCCGAAACGTTCTACCATTTTGCGAAAGTCGAAACCGATGACGCCACGGATTCGACGTTGATATTTGGTCGTAGTTCAACAGTAACGGTTGGCGGAACACTGACTCTTGACGGTTTTGATGCGGACGATCGGATTAATCTTCAAAGTTCGTCTGTCGGTACCCGCTGGGCAATCTCGGTCAGCGGCACACAAACGGTCGATTATGTCGATGTCTCGGATTCTGAGGCATTAGGATCTGACATTGTGGCCGATTTCTCGGTCGACGCATCCAACAACGACAGTGGAGAGGGATCACCGCAATGGATCTTTGGTTCGTCTCAAATCTATCGATCGGTTGGTCCGGGGACCACGACGGCGCTTGACTCAGGCGGGGTGGGCAATAGCATCAATTTGCAGAATGGTGTTCTCACATTCTCCATGGCGCGTGCCGGCTCAATCGGTTTGGGTGATGCTGTTGAGCTGGATACAGACAACGATGGAGACATCGATGCGTCGGATCAGATTGTGTTTATCTCCGGACGCACAAGTTCGGTTGTATTTACGGTTCAGACCGCCGATGGTGGAGTGCCGACTAATAGTTCCAGTGCTACCGAAGAACAATGGACGTTGTGCCGGGCCTATTCAAGTTTGGCCAATGCGGAGGCGGGATCGGAGAATACGGCCTGTATCGATGATGATCTGGAAAACTTCGATACATTCAGCGGCGGAAAAGATATCACATCGTCGACGGGCAGTAATGAACAGTGGAATATTGTGCTTTACGCGGATGCCGTAGAGAATATTACCTCCGCGGTCGTGTTTGCCGGTTGGACGACAAGCGATGATAATCGATTGCGTGTCTTTACTCCTGTGGTCGCCAGTGAAGTCGGAGAAAGTCAGCGTCATAGTGGTGTATGGTCTAGCTCGGCCTACACAATTCGTTCCACGGAAGGTAGTGGAAATGGTGTTCTGGAAGTAGAGATCGGAGGCATCACGATTGAAGGATTGCAAATTGAGGCCGCGGCGGCGAGTCAGGACGGGATACAGTCAACGGTCAACTTAGGAGGTGAACGTCGATTCGGCTATAACATCATTCGTAAGACAGTCGGCGGAGGGACCGGTATCGGATTCAACAATCTATTCGGTGCGGGTGCCTCCATTCAGAATATTTTGTATAACAATATAATCTATGATTTTACGGATGCCGGATCTTATGGAGTATTATTTGATACGGGAACAATGATTCTCTACAACAATACGATTGTCAATAATGATACTGGATTCCAACATTCTGGTGTCGGGGGGAATGTAACCAATACCAATAATATTATCGTGGAGAATATTACCGAAGATATTGATAATCGCGGTCGTATTTCTGACGCTTCCTCAGGCTATAATGTTACAAGTGACAGCACGTGTTTTCTAGTTTCCAATACACCGGATACCTGTTTTGGAACAGATATTCAGAATGCGAACGTGAATTTTGTTGATGAGGCCAATGATAATTATCATCTGTCAGGAGCCGACCGAACGGCCAAAGATGCGGGTACCGATCTATCGGCGGATGCCAGCTTTGCATTCACCGATGATATTGACGGTGAGACCCGTCCGATAGGACCGGCGTGGGATATCGGGGCGGACGAAACCAGTTTGACCGGCCCGATCCGCGGTGCGGTCATTATTGTCGACTAACCGGTCCTAAACCCGCCGTTTCCAGCCCCCCGGGGGTTTTGGAGGGACTATTTTGCTTGACTTTTAAAAGGTAAATGATATATTTAGCGAGGCTACGCGAGCTGTAGTCCCACCTAATTGATCATCAAAAATAACCATATTATTCATGAGCCACAAGGCAATACTTTATTTAGAAGACGGGACCATTTTTCATGGCGAGTCGTTGTCTCATCACGGAGAGAGTGCGGGTGAAGTCGTGTTTAACACGGCGATGACCGGTTATCAGGAAGTATTGACGGATCCATCCTATTCCGGCCAGATTGTGGTTATGACCTACCCTTTAATCGGAAATTACGGCGTTAACGATGTTGACATTGAATCCGATAAAGTCCATGTAAAGGGCTTTGTCGTCAAGGAATTCTGTCGGCATCATTCCAATTTCCGGGCCACACAAAGTTTGATTGACTATTTAGATGAAAACAAGATTTTGGCCATTGAGGGCATCGACACACGGGCCCTCACGCGTCATCTGCGCACCCGCGGGGCGATGCGCGCAATCATCTCCACGGAAGAGTTCGATCCCGACAAGCTCAAGGCCAAGATGCGGGATGTTCCGTCGATGGAAGGGGCCGATTGGGTCAAGACCGTGACGACGGACAAAAAGTATGTTTGGGACCGGGGCGGACAGGATTCGACCACGCCGAACAAGGATATCAGGTTCCGGGTGGCGGCGATTGATTGCGGGATCAAGTTTAACATTTTACGTATTCTCAATGATTTAGGCTGTGAGGTGCATGTATTTCCGGCCAGTGCCACCGTCGAGGATATCATGGCGATCGAGCCGGACGGCCTGTTTGTGTCCAACGGACCGGGAGATCCGGCGGCGGTTACCTATACAGTGGAAACGCTGAAGCAGTTGGCGGGAAAATTACCGACCTTTGGGATTTGTCTAGGGCATCAGATGTTGGGATTGGCCTTGGGCGGTGACACATTTAAGCTGAAATTCGGACATCACGGGGCGAATCATCCGGTGCAGGATTTATTGGATCAACGCATCGGGATTACCTCGCAGAATCACGGATTTTGTGTGGATATCAAGAGTTTGCCTGAGGATCAGATCGAGATGATTGATGTCAATCTCAACGATCAGACGCTCGAGGGGCTGCGTCACAAGTCATTACCGATCTTGTCGATTCAGCATCATCCGGAGGCAGCGCCTGGGCCGCATGATGCGCAGTATCTGTTCAAACATTTTATTGAAATGATGGAACTTGCGCAGTCAAAATAGTACCCACGGCTCAAGTATGTGAATAATCTTTGTTTGAGTATTCATTATTATAAAATTATGATTTGTTTCGAGATACGACATTCGAATTTCGATATTCAATACCTTAATTATGCCAAAACGTAAAGACATCAAGAAAATTTTATTATTGGGATCCGGTCCAATTGTGATTGGTCAGGCGTGTGAGTTTGATTATTCAGGGACGCAGGCCTGTAAAGCGTTACGCGAAGAAGGATATGAGATTGTGCTGGTGAATTCCAATCCGGCGACGATCATGACCGATCCGGAATTTGCCGATCAAACGTATGTTGAACCGCTGACGCCGGAATATGTCGAACTCATTATAGAGAAGGAAAAGCCGGACGCGATTCTTCCGACGCTGGGAGGACAGACGGCCTTGAACATCGCGATGAAGCTTTACGAAAGCAAGGCGCTGGAGCGACATAATGTCGTGATGCTGGGAGCCGATTACAATGTCATCAAGCGGGCCGAGGACCGGGAGGAATTCAAGAAGGTTGTTGTCGATCTGGGGCTGGATGTGCCCAAGAGTGCCTTTGTCCACACTGTCGACGAGGCCAAGGCGGTGGCCGAGAAAATCGGATTTCCATTGATCGTCCGTCCTAGTTACACGCTGGGCGGAACCGGTGGCGGCTTTGCCCACAGTATGGAAGAGTTGGAGCGTGTGGCATCACTGGGGATTGAAAGCAGTATGATCAATCAGGTGATTATTGAAGAATCCATCGTCGGCTGGAAAGAATATGAGATGGAGGTCATGCGCGATCGCAAGGACAATGTGGTGATTGTCTGCGCCATCGAGAATCTTGATCCGATGGGGGTTCATACCGGCGACAGTATCACTGTGGCCCCGGCACAGACATTGACTGATCGTGAATATCAGATGATGCGAAACGCCTCGTTGGATATCATCCGGGCGATCGGTGTAGAAACGGGCGGGTCCAATATTCAGTTTGCGATCGATCCGGCCAATGGTCGCATGATCGTTATTGAAATGAATCCCCGGGTGTCACGTTCATCGGCGCTGGCGAGTAAGGCTACTGGTTTTCCAATTGCCAAGTTTGCCGCTAAATTGGCGGTTGGGTATTCTCTCGACGAGATTCAAAACGATATCACCCGCGAAACACCGGCCTCGTTTGAGCCGACGATCGACTATTGTGTGGTCAAGATTCCCCGATTTACGTTTGAGAAGTTTCCGGAAGCCAAGGACATTCTCGGCGTACAGATGAAATCGGTCGGTGAGACGATGGCGATCGGCCGAACCTTTAAAGAGGCTTTGCAGAAAGGGTTGCGCGGTTTAGAGATTGGCCACATCGGATTTGATAACAAGCTTGATTACAAGGATATCCCGGACGACAAAGTCATGTGGCGGCTGGAAGAACCCAACGCGTCACGTATATTTTATGTGAAGTATGCCCTGCAAAAAGGATGGTCGATCGAGAAGATTCATGACATCACGAAGATTGACCTCTGGTTCCTGGCGCACATTGAACAGATTTTGAAGCTGGAGCAGAAGATCGTTGAGACCTTCAAGAAAGATGGTAAGATTTCCGAGGAGCTTTTGCGTAAGGCCAAGGAGTATGGATTCAGTGACCGTCAATTGGCGCAGATGCTGAGCCTCGACGAGCTGGCTGTCCGTAAACTACGGATGGACCAGGGGATCAAGGCGACATTCAAGCTCGTGGATACCTGCGCCGCGGAATTTGAGGCGTATACACCGTATTTTTACTCTACGTATGAATCTGAAGATGAAGCCGTGCTCCAGATTAAAAAGATGCAGGAAGATGCCGGCGGGCCGCGGAAGAAGATCATGATCCTCGGCGGCGGGCCCAACCGAATCGGTCAGGGGATTGAGTTTGACTATTGCTGTGTGCATGCCGCGTTCGCGTTGAAGGAAATGGGATACGAGACCATTATGGTGAATTCGAATCCTGAAACCGTGTCGACAGATTACGATATCTCTGACCGTCTGTATTTTGAACCGCTGACATTTGAAGATGTGATGAATATTATCGATGTCGAGAAGCCCGACGGTGTGATTGTTCAGTTCGGCGGGCAGACACCGCTGAATCTCGCGCATCAGCTTGACGCGGCCGGAGTGCCGATCATCGGGACATCGGTCAATTCGATAGATCTGGCGGAAGACCGGGAAAAGTTTTCGGAATTGATGGAGTCACTTAAGGTCAATCAGCCGGCTAATGGTTCAGCCAAATCAGCCGAAGAGGCCGTTGAGATTGCCTCGCAGATCGGATATCCGGTATTGGCGCGGCCGTCGTACGTGTTGGGCGGACGGGCGATGAAGATTGTTTATGATAAGGAATCTTTGCTGAGCTTTATTGACGAGGCTAAGGATGTTTCGCAGGGACATCCGATCCTGATCGATCAGTTTTTGAATGATGCGGTTGAGATTGATGTCGACGCTATTTGCGACGGGAACAAAACATTTGTCGCCGGGATTATGGAGCACATCGAAAATGCCGGAATTCACTCCGGAGATTCGGCCTGTACATTACCCCCGACGACGATCAGTGCTGATTTGATCAATACGATCAAGGATATGACCGGACGCATCGCCAAGGCGTTGAAAGTCGTGGGGCTGTTAAATATCCAGTTTGCCATCAAAGGGCGTAAGATCTTTGTGCTGGAGGTTAATCCGCGCGCGTCACGCACCACGCCGTTTGTCAGTAAGGCGACGGGTGTTCCGTTGGCCAAGATGGCGGCGCGGGTGATGGCCGGCCAGTCGCTGGATGAGCTGGACGTTCCGTACAATATCATTACTGAGCTCAAACACTTTGCGGTCAAGGAATCGGTGTTACCGTTCTCAAAATTTTCAGGAGTTGATATCGTTCTCGGTCCCGAGATGAAATCAACCGGTGAGGTGATGGGGATTGCCACGCGCTACGGGGAGGCGTTTGCCAAGTCGCAGGTATCAGCCGGGTCCGCGTTACCCAAGCAGGGAAAGATTTTTATCAGTGTCCGCGATGAAGACAAACGTGGCGTCATCTTTGTGGCCAAGCGTTTGATGGAATTTGGTTTTGAGTTGGTATCCACACCGGGGACGGCGCGGGTCCTTCAGGCGAATGGGGTTACCGTCGAGGAAATCAAACGGTATGATCAGGGTAAACAGCCGTTGCCGAACCTGATGACTCTTATTAAGGATAGCCAAATTGAATTGATTATCAATACTCCGTCTGATGAGAGCAGTCAGTATGATATGCGCTCCATCCGCGCGGCGGCGATCCTTCACAACGTATCCTGTATTACAACATTGCAGGGAGCCTGGGCGGCGGTGCAGGCGATGGAAGCGGCCAAGGAAAAGAAATTTACGGTTCAGTCGTTACAGGAATATTATAAAAACCAACGGCAGCCCAACGGGA
The DNA here is from genome assembly GCA_030429765.1 of bacterium. Lineage (GTDB taxonomy): Bacteria > Omnitrophota > Gorgyraeia > Zapsychrales > Zapsychraceae > JAGOSC01. The sequence goes on along the minus strand of JAUIER010000006.1, from coordinate 107,696 downwards.
CAGGTCAAGTGTTGGCGTCGTAATTTTCGATCGAATCTATGAACATGATCCAGTTACATGGTTTAAATTTATCTCTATTCAACCGGAGGGGGCTGTAGATGTGCGGAGTTATTGGAGTTTCTAAACACAAGGATGCCGCTCAAATTGCCTATTCCGGTTTGTACGCGTTGCAGCATCGCGGCGAGGAAGCGGCGGGAATCGCGTCGTATGACGGACGTTCCATGCACATTAAGAAGCAGCCGGGCCTCGTGGCGGACGCGTTTGATGAACGGGCCATTACGGAACTACGCGGTGATTCGGCGATTGGGCATTGCCGGTATTCCACGACCGGGTCGAGCAATCAAAAGAATATCCAGCCGTTTATTGTCACACATAAAGGTAAGCCGATCTCGATCGCGCATAATGGGAATTTGACCAATACCGAAACGCTGTACAATCGGTTGGAAGAGGCCGGATCAATTTTTCAGACGACGATGGACTCGGAAATCATCATCCATTTGCTGGCCCGCGAGAGTAATGGGAATATTGAAGATTCATTTGTCAAGGTGTTGGGAGAACTCGAGGGGGCTTATTCGCTTGTTTTTCTGGTTGAAGATTTAATCGTCGGGGCGAGAGATCCGCAAGGGTTCAGGCCGTTGTGTCTGGGCAAGATCGACGGGACATATATGCTGGCCAGTGAAAGCTGCGCGCTGGATCTGATCGGCGCGAGCTTTGAGCGTGAGATCGAACCGGGAGAGATCGTGTTTATCCGGGGATCGGAGATCAAATCGGTGTTCATGCCCGATCAAGCTGCACAGAAGAAAAGCCATTGTATTTTTGAGAATATTTATTTCGCCCGTCCGGACAGTGACATATTTGGCGACAATATCTATCAGGTCCGCAAACGACTCGGGGCTCAATTGGCTCAGGAATTTCCGGTGACGGATGCCGACTTTGTCATGTCGATTCCGGATTCCGGCAATTACGCCGCGTTGGGCTATGCCAACGAACTAAGTCTACCGTATGAAGTCGGGATTATCCGGAATCACTATATTGGACGCACCTTCATTCAGCCTACACAGTTACTTAGGGATTTGCGGGTCAAGATCAAACTGAACCCGATACATAGTGTGTTGGAAGGAAAAAAGATTGTTGTCGTTGAGGATTCAATTGTTCGAGGGACAACGTCACGAGGGCGTGTCGAGGCGTTACGTAAAGCCGGCGCCAAGGAAATTCACATGCGGATCAGTTGCCCGCCGATCAAAAGCCCGTGTTTTTACGGGATAGACTTTCCGGATCCCAAAGAACTGATCGCGGCCAACAAAAGTGTAGACGAGATTGCCGAGTTTATTCAGGTGGATTCACTCAAGTATCTGAGCGTGGAAGGCCTGCATAAAGTCATGAAGGAATCGGGCGATTTCTGCGACGCGTGTTTCACCGGAAATTATCCGGTAACACCGCCGACAAATAAGAGCAAGTATCTTTTGGAACAGCAATAGGTCAATCTAATTTATGGCAAAGTTTATTTTTGTAACAGGTGGAGTTGTTTCGAGTTTGGGGAAGGGGATTTCCGCCGCATCAATCGGCAAATTACTCGAGGCCCGCGGGCTCAAGACAACAATCATCAAGTGTGATCCGTATCTCAATGTTGATCCCGGGACGATGAATCCGTTTCAGCATGGAGAGGTGTATGTGACGGACGACGGGGCCGAGACAGATTTGGATCTGGGACACTATGAGCGTTTTACCAATGCCCATATCACCAAGGACAGCAATATCACCACCGGCAAGATTTATTACAACGTGATCGCCAAAGAACGCCGCGGTGATTATTTAGGAAAGACCGTTCAGATCATCCCGCACATCACCGATGAGATCAAACGCAGCATTAAGAAGGTGGCTAAAGAAAAGGATGTGGATGTTACGATTGTCGAGATCGGCGGGACGGTGGGGGATATCGAGAGCCTGCCGTTTTTGGAGGCGATTCGACAGTTCCGATGGGAAGTCGGTGAAAATTACGCGCTTAATATTCATGTGACGCTGTTGCCGTTCATTAAAGCGGCTGGCGAGCACAAGACCAAACCCACACAGCACAGCGTGGGACGGTTACGTGAGATTGGTATTTCGCCGGACATATTGCTGTGCCGGACGGAAAAACGCATTACCAAAGAGCAACGCGACAAGATCGCTTTGTTCTGTAATGTGGACCATGATTCGGTTGTCGAAGCGGCGGATGCCAAGCATATTTATGAAGTGCCCTTGATGCTGAAGAAAGAAGGTTTAGACAATCTGATTTTAAAGAAGCTCAACATCAAGAAGAGTGACAAGGACATTAAGGATTGGCGTAACTTTGTGGTCAAGCGGGTGAAGAGTCCGGCCCATGAGGTCAAGATCGCTGTCGTCGGGAAGTATATCGCATTGCCCGACGCGTACAAGTCTATTTATGAAGCGTTGGTCCATGGCGGAATCGCGAATGACACACGGGTTAATATCGTCAAGATTGATTCCGAGGATCTGGAAAAGAAGAAGCGCGGTAAACAGATGGAATCCGTGCAGGGTATCCTGATCCCGGGCGGATTTGGCGATCGCGGCATCGAGGGCAAGGTCAAGGCCGTGCAGTTTGCCAGAGAAAACGGAGTTCCATATTTCGGGATTTGTTTGGGGATGCAGATCGCATGCATCGAGTTTGCACGGAATGTCTGCGGGCTGAAAGGGGCTCATTCCACCGAGTTCAACAAGAACACCAAACATCCGGTGATTGCCCTGATCGAAGAGCAGAAAAATGTCAAAAATCTCGGCGCGTCGATGCGATTGGGCGCGTATCCTTGCAAGCTGTCCAAAAAATCATTGGCCTATCAGGCCTACGGCAAGGATAATATATCGGAGCGACATCGTCACCGTTACGAATTTAATAACGCGTACAAGGATCAGTTTGCGGAGCAAGGAATGTTGTTCGCCGGAAAGAATACGCAGCATGGACTAGTCGAGGTGGTGGAATTACCGTCCCATCCGTGGTTTGTGGCATGCCAGTTTCATCCGGAATTTAAGTCCAAACCGGACAATGCGCATCCATTGTTCCGGGATTTTGTGGCGGCGGCATTACGGGCGAAAGAGACCGCAAAATAGCGTTGTCCGACGAAAGATTTCAGCATAGAATACAGAAAATATAAGCGCGAGTGGCGAAATTGGTAGACGCGCAAGCTTGAGGGGCTTGTGGCCTTATGGCCGTGGTGGTTCAAGTCCACTCTCGCGCATTATATTTTTCTCTAACCCTACAGCAAACAAGGAATCATTGTGCCAGACATCAAGGTCGCTGCCAGTATCCTGTGTGCCGATTTTACCCGGCTCGGAGATGAGATTAAAAAGTGTGAAGATGCCGGTGTGGATATGATCCACGTGGATGTGATGGACGGTCACTTTGTGCCGAATATCAGTATCGGGCAGGTGATTGTTGAGGCGATCCGGCCGATTACCAAATTACCGATCGAAACCCATTTGATGATCGAAAATCCGTGGACGTATATCGATGAGTTTATTGACTGCGGGGCCGATGTCATCTCGATTCATGCCGAATGTTACGGCCAGCGGCGTGAGGGGTGTCAGAACTACGGGGAATTTCCCAAAGAGGTCGATTCGATCAACATCCAGCAGGCCCACCAGGACATCAAACGCATCAAAAGCAAGGGCGCCGCGGCCGTGATGGTACTCAATCCCGGGACGCCGGCCTGTCTGGGCGGCGTGGAGGGGGACCTGGACGGGATCCTGATCATGTCGGTCAATCCTGGCTTTGCCAAGCAGAAATTCATGCCGTCTGTCCTGTCCAAGATCGTTGAATTACGTCAGTCCTTCAAGGGAGATATTGCCATCGATGGCGGTGTCAATGAACACACCGCCCCCGAAGCCGTCAAAGCCGGGGCCAATGTGCTGGCCAATGCCAGTTATTTCTTTGGTTCGGAAAAACCGCGTGATGTGGTAAAATATTTGAAGAGTTTAGGGTGATCGTGGTAAACTTAAGGGTGAGGATCAAATATGCTAAAACGCGTTAAAAAAGCTCAAACAGCCGTGGAATACATGCTCCTGATGGCCATTGTCATCGGGGTGGTCCTGATAGCCCTTCCGTCCCAGTTGCCACGGGTCTATAATTCTGCCAATATTTATTTTGATAAATCGGCCAATGCCATATTCGGCCGTCCGCCGGACTGCGGTGATGGGGTGTGCGACAATACCATTGCCGAAGATAATGAAAGCTGCTGCGATGACTGCGGCGGATGCTAACGTTCCCGGCCCCGCTGATCCCGCACATAATTACTTCCTTCCGTACTTTTCGCAAATTTCTTGAGCTCCGCCCCAATTTCACCGATCTGCGCCACGTGTGAGATTTCCTGATTCACATTCGACACAATTCCAATCGATACCGCAATCAATCCGAAATTCTGTTCGTTGCCCTGACGGTCTTTGCCGGTGATAAATCCGCGTTCAAGATCCGCCGTGTTATAGAAGCTTGGGACGATTTTATCAAAGGCCTCAATAATGCTCTTGCAGATCTCATCCATGATGCTGTCGTCCGTGATAAATACGAAGTCGTCACCGCCGATGTGGCCGACAAACGCATCAGCCCCGGCCTTTTCACGCACGCATTTCAGCAGTACCCGGGCGAGCGAGCGGATGACCATGTCGCCTTTCTCAAATCCATAGCTATCGTTGTAGACCTTGAATTTATCGAGATCGGCATAGCCAACGGCAAACTTCTTCCCGCTGTCGATGTGTACCTGAATTTCTTCCATGATCGACGTATTGCCGGGCAAGTGAGTCAAAGGATTGGCGTCGAGACTGTCGATGGTCCGGCGTAGTATCATCTTGATGCGCGCCAGCAATTCGTCGGGCGCGAAGGGTTTGACCATATAGTCGTCGACACCGGCCTCAATCCCGCCGATTCGATCCTGCGTTTCACCTTTACCGGTCAGCATGATCACCGGTACATGACGCAGCAGAATATCCTTTTTCAACGCCTTACAGAATTCCCGGCCGTTCATGATGGGCATCATATAATCACAGATGATCAAATCCGGCATGAACTGCTGGACGACTTCCAATCCCTGTTTGCCGTTGTTGGCCTGACTGACTTCATAGAGTTCCGACAGCGTCAGTTCAAGGACATCGAGAATGTCCGGGTCGTCATCAACGGTTAGAATTTTTGGCTTGCTCATGATTTACTCACTTGTTTGTATGTTGAACATCTGTTTGATTTAATCGTTTATTTTTTCTGCGCCTTTTCACGCTCTTCACGTTCTCTTAAAATATCCTCTTCTGTTTTGACCGGCAGGGTGAAATGGAACGTCGTTCCTTCCTTAACCACACTAGTGATCCACATCTCACCGCCATGGGCCTCGACAAGCTTCTTGGCTAGTGGCAGTCCCAGACCGGTACCCTTGACGTTCTGGTTGATCTCATTTTCGACCCGGTAGAATTCGTCAAACAATCGGCGGATATCCTCCTCCGGAATACCGATCCCTGTATCGGTGACCTGCACCTGCATGACATTGTCTTTGAGATGGGCGCTGACGGTGATCGTTCCCTTAATCGGGGTAAATTTAATAGCATTACCGACGAGATTGATAAATACACGTTCAATCTGACTGCTGTCGAGGAACATATCCGGCATCGACGCGTCGAGATCAGTTTGCCAGTCGATGTTCTTGTCGCGCATCTGCGGTGTTAGCAGGTCGTGGACATTTTCAATGAGTGAATCCAGCCGGCAGCGTCCAAAGCTCATTTCCACACGGCCGGACTCGATCCGTGAGATATCCAGCAGGTCGTTGATCAGTCCCACCAGGTTATCCGAATGGGTATTGATTTTACCCAAACGCTCCTTGACCTGAGGCGGAATGTCACCGAGTTTACCGTCCATCAGAATCGCGGCGTAGCCTTTGATCGACGTGAGCGGTGTGCGCAGCTCATGGGAAACCGCCGAGATAAAGTCTGACTTGGTCTTGCTGATATTCTGTACTTCGACCAGGGCATCCTGCAGCTGTTTGGTTCGTTCCGTGACCTTTGACTCAAGGGCTTGAGATGATTTGTAAACCTCTTCAAACAGACGCGCGTTTTCAAGCGTCTGACCGATCTGACTGGCCAGGATGGAGATCAATTCTTCGTCCCCGTCGGTGATCGGGGATACGTTGGATTGATTCCCCACGAAAACAACTCCGATAAATCCGACCTGGGTCAGGATCGGCGCGATGACAAAGTGTCCGGTGTTAAAGATCTGCTTGATGGTTTCACGGCGCTGAAGCGGGCAGTTGGCGGAGGAGAACGTATTGCCCTCCATTAAGGCCTGCATCAGGTTGTTATCCTTCTGCAGCTGATTCAGCATGAAATTCGCGCCATCCTGCGAATAGCCGTGTTTAACCTGGATTTGCAGTTGCTTTTTGTCATCAAGGATCAGGACGACGCCGCGTTCAAAATCGATGTCGGTTGAAAATGCCTGGTCTAATCGGTGGAAGATTTCACTTTCATCAAGAGTCGTGCTGATCAACCGGCTGATCTTATGCAGGGCTTCCAGACTATTCAGCCTTTTATCGGATTCTTCCTGGGCCTTGTTTAACTCGAGGTCGGTCTGGACAATCAGCTTGGCCTGTTCGTCGAGTTCATTGAACGATCGTTTGAGCTTGGCCAGGGCCAGAGCATACTGGTTGATCCGTCTGCTTTTGGCATTGATGAGGTAAAGCAGGATGCTCAGCACAAGAAAGCCGACAATGACAAAGATAATCAAACTGATCAGTGAAAATTCCATAGCTTATCCTATCGCCAGAACGACCACGCTTTCATTTTGATGATGCGGTCGTTTGAATCGTTCCTCTGTTTTTAGCGGGCAAACTTCACCGTTGGAGTACATTCCGAAAATTGGCGTGTCCCCTCCGAAGACATCCTTGATAATTTTTATCTCATCAAAGGCGGCCCGGCCGAATAGTTTCAACCGTGACAGACACTCGATCACCAGGACCAGTTTGGCGGGGCGTCCCAATAGACTTTTTTGCGCCTCAATGGCCGCTTCCCGCACGGCCGCCTTGCATGAATTTTTATTGCCGATCATGACGTGAACTTCAGAACCTTCCAGCAGGTCTCCCTGACAGATGATATCCCCCTCAGATGTAATATCCACCGTATTTCGCAGGAGATACTCATTGCTTCCTTCGACGTCGATGCCCAACGGATAGAGTATCGCCATGCGTCCGAGTTTCTGAGAACGCAAATCATCGGCGTATTCGCCAAAGAATTCGTCATATAGATGCGAGGCTTTTTTCCCGTCAATGCTTTTGATAACGTTATGTTCCACGGCGGTGATGATACGCGGTTTCCCCAGCGGTCGCCACCCATGACGGGTAGCGGCGCCGACTGTCATCTGACCACCCATCAACAGCCCGGTAACGCTATGTTCATAGATATTGCCGTTGAGGATTTGAAAGGTTTTCTCGTAGTGAAAGTCGTCGGAGCAGCCGGCTCCGATGATCGGAAAGACATTTCCGTAAACCTGCTGTAGACCATTCAGAAATTCGGAGGTGATGTGAAGCTCGGAATCCATAAAGAACAAGAAGGCCTGGCGCGCATGCTGTCCAAAATCCGAGATCGCTTCGTTGGCCAGGCTAGTCCCCACTTGTATCGGATTTCCGCTCAGGGCGTCCACGACACACGACGTTCCAAAATTCATTTCGTCGGAAGTGATGGTAAGAATACCAATTCCCCGCGTCTCAATCGAATGTTGCAGGATGATCCCTGCCGTTGATGCACCGATGAGCCGCTGACAATTTAACGTTTGCTGTATGATCGGAATTGTTGTCTGAGGATCATAGTGTATACTGCTGAACACAATGGCCAAATGCACGTCTTTAGAGGCGAGTGACTTCGAGGATGAGATAGCAGCATTTTGGGCGGCCGTCGCGGTATCAATATCCCGACTGAATCCGATTCCAATTTTAGTTCCCACAATGACTCCTTAACAGGTTATCATGTTTCTGAACACTAAAAAAAGTATACAATATATATCGGGCGCATCAAACCCTAAACGCAACTGTTTTTTGCCGTAAATGCAGTTATTCAAGCATTTACGCCAATTCGTCCGGACGCGGCGCGGGAGGTAAAATCCATGATTTTGAGGGTGGGGCTGGTCCCAAAAAATCGAGGACGGCGTGTCAAACAGCGATTCAATCAGACGGCTAAATCTCGTTTTTTCAGGGGTTTTGAACCGTGTCCAATCCGTGGGTTTTGGTCTGGTGGTCTGGATTTATGTTTGAGGCTTTGATAGAATGCCACCCGGGAAAATTGAATTTTGGGCGATGGTGGAGTCAGTGATTACACATAATCGAATCAGTACAGAAAAAAATTGAACGATGAATATTTTATTATTCCACGCGGATGAAAAAACGGCGGATAATCGGCTTGTGATAACGGGCCGGCGGGCCGAACACATTCGGGGGATTCTCAAATCAGAAATCGATGACGAGCTGCAGGTCGGAGAGCTCAATGGTCAATTGGGGACGGCCAGGATCATCGCGTTTCCATCTGAAGGTGTAGAACTGGAAATTCAGCTGGACCGGGAGCCGCCCTTGCCAAATCCGGCCATACTGGTGCTGGCCTTGCCTCGACCGATCGTGCTGAGCCGTTTACTGAGGTCGGTGACCACCCTGGGCGTCAAGGATATTCATCTGATCCATTCACGGCGTGTGGAAAAAAGTTACTGGTCGAGTCCGGTCTTGTCGGAGGATCATATGGGTGAGCAATTGACGTTAGGATTGGAGCAGGCCAAAGATACCGTCATGCCACGAGTCCAACTGCACCGGCGGTTCAAGCCCTTTGTTGAGGATCAATTGCCCGCCTTAGCGGAGAAGCGATCCTGTTACCTGGCACATCCATCAGCGACGGACGATAACAGTGTGGTATCAAACGAGCCGGCTGTCCTGGCCATCGGGCCGGAGGGAGGATGGATTGATTTTGAGTTGGATCAATTTGTGGATCGGGGATTTCAAATGATGTCGCTGGGCCAACGGATATTGAAGGTGGAGACGGCGGTTTCGGTGGCGTTGGCGCCCTGGGTGCGCGGTTAGATAAAGCAGGAGATGATGGTGATGATTCCAAACAGCAGCACAAAGATCCCGAAGTTGATCTTTTCCGCCACTTTAAGCAGAATATGAATGGTGGCCAATCCAAAGACAAAGGCCGAGGCCAATCCCACCAATCCTTCCATTGAAAAATGTAATTCGGATGCGTGCAGCACGATATTTCCGGCCAATACTATCGGCAGGCTCATCAGGAAACTCAATTTCAAGGCGCAGGCCTTATCAAATTTACGTAATAACAGCGCCGAGACGGTCAGTCCTGAGCGGCTGAATCCGGGTAGCGCGGCAAATCCCTGGGCGATACCCAGCAATAGCCCATCCGTCAGGGTTATGTTGTTGAGGAAGCGGTGACCGCTGTGCTTGGCCCGAAGTTCCAATAGTCCAGTTCCGATCAAGAGAAATCCGATGAGTCCGGTGATGATCCGTCCGTTGGAGTCAAACTGATCGGCCATATTTCCGACCCCCTTCAACAGAGCGAGTCCCAGCAATCCGCTGACAAAAGTGGCCACAAACAGAAAGATGATGGTGTTGCGTGTCTCGATGCTTTGGGATTTAAAGGCGAACAGGCCTTTGATGAGGATGATCACGTCCTTGAAAAAATAGATGAACGCCGCCAGAAAGGTCCCTAGATGCAGAAACAGAGCCTGACGGATTGATTCACCGAAGGTGTCCGTTGAATGCAGCAGATTTTTCTTGGTTAAGATGATCATTCCCTCGGAACTGACCGGAAGCCATTCGGCGAATCCCTGGACAGCGCCAAGCACAAATTGTTCAAACATTTTCCTGAATCCTCGATATGTGTTAGCCTCCGGGAACATATTCACCAGAGACGGCAATGATAACAGATTTTTCCACGTTTGACCAATTCATTTACCAAATTCCCTTGTCTGAGGATTTGTTTTCGGTTAGAATACTCCCACATTCAATCCAAAAAAGCGGGAGTTCCTATGAAAAATATTCTATTTGTCTGTTTGGGGTTGTTGTTGGTGGGCTGTTCAACGGTTCAGGAGGGCGACTACGGCTATGTTCCCGAGGCCTTGCGTCAACCGCCCGCTCCCCGGCAAAGTCTGACCAGTATTGATCAGGTCAAGGAAGGGATGACATATCAGGAAGTGATGGCGTTAATGGGCGATCAGGTCAAGATCGGATTTCAGCAGGGTGATGAAGCGGCCGAGTCATTTGGCGCGGTCGGGCTTCGAAATCCCTATCAGATCGAGATGCTCGAAGCCGGCGGAGTTCAGCATCTGGTCGTTTACTATGTGACCAAGATTAATAATTCCGACGGGCAGATCACGAACGACGAATTGACGCCGGTGATTTTCAAGGATAATCTTATGCTGGGCAAGGGCTGGGACTTTTTTGACAGTCTGAAAAGTATGTAGGATGAAGGCCCGGATTTGTTCTTTAAGACCGCTTTTGAATTATTACGCCGTCGATCGTCCCATCGATTGGGCGCAGGTTTTTGACCGCGAAGCCCCGCTGGTGGTGGAGATCGGGTTTGGGATGGGCGAGGTGCTGATGCGTAAGGCCCTGGAATTCCCGGATCATAATTTTGTGGGGATTGAGTTTCATTGGGAACGGATATTCAAGACGGTCAAGGCCATCGGACGGGATTCCGTCCTGGGAGGATCGCAGGACAATATCCGAATCCTGCGGGTGGATGCCAATGTGGCCTTTGAACGGTTCTTCGTCGATCGAAGCATTGATCATATCTATAGTTTGTTTCCGTGTCCATGGCCCAAGAAATCGCATGTCAAACATCGATTGTTTTCCGAACAATTTTTAGGCTTATTAAACAACCGCTTAAAAGACGGATCTGAATTGCAGATTGTGACTGACGACTATGCGTACTTTCAGTGGGTTCAGGAACAGCATGATCCGCGCTGGTTTGAGATCCAGTCCGATGAAATCAAGCCGCAGTTTGATACTAAGTTTGAACGGAAATGGATTGAGGAAGGTCAGGAAGAGTTTTTTGAGCTGCGATTCAAGAAAAACGAACATGTTTCCTATCGCTTACATGAGGATGTTGAATTGAAATCATATCGTATCGAACATTTTGATCCCGATAAGTTTGAGTTTGAAAATTTGAAAGGTGAAGTGGCGGTTGTCCTCAAAGACAGGTTTTATGACCCTGAGCAGAAGTTGATGCTGTTGCGGGTCATCGTGCACGAACAGCAGCTGATGCAGAACTTCTGGATTATGATCCGTCAAGACAAGAAATTCTGGCGAATGTGTAAGATGGAAGGCCAGCAGTTCTTTCCCACACCGGGAATTAATGTTGCGCTCGACGCTGTGCACAAGGCCATTATCGATACGAATTAACTGTTAGAATTTTTTCCGTCATTATAACGGCCAATCGACCATAACAAGAGATGATAGGTTCCAAAATAATTCGACGACTTTGTGCGGTCTTGCTGATTGTCCTGGTGTTCTTGATCCCGCTGGATGCCACGGCCAAGTACCGGGTGACCTGCAATGCCGTTATTTTTTCCGACCGGACCAAGGTCAAGCGATTGTACGGTAAAGACGTGCATAAGCGCGTGCTGCCGGCGTCAACCACCAAGGTCATGACGGCGCTGATGGTTATCGAGCGGCTGCCGTTGGATTCGTATGTGACTGTCAGTCGAAAGGCGACGTTGCCGCAACCGACCAAGCTGTATCTGAAGCAGGGAGCCAAATACAAGGTCCGGGATCTGTTATACGCCATCCTGTTAAAGTCGGCTAATGACGCCAGCGTGGTGTTGGCCGAGGCTGTGTCCGGATCAGAAAAACAGTTTGTCAAGGACATGAACAAGCGCGCCAAGGAAATCGGCGCCAATCACACCAAGTTTGCCAATTCCAACGGATTGCCTACAAAAAATGTCAAGCAGTACACCACCGCCTATGACATGTACCTGATATTCCGCGAAGCCCTGAAGTACAAATTCTTCCGTCAGGCCATCAAGAAAAAACGCCATGTGATCTACAGCAAGGGCGGCACCAAGCATACGTTGAAGAGTCACAACAAAATCCTCTTTAAGGGATGGAAACGAAATATCTACGGCAAGACAGGATACACCCGGGCGGCCGGGGCCTGTTTTGTCGGGACATTGCAGAAAGGCGACAGTACGCTGATTATCGCCGTGTTCGGCTGTCCAAAGCGCTGGGACGACATCAAGCACATCGTGTCCAAGTACGGACGTATTGCGCTATAAAATACATATTTTCATACAGTTACATTTTTCAGTGAATAAATTTTTTCTTGCTTTTGTTGATATTTTACTTATCATAGGAAGATATCCGGAACCAAATCAAAACATGAGGAGAGTCTAATGGATAACAAAATCTTTACGACGGTTCTACTTGTCATCATTATCGTGTTGGTGGGTATGGGAATCATGTCCAAGCAGAACAGCGGATCGGGCTTACAACAGCTGATGGATCAGCAGGCCGCGATTCTTCAAGGGCAAAACAGATTGGAAGCTAAGCTCGATGATTCAGACAATAGTCAGCTCAACGCGGTGTTGGCGCGGGTCAACACGCTTGAAGCACGCCTGAAGGTTTTGGAGGCAAAGGTCAATGCCGCTCCGACGGCAGCCGCCCCGGCACAGCGACAGCAACCGCCGGCGCCAGATCCAAATACAATCCATGAAATCCCGGTCGCGCATACGCCTATTATCGGTAATCAATCAGCCAAGGTCACGATCACCGAGTTTGTGGATTTTGAATGTCCGTTCTGTGCCCGTTTTCATCCGCCGATCCTGGAGGCTTTGAAGGCCTATCCCAACGACGTGCGGTATCTCGTGAAGAATTTTCCGTTGAATTTCCATCCAAACGCCAAGCCGGCGGCCAAGGCGGCCCTGGCCGCGGCCGAACAGGGCCAATATGAGGCCATGGTCAACAAGCTCATCGCCAACGGGCGCAACCTGAATGACGAATTCTATCGTAAAACCGCCCAGGAGTTAGGGTTAAATATGGAGAAATTCGAAAGTGACCTCAAAAACAACGACGCCAAGTATGATCAGATGATCCAGCAGGACATGCAGTTGGGGGCCAAAATCGGAGTTCGAGGGACGCCGACGTTCTTCATCAACGGGAAAAACACCTCGGCCCGCACGTTTGACGCGCTCAAGGCTGAGATTGACGCCATTTTGGCGAAGTAAGCCATTACATAGCAATTATTTAAACAAATCCTACGTTCTGACCCAGGGCGTAGGATTTTGTTTGATTATTTCAGCGTTTTCATATATACTTGCTGGACTGTAAATTGAAACACAATATCGACAAATTAAGTTTTTGGAGGATGTTATGGTAAGAGTCGGTGGTTTAACCCACAAATACTACAAAGAAACGCGCGGCGTCAAGGTGAGCGGCGGTCAGAAAGTCACAGCGGGAACGGTTTTAACGCGCGAAGGACATCGATGGAAGCCGGGGTTGAATGTCGTTGGAAAGATGCATTTGACGGCGAAATGTGATGGTGAAGTTTATTTTACACGAAAGAAAAACAGTTTTAAGAAAGTTGTCACTGTTATTAACATTCGTCCTGTGGAAGCTAACAAAGAAGCGAAGTAATCGTTTCGAAATTATTTGTAAATTATCATGTGCGGAATTATTGGATACGTAGGAAAAGGTCAGGCCTATCCGGTCCTGATCGGCGGGCTGAAAAGATTAGAATATAGAGGGTATGATTCGTCTGGTGTCGGGCTGATCCCGTCAATGTTAAACGGTAAGATCGTTTTGCGTAAAACAGACGGAAAGATTGCAAATCTGGAAAAACTCGTCAAGTCTCAACCGATTCCCGAAAGTTCATTGGGTATTTCACATACACGATGGGCCACACACGGGGCTCCCAACAAAGTCAACGCTCACCCACACAGTGATAATACCGGCCGGATCTCCATCGTGCACAATGGTATTATCGAAAACTATGAGCTGTTGCGGGACAAGCTCAAAAAACGCGGACACAAATTCAAGTCGGAGACCGACTCGGAAGTTGTGGCTCACCTGATTAGTGAATATTACAAAAACGATTTAAAGGCGGCCGTGATTCGCGCCATCAAAGACCTTAAGGGTGCGTTTGCGCTGGGCGTAATTTCGCTGGATCATCCCGATGAATTGGTTGCGGCCCGTGTGGGATCTCCGCTGATTATCGGGATAGGTAAGTCGGAAAACTATATCGCCTCGGACGTGCCGGCTATCCTGGAGCACACCAAGCGCGTCATTTATCTCAAGGACGAAGAGCTTGCCGTCTTGACGACAGACAATGTTGATGTTTTCAAATTTAACGGTCAAAAAGTTCGACCCAAGATTGACCGTGTCACTTTCAAACTCGACGCTGTGGCCAAGGGCGGTTACGCGCATTTTATGCTCAAAGAAATGCATGAGCAGCCGGATGTGCTTAAGCAGATGCTCAACGCGCGCATCAAGAAGGATGCGATCTCATTGGAGGGCATTGGTCTCACCGATAAGCAGATCAAGGCGATCAAGAACATCACGGTTGTGGCGTGTGGTACCGCATATCATGCCGGCATGGTCGGCAAATATATCATTGAATCTTTGGCTTCGGTTCCGGTCACGGTGGACGCGGCCAGTGAGTTCCGTTACCGTAATCCAATCGTTGATAAGAATACCTTGATCCTTGCGATCAGCCAATCCGGTGAGACGGCCGATACATTAGCCGCGATTCGTGAAGCTCGCAAACGCGGAGCCAAGGTGATTTCAATCTGCAATGTGATCGGTTCGTCATTGGCGCGCGAGAGCGACGGGATTTTATACACGCATGCGGGTCCGGAAATCGGCGTGGCATCGACCAAGGCGTACACGGCGCAATTATGCATGCTGTATCTTTTGGGGATCAAGTTAGGCGCGGCCAAGCAGCATTTAAAGCCGGCAGAGATGAAGCGTCTGATCAAAGACCTCAAGCAAGTCCCCAAGTTATACGAAAAGATCCTGGCTAACAAAAATTCGATCGCCCGGATCGCCAAGGCTAATTCGCACTTTGGTTGCTTTCTCTTTTTGGGACGGAATATCAATTTTCCAACCGCCCTTGAAGGGGCTTTGAAATTGAAAGAGATTTCTTATATTCCGGCGGAGGGGTATGCAGCCGGAGAAATGAAACACGGTCCAATCGCGCTGATCGACGAATACCGGGCGGTTGTTTGTGTCGCGACCCAATCAGATACATATGAAAAAATGATCTCCAATATTCAGGAGATCAGTTCCCGCAAGGGGAATATTATTGCGATTGCCACGGAAGGTGATAAATCTATCCGGAAGCATGTGCATCACACCATTTATGTTCCTAAAACCAATAATCTGCTGACGCCGTTATTAACGGTACTGCCGATGCAGATGATTGCCTACTATATATCGGTCAAACGCGGATGCGATGTTGATCAGCCGCGTAATTTGGCCAAGTCAGTCACAGTCGAGTAGACCCCTCTTTTGCTCACGGAGTTCAGGGCATTTATGCTATACATCGTTTCTACGCCAATCGGTAATCTCAAGGATATCACGTATCGGGCCGTTGAAGTCCTGCAGACAGTCGATGTGATCGCCGCGGAAGACACCCGTCATACCCGTAAATTACTCGCTGAATATCAGATTGAAGCGACATTAACCAGTTACTTTGATCACAACAAATCGCGTAAGGCCGATCAGATCATCGAGTGGATGAAAAACGGCAAGTCCGTGGCGCTGGTCAGTGATGCCGGAACGCCGGGTATCAGTGATCCGGGCTATCGGTTGATCAATCTGGCGATGGAGCATGGGATCGACGTGGACGTTGTGCCCGGGGCCACAGCGGTTGTCGCGGCGTTGTCGTTGTCGGGGTTGCCGAGCGATGCCTTTATTTTCGAAGGATTTCTTCCGGTCAAATCGGCCGGGCGACGGAAAAAGCTGGCCGAGCATATCCAAGAAAAACGAACCGTTATTTTCTATGAATCGCCGCACAGGATTGCCAGGTCATTGGAGGATATAGCCGCAACGCTCAATGATCCGCGGGTTGTGGTGATTCGTGAATTGACGAAGAAGTTTCAGGAGGTGCGGTCCGGACGGGCGAGTGAATTGCTTGAACATTTTTCCGGTCATAAGCCGCGTGGAGAGTTCGTTGTGCTGTTCAATATGCGGATGCAGAAATAGCCGCGCGATTCAGCAAACTTGACAAAGCCGCGGCGCAATGCTATATTTCATGAAATCAACGCCTTTAAACACCGTCCCGAGAGACGGGTAAGGAATGAACATGAGCAACACAACTATCAATATTTCAGTCTGTTAGACTCGTCTTGAAAAAGGGCGGGTCTTTTTTTATGAATTTTCAAAAGAGGATGTTATGCCAAGAAAAATCATGGACAGCGAGAGTATCAAGCGGGCTTTGACAAGGATATCGCATGAAATTCTCGAGAAGAATAAAGGTATTGGAGAGATTTGTATTGTAGGGATTCGCACGCGCGGCGCCTTTCTGGCCGAGCGGATCAGTCAGCTGATCGAGCAGATTGAGGGTGAAAAGGTACCGGTCGGCATCCTGGATATTACGCTGTACCGTGATGATCTGACGTTGGCGTCGTCACAGCCGGTGGTGCATGAAACATTGATTAAGTTTGATATTTCAGGCAAGAAGCTGATCCTGGTTGATGATGTGTTGTATACCGGGCGAACGATCCGTGCGGCGCTGGACGCGATCACGGATTTCGGGCGTCCGGCCCAGATTCAGCTGGCGGTGTTAATTGATCGCGGTCACCGGGAGCTGCCGATTCGTGCTGATTATGTCGGGAAGAATATTCCCACCGCGGCCAACGAAAGCGTTCGGGTTATTTTACAAGAGGCCGACGAGGCGGCGGATGAAGTGATCGTAAAAAAGGTGGGGGCAAATGGATAAATGGTCAAAACATGATTTGCTGGACCTTCAGACATTGTCGGCTGAAGAAATAGAGCACGTGCTGGAAACGGCCAAGTCGTTCAAGGAGGTGTCGTCACGGGAGGTCAAGAAGGTTCCGGCGCTGCGCGGAAAGACGATTGTGTCGTTATTTTTTGAGCCCTCGACGAGGACGCGCGGTTCATTTGAGCTGGCGGCCAAGCGGTTGTCGGCGGATACGATCAATATGTCCGGATCGGGCAGTTCATTAAGCAAGGGCGAAACCATCGTTGATATGGCCAAGAACATCGAGGCCATGAATGTTGATCTGATTATTGTCCGACACTCGGTTGCGGGTGTGCCGCATAAGCTCGCCGAGAATCTCAATGCGTCGGTCGTCAATGCCGGTGATGGCTGCCGGTCCCATCCCACGCAGGCCTTACTGGATATGTTTACGATCAAAGACAAATTGGGGGAGATCAAAGGAAAAAAAGTTGTGATTGTCGGCGACATTCTGCATTCGCGGGTGGCGCGGTCCAATATCGTGGGGTTGACAAAGCTGGGGGCTGAAGTCACCGTTTGCGGACCCTCGACGCTGATCCCTATCGGTATCGAGCAGATGGGCGTCAAGGTCAGTTACGATATTGACGCGGTGATACCGGACCAGGATGTGATTATGTTGTTGCGGCTTCAGAAGGAGCGTCAGGAAGAACACTATTTGTCGTCGATCCGTGAGTATGCCAAGACGTTTGGGTTTAACGCCAATCGTTTGAAAATGGCCAAGAAAGATGTACTGGTCATGCATCCGGGGCCGACGAACCGGGGGGTTGAGTTATCGGGCGAAGTGGCTGACGGCGCGCGATCCGTTATTTTGGACCAGGTCACCAACGGGGTTGCTGTTCGAATGGCGGTTTTATATCTAACATTAGGGACCAAAGACGTCTCCAAAGAAGAATAGAGGTACGTATGTCATTGCTAATCACCAACGCGGTTATTGTCAACGCGGACAAGAAAAATACCAAACCGCAATCGATCTTTATAGACAAAGGCAAGATTCAGGCTATTGGATCTAACACAGATGTAAAGGCCACAAAGACCATTGATGCCAAGGGCAAGCTGGTGCTGCCGGGCTTGATTGATATTCATGTGCATTTCCGTGAGCCGGGCCAGGAATACAAAGAGACGATCGAAACAGGTTCGCAATCGGCTGTCAAAGGAGGTTTCACGACGGTGATGTGTATGCCTAATACCCGACCGGTCATTGATAACGCGATGGTCGTCGAGGGCTTGCTCAAAGAAGTGAACCGGGTCGGATTGTGCAATGTGATTCCTATCGGCTCGATCACGCGCGGACAAAAAGACCAAGAACTGGTGGATATGTTTGAATTGAAAAAGGCGGGCTGTCTGGCGCTCTCCGACGATGGTAAGAGTGTTGTCAGTAGTCAGTTGATGCGTCGGGCTCTAGAGTATTCCAAGATGGTTGATATACTGCTGATTCAGCATTGTGAGGATCCATTGATCAGCGCCGGCGGGGCGATGAACGAAGGTGTGACGTCGACGCAGTTGGGGATCAAGGCTGATCCGTATATTTCAGAGAGTATCATTGTCAGTCGGGATATTGAGCTGGTCCATTATCTGGGCGGGCATGTGCATTTCGCGCATATGAGTTGTCGACGGTCTATTGAATTGATCCGTCAGGCCAAGAAACAGGGTATATCGGTGACCGCTGAGGCCTGTCCGCATCATTTCACTTTAACGGATGATGAGGTACGGTCGTTTGATACCAATACAAAGATGAATCCTCCGCTACGGACGCCGGATGATGTTGAGGCGGTCAAAGAAGGATTGAAGGATGGAACGATCGATCTGATTGTGACGGACCACGCGCCGCATTCCAAGGAAGACAAGGAAGTTGATTTTGAGAATGCTCCATTTGGAATTATCGGATTAGAAACCTCTCTAGCCTTGACGAACACGGAATTGATCCGGAAAAATGTTTTGAGCTGGGAAGAGGTGGTGGATAAGATGTCGACGCGCCAGGCCGAGATCGCCGGCATCAAGAATAAAGGGGTGATCAAAGAGGGGTATGATGCTGATATCACCATTGTCGATCCGGATGAGGTGTGGACCGTGACCGTTGAGGATACGGCCTCGAAATCCAAAAATAGCCCGTTCTTCGGCCGCGAATTAGTGGGGCGGGTGAAGACGACTATCTATGGTGGAAAAGTCGTATTTCAGGACAAATAATTCCACTAGATGTTGTGGTTATACACAGGTTTTATACAATATGTGGATAACCCTCAGAAATCAATCAAATCCCATATATTAAGTTTATTTTGACTTATAGTGGAGTGCAATATCATCAATTGAACTAAATATTAAACTAAAGTGGTGTATAATTTGTTTTTAATAAGGCTCGTGGGAGCGGATGGCCAGATTTAGGAGTAATCAGTGTCCAAGCAGAAAATTACGGTTTCAGTTATCGGTGGATCTAAATCAACCCTAGAAGTGGATCAATTAGCCCATGATGTTGGAAAAATTATCGCTGAGGTGGGGGCGATTTTGGTTTGTGGGGGCTTGATGGGGGTTATGTTGGCGGCATCACGCGGTTGTAAAGAGGCGGGTGGAACGACCATCGGGCTCTTGCCGGGGGTCGATAAGTCGGATGCCAACGAATATATTGACATTGCCCTGCCTACCACCATCGGATTTGCCCGGAATGCCTGTGTCGCGGCCAGCGCGGATATCATCGTGGCCCTGCCCGGAAGTCACGGAACATCATCCGAGATATCTTATGGATTGGTGTACAAACGGCCGATCATCGATCTGGGCGGATGGGATCGCGAAGGCATGATCAAGGTCAATGATGTTCAAGAGGCCAAGGTTAAAATTCAAGAATGTATAAGAGCGCTTCAGGAGTAATCCTGCGTCATCCGTTTCTTCAAGTATTGATCATTTGTATGATCGGCGGCATGGTCTATGCCAATTCCCTGCAGAATGCGTTTCAATTCGATGACCATGCCTTTATTCTCAATAATTCGATCGTTACCGATCCGTTGAATCCTGAGGCTCAGGAGAAGTTCTGGTCGGTGGGGCACAAGACGCGCATCGTGGGTTTTGCGACATTTGCGCTGAATTATTTTTTGCATGGGACCAATGTCGTCGGGTATCACCTGACGAATATTGTGATCCATCTGATTAGTGCCTGTCTGGTTTTTTGGATTGTTAATTTGATGAGGCGTGCTCCCCGTCTGCGGAATCTCGCGTCGGGATCGGATGCCGCGTGGATGCCTTTGTTTGCGGCGTTGTTGTTTGTGGTTCATCCGGTGCAGACACAGGCGGTCACATATATCTATCAGCGGCTGGCATCGTTGGCGGCGATGTTTTATCTGTTATCGGTGGCGAGCTATTTATGCGGACGGCTGCGTTCCGACGGACGATACGGTAGGTGGTTTGCGCTGGCCGGTGTTTCAGCCTTATTGGGGATGCTGACCAAAGAGACGGTCTTCACGCTTCCGATTGTGATTGTCTTTCTGGAGTTGTATTTAATGCGGAGCCCCGCCGGAACTTCATCGGTTCGACAAGGGAGTAATCTCGGGCGTTATGTGCCTTTGTTATTTCTCCTGATCATTCCCGTGTTTCTCGCCCTGGACTATGATCTTTCGTCGGTGTTCGCGCCACGGGTGTTACGGGCCGGATCACATGAATTGATCACCAGCCAAATTTACCTGTTCACGCAGTTTAATGTGATTGTTCACTATATCCGTTTGCTGCTGATTCCGGTGGGCCAAAACCTGGACTATGATTTTCCCTTATCAATGGGGTTGTTCGACGGAGCGACGTGGATTTCATTGTGTGTGCTGCTGGGCGTTGTTTACTTGGGCTGGAAATGCCGTCGATCCAATCCTTGGGTGTGTATCGGCGTGTTCTGGTTTTTTGTCACCTTGGCCGTTGAATCAAGTGTGATTCCCATCCGGTATGTGATCTGGGAACATCGACTTTACCTGTCGATGCCGGGGTTTGTACTGGCGATCTCAGGCGTGATCTTTGCCCGTCCCAAATTATCCAGAACGGTATGGATCGCGCTGGCCTTGATTATCGCGATGTTGAGCGTGTTGACGGTCCAGCGTAACCGGGTATGGGCGACGGAGATTTCATTGTGGGAAGATGTAACGCGTAAATCACCGCTTAAGCCATACGCGCATTTTGCCCTGGGATCGGCCTATCAGAAGGCCGAACGTTATGACGATGCGTTCAAGAGTTACCGACGGACGCTCGGGCTATTTGAGCAACGTCAGAAATATAAGGATATTGCGTTTTTGGCCCAGGTTCACCAAAACATGATGATCCTCTTTGAAAAGACCGGGCAGCCTCGTCAAGCGGATGCGGCTTATGCGGAAATGATGCGTTATCGGGATGAAGTGCAGAAAGAGTATTTGCGGCTTGGACTTCAGAGTATAGATGCGGGTGAATATGATGACGCGCTGTATTATTTGAGACGCTCCACCTTGGGCCGGCTCAAGTTTCCCGAAGCATATCATCAGATGGGGCTGGCCTATCGGAAGCTTGATCGCATGGATGAATCGGCAAAAAGTTTGCAAGAGGCGCTGGAGCTCTATACAGCGGCCGGCGATGGAAAAGGTATGACCGAGATACAACACTTAATCAATACACCATAGGAAGACAATGCCGGAATTACCAGAAGTTGAGACCATGGCCCGGGACCTGCGGGAGAAAATTCCAGGATTGACGGTTGAACAGGTCCGTGTCTTTGACGCGCGAGTTCTCAAAGATATGACCGCCGCGCATTTTACGCGACGGATGAAGGGCGTCACGTTTGGCGCGGTGCGGCGACGCGGGAAAGGGATTATTATCGAATTGGATAATGGCCGGTTTTTGTTCGTTCAGGTCAAAATGACCGGTTATTTTGTGTATGGGCCCCAATTACGCGTAAATCAGGAGTCCAGCGAGACGAAAGTTGTCTTCCGACTTTCCAACGGTCAGTATTTAAATTATAATGACCAAAGACTTTTCGGCTGGCTGTACTATGTGGACCGGCTTGACGAGGTCCCGTATTTGACTACAATAGGACCCGAACCGCTGGAGTCGGATTTTACTCTTGATGATTTTTTCGAGCGGATCGGTCGCCGGGTTTCGCCGATCAAGACACTGTTGATGGACCAGCATTTTATTGCCGGTATCGGGAATATATATGCCTCTGAAATTTTATATGCCAGCCGGATCCATCCGCAGCGGCGGGCCAACACGCTCAATCAGAAACAAATCAGCCGGCTGCACCGGTCGATCGTCAAGATTCTGAATGAAGCGGTCGAGAGTCGTGGAACATCCATGCGGAATTACCGTGACTCGTCCGGCCAAAAAGGTAATTTTATGCGCCGGATCAAGGTCTACGGCCGCAAAGACCGGCAATGCCCGTCGTGTAAACAACCGATCCAGCGGATCGTGCAGGCGCAACGCAGTACATTTTTTTGTAATCACTGTCAGGAATAATATTTCCCACTATGGCCAAGCTTCAAAATATCTTCAAAGTTGCATCCAACGAAAAACTCTGTCCCAAATTTTACCGGCTGTGTATTGATGCCAAGCCGCTGAAAGGTAAAATCAAGCCCGGGCAGTTTGTCCATATCCGTACCAATTCCGGTTACGAACCGTTTTTCCGTCGACCGTTTAGTGTGTATCGCGATAAGCGTTACATTGAGGTTTTTTACGAGGCGGTTGGTCCGGGAACAACGATCATGTCACAGATGAAAAAGGGAGACGACATTGATGTGCTGGGTCCGGTGGGGACGCCGTTTGATTTGCCCGATAAAAATATCAAGCAGGTGGTGATGATTGCAGGAGGCATCGGGATCGCGCCGTTTATGGTGTTATCCGATGTTTTAAAGAAGCGCAAATTGGAGATGATTGTTCTATACGGGGGGCGAACGCGCGGTCATGTTTATCCGATGAAGGAATTCAAGGAGAATGGGTGCAAGGTTCATGTGGCGACGGATGACGGCAGCGTCGGGACGCACGGACGTGTGTCGGAGCTGTTTGACAAGATTAACCTTGATCCCGAGACCACCATGGTCTACACCTGCGGTCCCACGCCGATGATGGCGGCCGTTCAGAAATTTGCCAGGAAGCACAAACTCAAAGGACAGGCGGCCTGCGAAGAAATCATGGCCTGTGCGCTTGGTGCCTGTTTGGGGTGTTCGATCCGGACGACCAATGGATTCAAGACGGTTTGTTACGACGGTCCGGTGTTTGATTTGCAGGAAATTATTTTTGACTAGACGTCGATAGGAAAAAATTATGCCAGTCCTGACCTACATATTGATTGGATTCGCCGGCGGTTTTGTCGGGGGAGGATTGGGATTGGGTGGCGGCGCTGTCATGGTGCCGTTGCTGGTGATGGTGGCGGGACTGACACAGCATCAGGCTCAGGGAACGGTGGTCGGTTTGTTAACTGTTCCGGTATTTTTCGCCGCGGCCTGGCGTTACTACGCGGCGGGTAACCTGAAGTTGGATATCACCGGGTTTATGATTATCGGATTTATTGTCGGCTCGTTTCTCGGCGCGCATCTGGTGCAGCACTTGCCGGCGGCGGTTTTAAAAAAGATTTTTGGGGTCGCGTTGATTCTCATCGGAATTAAAATTGTATTTTTCAAATAGGTTCAACAATTGAGCGAAATAAACTTATCAGTCAAGATCGGCAAGGCCAAATTCAAGAATCCGGTGACCGTGGCCTCCGGGACATTTGGTCACGCCGAGAAATATTATGATCTCGAGGAGGTCAAGAAGCTCGGCGCGATCACACCCAAGACCGTGACACTGCCGGCGCAGGAAGGAAATCCGCCGGTCCGGATTGTGGAAACACCGTCGGGGATGCTTAACGCGATCGGAATTGAGAATCCGGGGGCGGATGGATTCATTGAACAAAAGTTACCCGGCTTTCAGAAGATTGGTGTCCCGCTGATTATCAGTGTGTTGGGCCACTCGGATAAAGAGTTTCAGACGATTGCCCGAAAATTTACCGATGCCGGGGGTTTTGCGGCGTTGGAACTTAATCTGTCGTGTCCGAACGTCGGGCATAAAAGTCTTGTCGCTCAGGATCCCAAGGCCACCTATCGAATTGTCAAAATGGTCAAAAAAATCGCGGATGTCCCGGTGATTGCCAAGCTGGCGCCGAATGTGACCGATATCACGGTGATCGCCCGGGCGGCCGAGGACGCGGGGGCCGACGGTTTGAGTCTGATCAATACATTTACCGGCATGGTGATTGATGTCGAGAAACAGAAATCGGTCCTAGGTAATTTTACGGGGGGGCTTAGCGGTCCGGCGATCCGGCCGCTGGCAGTCAATCTTGTCTATCAAACCGCCCAGAAGGTCAGGATCCCGATCATTGCCATGGGCGGGATCGCGACGGCACAGGACGCGCTGCAGTTTATCCTCGCCGGGGCGACCATGGTGGCGGTGGGAACGATGAACTTTGTGAACCCGCGCGCGCCGCTTGATGTACTTCACGGGATCGAGGATTATATGAAACGTCACAAGATCAAAACCATCAAGAGTCTAAGAGGGAAGGTAAAGCGCTAAGCAATGGTGAATGAAACTATGAAAAAATCCAAACTGATCGTCGCGCTGGATGTAGATACGTTTGAACAGGCCCGCGGGCTGATCGATCAACTCAAAAACGATGTCGATATATTTAAAGTGGGAAGTCAGCTGTTTACGGCCTGCGGTCCGGTGGTGGTTCGCTACATTCTGGCGCAGCAGAAAGAGGTCTTTCTGGACCTGAAATTTCATGACATTCCCAATACCGTGGCCAATGCGGTCACATCAGCTATCAATCTCGGGTCTAAGATGCATGATGTGCTCGATGACAATCAGCAGCCGCTGGAGGCCAATAAAGGGCTTTTGCTGTGTACCCTGCACACGCTGGGCGGTCAGGAAATGATGGAATACGCGGCTCGAGCAGCGGTCAAACAGGCTCAAACAATTGGAGTTACGAAAACTTTATTAGTCGGGATTACAGTCTTGACAAGTGATGCCAAAACAGATAACATACGGGATCTTGTTTTACAGAGAGCGTCGTTAGCCAAGAAATCCGGGCTGGATGGAGTGGTTGCATCCAGTCAAGAAGCCGCGATGATCCGGTCGGAGTTCGGCGACGATTTTGTTATTGTAACGCCGGGAATTCGTCCTCAGGGGGCGGATGTCGGTGATCAAAAACGTGTGGCCACACCGTTTGATGCGGTTCGCGCCGGCAGTGATTTTCTGGTTGTCGGACGTCCGATCGTCAAAGCCGAGCATCCGGCTCAGGCCGCACAGCAAATTTTACAGCAAATCGAACAGGCTCAGCAAGCGCAATAGAATTATTGACCATATACAGGAGTTATTCATGTCCTCACAAATCGAAGAATTGATCAGCAAAATCAAAAGCGACGGAATCGACAGCGCCGAAGCGCAGGCCAAGCAGATCGAAGACAAGGCCCGCGCCAATGCCGAGCAGATTATCAAGACGGCCGAAGACCGGGCACAAGCCATTGTCAATCAAGCACAGATCGACGCCGAGAAGCTGCAGGAATCGGCTAAGAAGTCACTGGAACAGGCGTCGCGAGATACCTTATTGTCGCTGCGCAAAGAGATTCAGGGCATGCTGTCGCGGTTGGTCTCGCACGACGTTTCCGCGTCGCTAAACAGCGATCAGCTCGCCGAGATTATCGGACAACTGGTCAAGGATTCTTCAGGCGGAAAAGATGGCGTTCAGATCGAGTTGAACAAAAAGGACCACAAGAAACTCGCTGACGGATTTATCGACAAGCTGCAGAAACAGGTCAAACACGGTATCGAATTTCAGTCATCAGATGATGTGACCGGCGGTTTCGCGATCAGTTATGACGGTGGAAAATCGAGTTTCGATTTTACAGACGAAAGTTTAGCGCAGTACATGACAACCTTCTTAAACGAACAGGTGGCAGGCATACTTAAGAAAGCTGTCTAAGACCGGTATATTATGGCATCATCATATTATTACTTTGGAGCAAGTCTTCCCTCACTTGACTTCGATGGAGAACTTCCGTTTTCTGTTCAGGAGTTTCTCGACAGCGCCCGCCAGCAGCTATCCAACAAAGATTTTGCCGTTGTTCACGGCTTGTTAACCAATCAAGGCGCGGCCACCAGTCATCCGATCCTGTCGGCCGTCGATCAATTTGAACGCGACATCAACAATGAAGTCGCATCCCACCGGGCCCGAAAGGCCAACCAGGAACCGCGAGAGTTCATCCGCGGGACTTATCAATTTAATCATTTAATCGCACAGCTCGTCAAAGACGCGGCCAACGCGGCCGATCCATTGGAAGGTGACAAGATGATCAGTCAGGCCCGATGGAAATATTACGAAGATTTATCGGTCGGACAGTTTTATAATCTGGCCTACATTTTATTATACGGTTTGAAATTACGCATTGTTGAGCGGTATTCCAATATCGCGTCGCCCAAGGGCAAGGAAATTTACGAAGATCTCAAGAAGATTGATTTCCCTGAGGAAGTCACTGCTTACTGATAAAGGAGAAAAAAATGAGAACAGGACGAGTCGTCGGCGTCAATGGAAACATGGTCGCCGTTGAATTTACGGAAAAGGTCAAGCAGAACGAGGTGGCCTATGTGGTGTGCGATCAGGAAAAGCTCAAAGCGGAGGTCATCCGGGTCAAGGGAAATTCAGCGGACCTGCAGGTTTTTGAAGATACGGCCGGGATCAAGGTGGGAAATAAAGTTGAGTTCTCCGACGAGCTTCTGAGTGTGGAGTTGGGGCCGGGATTGCTGGGAAAGATTTTTGACGGGTTGCAGAATCCATTGCCGCAGTTGGCCGAGGAATATGGTTTCTTTCTCAAACGCGGCAAGTACATGAAGCCGTTGGATGAAGAAAAATTATGGGAATTTACGGCCACCGTCAAGGTCGGCTCAAAGGTCCGTGCCGGAGACACCGTGGGAACGGTTCCCGAAAATCTGTTCGACCACAAGATTATGGTGCCGTTTAACTGGGAAGGTGATTTTGAAGTCGTCGATATCGTCGACAACGGACAGTACGCGATTGACAAGGTGGTGGCCAAGGTCAAGGATGAGGCCGGCAAGAAGTATGATATCAAGATGGTCCAGACATGGCCGGTCAAGGTTCCCATCAAGGCTTACGCCGAAAAACTCAAGCCCAAAGAACCGTTGGTTACCAAGATCCGTCTGATTGATACGATTTGTCCGGTGGCCGTTGGCGGAACATTCTGTACACCCGGGCCGTTCGGTGCGGGCAAGACTGTCTTGCAGCATTTGCTGAGCCGTCACGCCGAGGTCGACGTGGTCATTGTCGCGGCCTGTGGTGAACGCGCGGGTGAGGTTGTGGAGATCCTGGAAGAGTTTCCGGAATTGATCGATCCGAAAACCGGCAAGACATTGATGGAACGCACGATCATTATCTGCAACACCAGTTCGATGCCGGTTGCGGCGCGTGAGTCGTCGGTATACACCGGAGTGACATTGGCCGAATACTATCGTCAAATGGGATTGAATGTCCTGCTGTTGGCTGATTCAACATCACGCTGGGCGCAGGCGATGCGGGAGATGTCCGGACGTCTGGAAGAAATTCCGGGGGAAGAGGCGTTTCCAGCCTATCTGGAATCGCGGATTGCGTCCTTTTATGAGCGCGCCGGTCTGGTCAAGTTCAGAGACGGATCAACCGGATCGATCACCATCGGCGGAGCGGTTTCGCCGGCCGGTGGAAACTTCGAAGAGCCGGTGACACAGGCAACCTTGAAGGTTGTGGGCGGATTCCTGGGGCTATCTCAGGCACGGGCGAATGCTCGACGCTATCCGACCATCGATCCGCTCGACAGCTGGAGCAAGTATCCGAGTTTTGTCGACAATGACAAGGCGGCGAAAAGTGTGGCCATGTTGCGCAAAGGCAACAGCGTCGGTCAGATGATGAAGGTTGTCGGGGAAGAAGGGACATCGAACGATGAATTTATTGAATACCTGAAAGGTGAATTTTTTGACGCAGTCTACCTGCAGCAAAACGCGTTTGATAAGACGGATGAGGCTACACCGGCCGAGCGTCAGATTTATGTGTTTGATTTTATTATCGAGATTCTGGATCAGAAATTCAAATTTCAGAATAAAGACCGCGCGCGTCGATATTTTCAGGAATTGACGCAGCTGTTCAAGAACTGGAATTCGCAGGAGTTTAAATCCGGCGAATTTAATGATACGGTGGCCGCGCTTCGTAAGAAGATGGCGGAGGGTAAAGCTGAAGAGCTTCAGGCCGCATAATTAAGGGGAACGAATATGCAAAAAGTGTATAGTCAGATTATTCAGATTGCAGGGGATGTTATCACGGTCGAGGCCGAAGACATCGCGTACAAGGAATTGGCCGAGATCAAGACATCGCTGGGGACATCGCTGGCGCAGGTGATCCGGCTGGACGGTAAGAAGGTTTCATTGCAGGTTCTCGACGGAAGCCGTGGAATTTCCACCAATGACAAGGTTCGTTTTCTCAAGCGACAGATTCAGGTTTCGTATTCGGCTGATCTGTTGGGACGTATCTTTACCGGAAGCGGGGAGCCGCGGGACAAAGGGCCGGCGTTGAGTGACAACATGATCGACATCGGCGGGCCGTCGGTGAATCCGGCCAAGCGTGTCGTTCCCAAGAATATGATCCGTACCGGGATTCCGATGATTGATGTCTTTAACACACTGGTTGAATCGCAAAAGCTGCCGATCTTCTCGGTCGCGGGTGAGCCGTATAACGAATTGCTGGCGCGGATCGCGATGCAGGCCGAGGTTGACGCGATTATCCTGGGCGGTATGGGACTCAAGTACGACGACTATATTTCGTTTCGTGACACACTCGAAGCACAGGGCTCGTTGTCACGCTCGGTGATGTTTATTCACACGGCGTCTGACCCGACGGTGGAATGTCTGTTGGTGCCGGATATGTGTCTGGCCGTGGCCGAACAATTTGCGCTGGAAGGTAAACGTGTTCTGGTTTTGCTGACGGATATGACCAACTTCTCCGACGCGCTTAAAGAGATCGCGATCACGATGGAACAGATCCCATCCAACCGCGGTTATCCAGGTGATTTGTACAGCCAGTTGGCCGCGCGTTACGAGAAGGCCGTTGACTTCGACGGGGCCGGATCAATTACGATTCTTGGTGTCACGAGTATGCCTGGGGATGATGTCACGCATCCAATTCCGGATAACACCGGCTATATTACCGAAGGACAGTTTTATCTGCGCGGCGGACGTATCGAGCCGTTTGGTTCGTTGAGCCGATTGAAACAGCAGGTCAACAGCAAAACGCGCGACGATCACCGGGCAATCATGGACCGGATGATCCAGCTGTTCGCGGACTACCGTGAGGTATTGGAAAAACGGTCGATGGGATTCCAGATGAGCTCGTGGGATGAAAAACTTCTCAAGTACGGGGTTCAGTTTGAGCACCGGTTGATGGACCTGTCGGTGAATATTCCATTGGAAGAGGCGCTGGACCTGGGCTGGACAATCCTGGCCGAGTGCTTTGAACCGGCGGAAACCGGGATGAACCAAAAATTGATTGATAAATTCTGGCCCGAAACGGCGGCGGCCAAATAGAACATCATGTCCAAGATCAAACTCACAAAAGGTGAACTCAAAAAACAGCGTGATAGTTTGAAGCAGTTCAAGCGCTATCTTCCGACGCTGCAGCTCAAGAAGCAGCAGTTGCAGATGAAGATCCTTGAGATCCGCAAGGTGATCAAGGCCAAGCAATTGATCCTCGACGAGCGCGACGGGTCGATTCAGCGCTGGGCGGGGTTATTGGCTGATTCAGCGATTGATCTCAAGCCGTGGATCACGCCGGCGGAAATCAATACCTCCAACATGAACGTGGCGGGGGCGGACGTGCCGGTCTTTGAAGACGTCACCTACGAGAAAGCCGAATACGACTACTATGAAACGCCGTTGTGGGTCGACAAAGGGCTTGAGGAAATTCGTCACATTGTTTCTTTAACATGTGAGGTTGAGATTATCAAAAAACAGATGCGTATTCTGGAGAAAGAATTACGCACGACGACGCAGCGCGTCAATTTGTTTGAAAAGGTCAAGATTCCGGAATGTCAGCAGAATATCCGGAAGATCCGAATCTATCTAGGCGACCAGCAGGCCAATGCGGTCGGTGTGAGTAAGGTCGCCAAAAAGAAAGTTGAAGCGCGGGATCTGCAGCCCGCAGGAGCCGAATAATATGATCGTATCCATGAAAAAAATTCATGTGATCGTCCAGAAGAGTCATTTGGAGGCGTCACTGGAACGATTGGCCGAGCTGGGAACGGTTCACATTGAACATTGTCAGTCACCGACGGGACATCGTGTCGATGAGGCCAATGAGACCGTCGAAGTGTTGGACCAGGTGATCGGTATTCTGGAAACTTGTACGGAACGTCCGGCACAGAAAAAATGTGAAGACTGGATCAAGACAGCGACGGAAATCCTCGATCTGCAGAGCTTGATCACTCAGAACGCCGATTTTATCGAGAAACGCAAGGCCTTGATCACCAAGTGGGAAGAATGGGGAAATTTTGATCCCGTTGAGATTGAGAAACTGCGCGACAAGGGGATGTTTGTTGAGCTGTATGAGATTCCCGCGTCGACGAAGAATCTGATTCTGCCTGATAATCATGTCTTTCAGGAAGTTTCGAATTCCCGAGGGATGCGCCGGTTTATCTCGATTTCCGACAAAGCCGAAGATTTACCATTTACCAAGGTCTCCTTGCCGACCAATTCATTGAATAATCTCAAGATGCTTCAGGAACATGATGAAATGAAGGTCAAGGCGGCCAAAGAGTTATTGAACGAGAACGCGGCCTATCTGGAGTGTCTGAAACAGATCCGTGAAAATTCCCAATATGATCTGACGTTTTCCCAAACAGCGGCGGGCATGACGGATTATGACGATGTGTGTTTCCTCAAAGGATTTATCCCCGACGATCAGGTGTTTGATCTTAAAGATTATTCCAAACAAAACCATTGGGGACTATTGATCGAGGATCCATCCGATGAGGATGAAGTCCCGACATTGATGCGGAATCCCAAGTGGGTGGAGTTAAGCAAGCCGGCGTTGGGTGTGATTGAGATTTTGCCGGGATACAAGGAAGTCGACGTCAGCGCGGTCTTTTTGATTTTCTTTACGTTGTTTTTTGCAATTCTGATAGGTGATGCGGGTTATGGTGCTATATTTCTGCTGTTTACCTTTATTGCGCAAAAGAAATTGGGTCACAAGCTCAAGGATCAGACAGCGTTTAGTCTGCTGTATCTCTTAAATGGGTTCACAGTATTTTGGGGGATTTTGACGGGAACATATTTTGGTCAACAATGGCTACCGGAATCGATAAACCCGGTCGTCCCATGGCTCAATGATATGGATAATCTTCAGTGGTTATGCTTTACAATTGCCTTAGTTCACCTAAATATTGCCCATATATGGACGGCTATCCGCAAGATGCCATCCATTACGGTTCTTTCGGAGGTTGGATGGTTGATGGTTATTTGGGGAATGTATTTTTTAGCAAACATGTTCGTGTTAGGTAAGGCTGTCCCGTCCTTTACCGGGCCATTGATTATCGGTGGGGCTGTCGTGGCGTTGCTGTTCATGTTCCCTTCATTCAAAGAATTAAAGAAGAATATTGGCCAAGAATCAATACCGCATGTCCTTTCAGTTATTGGAGCAGGTACCGATATTATTTCCTATATTAGACTGTTTGCGGTTGGTTTAGCAGCTGTTGCTGTCGCGGATGCCGCGAACGCCATGCCGGCGGAAATGGGATTTACCGGGTATATATTTATGTTTGTTCTCCATGTATTGAATCTTATCTTATCGGCCATGGCTATATTGGTTCACGCAATCAGGCTGAATGTTCTGGAATTTTCCGGTCACTTGGGCTTAGAGTGGGTGGGATCCAAGTACAATCCATTTAAAAAGAAATTAAAAGAAGCAACAATTTAAAATAAAAACGGAGGTTGAATTTATGTTATTAGAAGATTTTGGTGTAGCGGCGTGTCTATCTTTGGCGGCCATGGGATCGGCCCTAGGAACCGGAATCGCGGCTCAAGGGGCTGTCGGCGCGTGGAAGAGATCTTTTTCACAAAATAAGACTGCACCATTCTTGTTGATCGTATTCGTCGGGTTCCCGTTGTCTCAGACAATTTACGCCATGATCTTGATGGGTAAGATAGCCACAGCCGCAGCGGCCGGCCATCCTCTATTAGGTATGGGGATTTTTGGTGGTATGGGGATGGGAATGTCGGCCTGGATGCAGGGTAAGGCCGCGGCCGGCGCGTGTGATTCGTTGGCTGAAACCGGTAAGGGGACGACTAACTACATTATCGCGTTGGGTATCGTCGAGACGGTCGCGCTGTTTGTTATGGTATTCCTGATGGGACAAATCAAGGTCTTTGCCGGATAAGACGCGTTCAACGTTTTGTTTTTTTCTTTAGATCGGGCGGCCGGTTAAACTTATAATGAGATAAGTTTAACTGTGTCGCCCTAATTTTTTGGTCTGTCATGACAAAATCCTCCCCTAAAACTTCGCTGAAACAAAAGGTCGGACTGATAGCGTTTGGATTCATTGTCAGTTGTGTGGCGCTTGAGATCGCTTTACGATTGACCGGGGCGGTGTTTTTGCATCTGCAGGAACGCCGCAATCAGGCCATGCAGGGGACGGATGATGTCTACACGATCCTGTGTCTCGGAGAATCGACAACGGCGTTGGGCGATGATGATTCTTATCCGTCGCAGCTGCAGGAAATTCTCAACCAATCCAATGCCAAACGAAAGTATCGGGTGATCAACAAAGGCGTCCCGTCGATCACATCGGAGTATATCTACGAACACCTTGAGGCCAATCTGAAAAAATATCAGCCGGATATGGTGGTGACGATGATGGGGATCAACGATCACATTACCAACCAGACGCTGGACAGAGGTCTGGTGGACCAGGTCGCAGATTTTATCGCGCAGTTTCGTGTCGTGCAGTTTGTGACAGCGGCGATTCCCTATTTTCGCGGGCGTGTCGATGAGGAACGGGAGCAAGGAGCGATTGATGCGGATGAGCTGATGGATCGCGGCATTGTCACCGATCAACAGGATGCCCCGACGCAGATGCTCCGGCAGATCGGACAGATGGAGCAGGCCACACGGGCGATGGATGAACTGATCGAACAGTCCGGTCATCCATCAGCGTCTCCCAAGGCCCTGGAAGCGCTCAAACAGCGTAAGGGTGTCGGCGCCGCGCAGATGAAATTATTGGTGTATGTCGGGCGCTGGTATACCGGGCGCGGGGATGTTAATACGGCGCTGGGTTACTTTCGTCAGGCGGTGGAGGCCGATCCTCAATCGGTTGTTGCTTATCTAGAATTGGCCCGCGCGTTGCGGCGTCTCAAACAATTCGGACCGGCTTTAACTGTGTTACAGCAGGCGGCCGCGATTGATCAGAAGGTCCCGATGATCTATCTGGAGATGGCCCGGCTGTACCGCGACGGAGGTCAGGCGGTCCGTTCGCGCAATATGTACCAATTTATCGTCGACAACCGGATCGGCGATCACTGGATGTATCTGGAGGCGGGGGACGTGTTGTCCAAATTAAAAGACTATGCGCTGGCGCAAAAGGCCTATGACCTGGCGATTGAAAAAGACCCGCGCAGCTCGAATTCCTATGATCACTTGGGCGAACTCTTTTTTCAGCAAGGGTTGCTGGCGCGGGCGGAACAAACCTATCGGGACGGATTTGAATACAACGGTCATCGGGCGAATATGTATCAGGGGCTTATCCGGGCCCTGAAGTCACAGGCCAAGAACGATGAAGTCCCGGAACTCACCAAACAGGCGGAATACTATCAGAATGAATATGTCCATCCCTACACCTTGCACTATTATCGACGGATTGCGGCGCTGTTAAAAGACAAGGGGGTGCGGCATGTGAGTATGCAGTATCCGATGCTCGATCAACAGTCGATACGCCATCAGTTGAGTGATTTTGATGATTTGGTTTTTGTCGAGAACCTTGCCAATTTTGAGGACGAACTGGCCGATCTCGAGTACAGCGAATTGTTTAGTGATCATTTTGCCGGAGACTTCGGCCATTGCAGCGTTCGATGCAATCGATTGATCGCGGAACAATTGGCGGCGGGGATTCAACACGCTTTACCGGCGGGGTCCGAGTGATGGGATACGGCTGGTCCAATCCAACGGTCTTTGCGTTGACCATGGCCATAATTTTGTGGTGCGTGGATGCCTTGACCTACACGCGGATGAAACGTCGCAAACAGCCGCCGCTTCAGCGCGCCTTCCAGCTGCTGCCGGTCTACGGTCTCGTCGCTGTGATGGTATGGAGTGTTCTTCAGGTCCCGACAACATTCCGGGATTTTACCCGGGACGTGAGCACATACAGCGGACGGTCCGATCAAGAGCGCAGGTGGCTTATCCATGGCCAGCCGTATCTGCTGGCACAGCGCATCCGGCAGGGAGTGGACCGGCCCTATCAAACTGAACTGATTTCCGACCTGGATCTGGAACGCAGTCCGGGTTTTATCCTGTACCGCAAATTGGCCTACTATCTGTATCCTGAAGTGGCGTTGCGTCAGGTGGATCCCGATCGTCCCCATCACGCGATTGTATATTTTCATAAACAAGACGCGGCTCAATTCATTCCAACGGATTACCGCATCCATCAGCAATTTAATCCCAATGTCATCTTTGCCGTGAAGGATCAGCCATGATTGACTATCTTCCATTGATTCTTACGATTATGATTCCCGTGATTGCCGGCTACGGGATGTTGCGTTGCATCGTGGATGAGGAATGGCCGGTACCATTGACGTTGGCTGTTTCGTACGCGTTGGGTTCCATGCTGCTGCCGATGTTAATGTTGATGTATGATCTGACCGGAATTCCCTGGTCGGGGGCGACGATTTATGGAGGACTGATGGGAATGGGCGGCGCGTCTCTCGGGATGAGTCTGATCCGAGGACGGAAACGGTCTGTTGAGGAAACGGCTTACATGAGGCTCGTGGATAATGATGATATGACCACACTTCAACGGCTGAGCTATGCGCTTTTGATGCTGTATCTGGCGGTGCATGTATGGATGATCTTCTGGCGTGCGCTGAACATGCCGGTGTTCGTCTGGGACGCGATGTCGACGAGTATGTTCAAGGCGCACGTCTTTTTCCATGAGAATAGTTTGGCTTCTCTTAAAAATGTACCGCGTCCGTCTTATCCTTTGCACGTTCCTTTGTGGGCGACATGGATCTCAATGAATCTGCAGCATTGGAATGATCAATGGATCAAGATCATCTTTCCGTTGAATTTCATGGCGTTTATCGTGATCAATTACTATTTTCTGCGTTGTTTTGTCCATAAACTCTGGGCCCTCATCGGTGTGGGATTGATTTTTACGTCGGAATACGCGTTGTCGTTTGCCGCCGTGGCGTATCGGGAATGGACCCTGGTCCTGTATAATTGCTCGACGGTGTTCTGGATTATTTTGTGGTCTCGCCACCAAAAAAATGCGTACCTGATATTGGCGGCGGTTTTTTCCGGGGCCGGGACGTTCGTTAAACTGGAAGGCAATGGGTATTGGATGATTCATATGTTCCTGTTGTTGGCGGTATTGTGGATGTCCAAACAAGCCATCGCGGCCCGGGTTAAGAAGTTGATCCAATTTACCGTGATCGCGATTATTCCGATAGTACTCTACGCCATCGGCAAGATCGTGCATGGGGTGGAGATTGCCGAGCGAGCGGGATTTGACTTTCAATGGACGGACTGGCCGCGCATTCCCGCCACCGTAAAGGCCTTGTTCAAGTTTATGTTTGTGAGCGGGCACTGGAATATTCTGTGGTGGGTATTCGTTCTGAGCGTTGTGCTGGTATTCGTTCAGCGTGTGTCCCGTGATGTGTATTTGTTATTGGGAACGATTGTGCTGTTTCTAGGACTGCATTTCGGTGTGATCGTGTTTACGGAAAACTACGATCTTATTATCGGGTACTACGAAAAGGTCAATGTCCCGCGATTATTACTGCATTTCTTTCCGTTGGTCACCACGGTCACGATTTTGCTGGCGGCATCGACTCAGCCGAATCGAACCCGGCATTCATTGACCTCTCTGGGATCCTCCTAAAATCCCGCATTTTTTCTATCCGAATACCCTCCAAATGGTATTATAAGATAGGTTAACTCTAGTTAACCAAAAATTACGGCAAAATAGTTATCAATAGTAGACATTGTTAACCAAGCGGTTAACCAGATCGTTGTGACCATGTCAGCATTCAAGCCCAATTACATTTCGACCATAGAAGCCGCCCGAATCCTGGCTTTATCCAGGGTCGGTGTCCTTAAACGCATTCAGCGGCGGCAAATTCCAGCCATCAAGATCGGACGCAGCTACGCGATCCCCGAATCATTCTTCAAAGACCACATCTCATCAGCCAGATCAGAACTTCACCAGGCCGCCGCATATGTATCCGTCATGGAAGCGGCTGGCATTCTGGGTGTGAGCCGGTCCGCGATATCCAAACGGATAGAGCGCGGACAGCTCAAGGCCCGCAAAGTCGGTCGGCACTACGTGATTGCGCGCTCGGACATTGAGGAGATTCAGAGTCATAAAACCGAGGCCATACACACGGCTAGAGAGTATCTGTCCATTCCAGAGTACGCGCGTTTGATGAATGTGAGCCGTATCGCCATCTACAAACGGGTGAAGAATGGGATGCTGGAAGCCCGTCGCGTGGGACGGGGCTATGTTATCGCGGTGGATCCACAACAGGAATCGGCGGATCGTCAATGGTCCGTTCCGGAATTGGCACATCAAATGGGCGTCACTCGAATTGCCGTATTCAAACAGATCCGTCTGGGCAGGATCCCGGCGATCAAGGTCGGACGAAAATATGTCATCGCAGACAGGGACGTTCGAGAAATTTTAGAACAACGCAAGCTAGATAAACCAGAGTCAGGTCCGGACACATAAAGTGAAAACCAGACGCATTCACAATTGGTTAAAGAGTATCGTGGCAGTCATGCTGTTTATGGGTATGAGTCTGTCTGCGGTCTTCGTGTATGCGGCGGCCTTTAATGATGCGGCGACCGGCAACTGGAATATCGGGACGACGTGGGGCGGGGCCTGTGCGGTCAGCTGTACCGAGGGGACAGATTATCCGGGGATCAACGATACCGCCACCATTGACTCACATACCGTCACCTTGAGCGCGGACCATTCGGTCAGCGATGTCACCATCGGTGCGGGCGGAACCTTGTCGGCGGGATCCAATCGGCTGATTGTCGACGGGGCATGGAGCAATACCGGAGGAACATTCAGTGCCGCGACATCAACGGTGATCTTCAGCTCCACGGATAACGAAACCATCGATCCGGACAATGACGCCTTCAATGATGTGGTAATCAACGACGGGCTGATCATCTACATGAAATTCGATGAAACGTCGGCAAATACCTGTTCAGGTGGGGTCAACGATGCGTGTGATTCATCCGGATTTGGACGCGATGGCACATGGAATGGTACGGCGGCCAGCAATACGGCTATCCCGACGTTAAATTTCCCGAACCTTCGCAGTGTAGACCTGGATGGCGACAGCGATTATGTGGCGATCAACAGTCCTCAGCTGCCCACGGGAGATTTCACCTACGCCGCGTGGATTAATGTGGATTCCACGTCCGACGAAATGATTGTGATGTCTCCAAATTCAGGCGGGCAGAATGAGCTGATCTTCCGTGTATCCAGCGGTCGGCTGAATACATTTACCAACAACACCAGTCGAATGAACAGTACCTCGACACTGTCGACGAATGTCTGGACTCATGTGGCGGTCACCCGGTCCGGGTCAACCATACGGCACTATATCAATGGGATCCAGGATGCAACAACTGCGAATGATGCAGGTGTGCTGAATTTCGATACATGTCCTGTATACATCGGAACGGACGTCGACAGCGGATGCTCTGGAGGATTGGGTAATTACTATGATGGACAGATCGACGAGTGGAGGGCCTATAATCGGGCGTTGACGACGGCCGAAATAGCGACATTGGCTAACGGGGATATTCTGTATCTCAGCGGGGCGACATTCACCTTGCAGGATCAACTAGATATTGATGGAGACATTTATCTAAATTCAGGTGTTCTGGATGTTGATTCAACCAATAACTATGGAGTGACCTTGGCTGGCGATTGGGTTAATCAGGGGGGTGTATTTATGGGACAACAGGGAACGGTCACGCTCGACGGCGGCGCTCAGAATATCGTGAATGACGAAACATTCTACAATCTGGCCAAAACTATCTCCACGGCGAGTACAATCACGTTTACGGCCGACGCGACCGTGACGATTGATGGAACATTAAAATTGGAAGGAGCCTCCGGACAGCTGCTGGGGCTGGGATCCGATACACCGGGAACACGATTTGAACTGGATATCACGGACAAAGATCAGGTGGTGAATTTTGTGCGGGTGAGAGATTCCGAAACGTCAACATTCAGTGTGGTTGCCGTGAATTCCACCAATGACGGCGGTAATGATGACGGTGAGTCGATTCCACATTGGGATTTTAACCTGCCGGTGAATATCGGCGGTACCGTGTACACCGATGAGGGTGTGACTAATATTGGATCAGGCATTACGGTTGCCATATCCATCAATGGGGCGGCTGCCGCGGCGACAGATGTGACCGATGCCAACGGTGATTATGGATTTACGGGGATATCGACGGTGCCGGGTGACATTCTGACTATTTACATTGATGGAGAAACCGAAAAAGCAGTGACGGTGGTTGCGGCGGGCGTGGGGAATAAAACCGATGTGGATCTGTATGAGAATCACTTGATTGTCCGTAGCGAATTCGGAGCGCCGGTTACAAATACAAATTTGGCCACAGCCGATAACAATGGTGATGCGGATATTACGGGCGCATATTCTATCTCTGCCGGTAATCTGACGGTCAGCGCGGGGTATGATCTGTACATCTGGCCGGGAGATAATGTGTTTACACCCGGCGGGACGGTCACTACGCCTGATTTGGATGTCTACGGTGATTTTGATATCGAAGCCAACGACTTTAGTGTAACAAGCACATTGATCGTGGGAGACGGAGGAACATTGGATCTTTCGGGCGGACAGACGATTACGACGAGCACCGTGAATATTAACTCAGGCTCGACCGTCATTTATCGAGGAGACGATGACACGGCGGCCGATACGTATACAATCACGACACTGTCTTCAACCTATCATAATTTGATTATCAACTCAGATGATGGCGACACGGATGAATATCAGCTGGGGGCTAATCTGACGGTCAACGGTACATTGAGTATACCGTCGGGAACTTGGGACTTTAATACCAATGATGCCTCGATCACCGGCAATTGGACCATGGGCGTGAGCAGTCAAAACGTCGCGGCCGGTTTGGCCGGTATCGATGTCACGGTGGGTGGGGATATGACATTGACCGGAGAATCAGGCGATTTGATTGATCTGAATGTCGGATCGGTCTGGACCTTGGATGTAACCGGTGTCGGTCAGGCCAGTTATGTGGACGTGCAAAATTCGAATGCGTCCGGCGGCAGCGAGATCATCGCCTTTGACGGCACAAACACCAACAGCGGCGGAAATACCAACTGGAACTTTGTCGGAGCCATTCTGAGCGGGACCGTCTTCACCGATGAGGGAACGACAAACATCGGAGCGGCCAAAACAGTGGCTGTCTCGATCAATGGGGCTGCCGCATCGGGTACGGACGATACGGACGCGAGCGGAAATTATTCAATCAGCGGTCTGAACTATGTCGCCGGCGATATCTTGACTGTTTATCTCGACGGTGAACCCGAGCAGGCCCTGGCGGTGCTGGAGGCGCAATCAGGATCCCAATCCGGTGTTGATCTGTATCAAGACCGGTTGATCGTCCGGCAGCTCAACACAGGTTCTATCACCAATACTGACTTTGCTACCGCTGATAACAACGGAGATACAGATATTACAGACTTCTATACGATGAATGGAACAATATTAACGATGGCCTCGGACAAGGAGATGTATATTTGGAGTGGGACAACATATGCGCCGGGAGCCGCTACGACATTGGGCGATATCGATATCAACGGCGTATTTACGATGGGATCCAATTCAATATTTGTCGACGGATCATGGGATGCGACGGGCGGATCGTTCACTTCCTCGGGACAAGTGATGCTCACCTCCACAAACACGGAGACAATAACGTCTAATGGTCAGAGTTTTAATGATTTGACACTGAATGACGGACTGGTCGGTTACTGGAAATTTGATGAAGGTACAGGCTCAACGGCGCTGGATCATTCAGGGTATAATCGACATGGAACATACTTTAACGTCGATGCCGGAGATTGGGTTACACCTGTTCCGGTCAATTTTGCCAATACCTATTCGTTAGACATTAATACAACATCCACAGATGAATATGTGACGATACCTAACACGACGATTGACGGGCTTGGAGATATTACAGCCGCCTTCTGGATGCGGACCACCCGTACGGGTAACGCGGCGGTGATCTCCGGGGCCAATGCTTCGTCTAATAATGAATATCTGATTTTCTTCACATCAGATACTGCGCCGAGTTTCTATGCCGGAGCGGGTAATGTCACGTGGACGATCACATCTATTGCAGACAATGTGTGGCATCACGTGATGATGGTGAGGGATGATGCCAACAATCAGGTCAATCTATATATCGATGGAGTCGCCGACGATGAAAACCCTCAAAGTTTGACAATGTCGACGGTTTCCATTGATGATGGAGGGCTGATGTTTGCCCAGGAGCAGGATTCTGTCGGCGGCGGATTTGATACCGGTCAGATTTTTGTGGGAACCCTGGATGAAATGAGGATTTACAATCGTGTGCTTGGAGCGGCCGAAGCCAGCCGACTGGCCAATGGTGATATGCCGAATATGAATCTCGGGATGTATACGCTGCAGGACGACCTGGATGTGAATGGAACGTTGGGATTATTCTCGGGCGAGCTGGATGTGGATGTGACCAATGACCGGACGGTGAATCTCAATGGCAATTGGCTGAATTTTGGCGGGGCGTTTGATGAACATCAGGGGACAGTCATTCTGGATGGAACAGATCAGGATATTCCGGCGGGTGAAACGTTTTATAATCTTCAGAAAGTGGCCAACTCAGCCGATACCCTAACGGTCGGCCAAAGCTCCACGATCACGATTTCCAATACATTGACCATGTTTGGGACCGGGCCGGCAAGACGATTGCAGCTGCGATCAAGCACACCGGGCACCCGGTTTGACATTAATGTCACCGCGGGAGATCAATCCACGAGCTTCCTGGATGTGCAGGATTCCGAGGCGTCATCGAATGATATTACAGCCCAATTCTCGATCAACAGCGGTGGCAACGATGATGCGGAGACCACACCATTCTGGATTTTCCCGCCATATGGTCCGAAGCGGGGGGCGATTATGATGGTGGAATAATCCCGGCGGTTGAAATAGGCGGAGGGGCAAAGCCTGAGAATTATCCTTGTAATCTCCCGCTAAAGATGTTTACAATTCAACGGGGGATATACCATTCAGAGGAGGTCAAATGAGCGCCAATCTCGAGAGTATTTTTAAAGTCATCAATTATCCTATCTTTCATATCGGTGACACGGCCGTGACAATCGGCGGTGTGGGTGTCGGTATTATTATCTTTATCGGCGCGCTCATCGTGTCATCGATCACACAGAAGATCATCAGTATCAGGCTTAAAAAACGCAGACGTAAGGTTTCAAGTTCGGTGATCTACTCGCTGAACCGGATTGTTCACTACACCTTTGTTGTTTTGGGGGTCTTTCTGGCCGCCCAGTGTGTGGGGCTGAATTTTTCCACATTGGCGGTGACATTTGGATTTTTAAGTGTGGGGATCGGTTTCGGTTTACAGAATGTCACGTCGAATTTTATCTCCGGGTTAATCCTGCTCTTTGAACGTCCGGTGGGTGTTGGAGATTTGATCAAACACGGAGACAGCATTGCCGAAGTCAAAAGTATTAACATGCGATCCACCAGCATCCGAACGTTTGACAATGTCACCGTTATTGTCCCCAATTCAAAATTTATCGAGAATGATGTCTTAAACTGGTCGATCGAAGATCCGCGGATCCGTATTCATTGTCCCGTCGGTGTGGCATACGGATCAGATGTGGAGTTGGTGCGTCAGACGCTGCTGGATGTGGCCGAGGCTAATCCTGATGTGCTCAACGATCCGAAGCCGGAAGTCCGGTTTTTGGAGTTTGGTGACTCGTCATTGAACTTTGATCTGCTCGTCTGGACCGGTACGCCCGAGAAACAAAGGATTTTACGCAGTGATATTAATTTCAAGATTGATGCCGCCTTCCGGGAAAAAGACATCCGCATTCCGTTCCCGCAGCGTGATCTGCATTTGCAGATGACCCCGGCGATAGAGGTTCTTCAACCGAAATCATCCAAGGAGTAAAACATGCCGTTGCTTTACAAAAAGAAAATACGCGTCGGGGCGGTACCCGGATCAATAGAGTCTGATAAATCTGATCAGCCGACACGAATTGAACTCATCGATTACGACGCCGGCGACATTACCGAAAAGCCGTTGTCCTCCATCGAGGAATCTTTCAGCTGCCGTGATACCGGGTCTGTCAGCTGGATCAATATCATCGGAAATGATGCCGATGTGATCCGTAAGATCGACGAGCATTTCGGCATACACCCGCTGGTTCTGGAAGACGTGGTCAATTTGGGACAGCGTCCGAAGATTGAGGAATATGAAGGATATCTGTTTTTGGTGCTCAAGATGATCTATTTTGACAAGGCCTCCGATGACATTGTCGCCGAGCAGATCGGTTTGGTGATCGGCGAGAATTATGTGATCTCATTTCAGGAGCGGGAGGGCGATGTGTTTGAAACCGTGCGGGAACGGATCCGGGAGAGCCGCGGCCGGATACGCAAGATGAAGGCGGATTATTTGGCCTACGCGCTGTTGGACGCGATCGTCGATCACTATTTTGTCGTGCTGGAACGGATGGGGGAACGTATCGATGCCCTGGAAAGTGAGTTATTGGACAAGGCGGATAATAACATATCACTGAAGATTTACCGGTTGAAGACACAGGTGATTTTTTTACGCAAACAGATCTGGCCGTTGCGCGAGGTGCTGGCCAATTTTCACCGGATGGAATCAGCGCTGATTGATCCGGCGATCGGTGTATTTTTACGTGATGTTTATGATCACTCGATTCAGGTCAACGACACACTTGAGGCGTTTCGCGACGCCGTTTCGGGTCTGCATGATATTTATTTGTCGACGATCAGCAACCGGATGAACGAGGTGATGAAGGTCCTGACGATTTTCTCCGCGCTGTTTATACCGTTGACATTTATTGCCGGGATTTATGGGATGAATTTTGAATACATGCCGGAGCTCAAGTGGCGCTACAGTTATTTTGTGGCGGTGGGCGTCATGGTCAGTGTTGGACTGGGCATGATTATTTTCTTCAAGCGCAAAGGATGGATGTAATTATGGTGCGAAAAGACAAACGCATTATCGGATGGCGGGAATATGTGGATCTTCCCGAATGGGGGATTCGTCATCTCAAGGCCAAGATCGATACCGGCGCCAAGAGCTGTTCGGTGCACGGTGAGGATATCAAGGATCTCGGCGACGGACGGATCAGTTTTTATCTGGTCCTGGACAAAAAAGAAAAGCGCCGCAAACGTATCGTGGCCGAAGTGGCGCGGCAAGGTAAGGTTAAATCCAGCATCGGCGTCCGAACCCGCCGGTACTATGTGGAAACCACGCTTAAAATGGGACCGGTCGTCCGTAAGGTCAAGATTAATATCATGGGGCGTGAAGAGATGACCTTCCGGATGCTGATCGGACGGACGGCCATCGAAGATGAATTTCTCGTCGACGTTGATCATGGATATTTACTGGGAAACAAATCAGCCCGTAAACACATTTAACAGAAAAGAGCTACTATGCAGAATATGAAGATTGTGATTTTATCACGCGGACCGCGATTGTATAGCACGCGACGATTACGAGAGGCCTGTAAGGCACGGGGACATGATGTCAGGGTGTTCAATCCGCTGGACTTTTCGATCAATGTTGAAAAGGGCAATCCCGAGCTGTTCTACAAAAACAAGTTGTTCCCGCATTATGACGCGGTCATTCCGCGCGTCGGGGCATCGATTACATTTTTTGGGACAGCCGTGTTACGTCAGTTTCAGGAGATGGGATTGTATTGTTTGAATTCATCGTTGGGGATTGCCACGGC
This sequence comes from bacterium, assembly GCA_030429765.1. Taxonomy (GTDB): domain Bacteria; phylum Omnitrophota; class Gorgyraeia; order Zapsychrales; family Zapsychraceae; genus JAGOSC01. The sequence goes on along the minus strand of JAUIER010000006.1, from coordinate 63,393 downwards.
CCGCGACAAGTTGCGCTCCACACAATTGCTCGCCCGTCATAACATCGGGTTTCCGCAGACGATTTTCGTGAAGCGTAAAGAGTCGATCCTGGGCGCGATTGAGGAATTAGGCGGCGCGCCGGTGGTCATCAAATTGCTTGAGGGAACACAGGGGATCGGAGTGATCCTGGCGGATACCAATAAGGTGGCCGAGGCCATTATTGAGACATTGCATAGCACCAAGCAGAATGTATTGATCCAGAAGTTTGTCAAAGAGAGTAAGGGGCGTGATATCCGCGCGATCGTCGTCGGGGGGCATGTGATCGCGGCGATGCGGCGTGTGGCCCAGGGTGATGAATTCAGGAGTAATGTGCATCGTGGCGGCCGGGTTGAGAAAGTCGATCTGGATGAATCTTATAAACGCACCGCCGTTCGGGCGGCTCAGATCATGGGGCTTAATATTGCCGGGGTTGATATGCTCGAAGGCGATGACGGTCCGCAGGTGATGGAGGTCAACTCCTCACCGGGACTCGAAGGGATTGAGCGGGCGACGGGGGTGGATGTCGCCGGCGCGATGGTCGAGTTTCTCGAGAAGCAGAGTAACTTTCCGGAGATTGATTTACGTCAGCGGCTGACGCTGGACAAAGGATACGGCGTGGCCGAGATTCATATCCTCAAGAATTCGGAGATGATCGGAAAAACAATCGAAGAGATCGGATTCCGGGACAAAGACATTGTCATCATGAGCATCAAACGTGAGACAACCACCATCTCCAATCCCAAGATCACGCGCGATTTACAGGAAGGCGATTTGTTGTTGTGTTTTGGTAAACTCGAAAATATGCGCTCGCTGATCGTGCAGAAACGTAAACGCCGGCGTAAACGAAAGGCCTCATAGATGAGTGACGCATCCGAATTTCAGATCGGCGGACAAACCGTCCTGCCCGGGGAAACCCGGAATATCAATCTCTTCGTCGCCAAGCTTTACGATTTTACCGATATGTATATGCCGATTAAGGTCATCCGCGGCAAGGAGGATGGACCGACGCTGTTTGTCAGCGCGACGATTCACGGCGATGAGGTCAACGGCATTGAGATTATCAAACGCCTGTTAAAGAACAAGGCGTTGAAGAAGTTACGGGGCACGCTGATCGCGATTCCGATCGTGAATGTCTTCGGATTCAACAATATGAATCGATATCTGCCCGACCGGCGCGATCTGAATCGCTGTTTCCCGGGGGCCAAGAAGGGATCGATGACCGCGCGTCTGGCGCATCTGTTTATCAGTGAGATCGTCGACAAATGCACGCATGGGATTGATTTGCACACCGGCTCGCTGCACCGCACCAATCTGCCGCAGATCCGCGCGTGTCTCAAGGATCCGCAGGTCAGCCGGCTGGCCAATGAGTTTGACGTGCCGGTGATTATGAACGCGGATTTGATCGAGGGGTCGCTGCGGATGGAGGCGTTTAAACGCAATATTCCGCTGCTGGTATTTGAGGGCGGCGAACCGCTGCGCTATAACGAGGTGTCGATCCGCTGCGGACTCGGCGGTGTGCTGTCGGTGATGCGCGCGCTGGAGATGATTCCCGCGGACCCTAAACGCGTCAAGCGGGTCAAGTCGTACACCACGAATGACAGCTACTGGGAACGGGCGCCGCACAGCGGGATCCTGATCATCAAGAAAAAGCTCGGCAGCCTGGTCAGTCCCGGAGATGTGCTGGGCGTGATCTCGGACCCGTTGGGTAATAATGACATTCGTATAGTTTCCAAGGGCAAGGGGATCATCGTCGGGAACACGCAGATGCCGCTGGTCAACCAGGGTGACGCGCTGTTTCATGTGGCGACGTTCGACAAGACCGGCAAGGTCGCCGAAAGTATGGAGCAGTTTGACGACAAATTTGATTATCAAAGCGGCGCTTAGGCATTGACCCGACACGAATTTTTGCTAAACTACAGGCCTAAACGTCGATCAAGCACGAATACAGGAGGTGAGATATGAAACGATTTACAGCATTATTTGTAGTGGTTTTGCTGGCGGTATCCGCAACATTGATCGGATGCGAGAAAAAAGGACCGTTAGAGCAAATGGGCTCGGATGCCGATAAGGCCCTCAAAAACGTCGGAAAAGCGGTTGATGACGCCGTAGACAACTAAATTCCGGCCTCAAATTCAGCCGAAAAAAACAGTTTACTCCAAAACAATTTTATGTATAATAGTCAGTCTATTGAGGTTTTACGGCTGATTTTTCGGCTTGAATTTCACGGGTATCTGAAGTTAAAAAAATTCCCGATTTGATTTTAGGGACGCGGAAGGGTTCCCCCGGTTACGATTGCGAGGCAACAGTAACGTGGGACTAACCCCATGTTTCCCGGTATAAATTTGCAGAAACATGGGGTTGTAGTTCAGTTTGGTTAGAACGCCTGCCTGTCACGCAGGAGGTCGCCGGTTCAAATCCGGTCAACCCCGCCAGTCTTCGTTCCAAAACTTTCGTGTTGGAACTTCGCCTGGCTCCTCGTTCGAGGAGCCAGGTTTTTGTTTATCCGCAGTCAACGAAGACTGTAGTCCGGCGAAGTTGAACGTCCCCACATTCAACGAAGCCGGGCCGTTAACCTATTTCCCCCAATCACATCGATTTCCCGCCTTAGGTAAGCATATGCATAAATATTTGAGTATCCATCCACGCGATTATCTGGAATCGGTTGGACAGTGTTACGTAAATACATGTAGACCGAAGTTCACATCATCATGAGGCCCATTCTTGTGCTTTTGTGTTGGAGTTTGGTCTAGCTTCTGTTTGGCTGAGCCAGGTTTTTTAATTATCCGCAGTCAACGAAGACTGTAGTCCGGCGAAGTTGAACGTCCCCACAGTCAACGAAGCCGGGTCATTAACCTATTTCCCCCAATCACATCGATTTCCCTCCGAGGAGACAAATGAAATATGTCTATATCCTGCGAAGTATTTTGCATCCGGACAAATTTTACATCGGGCTAACGGATAATCTTGAACGACGCCTTAAACAACATCAGAATCCCTCTAAATCAGCTTACACCAGACGTTTTGCCCCGTGGCGGCTGGAAACGCATGTCTGCTTCACGGATGATAAAGTCGCGGCCAGGTTTGAGACTTACTTAAAATCCCACTCCGGCCGAGCCTTCCTCAAAAAGCGGTTGATTACGGGGGAGGGCGTGACTGATTCATTTAAAAAGGCTAAGTCATTAAGCAATAATGATTTAGCCTTTTTTATTTTCTATTAACACTTTCACTTGAGTGATTGTGGGTATGATTTCAATCCTGCCTTTTGGACACCAATAGACACCATTTACTACCATTTATCATTTCTGTGGACACCAAATGGACACCAAATATATTTTTTAAAATGGGTCCCTTTTTTGAGACCGGCCATCCCCATATTGGGAATGGAGCTAAGGTTCCATATGGTTTGGGGGCCCCATAGAGTGTTCACCGCTGATGTATCCGAGACATTGCTTGCTAAGTAGATTCTATTTAATATAATTAGATAATATTTAACATTATTATTCTACGGGGAAGACACGGGATGGCTCAATCTACAAACAATCTAGCCGCGTACATTTGGTCGTTGGCAGATTTGCTTCGTGGTGATTTCAAGCAAAGTCAATATGGGCGGATTATTTTGCCTTTTACACTATTACGTCGTCTGGAATGCGTACTGGAGAGCAGTAAACCTAAAGTTTTGGCCGAATATGAAAAGGTCAAATCAATGAACTTGAACGAAGAAGCCGAAGAAAAGTGGCTTTTGAATAAGGCTTGCAAGCGTAAAAAACTGACCTTCTACAATACTTCACAAATGGACCTTTCTAAATTAGGTGAGGCTAGTATCAAAGAAAATCTGGAAAGCTATATTCAATGCTTTTCTCGTGATGCACGCGAAATATTTGAGTACTTCAATTTTTCTGAATTTATCGGTCAGTTGCATGATGCTAATTTACTATACAAGGTCGTCCAAAGAGTCAAGAATACAGACTTAAGCCCCAAAGCAATTACAAATCATGAAATGGGGTTGGTATTCGAAGAGTTAATTCGAAGATTTGCTGAAAGTTCCAATGAAACAGCGGGAGAGCATTTTACCCCGCGAGATATTGTCCGATTAACGACTTCCTTGGTGTTCATGGAGGATGATGAGGCTCTCACGAAGCCAGGCATTATCCGTACAATATACGACCCCACCGCTGGTACTGGGGGCTTTCTTTCTTCTGGTATGGAGTATGTTCATGAACTAAATCCTGAGGGTGTAATTAAGGCTTATGGACAGGAATTGAATCCAGAAAGTTTCGCAATCTGCAAGGCAGATATGTTAATCAAAGGGCAAGACGTTGAGAATATCAAGCTGGGGAATACTTTGTCTAATGACCAACTTTACGCTGATAAGTTTGATTATATGTTATCCAACCCGCCGTTTGGTGTGGATTGGAAGAAAATCGAATCGGATATCAAAGACGAGCATAATATTAAAGGATACGACGGACGCTTTGGGCCTGGATTGCCACGAGTATCAGACGGATCGCTATTGTTTTTATTACATCTCATTAAGAAAATGCGTGATAGCAAGGATGGAGGAGGACGTATCGGTATTATTCTAAATGGTTCACCACTGTTTACGGGTGGAGCTGGTTCCGGCGAATCTGAGATACGTCGATATATCTTGGAGTCTGATTTGTTGGAAGCGATCGTAGCCCTACCGACGGATATGTTTTACAACACAGGTATTGCAACTTACGTATGGATTCTTTCCAATAAGAAAACCAAAGAACGTAAAGGGAAAGTGCAACTTATTAACGGAATTAACCTTTACGGCAAGATGCGTAAATCTTTAGGCTCTAAACGTAATGTCATGGATGAATCCGACATCGCCATCATAACCCGTACCTTTGGGGCCTTTGAAGTGGTGGATTCCCGCGAGTTAGACAAGCCTACTGATCAAAAAAGTAATCGTGGTAGGCAATCGGAAAATCCAAAAAAAGAAGCCCCCAAAACCTTTGCCAGTAAAATCTTCGCCACTCATGAATTTGGTTACCGGCGTATCACCATTGAACGGCCTTTACGCGAGAGCTATCAATTTAGTGATGAGCGTATTGCCGAACTACGCTTTGCCAACAAACCGTTAAATGGGCCGATGAAGTGGGTGTATAAACAATTTGGGCAAGGGTGGAAAGACGATAAAGACTGCAAAGGCTATGGTGTGTTGGCTGAACATTCCGTTGAAATCCGTGCGTATGTCAAAAGCCACTTTAGTGAACTCAAAGAAAAACAGATTAAAAATCTGCTGGATAAGGATGTTTGGGTTGCGCAAAGAAAGATTCTTATCAAGGCCAAGCAGTTACAACAGGCTATTGGGAAAGCACAGCACGATGATATGAACGGGTTGGAAAATACACTCAAAGCGGCCTGCAAAAAGCGGGGAGTTAGTTTAGATGCTAAAGAGAAAAAGCAAATCATCGCTGCCGTGAGCTGGAAGAATCCGGATGCCGAGAAGGTGATCAAAAAAGTTCACAAGGGTAAAGCTAATCCGATGTATGGTCTATTTGAAGTTGATGGACAAATCATTGAATACAAAGCCGATGGTGATCTGCGAGATTATGAAAACGTTGCCCTAGATCCAAGCCAATCGGTAAATGACCTAAACGAAGCCTATTTCAAAAAAGAAGTACAACCCCATGTGCCTGATGCCTGGATTGATGCTAGCAAGAAGGATGATAAAGATCAGGAGGTGGGTATTATTGGATATGAGATACCATTTAATCGCCATTTTTATCAATATGAACCACCAAGAGATTTGAAAGAAATTGATGCGGATTTGGATATGGTGAGTGCCGAGATTATGAATCTTCTAAGCGAGGTACATTCGTAATGTCGAATAAGTATCAGGCTTATTCTAAATATAGGGATTCCGGCGTTGAGTGGTTGGGGTATACGCCTTCTCATTGGAGTTCAAAGCAACTTAAATTTTTATGTACCTATAATGATGAAGTATTGGCTGATTCCGTTAGTTACGAATATGAAATTGAATATGTAGATATAGGAAGTGTCTCTGCGACTGAAGGCATTACGAAAACAGAAAGTATGACTTTTGGGAAGGCTCCTTCTCGTGCACGACGGATCGTGCGTGACGGTGATGTAATTGTTTCAACGGTTAGAACTTATTTAGAAGCAATCTCACCGATTAATAGCCCACCTAAGAATCTAATTGTTTCGACAGGATTTGCTGTGATTCGACCAAATAGATTGTTGCACAAAGGATATGCTGCTTATTGTTTAAGAGCTAGCGGATTCATTAAGGCGGTTGTCGCGCAGTCTGTTGGCATTAGCTATCCAGCTATCAATGCTTCTGACTTGGTAAATATAAAGGTTCCTGAACCTACCTATGGTGAACAACAAAAAATCGCTAAATTTCTCGACCACGAAACCGCTAAAATCGACACGCTGATCGAAAAGCAACAACAGCTGATCAAACTGCTAAAGGAAAAACGCCAGGCTGTGATCAGTCATGCCGTCACCAAAGGGCTTAACCCTAACGTCCCAATGCGTGACTCAGGTATAGAGTGGTTAGGCGAAGTGCCTGAGCATTGGGACGTTGCATCCATTTCTTCTTTGAGTAATAAAATTACAAATGGTTATGTAGGTCCAACGCGAGATATATTTTATGACAGTGGAGTTCGTTATCTTCAGTCACTGCATATTAAAAAAAATAAAATCGACTTTCATACACCTTACTTTGTAAGTGAAGAATGGAGTGACAGTAAACAGAAATCAATTCTTGCGGAAGGGGATGTCTTAGTTGTTCAGACAGGAGATATTGGACAGGTAGCTGCCGTTACTAAAGAGTTTGAAGGCTGTAACTGTCACGCACTAATAATTATTGCTACAACTGACGAAATAAATGGCTTCTATCTTTCATGGTTACTTAATTCAGATTACGGGTTTCATAGTTTGAAGTCAATCCAAACTGGTGCTCTGCACCCTCATTTAAATTGCAATTACGTTAAAACTGTAAAGGTGACAGTTCCACCGATAGAGGAGCAACATGAGATTGCTAAGTATACAGAGGTGGCTGATATAAAATATGATCATTTAATGCGTAGGGCAAATGATCAAATTGAGCTGCTAAGAGAGCGTCGTACAGCTCTAATTGTCGCAGCCGTTACAGGTAAAATTGATGTTCGCAGCTGGACACCGCCTAAGCAAACAAAACAATCTGAGGAATTAGTCGCATGAGCGTATATGGTGGTGACAAATCAACCGAGTATATTTTTCAGAACGATATGATTAGTCAGCTCATCGTGAATGGATGGCAGCTGGGTAAACCTGAAGGGTATGATAGGCGTTTGGCTCTGTACTCTGAGGATTTGATTGGTTTTGTCAAGGAGACTCAGGATGAACAGTGGCAGAAATTTTCCAAAATTTATCCCAAAGAAACTGAACAAAAATTCTTAGAACGAGTGGCATCTCAGTTGAATAAAGCTGATCCCAATGCAGCAAATAAGGAGCTAAGAACTTTCGGCACCTTAGGTGTCCTGCGGCATGACTTAAAAGATAGAGGCGCTCGTTTTAGTTTGTGCCAGTTTAAGCCAGAGCATGGTTTGAATCCCGTTACGTTGGCGAAATATAAGAAGAATCGATTCAGGGTAGTGCCCGAGTTGGTGTACTCGCCATGGGCAACGGACGAGTATGAAGTCGAAACCGGAGTTCGAGCCAAGAAGTGGCGAATTGATTTGGTCTTATTTGTGAATGGTATTCCCGTTGTGACCTTGGAGCTAAAATCTGAATTTAAACAAGCCACTCTGAATGCGATTAAGCAATATAAAACAACTCGTTTGCCTGTAGATCCGGTGGCTAAGAAGCCTGAGCCTTTGTTGACATTTAAGCGCGGTGCACTGGTTCACTTTGCCGTTAGTCAATATGAAGTGTTTATGACGACTCAACTAAAGGGAGAGGATACATATTTTCTGCCTTTTAACAAAGGAACGAAGGAGGGTGGGGCAGGAAATGATGTTCCTACAGATCAAGGTCAATATGCCACAGACTACCTGTGGAATGAAATATTGTTACCAGACAATTTGATGACCATTTTGGCTAGATTTATCCATCTCCAAATTGAAGAAAAGGAAGACTGGGATGGTCGCAAGTATAAAGTCGAGACGATGATCTTTCCCAGGTATCATCAATGGGATGCTGTGAATAAGTTAATTCATGCCGCACGAACCGAAGGACCAGGGCATAAGTATTTAATTCAACATAGTGCGGGGTCAGGAAAATCAAATTCAATTGCTTGGACGGCTCATCAATTGTCGAGTTTATATACTGGTAGTGGAAGTAAACAATATGATTCGGTGATCATTGTGACAGATAGAACTGTTCTGGATTCACAAATCCAAGATACAGTTTATCAATTTGAACATGTTGATGGGGTGGTAGCTCGAATTAATAATAAAGAAGGAGATGGTTCTAAGTCCGAAAAGTTAGCGAGTGCGTTAGAGGCATCGCAACCCATCATAATTGTGACGATTCAGACATTTCCGTTTGTTTTAAAGGCTATTGAAAATAGTGTCAATTTGAAGAAACGAAGCTTTGCCGTGATTGCGGACGAGGCTCATTCTTCGCAAACTGGTATGACGGCTCGAAAACTAAAAGAAGTTTTGATGATTGAGGAAACGGGTGATGAGGAGTTGACTACTGATGAGATATTGGAACGTACATTAGGGGCTCGTCGATTCTCGAAAAACTTAAGCTATTTTGCCTTTACGGCCACGCCAAAGCCAAAGACACTAGAATTGTTTGGTCGGGTTCCAAATACGAGTGAACCCCTATCAGCTGCAAATTTGCCAACGCCATTTCACATCTATAGTATGCGACAGGCCATAGAGGAAGGATTTATCCTCGATGTGTTGAAAAACTACACCAACTATGAAGTCGCGCGCAAGCTGGCCTTAAGCGCCAAAAGCGCTGATCAACAAGTTGAATCACGAAAAGCCAAGGTGAAGCTCAATCAATGGGTTAAGCTGCATGATTACAATATTGCCCAAAAGGTTCAGGTAGTTATCGAACATTTCAAAAATAAGGTAATGACGCAGTTGGGCGGACAGGCCAAGGCCATGGTCATAACCGGATCACGAAAAGAGGCGGTGCGCTATAAGTTAGGTTTTGACAAGTATATAGCAGAACATGGATATACAAAGATTGAGGCGATGGTGGCTTTTTCAGGTGAGGTTGAATTCAACGAGAATGATCCAAACAGCGAAGGTTTGCTTGGCGAAAAATTCACCGAAGCCAGTATGAATCCGATGTTAAAGAAACGAGATATGCGCGACGCATTTGATACATCTCATTTTCAGGTCATGATTGTGGCCAATAAATTTCAGACGGGATTTGACCAACCCAAATTGTGCGCTATGTACGTGGATCGAAAGCTCTTCGGTGTGGATTGTGTGCAGACCTTATCACGCCTCAATCGGGTTTATCCGGGGAAGACGGAGCAAGGAGTATATATTTTAGATTTTGTGAATAAGCCTGAGGAAATCCTTGAATCTTTTAAGCCTTTCTACAAAACTGCGGAATTATCTGATGTATCCGATCCAAATCAGATTTACGACATTTTTGACAAGCTTCGGGCTAGTAAAGTATTTTTATGGAGCGAGGTTGAACAATTTTGTGATGCATTTTTTCAGAAGAGTAAGAGTCAGGCCGCACTGATTAATGTGTGTAAACCTGCGGTGGATCGCTGGCGCAATCGGTATTTAGAGGCCATGGAAAAATATCGCGGCGCTAAAAATGATTTAGCGAAGGCTATCAAAGCAGGAGACAATGTTCAAATATCCAATGCGGATGGGAATCTGAAGGAATGTCAAAAGAGTCTGGATTCATTAGATATTTTTAAGAAGGATCTAGGAACTTATGTTCGACAATACGAATTTTTATCTCAGATTGTGGATTATGATGACAAATCATTAGAAATGTTGAGTTTGTTTGCACGACACTTACGTCCGATGTTACGAGAGGTTACAGATATGTCCGAAGACGTAGATATGTCAGGTGTTGAGTTAAGTCATTATCGTCTCTCAAAGATTTCAGAGCAGGATCTAGAGTTAACCAAGGAGGATTCTGCTGAATATAAGCTGCGACCAGGGACTGGATTTGGAAGTGCTAAACCTAAATCTAAAGATGAAGAATTTTTGTCCCAGATAATAGAACGATTAAATGAATTGTTCGTGACTGATCAATTAACGGATAAAGACTTGGTTAATTACGCCTATACGATTAGAGATAAGGTTAGTGAGAATGAGTTGGTCATGAAACAAATCGCAAATAATACGCCTGAACAAGCCCTACTGGGTGATTTTGCCCGAGCTGTTGATGAAGCGGTATTAGACAGCAGCGATGCTCATCAAAATCAGATGAAACAGCTCATGTCCAATCCAAAAGTCGCTAAGGGATTTGCACGGGTTGTGTTTGATTTGTTGCAGATGTTTAAGGGGGAGAGGGAATAATCTTATGGTTGACTTTGTCAAAAAGCTTAGGGATCACTCATACTACAATGTTTATATGCTAAATGAAAAGCCGATCATAGTCTTTGAAGACCATCGGTTTGTGATTCCGGTTCTATGGCTAGCACAGAAATTGGAAGTAATATCTCCAGGCATTGATATGATTAGATTTGATGCACATATGGACGCAGTTGAGTGCGACTCTGGAATACAGGGTATTTACAGTACTATTGAGGATTTTAATGGCGTATTCGAATTTGCCAGAACCAAATTAAGGCAGAATGATGATGATTGGTTAACCTTTGCAACGGATGTGGAGCTAGTTGGCAATAGTGTGACGTTTCATGAGGGATCACAAAGTGGGACAGAGCGACACCGGGAAAAAATCTATAGGTTATCCTGTTTGGAAGGAGAATTGGCTTCTCGTGGACAATTTGGTGATCATGTAAATTCGGAACATCCAATCAATTCTATAGTAGGTTGGGATTGGAGCAAAAAAAGTTTGAGGTCGGCTCCCATTTTGTTAGACATTGATTGTGATTACTTTACGTTTTCATGGAGAGGGAAGACTTTTCCATGGCAGAGGAGTTTTTACCAGGATGAATTTAGTCCAACAGCTGAAGACGTGGAAATGAATGGATGGACTAATTTGAAGTTTATTAAGATAATAATAAAAAGGGCGCCCTTTGTGACAATTTGTTTGGAACATGGTTGTTGCGGTGGCAAGGACAATGCAAAGGCAATACTTGGAAGTTTAAATAGCGTCTTGTTTGAAGATGTTATAAATCTAAAGGAAATTTACGTATAGCCAATGCTTCGGTTGTCGATTGTACAAAAGTATATCATTAGGAAAAAATGGCATATTACTTAATCGGAGTTGGCGTAGGATCAAAATACAGTTCACAGGCACATTAAGGTGGTTATGTGGCCATTCGTTGTGAACCCTTTTTTATTTATAATGAATGGACCTTAACACTATTTTCCCCACCTTCCCACTAGCCCTGACGCGGTTTTCCCGGTACAATATGTCCTCATAAACAAGCGTGTTCATCAACCAGGATCAACAGAGGGTATTTTATGAAGACTACGGTTCTTTCCTTAATGCTATTACTAGCGATTCCAGATTGGGCGTTGGCTTGTCAGCCATGTGCCGCAGAATTGGATTGGCGGCAGACGGCGCGGGAGGCCGATGTGATTGTGATCGGGCGTCAATTTTTTGCCGGACCGACCAAACCCAAAGGCGGGCCGGACTGGATTGATCTCAAGGTCGATGAGGAGTTAGCGGGTGAGGCGATCTCCGAGGTGGTGCGGGTGAATAGTTGGGACGGGATGTGCGCGTACGGTATTGAGCTCCCCAATCGCGATCCCCATATTGTCTTTCTGACGGAGACCAACCTGGCCAGGACCAAGGCGCATTATTCGTCGGTCGCGTTGGGATGCGGGGCCAAGTCGTTCGCGATTGTCGATGATCATGTGGTCATGGATAAAACCCGGATGCCCCTGGCTGAATTCATCGCGGAAATTCAGGCTCTGCGGAAATAGCAGACGGATGTCAATTTTAAAAAGGACTCACAGTCATGTGGGTCCTTTTTTATTGTTTTAAGGGGCTGTATGGATTGATTTTAAGCTATAATTATGTTATATTTACATTGTACATATGAATGAAATAAGATTTGAGTGGGACATTTTAAAGGCTAAAAGCAACCTCAGAAAGCATGGTGTGGCATTTGAAGAGGCTAAGACCGTATTTTATGATGAAAATGCCCTTCAATTTTTTGACGAGGAAAATTCAGAGGCGGAAGAACGATTTATTATGTTGGGAATGAGTTTCAAATTAAGACTTCTCGTGGTTTGTCATTGCGAGCGGCAAAAGGGATCCGTTATACGTATCATTTCGGCTCGAAAGGCCACACGACAGGAAAGCCGATTTTACTCGGAGGATCAAATATGAAAAAAGAATATGACTTTTCCAAAATGAAGCGTCGCAAAAATCCCTATGCCGGCAAGTTAAAGCGGCCGGTGACCATCCGTCTAGGAGAAGACGTGATAGACTATTTCAAAACGATGGCGGAGGAGGTCGGGATTCCCTACCAGAATTTGATTAACATCTATTTACGGGATTGCGCCGTATCGCATCGACGGCTCGAGTGGGTGTCACGCTAGAGTCGGCTTTTCAGTTTATGGATGGTAGACGTAAAAATCTTGGACCATTTTAAGACAAGGACTCACAGCCATGTGGGTCCTTTTTTGTGCGGTAAATGATATAATGATCTCGCGATGCGAAATGTGGGCGCTGTCCCTAATTGTCATAAAGTAAGGAGAACGATATGATGAACGACGATACGTGGGAGTTACGCAAACAGGGGAGTTTTGGCTGGTATGTCGGAAAGAATCGACGGGTCGAGGCCCTGTGGATGGAGGAGGTTCAGTTAGACAAATCTGCTTCAGAGTATTCCGGTCCGCTGGATGCAAAGTCGATATCGGCGTTGCACGCCGAGATTAATGCTCATGCCGATAAAATCCAGGTAGACTCTAAATTTTTCGCTTTCTTGAAAGGGGGTATGGTGAAGGCGTTCACGATATCGGAAGATCTCGGAGGCGGAGCGATGATTGTGTTGCCAGCCGGACCCAGCGGTATGGCGGCCATGATGACCCTGCCGGTCGGCGTCGAGCATTCGGGTAAGCGTCCATCAGGGGCCAGCGCGTCAACTTCATTCGGGAAATGGTGGCAATTTTGGAAAAAATAAATCGCGGGGAAAACTGAATTTTTATCGTAAGGTCTAATACCGCGACCTTGAAAAAATCACGTTTCTCAATTGATTCTTCTTGAACTGATTGGAATCGTCGCTGTCGCTTTGCCAGATGGTCAGTTGTGAAAGTTTTCCGATCGTGCCGCTGTAGATATTGTTTTTGTCATACGTGTCCGCCCGAAACTCGCCAACCAGCAGACAGTACTGCTTTTCAAATTTAGATTTAAGCTTGGCGCCGTTGGTCTGGATGCGTAATCCGTTTTTGGGGATGCTGAACTGACCGTCGTCCTTGGACAGATAGATAACCGGGGTGCCGTCCGCGATCCGCACATAGCCGATCACCGCCACCTGTTTGCCGTGGTAGCGCTGCGGATGGGCGATCAGCCGGGCGATGCTGACATGGATGTTGTTGAATTCTTTGAGCTCAGCGTCGCTGAGCTGGGCGGCCGCGGCGTGGCTGTTGCCGAGGGCCAGCAGGCCGGACGTGATCAGGGCCATCAAAAGGTGTCGTCGTCTCATAGGTCTCTCCGTAAGCTGTGGTGTTGTCTGTGGTTGAATATCCTGACTTCATCTTACCCGTCCGGGGATGGTCTGTCAAATTTCCGACACACAGGTGGGAAATTCAGCCTGAGCTGGAATTTTCTGTGTGGGGGATCCATTTTCGGCTGAAGTTAAATATAAAGATCTCACTTGGTGCACGCCATTGTCTTCAGATAATCGTCCAAAGTCTTGCCCGCTTCATCGTCGAAGGCGATATCCGCCGCCTGACATTCGATCATCCGATCAAGCCGGAAATTCCGAAAGTCTTTGCGTAGTTCACACCAGCTAATTAGCAACCATGTCGGACCAAAAAAGGCCAGGCCCAGCGGTCGAACGGTACGTTGGGTTTGACGCTGTTGCTCGTCGGCATACATGAAGGTGATCTTTTGCCGTCGGCGGATGCAGCGCCGAATATCCGAAAAATTCACCGTAATGGGTTCACGGACGTGGGAAGGCGGAGACAGCAGGGCCGTTTCCTCAAGCGAATCTTTGAGCGACGGCGGCAACGCGATCTTGATCTTTTCCATGGCCCGGCGGGCGGACTTGGAAAAGTCATTGTCGGTCCAGGACTGGACCATGGACAGTCCCAGCACGAGCGCCTCGATCTCTTCGATGTCGAAATTCAGCGCTGGCAGGTTGTAGGAATGGTCCATAATATATCCCACCCCGGCCTCGCCATAGATCGGCACGCCGCTGTCCATTAAATCGCGGATATCACGATAGACGGTGCGCTCGCAGATCTCGAATTCGTTGGCGATCCGTTGCGCGGTCACCGCCCTCCGGCGGCTTTTGATAAAATTGACAATCTTGAATAGTCTATCGGCGCGTCGCATCCATCTATTGTAGGGGGGCGTGTTGGTAAAATCAACGTTATCCTGACACACTCCTGACATAATGCTGTCAGCAGGGGGTTGTATACTGAGAGAAAGTTCAACACACAGAAAAAAGGAGTTACACATGATAGCGTATGTCACATTGGGAACCAACGATCTTCCGCGGGCTGCCAGGTTTTATGATGAGTTATTTAAAGCGGAGCTGGGGATTGGCCGGATCTTGGAGAATGATACGTTCGTGGCCTGGGGCAAGGACATGCACAGTCCTTCGGTGTCGGTCATCAAGCCATTTGATGGCAATCCCGCGACGGTCGGGAACGGGGTGATGGTGGCGTTGGCGGTGGACGGCCCCGCAGCGGTGGATTCGCTGTATGCCAAGGCGATAAGTTTGGGGGCCGCGGATGAGGGCGCTCCCGGACCGCGGGGAGACGGCGCGTTTTACGCGGCCTATTTCCGCGATCCGGACGGCAATAAACTCAACGCCTTTTGTATGGTTTCTCCGTCTTAGAAATATCAATGTTCCATCAAAAAGGACTCACAGCATTGTGGGTCCTTTTTTTGTGGGATGGTGGTATAATGTGGCCGAAATATACTGTATTCGATTAAGATTTTGCAATTACTGGAAAAGTAAGTTTGACCACAGCCAGTATGGATAGCTAGGTACCAGAAGAATGACAGAAAAAAAGATCCTACTAATTACAGGCGCGGGTGCTTCATTTGATTGTATAGATGTAGCTAGGACAGGTTTGCCAATTGACAATCGGTACCAACCTCCACTGACAACAAATTTGTTTCAGCCGCCGATTACAATCACTGGAGTACCGAATGGGGAAGGAGAAGTTATACAGAGCATTCTTGCTAAACATACAGTAGCAGCAAAAGTTGGATACAAATTGGGCATGACGGATCAGTCCGAAATTGGTCTAGAAAAACGTCTGAATTCTATCAAATGTAGTCAAAAACTTACCATTGCGAATCAATTCTGGAGTGTACCGCTGTATTTGCGAGAGCTTTTTAAGGAAATAAGTGATAAGTATTTGGGCAGTAAAAAAGGCATCGCAACTAATTATAGTTTGCTTTTGGATGCTCTGATCGAAAATAACTACACTCAGTTGGTATGGCTCAATTTAAACTATGATTTGTTTGGAGATCGAGCCATAGTTGGAGTTACTGGTGGATTAAATTTTAAAAACATGAGCGATTATTTAAATCGGAAAACGATTGACGGTATGAGCATAAAATATACTAAGCCCCATGGATCGATCAACTGGGTTCGGCAAATCAAGGATACTCAATTACAGGTGTCTCATATCAAGGAACAAGAAATTTCGACAAATATAGCTGATGCAATAGGTGAGGACGTCTTTCTGGATTTTGAAGCTAACCATCGTAAGATACACGAAGTATCTCGGTATCCTGCCATAACAGCCCCTACTGGTCACTATGATAAATTTGTATTTGAGGATCATAGGGCACAGCTTTCGAGCGCTATAAAAGATATTCATAAGGTTTTAATGATTGGATTCAATGCGTTGGATCAAGATATATTAAATTTCATAAAAGCGAATCTTAATCTGATCAATGATCTAAAAATTGTCAATGGGGATTTTGACTCGGGTCGCAGGTCATTTCAATATCTTTTAAATTCGGGGATCCCTATCACTCAGGTAATCAAGATCGATCCAAATGACTCGATTTATGATGGGGGATTTAGCAAATTTGTCAATGAAGGTATGAATTTATGGTTACGTTCCTAATGGTCTATGAGATATGTGCGGTAGTATATGAGGCGACAATAACTTAAAAGCTAAAATATAGGTCACACTTCGTAACAACATATTTGTCGGTAGAAGAAATCGTAATTTATAGAAAATCTATTTAGGGTTCTTAATGCCCAAACTCAAACATTTAATTTTCTACTGCATCATCTTCGCCATTGGCTTCGGTCTGGTCGAAGGGGTGAGCCGGATTTTCTCTGTGCCCGGGTCGTACGAGTACATCGAGCGCTGCGGGATCAATCAGGGTTTGACGCCGCGCAAACCGCGCGACGAGTTCCGGATCTTTCTTTTCGGCGAATCGACGATGCATGGTTCGCATCTGCATCCGCAATCCACCATTCAAAAATGGATCGATATGTATCTGGAGAACGTGCTCGAGCCCGAGGACGCCGAACGTGTTCGCGTGATCAATTTTGCCCGTCTAGGCGCGGCCAGTGATTTTATTGCCGAGGGTTTTGTGGATATGGTGGGATTCAAACCGGATGTGGCGGCGTTTTATTCGGCGCACAATGACTATATTATCCGCGGTGTGCGCGAGGGTCTTGTTCAATCAGCGCCGTTCGGTGAACGCGTGGAGGACGGTTTCAAGAATTTCTGCAAGCGCTTTGCCTTTTTCAGCGGTGTGAAGCGCGCAGCTCTGAAGGTCAAGCTGGAGCGGCGACGCAAACGTCAGCCACCGCCGGACGGACGCACCATCAAGGAAGAGTGGTACGACGAGCCCAAGGGCAATATTCATTACACGGCAAGTAAGGATTTGTTAACACCGCACAGCGATCTGTTTCGACAAGTCGAAACGCAATGGCAGCAAAATATCGAACGGATTCTTCGCAAGGGTCAGAGTAGAAAAATCCCCGTCGTATTTTTCAATGCTGTCTCCCGGATGAAGGACTACGCGCCGTTTGAATCGCGAAACAGTCCGGATTTATCCGCCGATCAATTGAGTGAATGGCAACGAATTTTTAAAGCGGCCGAAGATCTTTTTGCTCGCGAGGATTATGTCCGGGCCCGGTCGATGTATGAACAAGCGTTGAAGATTGATGATCATTACGCGCTCATTCACTTTCGACTAGGGCAATTGGCCGAGATGGATCGGCAATATGATGTGGCGTACAATTACTATGAACAAGCTAATGATCTTAACTATTATCCGATTCGGGCCCCGTCGGTGATCAATACCTTTTATCAACAGCTGGCCGCGGCTGCACGAGAAGGTGTGTTCGTGCTGGACAGCGATCGGTCGTTTCGTGAACAATCGACGAATGGACTCGTTGATGGTGAGCTGGTCTTCGATCAAATTCACCCAACGGTGCGCGGACAGGCATTGATGGCGTTGCAGCTGATCCAGCTGATCTATGAACAGGAGCTGTTTGTCCCCAAAGAGCGCTGGCATTGGGATCGATTGAAGAGTTTTGACGAACTGGCCCAACAGATTGAGATCACTGACGACCATCAGTTTTTTATTTATGTGTATTCGGCGCGGTTTGTCAGTGATTATTATGGTCATGCCGAGCAGTTTCTGAAAAAGGCGCTCGCGATCAAACCGGATTCACTCGCCGCGCGGACGCGGTTGGCCTGGACGTATTGGCGGATGGGCAAAAAAGATGAAGCGATTAAGATGTACCGCGCGCTTAGTCGACAATATCCGGACCAAGCGGAAGAATTTTTCAAGCGTCAGCCGGAGATAGCGCAGTATTACAGTGGACAACACCCTAAAGACAATCTAACCCGAGGCCCTAAGGAAGGGATAATCCGACCATAGAGGTGTACACAACTTTTCATATTTTAAAATCTTTGCTTCCTTTTTATCATGTGAAATATAATCTGATGTTTATCCGTTAAACATGTTGAAAGGACAGCCAAATATGGAGTTTGACCTGTATGGTTACGTTTACCTGCCCCTGATGATTTTCGTTGCGCGCATCGCCGATGTGTCGATGGGCACCTTCCGGATCATCCTGTTTTCCAAGAACCGGAAACTGCTGGTGTCGGCCATTGCCTTCGTGGAGATATTGATCTGGCTGTTGGCCGTTCGGCAGATCTTCGTCAACCTGACCAATCCGATCTGCTACATTGCCTTTGCCGGCGGATTTTCGGCGGGAAATTTTGTCGGGCTGGTCCTGGAAGAACGTGTGGCGCTGGGTTTTTGCGTGATCCGGATCATTACCAGCAAAAAGTCCGATGAGCTGTCGGGTGTATTGACAGGACAAGGATTCCGGCTGACACGGGTTCCCGCCAAAGGGGCCACCGGAGACGTGGATATCTTGTTCACGATCATTCCCCGCAGTCAGCTTAAAAAAGTCAAACAGATCATCAAAGATTGCAACCCCAACGCCTTTTACACCGTCGAGGATGTCAAGGCGATCAATGAGGCCCCGGTCGTCGGCCGGCGCAAAAAGCTGAGCTACGGCATGTTCAAGAAATAAAATAGGGGTCAGCGCCCTAAATGTCCATAGGCGCGGGACCTTCGCGATAGGAAGATTCAAACTCAGGGCAATGTCCGTATTTTTCAACAATAGCGGCGGCCCATATCATTAACAGGAGAACCAGATGAAATTTTTGTTTGTGTCGATTGACGCGTTGATCAACGACATCGCGTGGCAGGTCAAAAAAGAAGGCCATCAAGTTAAGTATTACATCCGCAACGCGGGCGCGCGGGATATCGCCGACGGATTTGTCGACAAGAGTGAGGACTGGCGGGCCGATGTGGATTGGGCCGACGTGATCGTATTTGATGATGTGCTCGGCATGGGGAAGCACGCCCAGAAGCTGCGTCAAAAGGGCAAGTTGGTGATCGGCGGCACGCCCTACACCGATCAACTGGAAGATGACCGGACATTCGGTCAGGAAGAGTTGAAAAAATACGGGGTCAACATCATTCCGTATCAGGAGTTTAATTCGTTTGACGATGCCATTGACTATGTCCGGGCGCATAAAGGCCGTTACGTTATCAAGCCCAGCGGGGAGGCCCAGAACATTAAACGGCTGCTGTTTGTCGGTGAAGAAGAGTCGGGGCAGGATGTTATTCAGGTGCTCGAAAGCTACAAGCGCGCCTGGTCGCGGCAGATCAAGATCTTTCAGCTGCAGAAACGGGTGACGGGCGTTGAGATTGCCGTCGGGGCGTTCTTTAATGGTCAGCAATTTGCCATGCCGATCAATATCAACTTTGAGCACAAAAAATTATTTCCGGGAAACATCGGTCCGTCCACCGGCGAGATGGGCACATCGATGTATTGGAGCGGGGAAAACCGCATCTTCAACGCCACCCTAAAAAAGCTTGAGCCCAAACTTCGGGAAGAAGGTTATGTCGGTTACATTGACATCAACTGTATCGTCAATGCCAGCGGGATTTATCCATTGGAATTCACCTCGCGTTTCGGTTATCCCACGATTAATATCCAGCAGGAAGGGATTCAAATGCCGATCAGCGAATTTTTTCACGGGTTGGCCGCCGGAACGCTGACGAAATTCCGGATCCGGAGCGGATTTCAGATTGGCGTGCGGATTGTCGTGCCGCCGTATCCGTTTAACGATCCGAATACGTTTAAGAACTGTTCCAAAGACGCGGTGATATTTTTCAAGCGCCCAGGTCGGGAGGGCGTTCATATTGTTGATGTCAAACAGGTCAATGATCAGTGGTTGGTGGCGGGAGACACCGGGGTGGTGCTCGTGGTTTGCGGCACCGGGGCGACGCTCAAGCAGGCCCAACAGCAGGCGTACAGCCGGGTGGCCAATATCATGATCCCCGGGATGTATTACCGGACGGATATCGGCAACCGCTGGTACGAGGACAGCGACAAGCTGCATACCTGGGGCTATCTGCGGGAGGTATAAAATAGGGGTCAGCGCCCTATTGGCCATCAGACGTGTGACCGTCAACAAGGCGCGATTCAATAACAAGACCTGGACCCCGATTATTAAAAAACAATTGATTTTGCCGGAAAAAAAGCTATTATTTAGGCGTAAAGATTAAAGGAGGGGAAGTTCCCGAAAATCCAGACTGACATCTAGACTGGTCCCGGGCCGGAGAAAGGGTTCTCCGGTGCGGCTAGGAAAGAAAGACGCGCATTTCGAGTTTTGAGTTGGTGAGTCTCGTACATGAGATTTGTTGGCTTTGCTTTGAATGCGCTTTTTTTGTGTCCAAATCAAGGAGGAATCAAAATGAAGAAGTTGATGTTACTAGCGTTTATTTTGGGATTAAGTGTGAATCAGGCCGCGGCCGATGAAGAGTACGAATTTGTATCGGGGGTGGTCCAGTCGATATCCGTCGAGGAAATTGTCGTCAAGCAGACCGACGCCGAAGATGAGGCCGATGAAGGCCGTGAGATCACATTTGTGATCAATGATCAGACCGGACTTGAGAATGTGGCGGCCCTTGAGGAAATTGTGAACGGTGATGAAGTTTTTATCGACTTTGAAGTTCAAGGCGGTAATTACATCGCGGTCAACATTTACAAGGTCGGGCTGGATGAAGAATTCGCGGTGGACTTTGGCTCGCTGCAGGGCATGGAGTTGACCGATGAAGAGCAGTATACATTTGAAGAGTATGAAGAATTTCAGGAAGAAGGTGAGATGCTGGAAGTCGAAGTCGACGATCTGGAATACAGCAATTCCGCCGTGGAATAATCATGACGATGAAGCAGTTTCTGTCATCGTCAACGTGTCTGTCATGCCGGGGCTGCTGCCGGTTTCCCGAGGAGGAATCCGAGTGGCGGCCCAAGGTGACCCGCGACGAGGAGCAAGTGATGCGCGCGGTATCCGCGAATGATGCCTCAAGCACGCATCCCGTTGTGGACGATGACGGCTACATCACCACCAAGCAATGTCATGGACTTTTTATTTGCCGGTTTTATAACACCGAAAACGGTGAGTGCGGGGTCTATCAGGATCGTCCGTTGGAATGCCGCATCTATCCGTTTGTATTGACGCAGCAGGAGGGCAAGCCGGCGGTCAGCGTGCATCTGGAATGTCCGTACGTGCAGCAGACCAAAGGTTCCGCGAAATACCAAGAGTATGTGGAATTCCTGCAGCAATATCTGGCCGACGATGAACGGCTGGCGGTTTTACAAAGTCATCCGCATCTGTTTGGCGCGTATGAATCCAGTCAGGATGAGCTGGAAACGGTTTTTAACCTTGATGATTTAACTTATCCCTGTTCGGGGAGAGGAGAACAAGCATAAATGCACAAATTAATCAGAACCGCCCCCAAGGCATCGCCGAGTTTTGATCAGGTCCAGGCCTGTTGTTCGGAATTCAATGTGTGGGGGGTGGCGACCAGTGTTGATATTTACCAATGTGATCCGGATATCATTCGCGATGCCGGGAAGATCCGAAAGTTTGTTCACCAGCTATGCGATTTGATTGAGATGAAGCGCTTTGGCGAGACTCAGGTGGTTCATTTTGGTGAGGACGAGAAGGTGGCCGGTTTTTCAATGGTCCAACTGATTGAAACTTCATTGATCTCCGGGCATTTTGCCAACCTGACCAATACCGTTTATCTGGATGTGTTTAGCTGCAAGCCGTACGACATCGACAAGGTCAAACGATTTGCCCGCAAGTTTTTCAAGGGAGAAGACTGCATTGTTAACACCACCTTCCGCTATTAAGTTGAAACGCAGGGTCCGGGCGGTGACGGATTTGAACGAATGCCGGGAGCTGTGGACGGCCTGCATGCCCGATGACCTGGTGACGGACTTATGGGAATTCCGCGAAGCCTTTTACCGTCATTACGAAGGAAGCGTCCTGTTTGTCGTCGTGGAAGAGGGCAAGGACGTCATCGGCCTGTTACCCCTGGCCGAAATGGATGAAACGTTCAATTACGGCATCTTTCCGGGGGAAAGCTGGCATGGCGGGACATGGATCGAACCCAACCGTATTGTGGCCAGAGATGCAGAGGTTGTGTCGATGATGATCGATTGGCTGGATGAACAGCGACTGGGGTATCGGTTGCGTTATCTGCTCGGCGATTCGCTTGAGCCGTTATCCCGGGCCTATGTGGATGAGATCGGCTATCTGTTTGTGCCGGCGCAATCCAATTATGACCTGGAGCAGTATTTGTCCGGTTTCCGGTCGAAGACGTCGATCAAGTCAATCCGTAAAGAGGTGCAGCGTTTTGAAGAACGCGGGGTAACGTACCGGATTAATCACCGTCCGGATTTTGATCTGATGGTTAAAATAAACCGGCAGCGTTTCGGGGATGATTCTTACTTTTCGGATCCGCGTTTTGTCCAGAGCTTTGCCGATGTGACGGATTATTTTGACAGGCAGGGCTGGCTGAACCTTGTGACGGTGCTCGTGGAGGGCCAAGTAGCCGCGGTGGATTTGGGATGTATCTACAAAAATATCTATACCCTTTTTGCCGGGGCGACTTGTTCAGATTTTCCGGGCATCGCCAAGGTGATAAATTTGTACCATATGCACAAGGCGTGTGACGAACGGCTTGAGCATGTTGATTTTCTGTGCGGCGATTTCAGTTGGAAAAGAATGTTTCATCTGACCGAACGTTCGCTATACAGGTTGACCAGTCGCATAACCATCTAAAAAGGAGGAAGAGTTATGTGCAGGACAGGTAGGTTGTTCATGGGGTTGGTTTTGACGGGAGGTATGTTGACAATGGGTACGGCTCATGCGGCGCCCGCGAAGCAGGTGCGGATGGACGCGCAGAATATCGTCAAGGCCGTTGAGATTGTCAAACGCAATCCCGCGTTGTTCAACAATCCGGAAAATCTCCGCGCGTACAAACAATTGATGAGCGGACTCAACCAGAAGACAAAATAGGGGTCAGCGCCCTATTACACGTGTCCGCGGACACGGGGAGGATCAAGTGGCCAAGAAAACAGAAGACGAAAAACGGGCGGATAAATTCCGCCGGGACGCCAAGGATCGACAGCGATGGGAATCCGACAAGGAGCGGCATCCGCGTGTTAACCGGAAATATGAACGCTATCCGTCCCGAGCGATGGATGAAGAAGAATAGCCTCAACGGCTCAACAACGTACGATCCGTCTGGAGACAATCCAAGGGCCCGCCAAAAGCGGGTCCTTTTTTTTGTGAAGGATGATATAATGTCACAGACATTCAAATCAATAAAAGGCCTGTCCCCCAAAGGGGACAGCTTAGAATCAATTTACAAGTGCAACGAATTCATTAAAGGATTCGTTGGGTGTTTTCCAATTTAATGTTTTTCTTGGGCGATCATTCAATAGATTCTGAACCTTCGTCAATTCTCTGGAAGATACTTCTTTGAAGTCTGTACCCTTCGGGAAAAAATCACGTATTAACATATTGGTATTCTCGCTTGTGCCGCGTTGCCAGGGTGAATGCGGATGAGCGAAGTATACTTGTATCTTTGTTCTTTGAGTGAATTTATTATGTTGAGCCATTTCCTGGCCATGGTCATAGGTTAAAGATTTTTTCATGTGAGTCGGAAGCTTTTTGAATGCCTTCTCGAAGGCCTCTCTGGCGCTCTTGGCATCTTTCTTCTCAAGTTTAAATATCAGAACCTTACGCGTTGTACGTTCAACCAACGTACCGATGGCCGATTGATTGGAGGCTCCCATAATCAGATCGCCTTCCCAGTGTCCGGCGATACGTCTGGCATTGACTTCCGGAGGGCGTTGATCAATGCTTATGTAATTCTGTATCGGACAGCTCTGTATACGCTCCTTACGTGGCCGACGGTTCTTGTGTTTTTGTCTTAATAGGGAGCTTAACTCCTTTTTAAGGGCGCCACGCGGCTGAACATATAGATACGCGTATATACTTTCATGAGAGATATTCATAGACATATCTCTAGGATACAGTATTTTTAATTTGACTGCAATTTGTTCAGGCGACCAGCGCTTATGCAAATGTGCTATGATGAATTTACGTAACCGATCAATTTTGTTGATTTTTATTGAACGCCGGGCTTTCTGTCTTAAACGAAGCGCTCTACGTTCAGCCTGAGCTGCACGATAAGTAACGACATTACTGTTTCGACTGACTTCACGGCTGATGGTACTGGCTGACCGGCCTAGATGGCTGGCTATTTTACGAAGGCTTAAGCCTTGACTTAAACCACGGGATATTTCTTCCCGTTCATACACACTTAAATGTTTATAGCGGGACATCGGCAACTCCTTTTGTGTCTATTCTAACACTCAGTGTTGCACTTGTTGCCTGATTCTAAGCTGTCCCCTTTCGCCCTTTCGTTTTATTATGGCTGATTTATTCACAGACAATAACGCATCAACACCCGACGACAGGACATCGCGTCCGCTTGCCGATCAACTGCGTCCGACAACATTATCCGAAGTCGCCGGACAGGAACATCTCACCGCTGAAGGTATGCCGCTTTTTGAGATGATCGCCAGTGGTAAAGTCACATCCACGATTCTCTGGGGGCCGCCGGGATGCGGGAAAACAACCTTAGCGCGCATCGTCGCTCAAGGATCGGGGTTGCACTTTGATCAGCTGTCCGCGATCTTTGCCGGGGTTAAAGATCTCAAGACCGTTTTTGAAGCGGCCCGGTTACGACGACGCAATGGTCAACAAACCCTCCTGTTTGTCGATGAGATCCATCGTTTCATGAAATCTCAGCAGGACGCGTTTTTGCCCGTCGTGGAGGACGGGACAATTACCCTGATCGGGGCGACCACCGAAAATCCTTCTTTTGAATTAAACGCGCCGTTATTGTCCCGTTGTCAGGTCCTGGTGTTGAAGCGTTTGAGTGAGGAGGCGCTGGAGAGTTTGTTGCAGCGGGCTGAAGCCGTCAAAGACGCCAGGCTTCCATTGACGCCGCCGGCTCGGGACATGTTAAAGACATTGGCCGATGGTGATGGCCGTTATTGTTTGTCGATTGCCGAACAGGTATTTGCGAAGAATCAGACGTTGGATGAAGAGGCGTTGATGACGGTCGTTCAGCGGCGCGCGCCATTATACGACAAAGGCGATGAAGGTCATTACAATTTGATTTCCGCCTTACATAAATCGGTTCGAGGGAGTGATCCCGATGCAGCTTTGTACTGGTTCGCCCGCATGCTGGCGGGGGGAGAGGATCCCCATTACATTGCTCGACGGATGACCCGTATGGCCGTCGAGGATATCGGCCTGGCCGACCCGCGAGCGTTGTCACAATGTGTGACAGCTTGGGAAGCGTTTGAACGGTTGGGAAGTCCGGAAGGTGAATTGGCTTTGGCACAAGCCTTGGTTTATCTGGCCACCGCACCGAAGTCTGTCGCCATTTACAAAGCGCTAGGCCAAGCTAAACAAGCAGCGAAAAAGTCAGGATCGTTGTCACCGCCCAAGCATATTCTCAACGCCCCGACCAAATTGATGAAAGACGTCGGTTACGGCGAAGGCTACATCTATGATCCCGACACGCCCGAGAGTTTTTCCGGGCAGAATTATTTTCCTGATGAAATGGATCGACAGTCGTTTTACCATCCGGTTGATCGGGGATTTGAACAAGAAATCAAAAAACGTCTCGACATTGGGCGAGGTTGAGAAAATGATTGGCGCGACAGCCTTCGGCAGTCGCGTTGGTGTAAATAGTCTATAAATATTTGAAATTAAATAACTTAAGTTCTGATTATTTGAAGATTGCCTCCGATATTAAGTTATTTATTTTGCATTTTGATTGCAGGGAGCGGTTGACAGAATCAGGAAAAGGTGTTAACAATATCATTAGAGTTTCTTTAAATTAAAAAATGTAAATAAGATCAGCATACTGATACTAATGAAGAAAATACCGAAAGATCAAGTGGCAGATAGACTTAGGTCGGAGAACTTCTGGTGGAATAAGCCGAATAGGATTTCAGGTCGTTTGGATGACTATAAACGTAGACCCTATCTCGATGTGTTCTATCCCCATATCCTGGAGCGGAATGTAACTCGAGCCGTCATTCTGATGGGCCCACGGCGAATTGGAAAAACAGTATTGATCCATCATGCCGTTCAAAAGTTGATCGATGAGGGCGTAGACCCCAAGAAAATTTGTTATATATCTGTGGATCACCCCTTGTATAACGGGCTGATTTTGGAGGATTTTTTGGGTTCCTATATGGAGGCCACAGGGGTCGATTATAAGCGGGATGAATGTTTCATTTTTTTTGACGAGATCCAGTATTTAAAAAATTGGGAAAACAATCTGAAAATCCTGGTAGATGATTACAACAATATAAAATTTATTGCCTCCGGGTCAGCTGCCGCCGCGTTGCGGTTGAGTTCGATGGAGTCTGGAGCTGGGCGTTTTACCGATTTTTTTCTGCCGCCATTGACGTTTTATGAATATATGACGTTAATCGATAAGTCACAATTGGTACTCGTAGAAAAATCAGACGATGGATTCGTCAACTATAGTTCTACAGGTTCGATCGCGGAGCTAAATGAAAATTTTGTCAGGTATTTGAATTTTGGAGGTTACCCTGAGGCTGCCCTTTCAAAAGAAATACAGGACAATCCCGGGCAATTTATAAAGAGCGATATTATCGACAAGGTTCTATTACGCGATTTGCCCAGCTTGTATGGTGTGAATGATATCCAGGAACTTAATTATTTATTTACGACACTTGCTTTCAATACGTCAAACGAAGTTTCATTGCAAGAACTGTCAAAGAGTTCGGGTGTGGCAAAAAATACGATCAAAAGATATATCGAATACCTTGAAGCCGCCTTTCTAATAAAGGTTGTTCACCGAATCGAACGTTCAGGGAGGCGATTCCAAAGAGCAAACTACTTCAAGATATATTTAACGAACCCTTCCATGAGAAGCGCTCTTTTCAACTTGGTCGATGATGGAGAAGAGGTGATGGGACAGATTGTGGAGACAGCCATTTACGCGCACTGGTTTCATACAAATGAAACATTGTACTATGCCAGATGGAATGGAGGAGAGGTTGATATCGTTATGCTGGGAGACAATCAAAAAGCGGCATGGGCGATTGAATCCAAGTGGTCGGACAGATACATTAATAACCTGAAAGAATTGAAAAATGTGGTTAGTTTTTGTCATGCCCAGAATCTGGCAAGTGCTATGGTGACCTCGAAAACAATACAGGATTCAAAAACATACAAGAACGTGACGATCAACTTTACACCCGCGAGTTTGTATTGCTATATGTTAGGCTATAACGTGATACATAGACGTTCGTATTTTGAAGGCCTACAGCAGAAGAAATAACGGACGGAGTCGCTTTGAGGCACAGCGATTCCTTAGTATGAAAACGCAATGATAAAGAAAGTATTTATCAATATCGTCAGTTTCGTTGGATGGTTTGTGCTATATGTTTTCCTGGCGTTTACCATTCAATGGGCGCTACCGGATTCAATCTTCCCAAAATGTATTCATCGATCCATAGTGGTGGAGATCATGACGGATTTTGTCCCGCTTGTCTTGATCATACTTCTGATGAGACGGTTTAAATGGGCGAAGCGGCTGGACAATGGAGGATTTCGATTCGGGATTGTCTGTGCTCTTGGATACATGTTTTTGATGCTCTATTTGTGGCACAATATGCCGCACTACGAGTACTGTGCACATGAACTTGAGGCCGTCCGAAAATATCGACAACCGATGTACGGCGCAACGCCTCGGTATGACTACGGTCATTTTCCCGATCCCGGGCCGGAAGGTTGGAATTTTGGTGTGAATGCGATCCAATAATTAGCGTTTACATAGACCGATCAGATTTTTAATTGCTCCGATGAACCAATACTTCTTAATTTCAATTTTGGCTCTTGCCATGAACATCCCGATGGGCTACATCCGCGAAGGCTATGCCAAGTTTACCTTCGGTTGGTTCTTTTGGATTCACGCATCGATTCCATTTATCATCTACGCCCGCGTGCAGCTGGGCACGGCCAAGCTGTTCATTCCCGTTACCATATTTCTCGCCGTGATCGGGCAGATTACGGGGAGTCGATGGCGGCGAAGAATGAAAGAAAATGTGATTTGAATTAGCGCCGATAAGGAGGCTACAATGAACCCAACATTAATAAAAATCAGTAAAAGAGTTTTATGGCTCGTGCTTCTGTACGTACCGACTATATGCTTTTTTTTTGGCGCTACAATTATCGCCTTCAGTGTATATTCTAAACAACTCTGTATAAACGTTTTCCCCATTTTTGCTGCAGCAATCGGTTTATCCGCCACTCTGGCGGGGTTGTCTATGAGAACCAGTATGTTACTAGCTGCACGAAAAGATGATAAAGCAGATTTGTTTCACATTTCAGGATTGAATTTATTCTATGCCACAATGTTATTCGTTATAGCCACTGTTCTCGTTTACCCTTTGAAATCTCCACTGTTCGACTTTTATTGGAGAATATTTGGCGAGTACTTGGGTTTTATGGTTCTGTATGGCAGCTCTGCCAGCATGTTTCTACTGGGTGTTGCTTGTAGTACTAAAGTACTGTTCAAACTGAATAAGTATTTCCTCAAAGCTTTTGTGATTGACAAGAAATCGGTATTTGATATATTTTCCTCCTGATTACCCCCCCAAACCCACCTACATGATTTGTCCAAGTTTAACCTGTGTTGATCAAATCGGAAATCACGCTATCATGGGCGTAGATTTCAGGAGCGGCGGTGTCGTGCCGCTCAACGTCAACAGATCGTCAAACAAGGAGGTTATCATGGAAAAGAAAATTCTCGCGTTCATGTTCGGATTGGTGGCCATGCTGGCATTCGTATCAACGAGCCAGGCCGGTGGTTCATGTGACTACGGAAAGTCCGCCAAGGCCGACGTCAAACCCGACATCGTCGACACGGCTGTCTCGGCCGGATCATTCACCACACTGGTGGCTGCGCTCGAGGGCGCGAATCTGGTCGACACACTCAAGGGCGACGGACCGTTTACGGTCTTCGCGCCGACCGATGAGGCCTTTGCCAAATTGCCGGAAGGCACGGTGGCCGAATTGCTCAAGCCGGAGAACAAGGACAAGCTCACCGCGATTCTGACGTATCACGTCGTACCGGGCAAGGTGCTGGCCAGTGATGTGGCCAACATGAAACTGGCCAAGACCGTCAACGGCAAGAGCCTGTCCATCGACGCCGACGCCAGTGGTGTGCGCATCGACAACGCCAACGTGGCCAAGGCCGATATCATCACGGCCAATGGCGTGATCCACGTCATTGACGAGGTCGTGATCCCGCAGTAATCGGACCGGTCCGAACAGCCGCCGACGAGCATCGTTGAACAGCAACGATTTAACATACAGAGGGGATGATCATCTGAAAGGAGATGGTCATCCCCGTTTTTTGTGTATAATAAGGGGAAGCGCTATATTGGGCAAATCCGGAGGACAAACAGAGTGGCTAAAACAGGCAACGGAACATTTCAGTGGAACACGGCGGGCTGGTTCGGCAGTCAGCTCGGCGCGACGTGCTGGCTGTTGATCATGGCGATCGGATTGATGGCGCAATCAAACGCGTTGTCTATCGTCCTGTTGGCGGGATTTGTCGTCCCAAACATTTTGGGAACGTTCATTTGGACCCGGCGTGACCGGGTTGATCCTTACGCGGCCATACAGTTGCTGCTGGCGATCATCCTGGTGAGTACGTTGATTGTGTTTTTGGTGTGTGACGCGCGCGGTCAATTGCAATGGCTGGACCAGCGGATCACCCGTCCGTCCGATATGTACAAGATGTTATTGATTTATCCGCTATTGATGGGGATCTTTTATTTTATCAACCGTCGACAGACATAACAATAGGGCGCTGACCCCTATTTTGAAAGGTAGCTGACATGACCCAAAAGCAATCGACCCGAAAAAAATCTACCAAGAAAAAGGCATCGACGCGTAAGAAGGCGTCCAAGAAATTCCCCGATAAGCTGAGCCGGCGGGATTACGAATTTGAGCTGGAGCGGCTGCAGATCGAGCTGGTCAAGCTGCAGGAATGGGTCAAACACAAAGGCCTCAAGGTGGTGGTGCTGTTTGAAGGGCGTGACGCGGCCGGCAAGGGGGGCGTGATCAAGCGGATCACCCAGCGATTGAATCCGCGGGTTGTGCGTATCGTCGCTTTGACTACACCGACGGAACGCGAACGATCGCAATGGTATTTTCAGCGCTATGTCAGTCAATTGCCGGCGGCCGGTGAGATCGTGTTGTTTGACCGCAGCTGGTACAACCGGGCCGGTGTTGAAAAGGTGATGGGATTCTGTACGGAACAGCAATATCAGGAATTCCTGCAGACCACGCCGCAGTTTGAGCGTGAGCTGATCCGTTCGGGGATTATCCTGATTAAGTACTGGTTTTCGGTGAGTGATGATGTGCAGGAAAAGCGGTTTCAGGAACGCAGTCAGGATCCGCTCAAACGCTGGAAACTCTCGGCGATGGACCTGGAATCCCGCAAACGCTGGCCGGAATATTCACGGGCCAAGGACGTGATGTTTAAACATACCGATCTCAAGGAGTCGCCGTGGTGGGTGGTCAATGCCGACGATAAAAAACGCGCGCGGCTTAATTGCATCTCGCATCTGCTGTCAATGATCAAGTACAAAGACGTGCTGCCCAAACCGGTCAAGATCCCCAAGCGTCCCAAACGCCGGGTCAAACGCACCCCGATTAACAAACAAAACTGGATCCCGGAGGTGTTTTAAAGGAGGGGCTACGTCTGCCACTCTTTAAAACAATAATATGCCGTCACTAATAAACTTACTACGTGGACCATTCACATATCCTCGAGTCTACGTAAGAATAGATAAAGAAAAATTGTTTGTAAAAACCTTACCGGGCGGTAAGAGTCTGGAAGGGACAACGAAAATAGCGTTTTGTAATGAAACGAATAAAGTGACCGCGGTCGGTGATCCCGTGGAGCTCAGAAATGTCCAAAATCAAAATTGTCGAGTTATTGATTGGTTTAACCATATTGATAAAAAGATTGTCGACTACAAAGCAGCAGAGTTAGCATTGAGGTATTATATGAGGCATACCTTCAGTTCAGAGGCATTGTTAGGAGCGGTCATATTTTTTCACCCACAGGAGAGAATCGCAGTTTTCGAGTCATATGAATTATCGCATTTCGAAGAGATGAAAAATAAACTAGGTGTTTTAAGGATATACATCTGGACAGGAGATATACTGACTGATCGAGCATTATTACGTGGTGAGTTTAATGGAAACCATTGGCAAGGTAGAGGGCCCCGATTAGGAAGAATTCAATATCCATTGTAATTACAAGGGCAGTACTCACTTGATGAATGTGGGCGCTGTCCCTCTTTTTGGAGGATTAAAGTGTGGGGTGGTTGAGCAGCGCGATTTATCATCAATGGTTTAATCTGCGCGGGCGGATTTTTGACGGCGAGTCGGCACGGGTGAACAGCTGGACGGATCAGGAAAACGCGGCCATCGAGGCGCATCTTTTGACGCAGATCGCTCCGCAACCGTCGGACGTCGTGCTGGACTACGGCTGCGGCAACGGGATGCATTTAAAACTGATGTCACCTAAATGTCAGCATATGGTCGGGGTGGACCCTAACCGTCGGATGATAGAGCTGGCGGCCGCTAACACGGACACGTTGTCAAATGTTGAGGTCAAGCATGTCACCGACGTTTCGATTGACTGGCCGGACCAATCGTTTGACAAGATTTACAGCTGGAGCGTGTTTGAGTACATGCCCGACGTGGATCAGGCCATGCAGGTGATCAGAGAGTTCGGACGACTCGTTAAGCCCGGCGGGATGATCTTGTTGGGTGATCTGCCCATTCAATCGGCCGCCCAATATCGCGATGCCGGTCGGAGTCAACGAAAGTTGAATGTGATTTCCCGCGGGATGCGCTTGTTCAACGCCGTCACGTATCAGAAGTATAATCCCGACACAATCAAGGCGTTCTGCGAACAACACATCGGACCCGCCGCCGTCCTGCCGCCGAATCCCGATCTACACTGGCCCGAAGAGCGGTTTGATGTGAGCGTGAAGCCCAATTAGGTGCCT
This sequence comes from bacterium, assembly GCA_030429765.1. Lineage (GTDB taxonomy): Bacteria > Omnitrophota > Gorgyraeia > Zapsychrales > Zapsychraceae > JAGOSC01. The sequence goes on along the minus strand of JAUIER010000006.1, from coordinate 31,078 downwards.
TAAGAATTTCATACAATGAATAAAATAGTAATATACGGACTATTATTTATTCTCGCTATCTGTATCTGGATATCACAAATGGCTCATTGGCGTCATGCCGTGATTGAGGACTATGTGGTCGGCTCAACGTATGAAATTATTTCGGTTAACGGTGAATTGCCGAATCGCAGGAAGCACGGAATTTTCGTCACGATTGTCCCTTTAGTTTTAGTTTCAAAAGGACGCCATGAAGTGTTAGTGCGTGAGCGGAATGACAGATTTGGGGAAGATGTAAATCCAAAGTATAAAGATTATAAGTTGAATATAAATGTTGAAGCGAACAAGACGTATCGCATAGTCGAGAATAATGGTAAGCCAAGTTTAATCTTGGTCGAGCGCTAAACCAGTATTTAGAATGGAGACATCAAGGGTGTTTTGCAAGTGTCCAGTTTGTGGCGACTTCTATCATATATTGGTCAGAGATCCGGATTGGTACGAAAAAATGTGGCCAGAAGGTACACCGGGAGAATTGGTGCCCGGTACATGCATTATTTGTTTTAGCGAATTGGAAAAGGGGTGTCGGGTGAAGATTAGGAAGTCTATATGTTCAGATTCAGCCAGTTTCTTGGGTAAGGAAGGGACTGTATTGGACATCCTTACACGTTCAGATGGAACACTATACAAAGTTGAAATGAGTGAATCCGTCGATGATGGACAACCCAAGACTGTATATTTTGTTCGGGCTGAATTGGAGAAGTTGAAAAAGTAGACACCAGTCATATGAAATACAAACTCACAGTGCCAGAAGAATATTTTACCGAGGTTATGCGTGAATTGATCTCATACAGAATCAGAATTTTAGCCACATGTCCTATTGAGAGAATAGATGATAAAAGCTGGATGGGTTGCGAATTCTATGCGGATGACCTTAGGGGATTTGAGAGATGGCTATTTAATTGTACATCTGGATGTGGGGTTTTAAATGAGCTCGACGAATAAAATCGAGGGACAGCTCCCACTAATATCGCATTTGAAGTGCGGCTATAGATAATGACTCAAAAATCCAAAGACCCCAACAGACCGTACGCCCCGCTGATCATGTTTATGTTTTTGTATGCCGGATTCTGCTACATGAATCACTATGTGTACCAAGGGCTGTCCTATCGATTGGGTGGAACATCGCCGGAGGATCTAATTGCTTTTCGATATCACCGTTGGCGGACGGAAGAAGTTTGGCAGTATTTGAGTTTGGCCTACTTATTGACGAGTTTCCTGGCCGCCAAATGGCGATGGGGAATTTATTTTTTACTGGCAGCGGCGGCGGGGCAATTTGGGTTGTTCGTTTACGGACTGACTCAGTACGATGGGCGGTGGACCGATCTGTTGATTTCTTTGGTTGTATTTTCGCTTTACTATGGTTTACGAAGGGCCGATTCAGCGAAACGAAAAATGTAGGCGCTGTCCCGATTCTTATCCCCGAGAGATCACATCCAAAATATGCTGAAAGACTTGAACCATTGCAGCACGGGTCAGGGTGCTGTTGAGCCGTTCACTTTTGAGATATTGATGCGATGCCGGAAGCTCCTGCAGCGTTTGGATCGTGGATTCAAGGAGGGGGATGACCTTGAGTTTATCGTCTTGAGATAAACGTTCGTTGATGTTTTCCGGATAGAGATCAAAGGCCGCCATTCCGCAGCAATCGGCCACGCACGCAGTTTCCAATCGACGCAGGAAATCATTGAGAGGTTTCAGGAGGCGATCCACATTGACGGCTTCGTCATGTTTGATGTGAGAGTCCCGGACGATCCACTGCTGGGGTCCGATGGGAATGCCGATCAAGTCGTTCTGAACCGACCAATTTGTGATCGGCTTAAAGCGGGGGTTGTTGTGAATCTTGTCGACCAGCGCGCGCCACCAGCTTTGATAAGTTTTGTACCCCGCGAGATCCGGAACCTGGACGCAATAGCCATCCGATTTGTCCGATAGGGTTTGGCACAGCTCTTGGTACTCCGCTTCGTCGATCTCAAATCCTTCCCAGAAATAGCTGCGCGCTTCGCCAGATTTCAGGACGTGATTGATGATGTGTCGGGGCGGCACAACACCGATCTTTTCAATCTCGTAGGAAAAAAGATTTTCCCGGCATAAAAACACGTCCAGGGTCTCACGTCGATGTGTAATCCGGGGTTCTTTCAACGTGCCCTGGTAACTGTAATAAGAATGGGTCTCGAAGGGAATCGTTCGCATAGCTGGTTTATAGTATCGGATGAACGTTGACGCTGTCAACTCCCGAATCTCGGCGGGGTGAATATTATAAATGGCGTGAACGCGCGCCTGACGGTACAATAAAGGCCGTGTCAAACAGTGGGCGCTGTCCCCAAATACAAGGAGAACACTATGAGCTGGTTACCCGCACAGGATCCGGAATGTCAGCAGGACGGATGTCCGGAGGCGATAGAGACGATTGTGATTCCCCGCACGGGCGATTTAGGGGGATTTGAGGTTCGACGCGCGCTGCCGTCGAGTAGTCGACGGACGGTCGGCCCGTTTATCTTTTTTGATCAGATGGGACCGGGAGAATTTATCAGCGGTCACGGGTTGGACGTGCGGCCGCATCCGCATATCGGACTGGCGACGTTGACCTATTTGTTTGACGGATCGATTGATCATGCCGATTCGCTCGGATACCACGAGACGATTTATCCCGGTGATATTAATTTGATGAAGGCCGGATCAGGGATCGTGCATTCGGAACGCACCGGGCCTGATGTCCGAAAGAATCCTTCACGATTATTTGGTATTCAATCATGGATTGCCCTACCTAAAGATCGGGAAGAGGATGAGTGCACCTTTACGCAATTCAAAAAGCCGGAGATTCCGGTCATCGAGGAAGATGGACGGATGATGAGGATCATTGCCGGATCGTTCGAGGGGGTGACGTCACCGGTGCAGATGCCGTCACCGACGTTGTATTTTGATGTGCGGCTCAAGGCCGGCCAGCGATTTTCGATACCGGCCGATTATGAAGAGCGCGCGATCTATGCCTTGTCCGGCGAGATCAATATCGCGGGCATCACCTACCCGCCGATGCAATTACTGGTGTTGCGGCCGGGCGATGTCCTGGATGTGGCCGCGATCAGCGACGCGCGACTGGTCGTCGTGGGCGGTGAGCCGCTTGACGGGCCACGGCATATCTGGTGGAATTTTGTCTCCAGCCGCAAAGACCGCATCGAACAGGCCAAGGCCGATTGGAAGGCCAAACGTTTTGCCTCCGTCAAAGGTGACGATGAATTTATCCCGCTGCCGGATGATGCTTGATCGAATGATTCTGGTAACAATATTATGAAAGAAACGATTACATTGTATCGACCCGTCGGCCCCCAAGAGTTGGAGCTGGTCAAGCCAAGTGGATACACAAAATGGCCGCCGAGGTTGCCAGGCCAGCCGATATTTTATCCGGTCACGAATGAAGATTATGCCAAAGAAATCACAATCAAATGGAATGTTCCGGATTGTGGAGTGGGCTATGTCGCCCGGTTTGAGGTGATGAAGGAATTTATGTATCGGTATCCAATCAAAACCGTGGGTGCGGTGCATCATACCGAATGGTGGATACCGGCGGAAGATTTGGAGCAATTGAATAAAGAAATAGTTGGAGTGATCCAGGTAATTAGAGTTTATAAGTGAATGAATTTTAGAGATTATTTAATAGTATGGACTTATTTGAATGAATATTAAAAGTATGTTACATAATATTTGGTCATCCTTAAAAACATGGGACAAGTCGGACATGATCGCCCTAGGAGCTTTGATAATAAGTATTTTTAGTGTTGTGCAAGGATGTGTGAATTCTGACAAATTGACTGTGCTAGAACCACAGATAAATCAGGTGATAAATCTACAACCTAAAATTGAAAACCATTTTAATGCAATTACAGAAATCAGACATGAAATTGTAGATATTCATATGGCGCTTGCTCAGATGGATGCTTTAAGAACTACTGAAATATTTATGGAATCAGATTTGGGTACTCGAATAAAGACTATAGAGAGGCCCGAAAATTTGGATTCTCAAAGATATAGTAGCTATCTAATATTTCAGCTTAAGGAGGTTCCATTGCCAAATTCAGTTGACATAAGTGATAGTATTCGAGGTAGTACTTCGCGAGCGGTATTTGAAGTTACTAGAAACGTTATTCAGGTGCGGATGGAGAATGTCAAAGATGTTTTTAACGATATAGTTAAATGGTACTCTATTACCTATACACCAGATAAGGATTTTAATGACGAGCTATTAACATTAGATGAAATGACTTTCGAATATGGGGAAGATGGTTTTAAGTCTTGGCTTAAAAAAATAAAGAGTAAGTAGATAGGATTTTTACTGAGAGATTCGAAAATTACCCCGTTGTCGGAGGAATGATTTATATATAGAGGAAGTCCACTGCCCCTGATTTATGAAAGGAAAATATGTATAAAACGATATTAGCATTACTGATTTTGTTACTGTCCGTTTCGGTTGAGGCTTATGAACCGTCGCTGGATCCGCGGATCATTAATCTCTTGGATAGTCGTCACTATGACGGGACCAAGAAAGATCAATTGAAGCTCAGTCCGGGGCAGGGTAATAACTGGTATATCGACGGGACCAACGGCCATGATGACTATGACGGCCGGCATCCTGACTGGATTCCGGGCACCAACAAGGGGCCCAAGCGAACGATAAGGGCGACAATTCAGCAATATGTCGATCCGGGCAAAGGCGCGCGCGTGATGATCAAGGCCGGCACGTATTATGAAACGTGGCCGTGGTTTTATGGCCCGCCGTATTGGTCGCAGAACGATGAAAACAACCGGATGATTATCGGCCCTTACGGCGACGGGGAGGTCATCGTGACCCAACAATTGGATCTTCGTGACAAACGCTGGGAGCCGCATACGAAGAATATTTTTAAGATCCAAACCGACATGACCGGCGGGGGCGGGACGTTTGCCGAAGGCATTCATCAGGTCATTATCGATAATGATTTTCGGTCCTTTCACATGGTCACCTCGACCAAGAATCCGGGATTAAAAGGTGTCCAGAAATATGGTGACTGGTGGTGGGATAACAAGACCGGATGGCTGTATGTGTTCACCGGCGGATTTAATCCGGATGACCGCGACACGATCGTCCTCGACAACAGTGGTCCCGAGGATGAGCGCTGGTCGATGTACTTTTCCTATAATCCTTCCTACATCACATTTTACGGATTGACCTTTGTAGGAAGCAAGGCCTCGCCCTGGGTTTCCAGCGGCAGCCATATCAATTTTGATAACTGCCGGTTTATGTTTGCCAACCGCGCCGGGTTGAGTATTTACAAGGATTTGAAGTACTGTCGCATCACCCGTAATCTGGTGTATGGAAATGTCATGAACAACTGGCCGCGCGGTCATCGCTCGGACAACAACGTGGACGGGTTGTGGCAGGCCGCGCTGGCGCCGTCGGCGACGAGTTATGTGGCCGGTAATATCGTCATGGATAACGGAGGCGAAGGCATTCAGGGGATTGATGACGCGATTATTGAAGACAATATCGTCGTCGACAACTTCAGTGTGGGGATTTATGTCGGTGTCGGAGCCAATCAGATTGTCCGGCGGAATATCATTTTAGCCACGCGGCAGGATCCATATGATTTGTATGGATGGCCGGAAAAGCAGGGGCAATTTTGGGCCAAGATCCGTCGAAAGTTACGGCAGATGGGGATCACGATGGCGGCTGAGGACCCAAGCGGTCATTTTACCAATGCCCGCATTTACAATAATCTGATCATCGGCTCACGATACGGTATTTCTTCAGCCGAAGGCAAGGGGAGTTTCGGGATCAAGAATTCGGATATCTTCAACAATATCATCATCACACCCGACGGAGATGCCCAGGAATTTGAAGATATCTATGTCGGGATACTGATGAGCAATTGGGGAGAACGAAGCTACAATTCTTTCATCCGCAATAATATTGTCATTTGTCAGTATCCGGTCCACACCACATTGGCACAACGCGGGCCGATCAAAAAGGGGCCCGACGACGGGATCAGTTGGGATAACAATATTTACTTCGCTCCGGCTGACATGAAGTATCCATTTATGGAATACTATGGGCCAGGCAAGTACACCTTGGCCTCATGGCAGAAGGCGTTTGGTGTGGATAAGAATAGCATCTTTGCGGATCCGCAATTAAACCGTTCGGATTGGAGTGATGTCAGCGCGCTGAAGCTTTCGGATTTTCAGACACGTGACGGTTCACCGGCGCGGGATCGTGGGGAGGCGTTGTTGGAACAATTCGCGACAGACTACAATTTTGGTAAACGTCCACACAATAGCGGTTGGGATATCGGCGCCTTTGAGGCCGGCGCGGAGCCGGATGTACCGAGTTGCCGCTGGGATGGCGAGATGTGTTCCGGTGACGATGAGTGTTGCGGCGGATTCTGCTGCCAGAGCCGCTGTGCCGGTCAGATGTGTTTTGACCGTCGGGAAACGTCGTCGGATGAAGAGCTTCCGCTTAAGCCCGTCGACAAATTGCTGGTGCGTAATCTGGCTTTGAACCAAAAGGCGACCGCGTCGACGATTCACAAGTCATTGGACCCGCAAAACGCGGTGGATGGCAGTTCCCGGACGCGCTGGCAGGCTGACGCGTCGGATCCGCAGTGGATTGCCGTGGACCTCGGTCAACGTTATCATATTTCCCGCATGGTGCTGCATTGGGTGGATCTGGGAGCGGCCAAGTCTTACAGCGTGCAGGTGTCGGATGACGGTGTGCAGTGGACGGACGTCTTGACCAAGGCGAACGGGTTAGGCGGCAAAGAAGAATTGCCGTCGATTTCAGGCCGCGGACGTTATGTGAGAATCTTCACGACGGAGCGGAGCAACACCTACGGCGTCTCGTTGTACGAAATCGAGGTGTACGGATCTCAACTGAATAAATAGCATGGCATTGCATAAAACGCTCACGCATATCCAGATTCATTCCCGATTCAAGCGGCTGTCCAGATCGATCCATCCGGACCTGACCGCCGCGCTGACGCATGTCGGGCCGGTCAAACTCAAGCCGCGGTGGCGGATGTCACTACCGGTTTTACTATGTCGGGCTGTGGCGGGGCAGCAACTTTCCGTGAAGGCGGCGGCCTCGATCTGGCAACGATTGCGGGATCAGGCGAGAGCGAGTCATTTGATTGATCATATTGCGGTCACAACCGAGGCGCGTTTACGTCAGTGCGGTCTATCGGCGGTGAAGGCCAAATCACTCAAAGCGATTGCGGAGCAGGGCAAGTCCGGACGACTAAGAAAAAGCCGACTACAGGGACTGGAGATTGCTGAACGCAATCAACGCCTCACATCCATTTATGGGGTGGGTCAATGGACGGCTGATATCATCAATATTTTTTATTTTCTAGAGCCGGATGTCTGGCCGCGGGGAGATGTGGCCGTGGTGAAGAATTTTGAACGTTTTATCGATCCTGCCGCTGACAGCGAGGAGGTATCGGGACAATTCGCGCCCTACCGATCATACCTGGCCCTCTCGATGTGGGGCTATGCCAATAACCCGCCTGCCGGTTAGAATTTGACAATTTTTGTTTTATCTCGCCTGCACATCATTAGAATATTTGAAGGTGAACAATCATGAATATGTCGTCCAAAAAATTCAAGAGCACCGAGCCGGTTATTCTCTCCATTATTTTGATCATTATTTCCTGTTTATGGGGCTTTATCCAGATTGCCGATTCGGTGATCGAAGATGAGATGACCAGTTATGATCGCTCGCTGCTGCTGGCCTTTCGAAATCCCGCTGATATTTCGGACCCGATCGGACCATCTTTCGTCGAGCATACGATGACGGATTTGTCGGCGCTGGGCAGTTTCGCGGTGATCTTTACGGTGACGGTCGCTCTATTGGGATTCCTGACGTTGCGCCGGCAATTTCGGCTGGCCATCTTTATCTTCATATCCCTCATTGGTGGGTCGGCCTTGTCGACGATCCTCAAGTCGATGTTTATGCGTCCGCGACCGGACCTGGTTACGCACCTGACCGGCGCGCAGTTGTCGAGTTTTCCCAGCGGACATACCATGAGCGCCACGGTGGTTTATTTAACATTGGGAGCGCTGCTGGCCGAGTCAGTTCGCCGTGAGTACGTCAAGATCTACATTCTGTGCTGGGCCATTTTTCTGGCCTTTATCGTCGGGGTGTCACGGGTATATATTGGGGTGCATTGGCCCTCGGATGTCCTGGCTGGATGGATGGGCGGGACGGGCTGGGCACTGCTGTGCTGGCTGGTGGAGCGTTCGCTTCGGCCCTCGATTCTTCGACGTAAAGTACTCTAACCGATCATCTTACACGTTTGGTCCACGCTTTTTTGTCACTTCCCCCTAAATAGATTACACTTGGTAGTATGTATACCATCCTATCCTTTTTCGCTGCGATCGCGCCGGGCGGGGTTATTGTTTACTGGTTCTATCGTCAGGACCAGGATCATCCTGAACCCAAGCGCTTACTGCTCCGGGTCTTTGTACTGGGCATCTTGTCGACGATTCCGCTGTTGTGCCTGGATTATCTGGTGACGAACTCGATGTGGTATCTGGGTATGCCGGAGATGTTGCGTTTTATTTTTGTGTCTTATGTGATGGCGGGTTTTTTTGAGGAATGGTTCAAACTGATCATTGTGAAGAAGGCGGTGTACGATCATGACCGATTTGATGAGATCATGGACGGTATCATCTATACCGTGACGGCCAGTATGGGTTTCGCGTGTATGGAGAATGTGATTTATGTGACCGGACATTCATGGCAGACGGCGGTCGCGCGCGGATTGACAGCGGTACCGCTGCACGCGTTCTGTTCGGGGGTGATGGGATACTATTTAGGCCGGGCCAAATGCGCGTCGAGCGCGAAGGCCGAGACCTTTTTGATTCGGCAGGGATTTCTAACCGCCGTAACCGTCCATGGGACGTATAACTTCTTACTGTTTGTGTCGCCGGTATTCGGCGTGTTGTACTCGGCGGTGATTGTCCTGTTTATCTATTTTATCTACCGGAATTTACGTGACATGATCCATCGGGCGATTGAAAAGGACCGGCGGGTCAAAAAGTTGAAGGCCGGTTAGGCCGCGGGATAGAATTCGGGGCCGGGAATACGAAAGGACCCGCGGGTGCGGGCCCTTTCTTTGCAGATGTGGGTTAGTATTAGTAACATTGTTCCCTGTACTCCCAGTGGCCACCACATTCAACTTGGTATTTGATGTAATGACCTTCCACGTGGATCTTTCCATATGTGTCATGATAGTCTGTATGTTCGGGGATCCATTCCTTCTTCCATTCATATTCTGGAACCCAATATTTTTCGGCTGAACAGTGACGTTTCTTGGCATACTTGCGATGTCGGCGATGTTTGTGATGGTACCCATTATTTCCGTGTACAGCATCTGTAATGCCGCCGATGACGTCAATATTGCCACCGGATACAAATCTGAGACCTTCGATGACCGTCAGGATCTTGCCGGCCTTATCCCAATCGCTGGCGAAACTGGCGCTGGCGGAGCCAAACAGGAAGGTGAGTGCAATGAGTGTAATTATCGGTTTTTTCATATTATCCCCCTTTCAAAGGTCTGTTGTGTGTGTTCAGTAGATTAGACAGGGCGGGCTGGAAAAAAGTTCCGAATCTGACGAAATTTTTGAAAAATAGTGCTAGATGGTCGAATATGACCTTTAAATGGCTGTTTAGAGACAATTCAGGGTCAAATTCAGGGGGAAAACGGGGCGAAAAAGGTCAATTTGAGGACAAATTAGGACAAAAAATTAATGCAAAATAATCCTATTTAAATTTGGAAGGGGTGGAATTATCGGGTAAACTTATAGGGTACTTATATTTACATATATAACCTGGGGGCAGGTAAACCAAACAAGGAGGAAGATATGGAACAAGTATCCAAGGATTTCCTGAACAAAGTAAAAGTTAACACGTACATCTACTGCTTCACCTTTATCGCTTTGACAGTGGGATATGGCCTCAAGCATTCGGCAGGTGTCGAACCGATGATGCTGTTGATCGGGGCGTTTGCGTTCTATACACTTGGACGCCAAATTCGACTGGCCACGGAGCTGGACAGCGGAGCCAAGGCCGATACCATGCCAAAAGCGGCGCCATGGGTGCGGGGTGTGACATTTTTGGTTGTAATGTTGGCCGCGTTTAGCATGATGTTTGTTTAAGACGTTCGGGATCACTGGATTCTTTATATAGAGTAAAGCAATGAATGAGTGTCTTTACTATAGAATCGAAAAGATGGCAGCTCACTGAAATCAGGGGCTGCCTTTCTTTTTAGGTGCAAGGATCAGGAGAAAGATGGTCAAAAGCCGTCAGCTCCTATATACTATTGAAATACCAGGATAGGTTATGTCGGATCAACGAGTCACAATCAGTGTGGTGTTACCTGTTTTTAATGAACAGGATGTCCTGCCGGGACTGCTCAATGAATTAGTGGAGCATCTCAGTGAAGTGTCCGGGGGGTATGAAATTATCTGTGTCGATGATCACAGCACCGATGACACGTGGTCGATCATTAATGCCCAGCATCAGACCAATCCGCATATCAAAGGCGTTCGGTTTCGGCGTAACTTCGGCCATCAGCTGGCCATTTTTGCCGGGATCCGACAGACGCGCGGTGAGTTTGTGGGCGTGATGGATGCCGACGGACAGGATCCGCCGGCGGTGCTGATGGAGATGTTTCATAAATGTCAGGATGATTACGACGTTGTTTACGCGGTCCGAACCAATCGAAAAGAGTCGTTTTTCAAGCGTTGCGCGTACGCGCTGTTTTACCGCTTTTATAAATTGATCATTCCGTTTCCGGTCCCGTTGGACTCGGGGGATTTTTCGGTGTTTCGGCGGGCTGTCGCCGATTTTATCGCCGAGCTCGAGGAGCATCGGCCGTTTATTCGCGGACTGCGTTCGTGGTACGGCGGACAGCAAATCGGCATTGAGTACGATCGGCCCGAACGGCGTTCGGGCGATACCAAGTATTCGGTGGTCAAGCTCATGCTGCTGGGTCTTAACGGCGCGGTGTCCTTTTCCAAAGTTCCGCTGCGTTTGATCTCGGTTTTAGGTATAATTGTTTCGTTCCTGAGTTTTATCTACGGCCTGTATTTGCTGGCCCTGAAATTAACGGCCGGGATCAATTTATTGGGGTGGACCTCAACCACGGTGCTGATCGTCTTCTTCGGCGGCCTGAACTTGTTTGTGGTGGGCATCATCGGTGAGTACATCGGTGATATCTTTGAAGAGGTGAAACGGCGCCCCGCCTTCCTGGTCGACCAATCAGTTGGAATCAACGAATAGGAATTGTATGTCCAAAGATATTATTACGTTATCCACCTTCGATGAGATTAAATTTGTGGAGCGTTGGTACGAACTGGCCAATGGCGAACATTTCTGGATGCAGTGGCGTCACCGGGTGTTTCAGCAGCAGTGCCGGGATCTGAGTATTCCTACGAATAACGGCTGGCAGGGGATTGACATCGGCTGCGGTCACGGGGTTTTCATGAAACAGCTGGAGGATAATACATCGTGGCGGATCGATGGCGCGGATGTGGACCGTTCGTCGCTCGAACGCAATGCGATTCAAAAAGGTCAGCTGTATTTCTATGATATATTCGACCGTGACGAAACTCTCAAAGAAAAGTACGACTTTATTGTGCTGTATGATGTGATCGAGCACATCGATGACACCAAGGCCTTTCTGGAGGCCTGTATGTTTCATCTCAAACCGGGGGGGTATTTTTTTCTGAATGTGCCGGCCTGTCCATCGCTGTTTGGTCCGTACGATGTGGCGGCGGGGCATTGCCGTCGGTATACCGAAAAGATGATGCGTGATGAATTTACCGATTTTCCCGTCGATGTGGTGGATGTCCGTTACTGGGGGTTCACGATGCTGCCGATTCTCGCGTTGCGGAATCTCGTCACGCCCAAAGACCGCGATCCGCAGGAAACGATTGATAAGGGGTTTCGGCCGCCCAGTCCGCTGGCGCACAAAATCCTCAAGTCGCTCATGAAATTCGAAAATGCGTGTATCAAACGGCCGTTTAAAGGCACATCGGTGATGGCGGTCTGCCAGCGGCGGAGTTAAGGACGGGCCGGATGAAGAATCTCCGCTCATGGATCTCCCATCTGTCCGGCCGGATCAACTGGATCTTTGTGCTGCTGCTTGGCAGCGAGCTGGTCCGGTTTTTTTATATCGTTCTCGAACGGCGCATCGTTATTCACGACGCCTTCTTCCGATTCACCCTCCAGTACTATTACCTGAATAACTTTTATATCAACGGCGAACTGCCGCACTGGATTCCCTATATGATGCACGGCACCACGGCCTATTGGTGGCACGCGCTGCAGGGGATATTCAATATGGGGACGTATGGTCTGCTGATGTTCGGACAAGCGTTGGCCGATGTCCCATATTTCTGGACGTACAACATAGGTGTGTTGTTGTCGCGGCTGTTGCTGCTGACAGGCTGCTGGCTGCTATGCGGTCAATTGTTTCGATCGCGCATGGCGAGCTTTATCGTTTGTTTCGGCGTGATGGCCGCGTGTGTGTCCGAATCACAGCCCTACTTTAATTTCTATTTTTATTACGCGCTGCCGTTGGTGATTTACTTGGGTCATCGCTTTCTGGACACGGGCCGATGGCGGTATTTTGTCGCGGCGCTGAATCTGTACGCGATACAGATGCTGGGAAACGCCGCCTATTTTATCCCGGTCACGTCTTTTTCCCTGTTCACGTATTTTGCCGTTTATATCGCCTGTCATTGGACCCAAACGCTGACGTTTCTTAAAAATCTCCACAAAGGCCATCGGGCGCTGCTCAGTCTGGGGTTGGTGGCGATCTCGTTCGGATTGGTCTATGTGTTTTTGACCCAGGGATTTCATGCTGACCTTGTTCGAAGTTCTCCCGGCCGAACGGCGGACAATAGTGTCACCGTCGAGCTTTTGCAGCAATGGGCCGCCAACAGTATGCTGGCCAAGTGGTTCGATTTGATTATCGGGATTTCGATGGACCATGACGCCACGCTCTATATCGGCGCCCTGGGATTGCTCTTCGCCGTCGCGTGCGGATTCAATCGGGCCTGGCGGCGGTGGGTGCCGTTTGCCGTGCTGATTGTACTGCTGATTCTTTTTTCCCGGGCGACGATTGTAACGTGGATTCTGCATGAACACTGGCCGTTGATGAAGTTTTATCGTCATCTGTATTTGATCCTGCCGTTTATCCGGTTCTGGATCTGTTTTCTGGCCGGATTTGGTTTTGACGCGTTGTTTTGCAGGAACTCGATCGAACCGAGTTATCGACGCAGCCGGTATTTGGGGATTGTGTTTATCGTCCTGGGCGCCGCGGTCTTTTATGTGTCCACCAACATCGAGTACATGTTGTTTATCATTGAGCAGATGGGATTCAATTTTGTTCGGCGGTTGTACAATATGAACCGGCTGACGGTCGGCCTGATACAGGGGGCGTTTCGCCAGGCCGCTGTCTTCAACACCCTGGCCGGTGGGCTGATGTTGCTGTATGGATTCAAATGCTGGCGTTGGGACCGTCGTAAATTTCTGCTGTGTCTGGTGTTGTTTCACTGGATCGATATGGGACGTTACGGTTATCAGCAGATTCAGAAACGAACCGCGCCGATGCGCGTGGAACATATGAAAATTCTCGACTACCAGCCGCTGCCGTATGTGTCCCGACGGATCGAGCGGATCCCGGAAGGATTCACCCGCGGTCAGATCACCAACTCGCCATTGGTCCGTAAGACGGTGATGTATTGGAGTTTCAACGCGTTTTTATTTAATGATCCAGCCGGTTCAATCGCGCGGGCCGACCACTGGATGGGAGCGATGGACCGCTACATGCGGGTGATTTGGAATGAATCGTTTGATCAATATCTACCGCGTCCGGCCTGGATTGATGAAGAAAATTTTGCCGTCAAGTTTCCGACTGACAACACCGGTGCGATGAACATGTCGGGCGTGACGCGCGACAAGATTCAGTTTTTCCGGACGGCCTATGCCGTTTCGCATCTGCCGCGGATACAGAATCTGGTGCAGAGCGGACGTCAGCGGGGGAATTATCTGTTGATCAAGAACGCAACGGAGTCACGGGCGCCGGAGCCAAGGACGGATGACCGGTTGAACCTGGCTTATAATGTGGTGCAGTTTGATTCAAACACGCTGGTCGTTGATGTCGATAACACGTCGGGCGGACCGGCATGGATGTATTACGCGGATGTTTGGCATCCGGATTGGCGGGCCTGGGTGAACGATATAGAGGTTGATGTGTTTCCGGCGCAGGTAGCCTACAAGGCCATCAGGATTCCCGAGGGCAGGAGTCAGGTCAAGTGGCGCTTTTTCAGCCCGTGGATCGAACTGTTAACCAAGTCCGTAGCGCTGAATTGCGCGGTCTGGATGGTCTGGCTCGTCGGGGTGAGTGCGGGGTTGGTCCGGCGAAAGACCTGGGTTTAAGCGGAAAAATGTGTCAGTTGACAGCGTCCAAAATTCTGCTAGAATGTGATTCATTATTTGAAGATTTTTAGGGCGGTGTGTGTTTTTCGGAAGTTTGCAAACACAGCTTCCCGAAACTTTCTTAGTTCTTTACTGGTCGTTTTTTCACAGAAACATTGAAAAACCGACATGGAAGTTTTTTTCAAAAATTTCCTGGGCGATTAGCTCAGTTGGTTAGAGCATCTGACTTACATTCAGAAGGTCGAGGGTTCGACTCCTTCATCGCCCACCATTTTAGGACAAAAAAAGAATGGCTAAATCGTTTAGTAATAACGGTTTAGCCATTTCTTATTTAACTATTAACTTTTTTTCGAGAATATATGTGGTCAGTTTCACCCACCTATTTTGGACACCGTTAGTCACCGTTTAACACATGGTGTCATTCCTGTAGCCCCCGTTTGGACACCGTTTTATTCATAGTCACTAGAGTATTAGTCGGAAAATTAGAAAATATAGGATGGCAGTTTCCTACATTTCAAAGTCGTATCTTTTTGATTTGTATTTGCTACAAGCACAATATCATTGACAGTTTAGTATATATTTGGTATTTATATAGCTAGACAGCTATATAGATTTGAGTGTGATATGAAAGATTTAGAAAAAATATTAAAAGTTTTGGCGGATAAAAACCGTATGAGGATAATCAAACTCCTTGAGCAGAGGAAGATGTGTGTTTGTGAATTGACCTTTATACTTGGTATAAAACAGCCGAGCGTATCACGTCATCTAAAGAAACTTCGTGAATGTGGGATTATTCAGGAAGAGAAAAATAGCTACTGGAAAGATTACTTCTTAGCCAAAAACAACGGCACTTATATTCGCTTGTTAACCAAGAGCTTTAAATCTTGGCTTAATGACGACCCAATTATCAAAAAAGATTTAAGTATGTTAAATAAAGCTAAAAGAGAAACCCTATGCTGTAAGTAAATTTTTTTAATTAATCTAAATAGCAACTTAGCTATATAGAAAAGGAGCGTTAGAATGGAAGAGCAAAAAAAGGTAAAAGACGAAAAGAAAAAAGGTTTCTTTGGACGCATGATGGATAAATTAGATAAAAAACTTGAGGAGAAATCTAAAAAGACGTCATGTTGTGGTTCAGATAAGGATAAGGGATCGTCATGCTGCTGAAATTTTCAAATTGGTTAACATTTGAAGTTCTGAAGTTATCGCCGGAAACTAAGTTGGGTGCAGCAGTTGACTTTTTTATTTATGATTCTATAAAAATACTATTTTTGTTGTTCGTACTAATTTTTATTATAGGAGTAATGCGCACTTTTTTACCGCAAAGTAAAATTAAAAAGTGGATGGGGCAAAAGGGCATAGCCGGAAATATATTTTCTTCGCTTTTTGGGGCGATTACGCCTTTTTGTTCTTGCTCCTCAATTCCATTATGTCTTGGATTTCTTAAAGCGGGTATTCCTTTGGGTGTTACTTTTTCATTCTTAATCACATCGCCTTTGATTAATGAATACCTTGTTGTGCTGATGTTTGGTTTCTTTGGTTGGAAAATAACAGTGTTGTATGTTTTAAGTGGTTTAGTTATTGGAGTAGTTGCTGGAGCCATATTAGGAAGAATGAACTTAGAGAGGCATCTCGTAGAAGATATTGTTGATAAAGGAGATGGAAATAATGATGAACAGACATTTCCTGATTTTAAAAGCCGATTAAAATTTGGTTGGGATGAATCTGTGTCTATTACCAATAAGATTTGGATTTGGGTATTAATTGGTGTGGGAATAGGGGCAGCTATTCATAATTATGTTCCACAAGAAGTTATTCAAAATGTTATTAGTAAAACAGGTATATTTGGTGTTCCGATTGCAACGATTCTTGGCGTTCCCATGTATGGCAGTTGTGCTGCGATTGTGCCCATCGCAGTTGTACTGTTTCAAAAAGGGATTCCTTTGGGTACAGCATTGGCATTTATGATGGCTATTGCAGCGTTAAGTTTACCAGAAGCAATTATGCTAAGAAGGGCGATGAAACTTCACTTGATTGTTTTATTTTTTGGAATTACTACAATAGCAATAATTTGTATAGGTTATCTGTTTAATATCTTGCAAAATGTATTAGTATGAAATTCTTATAAAGTGACAGGTATTTGGTCCGAGAGGACTCTCAAACATTTAATATAACAGCTCTGCAAATCCAAAATGATTGCTTATGTACCTATATCCTTGACAGGATAATTTTTAAGTGCTATATTTTTGAAATATGAGAATAATTGCAACAATTGTCTTACTTTGCTTAATGGTATCAATTTTTCCGGTTGATACGTGTAGTGCTGATTCTAATTTTGATCAGGATGGCGAGTGTACCTGTCTTTTATTGTGCTCATCATGCCATTGCCACAACATTCTAACTCCAGATGTTCTGGAGTTACAATCATTAGCTGGACAACCTTCCCATCTTTCCTGCAATTATTCATTCCATTATCAAGATCCGATAAATGATCAAATTTATCGTCCCCCGATTTCTTCTCTCTAATTTTCTAGTTTTCTATTCCTAATTATTTTTGATTTGTAACTGTTATTGTTTATTTCACCAATATAAGTAGTTTAATTATTTATTAATATGGGTGAAGGAAGATGAAAGAGTAATATCAGTGCTATTTGTTACTTTTTCTGCCTAAACTAAATTCGATTACGAAATCGATCAATATAAATTAAATGATGAGTAAAATTATATGAGTCACAAATATTTTATAACGTTCACTTTTGTACTGACAATTGGACTTATTGGCAGTACAGCTGATTGTAGGGATACACCAAAGCCGGAACCTCGTCCTTTGGGTAAGGATTATGCAACTTACAGGTCATCCCAAATAACCTCAAATTCACTGGAACTTAACGATCCTACGGGAACTATTATATTGCGCCAAGCTCTTTCGTTAGCTCTGATGAGGAACCCAAATCTTTCGGCTTCTTCGTGGGAAATTCGTGCAAAAGAAGCGCAAGTTCTTCAATCAGGACTTCTCCCTAATCCTGAGTTTGAGCTTGAAGTAGAGAATTTCGGAGGGGATGGGGAATTTAGTGGTTTCGATGGAATTGATACTACTTTTCAGCTAAGTCAATTAGTTGAATTAGGAGGAAAACGTTCCAAACGAATACGGATCTCGGAATTGGAATGGGAATTGGCGGAATGGGATTACGAGTATCTACGTCTAGATGTATTTGCTAAAACTACCAAGGCTTTTGTTGACGTTCTTTCCGCACAGGAACGTCTAACTTTAAGTGAAGAGTTAGTTAGTCTCGCTGAGCGGGTTTACAACATTGTCTTGGAACGTGTCAGGGCTGGAAAAGTTTCTCCCGTAGAGAAAACCAAGGCCAGTGTTATTTTGGGTAGCAATCGAATAAAATTAGAACGTGCTAAGCGAGACTTAGAAGCAGCCAGAAAGCGCTTAGCCTCAATGTGGGGCAGCACAACGCCAACATTTGAGAAGGTTAGTGGTCAACTTGACGTAGTTAAACCGATTCCCTCTATTGAGCAATTAATTCAACGTGTCTCACAGAATCCAAATATTATCCGTTGGGCAACGGAAATGGAAAAAAGAAAAGTGGCTGTAGAATTGGAAAATGCCGAGAGTATTCCTGATGTAACGTTAAGTGGAGGTATTCGAACATTTAATGAAACTAACAGTAATGCTTTTGTTTTAGGTGTTTCCATTCCACTTCCACTTTTTGATCGAAATCAAGGAAATACCCTCGAAGCTAAATATAAATTAACGAAGACTGATGAAGATCGAAAAGCTTCAGAATTACAAGTTCTTACTATGTTGGCAGAAACATATCGAACGCTCAGTACGGCATATACGGAAGCGACTGCTTTGAAAAATGATGTGCTTCCAGGAGCTCAGAGTGCTTTTGATGCTATCAATGAAGGTTATCGGGTGGGAAAATTTAGTTATTTGGATGTTTTGGATTCGCAAAGAACTTTATTTGAAGCCAGAGACCAATATATTGAAACGTTAACAACCTACCATAAAGCGGTTGTCAATGTGGAACAGCTAATTGGGGATCAGCTTGATTCCATTAAGATTATCTTCGAACAAAATTGAAAGGATAAGTCATGAAAAACAAAAACCGACTAATAAAAATTATTGTTCTTGCTGTCATTGCAATCACTTTCATGAAAGTCCCCGTGATTAAGGCGCAAGAAGAAAAATTATGTGACCGGCATCAGATTTCGGTAAAGAAATGTTACATTTGTGACCCTTCATTAAGAGAACGGGGGCGACTTTGGTGCAAAGAACACGATCGTTATGAAGACCGTTGTTTTATATGTCATCCGGAGTTGAAAGAAATAGATCGCCCATGGTGTGAAAAACATCACCTGTATCAAGATGAAGATATATTTTGCCCCCTAAATATGCGCAAAGAAAAAAAAGTAAATATTGCCCCTAAAAAGGGATCTACAAGTTCACATAGAAAAAAACTTCAATGCAAAGAGCATCGGGTACCGGAAGCAGAGTGCGGAATCTGTCATCCTGAATTAGCTGAAACACTTGAGCCAGGACAGGGTTTAAAAATACGTTTTGAATCATCGGAATCCGCTTCAAAAGCAGGGGTAGTTACAGAAGTTCCTTCTTTCGGTAAATCACCTGCTGGCCTAAACGTTTTAAGTCGCGTTTCCTATAATCACAATAGCCTTGTACGTATTACACCTTTAGCAGCGGGTGTTGTTCAAAAAGTTTTTGTCGATATTGGGGATGATGTTGAAAGAGGGCAGGTATTGGTTGAAATTGTTTCTCCAGAAATTGCCAAAGCAAAAAGTGATTATCTTAGTGCTTTGGCAAATACAGAATTGAAGGAGCTTGTCTACAAAAGGGAGAAAGGACTTGTTGAAAAAAAAATTTCTTCGCAACAAGAATATGAGCAGGCTTTAGCTGATTACCAAATGACCTCCAATACAGCCATGATGACTCGACAACGACTAACAAATTATGGATTAACAGAGAAACAAATAAAGGAGCTGGAAAAGACTGGCTCCAGTTCTTCTACACTTCACGTTCTGGCCCCTTTTTCTGGCACCCTTATTGAAAGGAATGCTGTTATTGGTAATACGGCAGAGCCTGGTGATATGTTATTTTCGTTGGTTGACTTGACATCAATGTGGCTTGAATTGTCCGTTCCAGAAGACAGTGTGCACTCTCTTAAAATCGGTGATCCAGTTGAGGCTACATTTAATGCTTTTCCCGAGGTTATTGTACGTGGTCAGTTGACCTGGTTGTCTTCAAGTATAGATGAACAGAGTCGTATGATGAAGGCCCGTGCTGTTGTTCCGAACAATGATTTATTGCTGAAAAACGGAATGTTTGGACAGGTAAAAATAGTACCAAAACGGAATCTTGAAGGGCTTCAAGTTCCGGCGTCAGCCCTTCAACACTATAATGGTAATCCTTACATTTTTGTGAAACTGGCCAATGATCTTTATGAAATTCGACGGGTCGTACTAGGAGGAAAGAATAACGAAGTTGCTGAGATTATGGAAGGAGTCCTGCCTCATGAAGAGATCGTTATAACTCGTAGTTTTACTGTAAAATCTGAGTTTCTGAAATCGCGTCTTGGTGCAGGATGTGTGGACGATTAATTTTAAGGAGTATAGATGTTAAATAATATTGTTGAATTTGCATTGAAAAACCGTCTCGTTGTTACCATGCTTCTACTTGTTAGTATTGGTTTGGGTGTTCGAGCCATGCTACATACTCCTGTAGATGCATTCCCCGATACAACACCTGTGCAGGTTCAAATAAATACCAACGCGCCCTCTCTAAATCCTTCGGAAATTGAACAACAAATTACACTGCCGATTGAGTTATCTATTTCGGGTTTGCCTGGATTAACCAATGTCCGCTCCATATCAAAATTTGGCCTGTCACAGGTTGTGGCTACTTTTGATGATGAAACTCATATCTACGATGCACGACAGTTTATATCGGAACGGCTAGGAAGTATCCAGCTTCCTGCTGGTATTGAACGGCCACAATTAGGTCCTATTTCGACTGGGTTGGGAGAGATTTTTCATTATATAGTACGTACGACAAATTCAAATCGCTCCCTGGATGAGATCCGTACGTTTCATGATTGGGTTATCAAACCAGAACTTCGCAAGGTTACAGGCGTGGCTGAGGTCAATTCATGGGGTGGTTTTGAGCGGCAGTATCAGGTTATAGTTTCACCACAAAATTTAGTCAAATACAGTTTAACTTTGGATGACGTATTTGAAGCTTTGGAGCAGAACAATCACAATGTTGGAGGAGGGCAAGTAGTTTCCTCAGGACAATCTTTGCTTGTTCACGGGCTAGGTCGGGTTACTACCATCAAACAGATCGAGAATATTGTGATTAAAGCTCATGCGGGTACGCCTGTACGTATTAAAAATGTTGCAGAGGTTTCATTGGGACATGCTATTAGACATGGAGCGGTAACGGCACAAGGAGAAGGAGAAGTTGTATTGGGTCTGGGTTTTATGCTGATGGGAGAAAATAGTAAGGTGGTTACAGAAAATTTGAAAGAAAAAGTAGAAGTCATTCGTAACTCTTTGCCTGATGATATTATTCTGGAAATTGTTTATGATCGGACCGAACTAGTTCAAGAGGTCATTGGCACAGTAAAACATAATCTGATTGCTGGAGCGCTGTTAGTGGTTCTTGTACTATTTTTATTTCTTGGAAATCTTCGTGCGGGTCTCATCGTAGCGCTTTCTATTCCTTTGGCTATGATTTACGCTTTTTTGGGCATGTCCGGACTTGCCATTGCAGCGAGCCTTCTAAGCCTAGGAGCAATGGACTTTGGTATTATTGTGAATGGTTCTGTAGTGATGACGGACAATAATATGCGTAGATTGGCCGAAAAGCAACGTCATTTGGGGAGAACTTTGAAAAAGAGTGAGAGGTTTAGCGTTATCCTTGCTTCCAGTAAGGAAGTCGTGCGTCCCATTGTGTTTGGAATGGGCATTACACTGATTGTGTTTTTTCCTATTCTCACGCTGGAAGGTATCGAGGGTAAAATGTTTAGACCCATGGCATGGACCTTCATTTTTGCCATGCTTGGAGCTTTGGTGATTGCCATTACACTTTCTCCTATGTTCTCGTATTACTTTCTCCCTAAAAAAATTAAGGAAAAGGAAGGCGTGTTAAATAGGCTTTTGAAAAATGGGTACACCTTTTTAATTTCTAGGATATTGCAAAGAAAACGAATCCTATTCACCTTGGTGATACTCTTACTGGCAATGACAACATTTATTGGCTCTAAACTTGGAGGAGAATTTGTACCCAAACTTAACGAAGGCGCGAGTGTTATCAATACAATACGTCTTGCCGGAGTTTCAATTGATGAATCCGTTAACTATAACATACAGATTGAGAAGCTACTTCTGGAAAATTTTCCTGACGAAATCAAACATGTTTGGAGCCGGGTAGGAACAGCTGAAGTTGCCACAGATCCTATGGGAATTGAACTAACGGATATTTTCATTACCTTTACACACAGAAAAAGTTGGAGGCGTGCCAAAACTCAAGCAGAGCTTATAAAACAGATGGAAAAAATTGTGGATGATTTGCCAGGTTTGAATATGGTTTTTACCCAGCCCATCGAAATGCGCCTCAACGAGATGGTTTCTGGTATACGTTCGGATATAGGTATCAAAGTGGTCGGAGACAATTTTGATGAGTTAGTACGGCTTAGTGAGCAGATTCAAAAAATTTTATTATCCATAGACGGAGTGTCTGATGTCAGTGGAGAGCAGATTACTGGGCAACCAACCCTTCAGATTGCTGTGAATCAGGAGCAAATTGCCAGGCAAGGCATCCCGGCGCGCAATGTTCTTTCTTTAATTGAAGTTGTCGGGGGACGCCAAGTAGGAGATATTATCGAGGAACAAAGGCGATTTCCTTTGATTGTGCGATTGCCGGATGAACAACGCACAAATGTAGATGCTTTGGCAAATACATTAATTCCAACAGAAGTAGGACCACTTCTTCCGCTTAGTCGGTTGGCCGATGTCAGGGAAATAGAGGGTCCCGCAACCATCAACCGCGAGTGGGGACGCCGTTTAATAAAAGTACAATGCAATGTTAGAGATCGGGATGTTGTCTCTTTCGTGGAAGAGGCAAAAACTCGAATTGATAATGAAATCATATTACCTGAGGGATATTTGATTGAGTGGGGTGGTCAATTTGAACATCTAGAACGTTCCAAATTAAGACTTATGATAGTTGTTCCTATCACATTGATACTTATTTTTTTCTTATTATATTTCAGTTTAAAAAAATTGAGTGATGTTTTTATCATTTATACGGGTATTCCTTTTGCTGCGATAGGAGGTATATTTGCTTTGTGGTTACGTGGAATACCTTTTAGCGTAAGCGCGGCGGTTGGCTTTATCGCGCTTAGTGGTATGGCCGTGCTAGACGGTCAAGTGCTTATCGGTAGTATCCGGACTTTGAGGGAAGATGAGGGATTGCCATTAAGTGATGCGGTGATAAATGCGGCTAAACAACGTCTTCGACCAGTACTCGCAACATCCATCACAGATGCGGTGGGTTTTATTCCCATGGCAATTTCAGTTGGGGTCGGGGCTGAAGTGCAAAGGCCACTAGCCACAGTCGTTATCGGCGGAGTAATTACTTCTACAATTCTTACCTTGTTTGTGCTTCCTGCTTTGTATATTAGTGTAGAAAAATGGTTTGGAAATAAAGCGGTGGAGTAGAAAAAAACAAAGGATTCTTAAAGTAGATTATTTTTGATTATTTGACAACCCGTTTTCAATCTGTTATACCATTACTATGAGACAAGTTATGAGATATTTATTTTTAGCCATATTTGTGATGTCTTTTATTTCCATTCAGGGAGTGTGCATGGGTGAACACGCGCATGCTCATTCTGAGGATCATCAATTAGAATTAGACGCCCATAGCGCCGATCACACCGGGCATTCGGAATCAGAGGAACACCACTGTGTAGTCCATTGTTCATCTTGTTCACATGTTCTTATAGGAACGGACAACAATATGCTTGTCTCAGGATATCGCTTGAATTCAAATCAGATTTTATTTTTTAAGAGTCAATTGTATCAAGATCCCACATTATCCCTTCCAGTTCGTCCCCCAAAATATAACGCATAGTTTCGCAGGTTCATTATTTTAATTCGATAAAACTATCCAGGAATTTCAGAGAAGTGTTCTGTGGAAAGGAATTTTATTATGCGTTATTTTATTTTTCTCTTAACTATTTTGTATTCAACGGCTGTTTATGCCGGGCCCGGGCATGACCACGGAGAAAGTGCGTTTGCCGGGGGTGGAGCAGCGGCTGATCATTTTGACTTAACAGAAGAACAGATTAAGAATCTCAATATTCAATCAGCCAAGGTGTCTTTATTGCCAGTTGCCGAAACGGTCGATATGTTGGCTTTTACAGAGTTATTACCAGAAAAACAATTTCAGGTGACTCCACGCTTTGAATCTCGTGTGGGAGAAGTTTTTGTTAAAGTCGGTCAAAAGGTCAAGAAAGGGCAACAATTGGCTCGGCTTGAACCATTGATTGTAGGAAATCCTCCGATTATACAGAAGGCTCAAATCGATGGCATTGTTATGGAACAAAATGCTGTTCCGGGACAAATTGTTTCAGCGGGAGATGTTTTAATGTTAATCGGGGATAATTCGGAAATATTAGTTCGTGGCGTTGCTTATGAATCACCTCTTATTGAAAAGTTGGAAGTTGGTCAGCATGTTGATGTTCATTTAGATATAGCTCCCGAACGGCATTTACATGGAGAAATTCAACGGCTTGATCTACGTGTTGACCCAAAGAAACGTACATTTGCGGTGTATGCCCATATTCCAAACCCACCAAAGAATATTCAGCCGAACTTACAAGGTGTAATGGAGGTTCAATTAAGCCAGGAAAATAAAGTGCTTACTGTTCCCAAAAAAGCTGTATTAGGTGAATTGGGATCGTATTTTGTTTATACAAAGAATGGTGTCCAAGTTGAAAAGAAAGATGTTGTGACTGGGAAAAACAATGCAGGTCATGTAGAGATTAAATCCGGATTGAAGTTAGAGGATAATGTTGTAACTCGTGGCAATTATCAATTGCAGTATGTGGCTCTGGGTGGGGTGAACGATCATAGTGAAGGCGGTCATGATGATCACGAAGGCCATGATCACAGTGAAGGCAAGCATGATGATCATGAAGGTCACGATCATAGCAAAGATGAGCATGAAGATCATGAAGGTCATGATCATAGCAAAGATAGTCATGACGATCACGAAGGCCATGATCACAGTAAAGACAAGCATGATGATCATGAAGGTCACGATCATAGCAAAGATAGTCACGATGATCATGAAGGTCACGATCATAGCAAAGATAAACATGATGATCATGAAGGTCACGATCATAGCAAGGATAAACATGATGATCATGAAGGTCACGATCATAGCAAAGATAAACATGATGATCACGAAGGGCACGACCATAGTAAAGATGATCATGAAGATCATAAAGGGGAGAGCCAGAACGAAAGCGAACAAGAAGATCATGAAGGCCATGATCATCACGATCACTAATAGGGGGATATATGTTTGATAAAATTATTCAGTTTTCCCTCAAATATCGTTTGATGGTCTTGGCGATGGCTGTATTTTTATTTGTATACGGTGTCCAGGTATTTCAAACATTGGGGATTGATGTTTTTCCGGATTTAAATCGACCGACTGTAACCATCATTACAGAAGCAGAAGGGTTGGCTCCCGAGGAAGTCGAAACTCTTGTGACTTTTCCTATAGAATCAGTCATGAATGGATCTAGCGGAGTAAAACGAGTACGTTCCTCGTCATCCATTGGATTTTCTATCGTCTACGTAGAATTTGATTGGGATACCAATATCTATTTAGCACGGCAAATTATATCTGAGAAATTAAATCAGGTGACTGGTCAGCTGCCTGAAGGGGTGCATTCGGTTTTAGGCCCTGTGTCATCTGTTATGGGGGAAATATTGTTTCTCGGTGTGACCAGTGAAAATTCTGATATTTCCCCAATGGATTTGAGAACTCTGGCAGACTGGAATATCCGCCAACGTCTTCTGGGTGTTTCGGGTGTTTCGCAAATTACCGTTATGGGCGGTGAGGTCAAACAATATCAGGTTCTCATTGATCCAGATAAACTTCTCACTTACGGAGTAACATTGCACGATGTTCGTGAAGCTCTAAGCAATACAAATGTGAATACCACTGGAGGTTTCTATTTAGATCAATATAAAGAATCAATGATTCGAAACTTAGGTCGGGTTCAATCCATTGATGATTTAAAAAAGGCAGTTTTACCTGTCACTGTTGATCCATCAAGTCCGGCGATCACCATAGAACAGATTGCAGAAGTTAAACTTGGATCACCTATTGCCAAGAGAGGGGATGCCAGTATAAATGGAGTGCCGGGTGTGTTGATGGCGGTATCCAAGCAGCCGGGAACAGACACCATTGATTTAACTGAGCGTATTGATGAAGAACTAGAAAAAATAAGGCAGACGCTTCCAGATGGGGTTTTCATCAATGAGAAAATATTTAGGCAGAGTACTTTTATTGAACGATCCATACACAATATCGTTGAGGCCCTTCGGGACGGATCAATTCTAGTTGCTGTTGTCTTGTTTTTATTTCTAATGAATTTACGTACGACGGCAATCACGCTAGTTGTTATTCCACTTTCATTTATCGTTACGTTTATCATTTTTAAATGGTTTGGTTTAACGATTAATACTATGACATTGGGTGGTTTAGCTGTAGCGATTGGTGAGTTGGTGGATGATGCCATCGTTAATGTTGAGAATGTTTTTCGACGTTTAAAAGAGAATGCGAAAGCTGAACACAAGCAAAGTTCGTTTTCGGTAGTCTTAAAAGCGTCTACGGAAGTGAGAGGGTCCATTATTTTTTCCACGGTTATTGTTGTTTTGGTTTTCTTACCATTATTCTCAATGAGCGGAATGGAAGGAAAAATATTTGCCCCCTTAGGGGTCGCTTATATTGTTTCGATTATGGCCTCTACACTTGTAGCCTTAACGGTGACGCCAGCCTTATGTTCATATTTATTGCCAAGTATGCTCCAAGCCAAAGAACATGTGGATGGGGTTATCGTGCGAACTCTAAAGAAGGTCCACCAAAAGTCACTTGAAATATCAATGAAATGTTGGAGTTTGGTTTTGATGCTTGTTATTGGGGTGTTCATAGTGGCGATGGCATCAACACCTTTCTTAGGACGTGAATTCTTACCTGAGTTTAATGAGGGAAGTTTCGTTATCAACTTGGTTATGGCTCCAGGGACGAATCTTGAAGAATCCAACCGAATATCTATCATCGGTGAGAAACTGTTGCATGAAATTCCGGAAGTAACACACACCGGACGGCGAAGCGGTAGGGCTGAAGAAGATGAGCATGCCCTGGGTGTAAATACGAGTGAAATTGAAGTTAATCTCAAAGAATCTGATCGTTCTAAAGCAGAGATTGTCAAAGACATTCGGACTCAGTTGGCAAAAATACCGGGAATTGTTATTAATATCGGACAGCCTATATCTCATCGTTTAGAGATGATCACATCGGGAATAAATGCACAAATCGCTATAAAGATATTTGGCGATGATTTGACTACTCTGCGCACCAAAGCCGGAGAAGTTCAGGAACTGATAAACAATGTAGAAGGCCTGACGGATCTTCAAATGGAACAACAACTATTGATACCACAGTTTCACGTGCGTCTAGACCGTGAAAAAGCTAGGCAGCATGGAGTCATGATTGGCGAAGCTGCACGTCATGCCCAATTAGCTTTGCAGGGTGAAACAGTTTCTACCGTTCTAGACAATGGACGAATGTTTGATATCGTTATGCGGTTAAATGATAAGTCACGCTTAAGTAAAGATGATATTGAAAAAATACCATTTGAAACAGTTCGTGAGACTATTGTGCCACTAGGTTTTGTGGCTGATGTTGAAGAGGCCAAAGGTCCCAATATGATCAATCGGGAAAGTGTGCATAGACGTATTGTTGTGCAGGCTAATGTTAAAGAGCGTGATGTCGTCAGTGTGGTAAATGACATTAAGAAAGTACTCAAAGATAATTTAGAACTTCCGGAAGGATACTTCATTCAATATGATGGTCAATTTCAAGCTCAGGCTTCCGCACAAAAAACTATATTGATACTGAGTATTTTATCTTTTGTGGGAATGTTCCTAGCCTTATATATGCACTTTCGAAGTGTTAATTTATCATTACAGGTTATGTTGACTATTCCGTTAGCCTTAATAGGATCGATTGCAGGGCTTTGGCTAACCAATGGTGTGTTCTCAATCGCAACGTTGGTTGGTTTCATCACCCTTGTCGGAATAGCCTCACGAAACGGCATTATGCTTTTATCTCACTATCTACATATCATGAAACATGAAGATGAAGACTTTGATTTAAAGATGTTATATCGAGGAACAAGTGAACGTTTGGTGCCGGTACTTATGACGGCATTAACTGCTCTTTTGGCGTTAACTCCGCTGTTGTTGGCTGCTGGGGAGGCAGGTAAAGAGATTCTTTATCCTGTGGCCTTGGTTATATTTTCGGGTTTATTTAGTTCAACTTTTTTAAGTTTAATTGTTAATCCGATTATCTTCTGGAAATTCAGCCGTAAGACAGTAATAAACTTATTACATACGGAGAAAGAATAATGAAAATAATATCAAAATTAGCTGCAATCGTTCTAGTCTTCAGCGCAGCGAATGCTCAAGCTGAAGTTGTAGACTATAAAACGATTCTTGAAATATCGATCAATGAGCATCCCCAAATTAAGATGCTGCGAGAAGAATATTCGGTGTCAGAAGCTGATGCAACAAAAGATTCATTATTAAGCAATCCTACCTTGGATGGAGTCATTCGTTTTAAAGATGGAGGGCGAGCGAATGATGAATTTGAGGTTGGAGTAGATCTTGTACAGTGGCTACTTAATCCTTACAGGAAGGGTATAAAACGATCTAAGCTAAAAGAACTAGAGTTTGAGATTTCTCATTCCATGTTAGAATTTGTCGCCAAACTAAAGAATGTATATATTGATGCTGTGTTGGCGCAGCAAGTTGTTAAAGAATGGGATAGCTATGCAGGGTACTTAATCGAAAAAAAAGATGTGCTTGAGGAACAATTTAGTCAGGGGAGCATCAGTCGTCTTATGCTGGATCGTTATCAGGTTCATTTGTCAGATATTAAGTTGGTTCAAAAAGAAGCTGAGCTAGACGTAGAATTATCTAGGCAAGATCTAAATTTTTATATGGGACGGCCCCACGGTGATATGACTTGGAACTTGTCAGGCGAATTTCCTGCCATGCCACAATCTGACAAAAGCCTAGAGTATTACATGTCGCAAGCTCTCAATAACAATTGGGAACTTAAAAAGCTTGAGGAAAAAGTGAATCAGATAAAGAATGAATCTGTTTTAGCTGACTTTAATTCCTGGACGGATGTTGATTTGGGTATATCGAGTGAAAAAGACAAAGGAGAAGATAGAGCAACCGGGCCCGCTTTTAGTTGGAGTATTCCTCTGTTTGATCGGGGGCAAACGAATCGTCAGAAATATGATGCTCTGCAGAAACAATTAGAGGTTGCGCAGGAAATGAAACAACAGGAGATTAAACTAAATTTAACAAAGGCCTATAGGCGTTTAAAGTTGGCTAGAGAAAAGATAGTTGAGCTAGAGAAGAATGTATTGCCTAAACAAGAAGACTTGTTAGATTTATCATTACAGAGTTATCAGGCGATGCAGCAAAGTCTCAATGATCTATTCCAAGATCAGCAATTAACTGTAGGTTTAAAAGTTAAATATTGGGAAGCTGTTAAAGCATATTGGGAATATCGTATTCAGCTGGAATTATTAAGTGGAGATATGGATGTACGATTGACGCTGGTTGACCAGTAAATTTTCTAGAAGAAAGGGGGTTATAACATTGATCTTGACATACCCCCATAGGGTATGCTATATTTAAAATATGATGGTTAATCCGAGTCATAAGAAAACGATGGATGCCTTGAAACGAATAGAAGGGCAGGTTCGTGGAATTCAGCGTATGGTTGAAGAGAAACGCTATTGTGTGGATATACTAACTCAACTTAGTGCCGTCAGCAGTGCCGTAGGTAGTGTGCAAGACAAAATTTTGGAGAGACATCTTGATACTTGTGTAACCAAGGCATTTGTGGGAGAATCAAAAGCAGATAAGAAAAAGAAGGTTGAGGAAGTTGTAAAGTTATTAAAAACATTCCGAAAGAATGGTTCATGAAAACTAACTTTAAAAAATTTGTTTTTTGCCTCTTAGCAGTAACCGTATTTTTCTCCGGAATATTTTGTTGCTGTTTAACTGATTTTGCTCAGGCAGATACGGAAGAGATTCTTCCACCTTGTCACCAAGCAGCTCACTCAGAAGAGCCTACTCAAAGTGCCGATGAGTGCCAGTGTGATGACGAAATAGCTATTCTCGAGAAAAAGCCTATAGAATTTGATAATTTTCAAATAGCTGCTTTGCCGATAGATTCCAGCGATATCGGTTACAAATTGCATTTGACCTATCTGATATATGACTATCACGCCCCCCCAGATAGTTATAATGAAATTCCCTTATATATTAAACATTCTATCCTTCGCATTTAATACCTTCCAAATTTCAGGTTGCAATCTAGAATTGTCTTTATTTCCATACTTAGATAATTCTGGAACTAGACTCATTGACTTTACAGCAACTTGAATACCCGCACTTTTCAAATTAAACGATACAAATTAAGAGTTTCAATTACAAATTTATTAGAGTGATCCAAACCGGTGAGGAGAGGACAAGATGATTGGCAGATACTTTAAAATAGTTTCTATTATTTTCATATATACATTTATGACAATTGGTTATGGCCATACACAAAATGGCTCTGAACGTTCTGGTGCGTCTACAATAAACAATCGAAAGAGCCAAATGGTTAATGTCGAAACAGCATATAGAGAGAAGGATGATTTGAATGTAGCGATTACAGTAGATTCCGGATTAAGTACGTATGTCGATATCGGTTTACAACGCAATGCAGGATTAAAGGGGGCTTTTTATCAATGGAAATCATCCTTTAGTAAAATCGCTCAGTCGTTTTCACTACCCGATCCTCAATTTTCTTACTCCGATTATTTGGAATCCGTCGAAACTCGAGTCGGACCGCAGAAAAATGCATTTTCGATAAAACAAAAATTCCCAATGTTCGATAAGCTTTGGATTCAAAAATCCAAAGCCTTTAAAGCCTCTGAGGTCGCCTATTATGATTTTGAAAAAAAGCGTCTCGAATTAGTTTATCAGATTACAGATACCTATTTTGAGTATGCATATTTGAGAAAGGCTATTTTACTAACAGAGGCGAATATGAAGCTACTAAGTAATTTTGAAAGCGTTGCTCAAAAAAGGTATGCCTCTGGATTACAAGAAAATCAAGATTTGCTAAAGATACAAGTAGAGTTGGGTAAATTGGAAAATGAGTTGCTTAGT
>JAUIER010000005.1 GCA_030429765.1 bacterium | reverse complement strand
TGAAAGTCCGGACCTGTCCGAATCCACCATCAAATATCTGAACCAGCAGAACATGCTCCTGAACGTGAGCGTGTTTGTGCCGCTGTCACAGCAGCCGATCCGGCTCGTCGGGGCGGTATCCTGGTTTGAAAAGGTATCAGAGGCATCCGGTTCCCGTTACGTTATCGGGATCCGGTTTCGTTCCATCAAGCCCAGAGACCTGAAGACATTATTCCGTCAGACCAATCGTTTCTGGTATCTGGTCCTGGCTATTGTGTCCTTGACGATCGTTTTTGCTGTTAGCCTGCTGTATCATTTTGTCTTGTCTAATTCCTAGTCCAAATGGGTAAAAACCGCATGTCCCATAAACGTTCGATGCTCCTGCTGGCGGCCGTTACCATCCTGGTCTTTGCCAATTCACTTCTGAATGGATTTGTCGGCGACGACAATTTTCTGATTCTCAACAATAACTTTTACACGTCATGGAGTAACGTCCGGGATCTTTTCTCACCGGAATACACGACGCATTCGGTCGGCGCGATTGGGGTGCAGGACCAGAAGCAGTATTATTCGGGTTCGGTGGCCTATCGTCCGGTGTTGTCATTGACCTATTTTTGGGATTATTCACTCTGGCAGGAAAATCCGTTTGGGTATCATTTGTCGAATCTGATCTGGCATTTGATGAATGTGGTGGGTGTGTACGCGTTGATGGTGATGGTTGGTGCGCGCCAGGGAATTGCCCTGGCCGTCGCGATGGTCTTTAGCCTGCATCCGTACCGCAGTGAGGCGGTCTGCAGTATCGGCTACCGCGCGGACTTGGTGTCGACATTCTTTTTATTGGCCGCGATGCTCACGGCGTTGAAGGGACGGCGTGGATCGTCGACGGGTTTGATGACCTGGATGTCGGCGCTGATGTTCGCGCTGGCGGTATTTGCCAAAGAATCGGCGATCGTGTTTCCGGCGCTGTTGTTTATTTACGACTGGATTCAGGAGCGGGGTTCCGTCCGCACACGGCTGACCAATGTAAATCTCAAGCGATATGCCGGATATGTCGTTGTCGCTCTGTTTTATCTGTTTGTCTATCTGTATGTCTTTCCCAACAAGGCCGCCGCGTCGAGCCAATGGATTGGTGAGGATATCCGGGTGCATCTGAAAAGCAGTCTGTTGATCCTTTCCGAGTACCTGTTTGGATTTTTCGTACCATTGATGGTCGATGTGATCCCGCCGGTGTACGCGCCGCAGCCGGAGTTGTATTCGAGCTTCTACTTCACAGCATTCATGATGCTGTTGATGTGCGGTCTGGTTTTGTTCGGTATACTCGCCCGTCGGGATCGCTTATCAGCGTTTTTTATCCTCTGGTTTGTAATCGCCATGATTCCGGTGTCTAACATCATTCCATTGGTCAATCCCATGGCACACCGGTTTTTATATCTGCCATCGATCGGGATGTCGTTTGTGTTGGTGCAGTTGATTGTCCGTCTGGGTGAATGGATGAACACGCGGACAAACGCCCGGCATTTTGTGACGATCTTTCTCGTCGGATATATGGGTATTTGTGCGGCGCGGACGTTTACCCTGAATTCATACTGGAAACATGACTACATTATGGCGTTACGGATGTATCAGAGCAAGCCTCAATATCCGACGAGCTTGTTGTTTATGGCGATCACTTATTCGAAAATCGGTGAACTGGACAAGGCCAAAGAGATGATTCTCAAAGGATTGCAGCATGGTCTGGAAGATCCGCGCGCGTACTATATTCTGGCCCAGTCCACGACGACAGATCACGTCATGGCTAAAGAATACTTACAGGAGGGAATTCTCAAATATCCGTCGTACGGGATGCTGTATACGGCGCTCGGCCGAGTATATCTGCTTGAGGGTGATCTCGATGAAGGCTTGACGTTTGTTCAGAAAGGCGTAGATATGGCGCCGACGTATCGTGGATTTTGTTATCTGGTCCAGGCGCATTTGATGCGGGGCGATGAATTGCAGGCCCGTCAGACCCTTGAACGTTCCCGGCAGCTGTTGACCGATCCAAAGTTCTATGCGTTTATCGAGAACATCATCAATCATCGAACCGAGATAACCTTGCCGCAGGATATCGGAATTTAGGAATGGACAGGAGTCAGTTTTCGTGGGTGATTCGAATACACAATATTTTTGGGCAAAGTATGATTCGGCCCATACGGAGTATCAGGGGCAGAAAAGCGCGCGGTTAGGCTGCCCCGTAGACGGAGATGACGGAGTTTACGCCCGCTGGGATTGGAATGGAGACGGCCTCGTCTTTGAAAATGATCTGCACGGATTCACCCCGCTATTTTTTTATGAGAAAGACGGTGAGTTTTGTCTGTCATCGTCAATAGAACGGATTTTGCAATGCGGTGTTAAGGCGGATCTGGATGAGCGGGCCTTGTCGATCTTTCTTCGGTTGGGTTTTTTTATCCGTCACGACACACCATTTGCGCATATCAAGGCGGTTCCTCCCAATTCCCGCGGCGAATGGCGGAGCGGGAATCTGAGCATTTCCCAAAAGTCCTCGACGACGGTTTCGCCTATTTCCATATCACGCACGAGAGCAGTTGAAGGGTATATCGATCGTTTCAAGGCGGCGATTGAAAAACGTCTACCCGAGAACGACAAGTACATGATTCCCCTCAGCGGGGGGCGGGATTCCCGGCATATCTTTCTGGAATTTGTCGCTCGCGGTATGAGCCCCAGGGCTATAACGCATTTGCCGAATCCAAATTGCTCCTACGAAGATGTGCGTGTCGCCAAAATGCTGGCCGAGGCGACGGCTGTCGAACATATAATTGTTCCGCAATCCCGACGACGTTTGAAGATGGAGCTGGAGAAAAACCGCCGGACATCGTTCTGCTCCGATGAAAGCGCACAGATGATGGTTGTCGCGGAATACTTGGAGTCGCATGGGATTGAAGCCGTTTACGATGGCATAGGCGGCGATACCCTGTCGGAAGGGAAATTATTTATCCCGTCGCATATCGAGGCTTTTCGTGCGGGACGATATGATGAATTGGCGGATTGTTATTTGAAACAATGGAATAATTGGTCGGAGGAGACATTGGCCGGGCTGATACGGCCGGATGTACTTAAGCGAATGTCTTATGCGTGTGCCAAAGAATATTTGATTGAGGAGTTATCGACATACAAGGATTGCCATAACCCGATTCAGCAATTTATCTTTTACAATCGGACCCGACGGGAGATCGGACTAATCCCGTTTGGAATCCTTCAGCATATAAAAAACGTTCACTGTCCGTATCTGGACAAGGATCTGAGCACATTCTTGATGTCCTTGCCAATGGAGGTGCTCGAGGATGCTACATTTCATACTGAAGCTATTGCCCGGGGATATCCGGAGTTTGCTGATGTTCCATATGACAGGCCCGGGCAAGGTGTCGTGCAGGCTCCCGATATTATTAACCCGTTGGCCCGGGATTTTGCCTGGTTTGGACTGACGCATCAATGGCCGTCCAGATTAGTGAATCGAAAATTTATGACGCCGAGATTACTGAAGGGGATATTTCAACCGGGATTCGTCTGGCATGGATATGGACTCGTCATATTTTTGCTACAGTTGGAAGATTGCGTTAGAAAATTTCGTCGGTAGCGAGAGGAGCTCTCTTTACAGAAGTAAGGATCAAATGTTTCAGGAATTACGGGAAACTTTAGCCGTTCAAATGATCAAGGAGGAACAATGAAATCATATCGAAAAGAATTGTGGTTCAAGACCGATCAACGGCGGGATTATATCAATATTACCCGTGAGGTTCAGCAAGCGGTAGATGACAGCGGTGTTCAGGAAGGATTGGTATTAGTGAACGCGATGCATATTTCAGCTAGCGTTTACATTAATGATGATGAGCGTGGACTCCTGAGCGATTATGATAAGTGGCTTGAGAAACTAGCGCCGCATGCCCCGGTGGATCAGTACCGGCATAATGACACGGGTGAGGACAATGCTGATGCTCATCTCAAGCGTCAGATTATGGGCCGGGACGTAACTGTGGCCATCACCGAAGGCCGGCTGGATTTTGGTCCGTGGGAGCAAATATTCTACGGTGAATTTGACGGACGCAGGAAAAAGCGTGTATTGATCAAAGTTATTGGAGAATAAAGGGTTACAACTCTAATGGCATGTATGGGTGTGTCCGGGTATGTCCTATTGAAATGCGCGGAATATGCGGTATAGTTAGAGATCATTGCATACTAATACTAGGAGTTATATAATTGTAATATGAGACAACAATTTCCCATTATCAATTCGATCATAGCCGCCATATTCGCGGTACAAACCCTGTTGATCGTCCCACAGGTTCAGGCCCAGCAATTACCCGAAGTCGGTTCGATGATTTCATTGACACCGGCCTTTCAACCGGCCTTGATGGTGGGGATGTCTGTCAATCCTTCCGATCCGTTTCAATTCGAATTCTTCGTGGATGGCGGGGAACAAGACCTCGCGCCTGAAGCGTTTAAACAACTTTCCGTTCAATTCATCAAATATTTTATGGCGGCGCTCACGGTTCCTGAAGAGGAAATGTGGGTTAACCTATCACCGGGAGAACACGACCGTATTATTCCGCCGGATTTTTCACGCACGGCGATGGGGCGTGATCTGCTGGCCGAGGATTACATGCTCAAACAGCTTACGGCGTCGTTGATGCATCCTGACACCAAATCCGGCGGTGAGTTCTGGCGACGTATTTATGCCAAGGCCGAGGATATTGATGTTTCCGTCGAGACGATCAACAAGGTATGGATTGTTCCGGAAACGGCCGATGTGTTTGTTCAGGGCAACAATGTCTTTGTGGTGGATTCGCATCTCAAGGTTATGCTCGAGGACGATTACACCGAAGTTGCCGAGGCCGATCGTGAACTCAAACGTGAGAAGCAGATTATCCGGGATGTATTGATTCCCGAGATCGAACGCGAGGTCAATGAAGGTCGAACGTTCACCAAGCTGCGCCAGGTCTATAACGCGCTGATCCTCGCCACGTGGTACAAGAAAAATCTCAAGCAATCTTTTTTTGCCAAGACCTATGTTGATCAGCACAAGACCGGCGGGATTGAAATTCCGGACGAAGATGTCGATCTCAAGATCTACAATCAGTACATGGAAGCACTCCAAGTCGGAGTGTTCAGTCTGATCAAGGAGGAGGTTGATCCGGTGACGCAGGAGATCTTTCCGCGAAAGTATTTTTCAGGCGGGATCGATTACGCGGCGATGGAGGCGGTGACCCGTGAGGTGGAATCATCGGTGAGCGCGGCGGATCTAAGTCGATTTAACCGGCTGCAAAAAGTTGACGTCAACATGGCCCCGGCCGATCAGGCAATGGTGGCGGATTCAGAAGAACCTGTTTCTACTCTCGAAGAACTTAGAGATCGAACCAAACCGGAGTACCGCGAGTTGTTGGAAATTCTGGCGGAAGATGAATTCATCGGCTTTGAGGCCTTAAGAGATTCCTACAACGACCGACCGCTGAGATTCAGTCTGGGTATTAAGGAAGTCATGCAGTTTGATCCGCAGGGATCGGCCCGGTCAGCCGCCGAAGCGCTCAATCGATTAATCGACCAACTCGATCAGCAACGTTTCCTTCCACGTAGTGAAATGATCGAAGTGATCGGAAGAGACGCACAGGATGCCATCCGTTTCTTATTGACGATTCACGAGAATCAGGAATTCTTTGAGAAAATTTCAGATGAAGATTCGATCGGACATGAGACTTTAGCGAATCTATTCCTGCGCAATGCCGGGCATCTCAATGTGCTGATGAACACATTAATCCAAAGCGGAGAGTTTTTTGACCAATTCATCGCCGGAGTCGGGGCTAGCGCCATTCGGCCGGCGTTGTACGATAACATCCTATCGTTTATCGAGCTGTACGAAAACCTGCCAATCAATCGTCAAATCTGGGATCAGTTACTTCGGTCCGAAGTGGTCGGACGTCGACTGGTTCAGCGAGTCTTAAGGGAAAATGTTGAGGGCTTGATGCACGGGATGGCATTCTTGTCGTACAAACGTCCAAGGGTGCAGACGTTTATGGCCAATCTATCAGAGATGGAAGCCATGTTCGGACGAGATGAAATTCGAAACGGATTTCTGCACATGCCGTTCGAGATGATTTATTCTGTCTGGGCTTCCGATGGATATTTATCGGCTATTAACGACTATCAGGACGAAGAGGGGGATGTAGATCTCAATCAGGTGCTGCGGGACAACGGCCGAACGCTGTTCATCAAGACTCAACGGGTGGCGACGCTGAATGCTATCGCGGCATTCCGGGAAAAAATGGGACTGGATGACGAGCTTTTGGGGATTGGATTCCTAAAGGAAATTGACGACGCTTTGGCTAAAAAGCGTTTTCCAACCATCGAGCGTGTGGCTCCCATCGAGGAACGTCAACCCGGTGAGATCGAGATTGATTTTATTCCACCATCAGGAATTGGCGGTCGGCAAGCCGGAGTTTTCCCTGTGAATCCGTGGAAGAGTGTTGTGGCAGAATCCGAAGAACGGATTGATAAACAAGGGATTCGCCGCTCAATGGGGCTGGAGGGCGACCGTCCGCTTATAGTTGTGGCCAGCCCGCGCAAGGAAGAGATGGTTGATATTGCTTCCTTCTACCGGCAAATGAAAGATGCTGGGCGAAATCCGTTGCTTGTGGTTGGTGTTCGCTTCGACAAGGATCAGTATGCCGAATTTTTTGAAGCAGAAGGAATCACAAATATTGGGAACCGTATGCCCGGAGATATGAATGGTTCGTTTGATGGTTTGGCCAGCGGTGAAGAATTCAATAATTTTGAGGTAGTGATCCTGCGAACCCGGGGGGAGCTTGCCACTTTGTTGAAGGCCTCTGATGTGTCTATTATTAGCCGGGATCACAATCTGTTTGAACCGATGGGGTACTCGCCGATTTTGTACTTTGATGGGCAGTGGACGCATAATTCTTATCTGAGACGTCATGCCGATGTCAACAATGCGGCAGAGCCGATCGAAGATCTGTTTTCACAGGTGTCGATTCTACTAAATAATAAAGAAGTTTGGGAAAAGCATCTAAGCAATGGCCGAAAGGCCAAAGACGTTTTTGATCAGGAAATCATGGGTGCAGCCAAGATGACAGAAGGTGTGTCCTTGGCCGCTCACATTATGCAGCAGTCGGGTGTTGCGCCTGACAATGCGATGATGGCCGATCCGGCAAGCGATACGCAAAATGCCGCGCTGGCCCAGACCAATCCTGACGCGTTGGGAGCGAATGAAACGCCGGGTGGGATCGACATGAACCCGTCACGTCTGCTGCTCAATGTAGAGGGTGATGCCATAGAGTTTACATTACCCGACAAATACCAGAATATCGATTTTAACGGTGTGAATGGTTTTACGCCGGTGATCAACGCAATCACGCCGATACCAAACCTGCCGCTCTTTCTGGGGCAGAGGGAAGAATCCGAGAGTTCAGACAATCCGCAGTTGTCCCGTCCAGATGTTCAGGCCGTCCGGTCTGAGTCTTAATTTACCACATACGCTGTTAATGTCGAATGGGTGAAGTTAGTGCTGAAGGGGTTTTTTATGCCGGTGGCCGGGACACATTTGATTTTAGTTGTAGCCAAGAGTTGGGGGATTTGATATCCTAAGGCAAATATTTTTAACGAGAAAGGATGATATATGAGCTTAATCGCATTAGGAACAGTGGCGCTGGACAATCTGATCACGCCAAAGGGGAAACATGATAATCTTTTAGGCGGTTCAGGAAGTCATTTTGCCATCTGTGCGCGGCACTTCACCAAGGTTAGTCTTGTTTCTGTGATCGGTAAGGATTTTCCCAACAAGCATATGAAATTTTTCCAGAAAAGCGGGATTGATACCACATCCATCATGGAGTGTGACGGCGAGACATTTGCCTGGACCGGAGAGTACAAAAAAGAAGATTTGAATACCGCTATCACGCACTCGACAACGTTGGGTGTGATCGAGAATTATTCACCGCAGGTGGCGGCCGAACAGCGGAACATTCCCAATGTCTTTCTGGCCAATTTTGATCCGGATGTTCAGCTGGAGTTTCTAAAGTTGATGAAGAACCCCAAATTCGTCGGGATGGACACGATGAATCTTTGGATCGACATCAAAAACAAATCAGTCAAGAAGCTGATGAAGAAAGTTCATCTGCTGATTGTCAACGATGGTGAGGCCAAGCAATTGACCGGTGAATCCAATCTACATCGGGCGGCTAAAGCCCTGCGGAAAATGGGGCCGCCGATGGTTGTCGTCAAGAAAGGTGAGAACGGCGTGCTGTTCTACAGTGATGATCATCACTTTGCGTTCTCGGCTTTTCCCGTCGAGAAAGTCGTTGATCCGACCGGCGCCGGCGATTCATTTGCCGGAGGCATAATGGGTTATTTGTCGAAAACCGGGCGAGTCACGCAGAAGAATCTGCATCAGGCGATTCTGTACGCGACGACGCTTTCGTCCTATAACGTCGAAGGTTTCGGTATGGCCAAGACCGCACCGTTAACTATGGCAAAGATTAATGAGCGGCTGCGTGATCTGAAAAAACACATCATGCCGGTGGTTTAACGGATGGACAATAGCTGGATCGATATTTGCGGCATGATCGGCGGTGTGATCCTGCCGCTCTTCAGTCTTCCTCTGATATTACGAGTTCTTAAACGCAAATCATCCAGCGACATCAGTCTGGTCTGGGCGATCGGCGTGTATAGCTGTTTTATCGTGATGCTGCCGTCGGCGGTGACATCGGAAGACCTGATCTACAAGACATATAGTATTATCAACATTATTTTATTTACAGGCGTTGTATTTGTGGCGGTGAAATATCGAAAGGGACCAAGCGCATGAGTAAAGCTAAGGAAAAAGTATCTAAGTCAGGAATGGTGTCGATTGTCGGACGGCCGAACGTGGGTAAGTCGACGCTTCTCAACAAAATTGTCGGAGAAAAGATTGCCATTGTCACCAAGGTTCCACAGACAACACGCAGTCAGATTCGGGGGATGTATAACGACCATCGCGGACAGATTGTGTTTATTGACACCCCGGGTATTCACTTTGGCGCCGACAATCTGGATAAATATATGAACAGCGCGGCCGCCTCGACGATTGATGATGTGGATTGTTTGATTTATCTGGTCGACACATCCCGCCGGATCGGACGGGAAGAAGAGAATATCGCGGCCAAGGTCAAGGACGCGAAAGTCCCGATCGTGGTCGGTCTGAATAAAGTCGATCTGAAAACACGGGCGGTGGATGAATACATCCAGTTCTTGGAGGGTGTGATGGGTAAACCGATCACCGAGATCGAGAATATCGCATTGGTGGCGTTGTCAGGGGAAAAGGGGATTAATGTCGATAAGCTCATCGATGTTGTGTTTGAATTTCTGCCGGAAGGACCGGCCTTTTATGAGGATGATATCATTACGGACTTTCCGCAGAAGATGGCCGTCGCGGATATTATCCGCGAAAAACTGTTTAATCTTCTCAAGCAAGAGCTTCCGCATTCATTGGGTGTTCAGGTGGAGCAGATCCGTCCGATCAAGGGCAAGACCATGCACATCAAGGCGGTGATTTATGTGGAACGTTCGACACAAAAGGAAATTGTCATCGGTAAAGGCGGATCAACACTGAAAAAAGTCGGTTCGCTCGCGCGGGTTGATCTTGAAGATCTGATGGAGCAAAAGGTCTTTCTTGAATTGTTTGTAAAGGTCAACAAACGCTGGCGTGATGATATTTCCATTCTGCAGGAACTGGGTTACGAATAATCTTTGGGGGAGCCGTCGCTATGGACGCTGTCACAGCCCAACAAATTCAGCGTATTGATCAACTGGCTATTGAAAAGTACGGTATTCCGTCGGTGGTATTGATGGAAAATGCCGGGCGTGCGTTGGCCGAGGCGATTCGTCAACGTCAAGCGTCCGGAACAGTGATTGTCCTTTGCGGGACAGGCAACAATGGCGGCGACGGTTTTGTGGCCGCACGTCACCTGGTCCAGATGGGGTTTGATGTGCAGGTCGTCGTTATCGGCCATGAAGGGCAGCTAAAACCCGATGCCCGGATCAATTTCAATATTCTTCAGAAATTAAAATATCCTCTGGTGATGACTTCACATATTTCGCCAGGCGTGATCACGGCGTGTTCAGCCGCGGATGTTATCGTGGATGCGATATTTGGTGTGGGGTTGAACCGAAATATCGGGGAACCTTACGCGGCATTTATCAAGGCCATAAATGATACGGCGACATTTACGGTGGCCGCCGATATCCCGTCGGGACTGGACGCCACGACCGGTCAGATCTATGGATGCTGTGTCCGGGCCGATCAGACCGT
Source organism: bacterium (assembly GCA_030429765.1). Lineage (GTDB taxonomy): Bacteria > Omnitrophota > Gorgyraeia > Zapsychrales > Zapsychraceae > JAGOSC01. The sequence continues at coordinate 167,264 of JAUIER010000005.1, read as the reverse complement.
GACATTCTCGCGGGCCAAACAAGGATGCTTACGGGAGGCCGGCCCGCGGTATTCGGGCAAGCTTAATGTTGCTGATATCGGCATCCCGCTGGAAATTCAGAAATCCGTTCTTAAATCTTAACAGGACAATAAATGGCCGTTACCAATCGAAATATAGATACTGTTGTGGCGAATATCCGGGAACAAATGCGGGAATTGCCGGACCCGTCCGTGACGCTCGTTGGCAAACGCTGGAAGAGTCCCTTTCTAGTGCTGATCTCCTGCATTATGAGTCTTCGCACCAAAGATGAAACTACGTTACCAGCCTCGGAAAGATTGTTCAAGATCGCCGACACCCCGGAAAAGATGATTCGGATGACGCCTCGGCAAATCGAGAAGGCGATTTTTCCGGTCGGATTCTACAAGACCAAGGCCAAGAATATCCTGGGAATTTGTAAGGATATTATTGAGAAGTTTGACGGCAAGGTCCCGGATGATATTGATCAATTGCTGACGATGAAGGGCGTTGGCCGGAAGACGGCCAATCTGGTCTTGACCGAAGGGTTTAATATCCCGGCGATGTGTGTGGACACGCATGTGCATCGGATTTCAAATCGGTTTGGGTATATCGAGACCAAAACCGCCGATGATACCGAATGGGCCTTGAGAAAGAAGTTGCCCAAAAAACATTGGATCGATTATAATGCCTTGTTGGTGACGTGGGGGCAGAATGTCTGCCGTCCGATCTCGCCGCGTTGTTCAATTTGTACGGTCAAAGAATATTGTGCCCGGGTCGGAGTTGAGCTCAGCCGATAGGATCTCTCATGAAAAAACGTGGAGCATTAATCACACCGCAGATTCAGACGATTCTGAATTCATCCGAACGTGATGAAAAGATCAAGGCCCTGTTTGCGGATATGCACTCGTATGATATTTTTGTGCTCTGTGAAAATTTAGAGGATGAACAGGTTGCTGAATGTATCAAGGCCCTGGGGATTCCGACGGGAATCGATTTGTTTCAGCAATTTGATGATGAACGTAAAAAACAGATCTTTTATTGTTTTAACAAGGAATGGATGGCGGACATCCTCGAGGAAATGGCCCCGGATGAACGGGCGGATTTTGTCCTGTTTCTTCCGGAAGAGCGTACCGAGGAAATACTTCCGTTGGTCGCCCGGGCCCAGCGTCTGGATATCAAGAAGCTGATCAATTACGAAGAAGGAACCGCCGGTTCCATCATGACCACGGATTATGCTTACCTGTCCAAGGACATTTCAGTCAAAGAGGCGGTTGAAAAGATCAAGCTTCAGGCCTTTGATCGGGAAACGATCTACTACATTTATGTCATCGATCAGGATCGAAAACTGTTGGGGTTGGTAACGCTGCGGGATATTATTGTTTCGCCTTCGCATAAGAAAGTTTCGGAGATCATGAACACGAATGTCATCAGCACGCATGTCTATGATGACAAAGAGGATGTGGCGAGGAAGTTGTCGGACTATGATTTCTTGGCCATTCCCGTCGTGGACCGGGAAAACCGTTTAGTCGGGATTGTGACAGTCGATGACTTGATGGACGTTGTTGAAGAGGAGGCCACCGAAGATATCTACAAGCTGGCGGCGGCGGGTGAATATATCGATTACATGAAGTCCAATCCGTTTAAAGTGGCGCAGCAGCGGACAATGTGGCTGTTGATCCTGATCTTTGTCGGATTCTTTTCCGCCTGGGTCCTGGAAAAGAATGAAGACGCACTGCAATCAGCGGTGGCGCTGAGCTTTTTTATTCCATTGTTGCTGGGTGCCGGCGGAAACGCGGGGACACAATCCTCGACCGTTGTTATCCGGGGGTTGGCCACGGAAGACATTAAGATGGAGGATTTTCTCAAGGTTCTGCGCAAAGAAGTTGCCGTCGGGGCGATTGTTGGTACGATTATGGCGGCGTTGGGGTCGGTGATGGCCTTGTTGCTGAACCGCAATCATGAACTGGGCATCGTGGTGGGACTCTCCATGATTGCCTCGGTCTTGCTTGCTGTCTCGCTGGGAGCCCTGCTGCCGATCCTTTTCAAGAAATTAAAACTTGATCCGGCCTTGATGTCGGGACCTTTTATCACATGTATCGTCGATATTGTATCGCTGATCATCTACTTTAAGATTGCCGCTATTATTTTCTGGTAAAACCGAACAGCATATCCAAATTCCGGCTGCGGTCCGCAGCGCTAAATTATTGTCATAGTGAATTCACAGAATGTCACACCTAAACATGTTACGCTATCAGAGCAGCGTGGTGAGTAATCAACAATCAATTAACTATTTTTAAAAATATAAAATCAGGAGTTAAGCATGAAAAAATTAGAGATTATTGTCCGTGAGGAGAAATTCGAAAAAGTCGTTCAGGTCCTGGAAGATTCCGGGATTGGCGGTGTCACCATTTCCGAGGTCCTCGGATTTGGACATCACCGAAACGGACTCAAGCGCAAACGCAAAATCGACATTTATGTGGATGAATTCCAGGTGGATAAGGTGATCGATCAGGTGCGGGCGGTGGCCAAGACCGGGACGACCGGTGACGGGAAGATCGCCATCCTTCCGCTGGAGAATATCGTCAAGATTCGGACCGGCGACGAAGGCGCTATGGCAATCTAGTGACATAAATATAATATTTGCAAAGGTTACGGAAAATGTGTTATATTTGTCGAGTTTGTGAGGGATCAAAAACCTTTACAAATAGGCAATCTGATATATAATAATGCCTCATTCAGAGCAAATATTAAATTGAAAAAGGTGGTGAATAGGTCTAATGATCGAAGTTAAAGTGAACGATAACAGCAGTTTTGAGAAGGCTATGCGAATTTTCAAAAAAGCCTGTCAAAAAGATGGTTTCATGATGGAGCTGAAAGACAGACGTTTTTTCACAAAGCCATCAGAGAAAAAAAGACTTAAAGGTAAGCGATAGTGTCAACGTCGCAAGCTTAAGCATATTTTAAGGGACGCCGAACAAGCGTCCCTTATTTATTTCAATTTCATATTCAGACGATGTCCTCACCCAAACCCATTGCCATATTAGTTGAAGAGCAGTATCAGGTCCTGGAAGTGTGGTATCCGTGGTTACGGCTGCGTGAAGAAGGATTTGATGTGCGTTTTATCGGTTCCGGCAGTGCTCCTCAATATGGAAGCAAGGAAGGCTATCCGGTGACGGCAGATGACGCCGTGACGCAGGTCAAGGCTGAAGATTTTTCCGGCGTGGTGATTCCGGGTGGATTTGCCCCGGATTTCATGCGAAGGGTGCCGCGTGTTGCGGAATTTATTCGTGAATTACATGACAATGGCGGTGTCATCGCTTCAATCTGTCATGGCGGATGGATGCTTGTGTCGGCCGGTATCCTTAAGGGCCGCCGGGCCACCAGTTTTTTCGCCATCAAGGATGACTTGATCGCCGCCGGCGCCGAGTGGGTGGATGAAGAGGTCGTGGTTGATGGAAATTTGATTACCTCACGCAAACCGGAAGATTTAACGGCCTTCACGGTCGAAATGATTAAACTTCTGAAACAATAATTATCGCAGTCAGGAATCCCCATGTTAAAAGTCAAACGTGTTCTCATCAGTGTCTCTGATAAAAAAGGATTGATCCCATTTGTCAAAGGTTTGTCTCAGCTGAACGTTGAGATTTTATCCACCGGAGGAACGGCCCGGCAGCTGCGCGAAGCGGGTATGTCGGTGCAGGATGTATCGGACTACACCGGTTTTCCGGAAATGCTGGACGGGCGGGTCAAGACGCTGCATCCCAAGATTCATGGCGGGCTATTGGCCGTGCGCAGCAAGGCGGAACACATGGCCCAGATCGAAGAACATGACATCGGATTGATTGACATGGTCGTCGTGAATTTGTATCCCTTCGGCAAGGTAACGGCCAAGAAGAATGTGCATCTGGATGACGCGATTGAGAATATTGATATCGGCGGGCCATCCATGTTGAGATCGGCCGCCAAGAATTACAAAAGTGTTGCGGTTGTCTGTAATCCCGACGGATATGATGCCATCCTGGGAGAATTGAAACAAAATAATGGTTTGCTGCCGGACTCCGTGTTGTACGGACTGGCTGTCGAGGCATTTGCGCATACGGCGGAATACGACGATATGATCCAGAAATTTCTTAAAAGCCGTTTAGTCGGGTCGGATTTTCAGGGTTTACCCAAGACTGTTCAGACTAATTATGAATTGGCCCAGGATCTCAGGTACGGTGAGAATCCACATCAAAAGGCGGCGATGTATAAGGCCGAGGGCGAGGCGTACGGATTGGCCGACGTCAAACAGCTGCACGGCAAGGAACTTTCGTTTAACAATTTCCTGGATCTCAACGCCGCGGTTGATTTTGTCAAGGATTTCAAGAATCCGGCGGCCGTTATCATCAAGCACAATAATCCCACGGGTGTCGCCCAGGATGATGAACTATCCAAGGCCTTCAAATACGCACTGGCGAGTGATCCGATATCGGCGTTCGGCGGTATCATCGGTTTAAATCGTAAGGTCGATGAGAAGACGGCTCAACTGATCCTCAAAAGCGGATTTATGGAATGCGTGATCGCGCCCAAGTTCAGCACGGGGGCGAAGAAGGCGTTAACTACGAAGAAAAATCTGCGTCTGCTGGAATTCGATTTCAAGAACATCGATCACGATATCTATGACCGCAAACAGATTCATGGCGGCATGCTGCTTCAGGAAAAAGATACACGTGAGCTTAAAGACGACGAATTAACCGTGGTCACCCGGAAAAAGCCGACGGCCTCCCAACTCGCGGCCATGAAATTCGGCTGGGGCGTGATCAAGAATGTGAAATCCAATGCCATCGCGCTGGTCAAAGGTCAACGCACCGTCGGTATCGGTTGCGGACAGACGTCGCGGGTGGAAAGCGTAAACATCGCGATCCAGAAGGCCGGTGACCGTGCCAAGAATGCCGTGTTGATCTCGGACGCGTTCTTTCCAATGACCGACAATATTGATCTGGCCGCCGAGGCCGGCGTCAGGGCGATTATCCAGACGGGCGGGTCAATCGCCGATCAGGATGTCATTCAGGCGGCCGACCGCCATGGCATCGCCATGGTCTTTACCGGCGTTCGTCACTTCAAACACTAAAGATCAGAGGTGTTGGTGTATGAAAGACTTCGACGCGCGATCCTATCTCAATTCCTTCATTAATTTCGAACATTCCCTTAATAAAGTTGCCGATCTGGACTTCAAGCTTGAACGCATGCGTGAGCTGCTTAAGCGTATGGGTGATCCCCAGAAGGATCTGTACATCATCCACGTCGCCGGCAGCAAGGGCAAAGGATCGACGTGCGCGATGATCGCGTCCGTTCTAAAGCAGGCCGGGCTGCGTGTGGGACTATATTCGTCACCGCATATCCTGAAATTGAATGAACGGATACGTGTAATGGATGCCCGACGGATTATTCAGGAAACGGCGGATGATCTATTCGGCGACAGTATCTCCGATCGGGAATTGTCACGTGTGTTGTTCGACTGGAAGGCGGTTATTGATGAGGTTCATGCCGATGACAAATATGGCCCGCTGACATTCTATGAAGTCCTGACGGCGACAGCGTTACTATACTTTCAGAAACGCGATGTCGATGCCGTGGTCCTGGAAACGGGGCTGGGCGGACGTCTGGATGCGACGAATGTGTGTGAATCCCGAATAGCGGTGATTACACCGATCAGTTATGAGCATACCGCGATTCTCGGAGATACGTTAGCGGCAATTGCCGGCGAGAAGGCGGCGATTATTAAATCCCAGCAGGACGTGGTGATCGCGCCGCAGGAGTTAGAGGCGGAATCCGTGATCATGGATCGATGCCGTAAATTTGATATTCAGCCGCGGCAAGTTTATTCCACCGATGTGTCTGCGTCCACGACGAGGGATCTGACGGAACAAACGTTTGACGTGACGGTCGCGGATCATACATATACCGCTGTTAAGCTGCCGCTGTTGGGCAAGCATCAAACAATCAACGCGGCGGGGACGGTGAACGTCGTTGAATGTTTGCGTGATCAAGGAATGTCGATTACAGATCAGCATGTATATCTGGGGCTTGCGTCGGTGGAGTGGCCAATTCGTTTTGAGATCGTTCGACGAGATCCGTTGACGATTCTGGATGCGGCCCATAATGAAGCGTCAGTCCGCACGTTATGCGAATCATTGAAAACCCTTGTGCCTGACAGAAAAATACATTTGTTGCTAGGCGTGAGCCGGGATAAAAATATCAAAGAGATCTGCGGGGCGTTGGCTGAGTATGCCTATAAAGTGTGGCTGAGCAAAGCTGATCATCCGCGCGCGTATACTTTTAGTCAGGAAGAAGCCGAAGGATATTTTCCCAACAAGCCGGTTAGGATCTGCAAAAACGTGAAAGACGCGGTCAATGATCTGAATAAGCATTTATCGACCGACGATGTGGTCATCGTCACCGGCTCAATTTTTGTCGCGGCCGAGGCGCGGTCTATTTTAAGGAGTGATACATGTACCAATACCAGGGAATAGAGGATACGATCGCCGCGATATCCACTCCGTTAGGCCAAGGCGGAATCGGCATTGTGCGCTTAAGCGGCACCGAGGCGATCGATGTCGCCGGCCGTATCTTCCGGTCACGCTCGGGGCAATCACTGTCCGAGGCGCGGGGATTTACCGCTCACTACGGCTGGATCCAGAATGAAGACGGATCAACGGTCGATGAGGTGTTGGTTACAGTGATGCGGGCGCCGCGAAGCTACACCAAAGAGGATGTGGTGGAGATCAACTGCCACGGCGGGATGGTGTCGTTGAGGACGATTTTGAAATTGACGCATCAGGGCGGGGCGCGGTTGGCTCAACCCGGGGAATTCACCAAACGGGCGTATTTGAACGGACGTATAGATCTTACGCAGGCCGAAGCCGTGCTGGATATCATTCAGTCCAAGACGGATGCCTTTCTGAAGGTCAGCTCCAATCAGCTCAAAGGTGATCTATCGACGGTGCTGCAGGATATCCGTCAGCAGTTGATGAATGTCTATATTCAAATGGAGGCCATTGTCAATTTTCCGGAGGACGAAATAGATGCTCAGGGGCGTCAGCAACTGGCTGATGAAATTCAAACCGCGAAAGATCAGATTGCTCAGCTGCTGCAATCATCGAACCAAGGCCGGTTGCTTAAAGAAGGGGTCAAGATCGTTTTGTGCGGCAAGCCCAATGCGGGCAAGTCATCGTTGCTGAACGTGCTGCTGAAAACCGAACGGGCGATCGTGTCCGACATCGCGGGGACCACACGTGACACTATTGAGGAATCGGCCCAGATCGAAGGGATCCCGTTCCAGCTGATTGATACCGCCGGTATCCTGGAGCCGCGAGATCTGATTGAGGAAGAGGCGATTCGCCGCAGTCATATGCATATTCAAGGTGCGGACATTGTCATTCTACTAATCGACGGATCGTGTCCGCTGGACGATCAGGATTACGGATTAATCGAACGGATTCGTGAACTGGCGGTGATTCCGGTTCTTAATAAATCGGATCTGGCCAACGGATTGTCCGATCAGGAAGTGCAGACATTGGTGGCATTGGGTGAGATTAAACGCATCTCGGCGCTTAAACGTGAGGGGATTGAGGCTCTTGAGGCCGCGATCAGCGACAGTGTCACATCAGATAAAGATATGTCAGCGAATGAAATTTTGATCAGCAATATGCGTCATATCAATGCCTTGACGGATGCCCTGGCGTCCGTGGAAAAGGCTCAAAAAGTTTTGTTGGAGGGGATCTCGCTGGAGTTTGTGTCCGAGGAGATCAAGGTGGCCGTCAATTTCCTGGATAGTATTACCGGACGGAATATTGATTATGATTTGCTGGACAATATCTTTTCGCAGTTTTGTATCGGTAAGTAGCGACGAACGGCTGGGGCTGTTTTAAATGCCGTTTTCAATCTCCAACACTTTAGGCTCCGGAACATGTGGGTTATCCGACGCCGCGTCTTCCATGCTTTCCAGCATGATCTTTTTCTGCAGCGCGAAGAAATCTTTGATCAGGTCTTTATCTTCCAGCAAGCTCTTCATCTTGTCATTGGTCATCAGTTTCAAGACATTTTTTTCCTGAAGGTGTTCGCGGACGTCCGCATCTTCCAGCAGGCGTCGCACCTTGGAATTCTCCATGACTGCTTTGAATTCTTCAGTGTTACTGAGATATTCGAATTTTTCAGGATTCTCTAAAAACTGGATCATCGGTGAGCTGTGAACATTACCGCCCTGAGTCGAGGCGGTCTGACCGGTATATCGGGCGATGAGGGCATAGGTCTTGGTCGGCGCGATGACCTGATGCACGCGGTCTATGTAGGGAACTTTGCCCGGGATAACCATGACTAACAATAAGACTAAAATCATCATGCCACCGCTCCAGATCACGCTAAAGGCCGATCCAAGCAACCGGTTTAACGGTGACATCTTTCCATCCTTGCTGGTGGCAATCGACCAGATTTTCAACAGCAACGCCAGCGTGATGTGCAGGACAAACGGCGCGGCGACACTCAAGACCAGCGACATCACGATGTTTTCGGTCTTGAGGTAATAGGAGTAGCTCAAAAGTCCGCCGATGATCAGTGAGATCGGTCCAAGCAATGATCCGAGAAAGCCTTTTCTCCAACCACGCCAAAAGTAATAAATCAGCAGCACCAGCACGATGCCGTCGATGGCATTTGTCATTTTTTATTCTCTCCGTTGGGTTTACAGAAAGGCCAGTATAACATTTCTCATATTTTGGTTCAATGCCAATATTTTCCATGCTAAAGTAGTTTGGCAATGTAAAAATTGGTATGGTATGCTTTTACTAAACGGGAAAATTTCGTTATTGAAAAAGGTAAACCATCTGAGAGGGTGGGGCACAAAACTACAGGGTCCTGAATGTTTCGGGATAGCCAGTTGCCAGTATCGTATGGTTTGTCGCCTATCCTCGGAGACTCTGAGGGTGGGCTTTTTTTGTGGGTCATAATCAAGGATTATGTATGCGATTTAAAATTTTTGGATTGATGTTGGCGATGTTAACAGCGACGTCCATGGCCATGGCCGAAACGTTAACGATGACCACCTATTATCCATCGCCGGTTGGGGTGTATCAGTCGTTAAGACTGGCGCCGAACAATTCACCGCCTGCGTGCGGGGCATCAACAGCCGGGACATTGTATGTGGACTCCTCCAATGTCTTGTACTACTGCGATGGTACCGCACCGTACAGTCGTTCGATTGGGGAGTGGGATCTGAACGGTTCTGATCTCTATCCGGTGGACTATGCCACCGTCAGTGTCGGGATTGGAACCAATTTACCGGCGGCGCGGCTGCACGTGGAAGACAGCAATGCGTCGAGTACCGGGATTCGCATCAAGAACTCACAAACCACCGGCGCGGTATGGGAGTTGCGCGCTCATGAGGCCAATCCCAATGACGGGTTTACGATTTGGGGTGGAAACGAAGGTGTTGAAACCACCCGTCTTACGATCCTGGATACAGGCGAGGTTGGGATCGCGACAACAGCACCGGCCACGATGCTTCACGTTGAGGGTAACACGACGATCAACGGTGATTTGAACATGCTGGGTGGGACCAGGGTTATCCAGTCCAGCGGGGGATTGCAGTATTTGATCAGTGGGGCCGGGAATTATGTTTATGACCTGCCGGCCGGCGGGATATTTACGGTCAGAGATGCGAGTGGGCCGACTGAGTTATTGACCGTTCGTGAAGATACCTTGCGGGTCGGGATCAACAATCCGGCGCCGACCAGTGCGTTGGATGTTGTCGGATCGGTCACGGCAACGGCCTTCCTTTATTCGTCGGATGCCACCCTCAAAGAAAATTTTCAGTCCGTGCCGGGGTTGGAAGGTATCATGCAGTTAGACGGACTAAGCTACACCTGGAAGGAAGACGGGGCGGCTGATATTGGAATCACCGCTCAGGATGTTGAAGCGGTTTATCCGGCGTTGGTTCATACCGACGAGGCCGGTCGAAAATATGTCAAGTACGGAAACATGATTGCACCGATGATAGAGGCGATAAAGGATCAGCAGCAATTGATTGAACAGCAGAGTCAGCAGATCAATGCCATGCGGTTAGAGATTGACGAACTGAAACGTAAACTGGAGTAGAGAGGCAATCAACGAGTAAGATGCGAATTTTAAGGGGAAAAATCTGGGGAATTTTACTGGGGATTATTCTGTGCGCGGTCTCGGCACAGGCCCAGCTGATCGGTTCGTGTACCCCCATCGGGGACGGCAGCGACGGATGCTACTGCGATGACGGCCCCAATGGATCGACGAACTGTCGATACTACGGACTGGAGAATACCGGACACATCATGGATTTTTATTCCGGTGGTGCTTACGCGACGCCGGGACTTCGCGTTAATCTTTCCTACGTATCCAACACCTCTCCGAATGCCGGAGAGCCCGAGTGTTGGGACTTCATCAATACAAGCGGACGGCAGTATTTTGTTCCGACCAAGACGCAGGCCGAATGGAACAGTTTCAAAGCGGCGGCCCTGGCCAATGTGTTGCCGGGTGTAACGATGGCGAAATGCCCGTCGTGCGGCGACGGCTATTGTGCCGGATCTTCGACGTATTGGGGATTCGCCGAAGGATGCGGAACGGATGACAGTATGACCCCTCCGGCGATGGGGATGGATCCGCAATGTAATTCGGATTGCGGTCCATGTCCGATTGTCTGTGGCGATGCGACGTGCGCGGCCGGTGTTGAACACTGCGTCGGCGGTGGCGGATTTGGATACAATCCTTGTCCCGAGTGTGGTCCGTGTTCGTGCGGGGATCCGTATTTTGATTGTACCGGACAATGCGGAACATGTCCGACATGTTCGCCGTGTTGCGGGGATGGGAATCAGGATGTCGGAGAGATTTGTGACGGATCGGATACCGGAACGGAGTCATGTTTTACCCAGGGATTCACCGGCGGAACGCTGGCCTGTAACGCGGCGTGTAATGCGCTGGATACATCCGGCTGTACGACCGGCGGAAGTTTCTCTTGTATAGGTCCGGTTCCGACGAATTCAACTTTATGTCCGGGAGACGATCTTGCTCTCGTGATCGATACCACACGAACGCCAGTACTGGATGGCGGCTGTACGGTTGGACAGAAATGTGAGTACGAATGTAGTGTCGGATTCCAGATCTCCGGTTCAAACTGTGTTCCTATTCCAACGGTGTGCGGGAACGGTGTGTGTGAGACCGGAGAAACCGGCGGATTGTTCGGCAATTGCCCTTGTGACTGTGAAGGGTGTTACCGGGATTCAACCCCTGGACCGCCGGGATATGAGCAGTGTTCTGATGTCCCGGTAGCCGATTGTGAAACGGTCCACGGAGATCTGTGTGAGATTGATTTGTCCGGCGGTGCGCCGGGCGTATGTGATAACAAGCCTGGATCCTCCTGTTTTTCATTAGGCACCAATCCTCAGTGTGGGACACATTCGTGGTGCGAATGGCGTCGGGGTTGCGGTCTGTTCAGTGCGGCCTGTTCATGTCTGCTGTTTAACTGTGGGGACAATATTATCGACGCAGGTGAAACCTGTGATGGAACCGATTTGGCGGGTGAAACGTGTATCAGTCAAAGTTTCAGTGGCGGTGTACTGCAGTGTTTGACCGGATGCAGCGGCTATGACACCAGTGGATGTTTCGGTTGCGGGAACAGTGTGTCGGAGCCGGGTGAGGCCTGCGACACGTTAGACCTCAACGGTCAGACGTGTGTCAGTCTGGGCTTTGATGGAGGATCGCTGGCGTGCGAATCAGACTGTACCGCCTATGACACATCGGCTTGCTATGGATGCGGCGATAATAATGTAGATACCGGTGAATTTTGTGACGGAACGGACCTGAACGGGGATACCTGTGTGACGCAGGGATTCGCGGAAGGGGCGCTGGCGTGTATGATCGATTGTTCGGCCTACGACCTGGTCAATTGTTCGACATGTGGTGACACGGTGGTAACGGGCGCGGAAGTTTGTGATTCTGCGGATCTGTCCGGAGAGACGTGTATCAGCCAGGGATTCAGCGGTGGTACGTTGGCCTGTGGTGTAAGCTGCAAGTCGTTTGATACATCGGGTTGTTATGGTTGCGGGGACAATACTCAAAATCCGGGTGAGGCGTGTGACGGGACGGATCTATCCGGAGAAACATGTATTTCTCAGGGATTTGACGGAGGAACGCTGGCTTGCCAGGGCGATTGTTTGGCCTTTGATACTTCGACTTGTTACACCTGTGGAGATAACACCGTTAATCCAGGTGAAACATGTGATGGAACAGATCTCGCGGGTGAAACGTGCGTCACGCAGGGATTTGACGCCGGTACGCTCGGATGTTTTGTGGATTGTTCGGCGTTTGAGACATCCAGCTGCTCGACGTGCGGGGACGCACTTGTCGGAACGGGTGAAGTCTGTGACGGGGTCAATCTCGACGGAGAAACGTGTATCACACAGGGTTTTGACGGCGGAACATTGGCGTGTGATGTGAGTTGCGGTACGTTTGATACCTCGGGATGTTTTGTCTGCGGGGACAACACCGCGGCGGGCGGAGAAATCTGTGACGGGACTGACCTGGCCGGAGAAACGTGTATGACACAAGGTTTTTCAAATGGAACCCTGGCGTGTCTCGGAACTTGTGCCGGATTCAATACCGCCGGATGTTGGACGTGCGGGGACGCCGCTATTTCCGGGACGGAGGTCTGTGATGGCGTATTACTCGGAGGTGAAACATGTGTGAGTCAGGGCTTTGACGGCGGGACTCTGGCGTGTCAGGCCGGATGTTTGGCGTTCGATACTACTTCCTGCTATCAATGTGGCGACAATTCTGCCGACGGTCCGGAGGTTTGTGACGGCACTGACTTGGCCGGTGAAACATGTGTGTCTCAGGGATTTGATGCGGGAACGTTGGCCTGCTTGGGAACCTGTGCCGGATTCAATACGTCGGGTTGTTCAAATTGTGGTGATAATGTCGTTGGTGCGAGTGAAACGTGTGACGGCACGGATCTCGCCGGAGAGAATTGTGTAACGCAGGGATTCGACGGCGGTACACTGGCGTGTAATCCGACCTGTGCGACCTTTGAAACATCAGGCTGTTATCAGTGTGGCGATAATGCCATCGGTGGACCGGAAACATGTGATGGCACCGACCTCGGCGGTGAGACATGTATCACTCAGGGATTTGACGGTGGAACGTTGGGTTGTAACGCGGGCTGCGGCAGTTTCGATACATCAGGATGTTTTGTCTGTGGCGACAATAATACGGAAGGCACGGAAGTGTGTGACGGCTTGGATCTGGCTGGAGAGACCTGTGTGAGCCAAGGATTCACCAATGGTAATCTCGCATGTAATGTCGGTTGCGGCAGTTTTGATACGTCAGGATGTTCGGTGTGCGGGGATGCCATCATCGGTCCGGGCGAATCGTGTGAGGGGGCGGATCTCAATGGACAAACATGTGTGACGTTAGGTTTCGCCGGCGGGACGTTGGCATGTAATGGTTCATGTGGATTTGACACGGCCTTGTGCTACGGATGTGGGGATGATAATCGCGATCCAGGTGAGGTTTGTGACGGTACGGATCTGGGAGGTCAGACTTGTGTGTCGCAAGGCTTCGACGGCGGGACACTTGAGTGCCAGCCAGGCTGTATGGGATTTGATACATCGATGTGTTACGGATGTGGCGATGGTGTCATCGGCGGTCCGGAGGTCTGTGACGGTGGAAATCTCAACGGGGAATCCTGTATCAGTCAAGGATTTGACGGTGGATCATTGACATGTATGGGGAGCTGTGCCGCGTTCAATACAACCAACTGTTATGTGTGTGGCGACAACAATGCGTCGGGACCCGAGACATGTGATGGTACGGACCTCGCGGGGCAGACGTGTGTCAGCCAGGGATTTGACGGCGGAACCCTGAGTTGTTTGGGAACCTGTAGTTTTGATACGTCTGCCTGTTACGTTTGCGGGGACGCACTTGTGGGAGGCCCGGAGGTGTGTGATGGAGCGAATCTTAACGGTGAAACGTGTGTCACGCAGGGATTCGATGCGGGAACGTTGACATGTTTGGGATCATGTGCCGGATTTGATACCACTAATTGTTCCACCTGTGGTGACGCGCTCATCGGTACCGGTGAAACCTGTGACGGAGCGAATCTCGGCGGACAGTCCTGTGCGAGTCTTGGATTTGACGGCGGAACACTGGCCTGTAACGCGGGCTGCGGCAGCTTTGATACGTCAGGCTGTTTTGTCTGCGGCGACAACGCGATTGGCGGGGCGGAGACATGTGACGGTACAGATCTCGCCGGAGAAACCTGTGTGAGTCAAGGATTTGATGCCGGAACGCTGGCCTGTTTGGGAACCTGTGCGGGATTTGATACATCAGCGTGTACTAACTGCGGGGATAATGTGGCCGGCGCGGGTGAAACCTGCGACGGGACCGACCTGGCCGGGCAGTCGTGTTTGTCGTTGGGTTTTGACGGCGGAACACTGACCTGTAATGTGGGCTGCGGCAGCTTTGACACGTCGGCATGTTTTGTGTGTGGTGATAATGCGATTGGCGGTCCAGAGATGTGTGACGGCACAGATCTGGCCGGAGAGACATGTGTGTCTCAGGGATTTGACGGCGGAACGCTGGCTTGTTCCGGAAGCTGCGCGAGCTTGAATACGTCGGGATGTTATGTCTGCGGCGACAATAATGCCGGTGGTCCGGAGGTCTGTGACGGCAGTGATCTCAACGGCTTAAGCTGTATCACCGAAGGGTTTGATGCCGGCCTATTGACCTGTCTGGGAGATTGTTCCGCGGTGGACACATCCGCTTGTACCATTTGCGGGGATAATGTCAAGGATACGACGGAAGTCTGTGACGGAACGGACCTCAACGGTCAAACATGTGTGGGGCTTGGTTTTGACGGTGGAACACTGGGCTGTAATGGATCTTGTGGTGGATTTGATACGTCCGGCTGTTTTGTCTGCGGAGATAACAATGTTGGCGGCGCGGAGGTCTGTGACGGGACGGATCTCAATACACAGACATGTGTGACTCAAGGATTTGACGGCGGGACGTTAATGTGTCTGGCCGGTTGTGGCGGATTTAACACGTCGGCCTGCTATCAATGTGGCGATAATCTCAGGGAAGGTCCGGAGGTTTGTGACGGCGCCGACCACGACGGTCAGTTCTGTACTGATTTTGGATTTGCCAGTGGAACACTGGCCTGTAACGGATCGTGTACAGGCTTTATCACGAGCGGGTGTGTTCCATTTACGTGCTCGGGCGGTGATCCGAATAACGCAACGTTATGCCCGGGTGACGATACCGGATTGCCGGGGCCGACCGCTAAATCCGCGGTTGAAGAAGGCTCGTGTACCGGTGGACTCAAGTGTGAGTATCAATGTAATAGCGGTTATGAAGTGTCCGGAAGTAATTGCGTGCCCAAGCCGGCGGTTTGCGGTAATGGCGTTTGTGAAACCGGAGAAACCGGCGGAATTTTTGGGAATTGTCCTTGCGATTGTGCCGGTTGCTATTCCAATCCCACACCTGGCCCACCTGGATACAATTCTTGTGCGGACTTGACTAACCCCCAATGTAATAGTTCAACGTATCAGGATTTGTGTCGTGTGAACGGTGGAGTCTGTGAGACTGAAGATTATTGTATCAATGTAAGTGACATGGGTGAGTGTAGTGCCGTATCCTGGTGTGAATGGCGGCAGGGTTGCGGATTGTTTGCGCCGGAATGTCTGTGTGTCCTCGATATCTGTGGAGACGGTTCTGCGTCGGGGCCGGAGGTGTGTGATACCAATGATCTTCAGGGTCAGACCTGCGTCAGTCAGGGATTCAGCAGCGGAACGCTGGCCTGTTTGTCGGACTGTTCGGCCTATGACACGAGTGGATGTACACCATAACCCAACTTTCTACTATAAGATCCTGCCTGCATCAACGTTCATACCTGAACAATCAAAATTCGTAAAACTTGTTTCAAGTGATGTTATACTAAGGAAGTTACGGATCTGTATTTTTCTATTCAATTAGCGATAATCCATGAGACTTGTTCAGCAGAAAATAGGACAAACAATTGTTGAATACGCCTTGCTGATCACCCTTGTTCTGGCCGGTGTGATGGTGATGGGGCCGTACGTGGTCAGGTCCTGGAACGCCAACGTCAAGGGTTGGGAAGATTCGTATCAAGATTCGTTTCAGGATCCTTTGGGGCAACCCCTGAAATCCACCCGGATGGATTGTTTCTGTGAGTATCGAAAGCCCTGTGTGGATCCGCCCTGTTGCGGCTACGGCAGTTGTCTGGGGACGGAAGATTCCGAGGAATATATCTGCGATCCGGTCAATTGTGAACCCCTTCGGGAGAGTATCTGCCAGGAGGTGAAGGAATGCTGCACAACGCCGGTTCAGCTGGGGGCGCCGGAGGCCTGCGGTACGGCCGGATGCCTGGATAGCGAGGTGCCTGCCACCTATCGGTGCGGACGCGATAATCTGGAGGACCCGCCGCGGTTTGAGTGCCAGTTCAACCCAAATTGCAAGAATCGATGCTTCGGCGGGCCGACGCCTGGGGATCCGGCGTATGCCCCGGATATCTGTCCGAATGACAATATCAATCTGATAGTGAACACCCCCGTGAAATATGTAGAGAAGGGAGAGTGCAGCGCGCCGGACGGCAGTACGCCCAAGTGTCAATGGGAATGTGCCCCGGGCTTCGTGCCCGGTACGAAGGCAAGGCGTTGCGAGTGCCCTGAGGGTTTTACTCTGAACGAAAATACCTGTGTTGAAAAGACTTTTAACGATGTTCGGGGAGACTGTTATACCGACACGCCGATGCTGGATCAGATTGATCATGTCCCGGGTTGTTACCGGAGCGGGTGTCTAGAGACCACGTGTGACTTTGAACATAAAACATTATTCTCCGTCGGAGACACTCCGAATTTTTCTCCAGACGCCTATTTTTTCCGACGTCCCATGGACTGGAAGGTGGTATGGACGGGTGATGAATGTGATGTGATCTCCGGCAGTTCGGGAAATTGGTGTCAGATGCACGGGCCGGGCAGTTGGAAAGTCAAGGCATGGGTCACTCATCTACCTACGGGAACTAACCTAGAGGTTGAGATGATCGGCGTCGACAAAATGACGTTCAGTTGTCAGGGATGTCAGTAGTCAGGAGGCTCAAAATGCCGTTTTTTGGAAAAATTCGAACGGTAAACTCTTTGCTTGAACAGCGAGTTTTAATATTATATACTAGTAATACTCGAAAGGTCTCTGATAATGCTTAAGTTTTTTCGAAAATCTCGAAATGTCGGTGGGCAAAGTATGGTGGAGTATGCCCTCCTGATTACTCTTATGTTGGCCGGTGTTATGGTCATGGGGCCATACGTTATCCGTTCCTGGAACGCCAATGTCAAGGGGTGGGATGATTCATATCGAGACTCCTTTCAGGAGCCGATCACAGCGGCTCCTCCAGCCGGTTTTGACGTAAGCTGTCAATGTCAGCATCAAGACCCTTGCAGCAGCCCTCCTTGTTGCGGTTTCGGCACATGTGGTGAAACCGAAGATTCAGACGTATTTTCATGTAATCCGATTTCCTGCGGGACAGGTAACGATATCTGTACCCCCAACATAAATTGTTGTTCAACGCCGGTGCCCGGGGTTGTTCCAGACGAATGTGGAACGCTTGCGGATACCACGACGGGTGTTCCGTGTACAGATACCGAAGTGCCCGGCCGCTATTACTGCGGTGGCGAGGATCCCAACAATCCGACACGCATTGTTTGCCTTTATAATGGAAACTGCGACTTCCGTTGTCTCAATCCTCCGGATCCGGTTGCCAATCCGGAGTTTGCTCCGGACATTTGTCCTCAGGACGATCTAAATTTACCTTTCGATATCAACATCACATTTGTAGAACCCGGAAAGTGTAGCGCTCCAATTGGAAGTGCACCAAAGTGTCAGTGGGAGTGTACGGGGGCGTTTGTACCGGGATTTGGCGCCACATCGTGCGAGTGTCCGACGGGGTCGTATAACGATTCAGGGACATGTATCATTGACTGTGGAATTTCTTCAGGGGATTGTCAGGCCAGAGGGACTCCGCCACCACCGCCATTGCCGACGGGATGCGCGGGGCTGCTTCAGGCGGAATGTACTGGCACGTATGGCGACGCGTGCGCGTGGTCCTCATCCGGCGGATGTTATGAGCAAAGAGCCTGTGATCAATTTGTAACCAATATGACGCTAACTTCACCTACCGGGCCGACGTTTACCCGTTGTGAGTTTTTCCCCTGGTGTGAATGGGTTGGCGGCGGTGGATATTGCTGTTCGGCGATTCAGCATAATGCGTGTTTACCTGGATTGGCTGACCAAGCGGCGTGTGGAGGCGATGAAGTCCTGGCTTGTTGTCAGGGTGTTGGATTGACCAGCGGCGGGGGCGGTGCTCCGGGATCATGTTCTCGGAATCCGCTGTATGACTGTGCGTCGGCCAACTTCAACATGGCCTTGTGTACTTCCTATCCTGGATGTCTGTGGCTGGGATTTGGAGGACAGTGTATTCCTAGCGACAACTGTACATATACATCTTCGGCCGCGTGTCTGGCAGGAGCCGGTTGTATTTGGTCCTAGTTTTGGGCCGTAAGTCAATTGAATTTACGAAGCGAGTTGATTATGAGTAGAAAACGAGCGATATACCTAACAATCATTTCCGGCATCGTCTTTGTGTATGTTTCCTTGTTTAATCTGCTGCAAAAGACGGATGTTGTCGAGGCGCAGAACTGTTTTCAGCCCACGATTGTGGCCTGTAATACGGGATCGGCTTGTCTGCCGACATGCCCGGGTGGATTTTTGTCACCGGACGTTGTCAATAGCGGATTTACAGCTGGTGTATATGGTACACCCATATACGCGACATTGTGCCTGAATATCAGCGGAAGCGGTCCGGGATGTGCGCTCGTGGGTGACTCATGTGCAGCACCGGGTGATTGCTGTACCAATAACTGTACGGGAGCTTCAGTGGCCGGTGGACCATTGTGCTGCGGGGCTGCTCAGGCCGGAATTTGTTCGGGTGGAACGAATGCTTTGGGATGCTGCGGATCGAACGGTGATTGTCCGGGCGGAACATGTTTGCCATAGGGATGTAAAACGAAAATAGGGCGAATAGATATGAATCCAACAAAAGAAAAAAGTTTAAAAAAACGAACACTGTACATGTTTGTGTCGACCAGCATCGTACTGGTCTATTTGATATTGTATTCATTTCTGTCCAAGCCAAATATTGTCAACGCGCAGTCATCGTGTTTTCAGGTAACGATCGAAGAATGCAGTTCAGGTCCGGCCTGTATTCCCGAATGCGCCAGTGGTATCTATTCGGATATTGTCACCATCGGACGGACCGCCGGACCATACGGAGTTCCGATTCGCGCCACACTATGCTTTGATAACTTCAATTAGGAAGATATGATGAAAACCAAAATTCTATATTATCTCACACTCATTTATATGATGACAGTCGGTCTGTCAGCTTATTTTATCCTGAAACCGCCGGCCAGTGTCGACGCGCAGTGCGTGGAGTTGACTTTGGACTCGACGGCAGACGGAACTCCGCTTTGTCAGGGTGAGACTTTGGTTAATTCGGTCCAAACCAACTTGAACCTTGGAGCTGTCACGACTGCTGTCTGCATCCGGTAATCCTCGCCGCGTTATTGGCCTCACCAGGAATCTACCCGAATATAATCCGCATAAATTTCATTCATTTCTAACCCGATCTGGGCTATATTATTTAATACCAACGCGTTCCATAATTGTATCTTCAAGGGATACCCAGACAGATGACTATGCATAAACAAAATAGTACCTGGTCCCAGTACCGGTTGTACTTGCTTATCCTGACGATTGGAATCGTGCTTCGCGTATTTGGATGGAATTCGTACGACCTGTGGTTTGACGAAATCGGGACAAATTTATTCTCGTCGGGCCGAATCCATCAGATGGCCGAGTTGTCGAATCAAGCACCGGGCGAAATGTTTGTGAATCGTATCAAGAACGATCCACATTCGCCGGCTTATTATGGACTGGTGTTTTTTTTCAGTCTATTCGCCGCGGATGGTCAGGGGCTGCGATGGATTTCGATTTTATTCAGTATTGGGGCATTGATTGTTTTTTACAGGCTAGCGCGGTTATTTTTTGAGCGCGCAACCAGCTTGATGGCCTTGCTGCTGTTGTCGGTCAATCCGTTCCATATCTGGTATGCCCAGGAGGCCCGGGCCTATGCTATGGCGACCTTTTTCACGCTGTTGATGATGTATTTATTTTTTCGCGCCGTCAACGATCGGTCTTCACGATGGTGGATCGGATATGGCCTGGCCGGCGTAGCCTCGATATTTACAAGTTATTATGCTGTTTTTCTGATCCTAGTTTCAGGTCTTTATCTGTGGCCCAAGCAGCGTCGAGATTTGATCAAACCGTGGTTGTTGATGTCGACATTCATCGTCGGAGCCTTCATGCTTTCGATGCCGGTTCTGGCTAATCAGGTGAGTTATGTTCAGCATGATTTCTGGCTGCCGCGGCCCAGCTGGATCATGTTGCTATTTACCTGGCTGATTTTTGATTTAGGATACTCGGCCTATGTTATTCAGTATTCTATAGGTCTGGTATTATTCTTTGTGCTGTTCGGATGGGGCGCGTATCTGCAGTATCAAAAAGATCGCTCCGCAACGCTTACGCTGGTTTCGCTGCTGGTATTGCCGTTGATTCTTGTATGTGTCATTTCTTACGTGATCATGCCGGTTTATATCAATCGACAGTTGCTGATCTTTTCGCCATTCTATTACCTGTTTATTGCTCATGGAATTGTTAGCATCAAGGCCAGGCAGGAGCGCATTATGATCGTTGTCTGTGTCCTGGTTTTGAGTATGATCTCGATTGTCAATTACCATCGAAATCATATGCTGGACCATTGGGCCCGTTCAACATTGTTTACCGGCGTGACGCCCAAGAAAAACTATGCGAATCTGCTTCAGCTGATCAGAGAAAATTTTCAGCCGGGCGATCTGATTGCCGTCACCGATACACAGGGATTCGTGATGATGTTTGACCAGTTGATCTCCAGATCAGCCTCGGAAGCCGGCATTAAATTTGATGACGTAACATATCTGATGTATCCTCAGTTTCTGCAGCCATACGATATCCGCTTCCTGCAGGTCAAGGATATCGTCGCGCGGATGGAATTTGAGGGAGGCCAAATGTATGCCTTTGACCTCAAACCCGAGGGAAATCTTGATCTCAGTCAGATACCTTGGGAAGAGCAACAATTTAATCGCGTGTGGTTGCTCTCGGTGAGTTGGTTTAAGGACGACGAACAGTTTGATTTGGGCTTGAATTCACAGCATGTGCAGAATTACTTTCAGACGCGGTACCGTAAAAGAATGTTCAAAAAGAAGGACGGCGTCTATTTAGAATTATTCGAACACAATAAACCTTGATACAGACAAGAGGAGAGGTCTTGAGTCGATTTATCACATTTTTTATTTTTGCGATCAGTGCCGCTATATTCGCGTCGCCCATCTATGAAAATTTCGGGTACTGGGGGCAGATGGATTGGGATCAGTTTACGATGTGGAATGCGGTTCCGTACCGCACGATTATGGAGTACGGTCAGTTCCCGTTATGGAATCCTTATGTCAACGGGGGCAATGTCATGCTGGCCCATCCGCATTCGCCGATTCTGTCACCGTTCTACGTTTTTGTACTGATTTTTGGTCCAATCGCCGGACTCAAGATTCAGATACCCGTTCATTTGTTTATCGGTCTGTACGGTATGTTTTTTTTGGGTAAACAATTTGATCTGGGCCGGTTGGCCAGATATTTTTCAGCGTTTGTTTTTATGTTTTGTTCGATGTTTGTCCTGCATCTGACGGAGGGACATACGGAATGGTTTTCGATGGCCTTCGTGCCGTGGTACGTGGCGTTTTTTCTCAAGAGTCTGGACGACAAAAAATATGTTTTTGGCGGGATCATGTCTTTGGCGCTCATCCTGTTGAATGGCAGTGTCGATGTGTTTAACATTATGCTGGTTTTCATGGGCATATTTGCGATTTTCAAGGCTATCAAGAATCGAGAGGTTCGGGCATTGAAGATGATATCGGTGATATGGTTGGGGACATTTTTATTGTGTTCGGCGAAGCTGCTGCCCATGCTGGAATTTCTGTCAGAGTTTCCGCGAACGACGGAAGAGAACAGTGCGGTACCTGTCTCAGCGCTTTACCATATCTTCCTGGATACAGATCAGGAGGTCCTCGATATGATGAATTGGGAAGAAACGCGGAAGATGGGCTTAGATTATGATTGGCACGAATATGGCGCCTATATCGGGTGGATCCCGTTGTTACTGGGCCTGTACGGATTTGTTGTTTACTTTGGTCATTTATGGCCACTGATCGGGACGGGAATAGTCATGTTTATCATCGGAATGGGCAGCGGATCAATTTTGAATCTGTGGTACGTATTGCATCAGCTGCCGTTTTTCGATTCACTCACGGTCCCGTCGAGGTTTATGCTGGGATTTGTATTTGTGATCGCGATAGTTTCCGGAAAGGTCTTTCAATCCATTGAGTCTTTTATCCGACAGAAGGATCAGTCATCCAAATCCCGATTTAAACTGGGATGGTTGATATACGTGCTGCTGACAATTGTGATTGTGGACTTGTATGAATCAAACTCCGGAGTTTTTTCAAACGCCTTTGTGATCAAGCCGAAGGTCCTGCAAGAGAATACATATTTTGCACAGCGCTATCAGTATGTGAATTTATATGGCAAGCGATTGTCGAACAGTTCGTTGTATCCGTTGTTTCTGGCTAATAGCGGTGTGCTGGACGCCTATGAGGTGACCCAGGTCAAGCAGGGGGAGGTCCGACGGGTAACGGAAAGCGATTATCGGGGCGAATACTATTTAGACCGACCTCAGGGCGAAATAACTCTCGTCGATTTCACGCCCAATCGTGTGACACTGGACGTGAATTTGAAGGAGCCAAATCTCGTGGTGCTCAATCAAAACTTTCATAAAGGATGGAAGGTGCGGGCTGCCGATCAATCATTAAAAGCGGTGGCGTCGGAAGGATTGGTGTCCGCGTTTGTGCCCGCCGGCTCCTATCGTCTGGATCTATACTACCGCCCCGACAGTTTTGTGGTCGGCGTGATCATTTCGCTCGGTTTTATTCTGTTTTCGGCCGGCATGATTATCACGGGCAGATGGAGATTCGTGTAATCTGAACACATGAGGGATTGATGAGTACTGACACAAAATATTTTCGTTGGCCGTTGATTTTTCTACTCGTTTGCCTGGCCCTCCAAGCGCTGTCCTACATATTCTTCGCCAATCAGATCATTCAATTTCCATACGATGTTAATTCCGGTGAGGGATTGATCCTGAGCCGGGCCTTGAGCATCAGTCGGGGAGAGGCGGTCTACACGCCGATTGGAGTCGAGCCGTATATCGTCATGAACTACACGCCGGTGTTTGAGTGGGTGTTGAGCGGGTTGATATCGATGTTCGGTCCTGACTTGGGTTGGGGTCGACTACTGTCGGTGGTCTCGACGGTATTGATCGGATTTTTTGCCGGATTGATTGTCCATACTGTTACACGGTCACGTTTGATCGCTGTCATCGCCGGACTTTTGTTTATCTGTTCGGGATGGGTTCGGGTCTGGTCGGTTTTGTGCCGGACCGATATGTTTGCTTTAATGTGCACGTGTGCGGGGCTCTGGGCGTTCGTTCGCGGTCTACATCAATCTCGAGCGAGGGGATGGATGATAGTATCCGTGATCTTTTTCATGCTGGGTCTGTTTACCCGACAGAGCCTGATCGCGGCGTCGCTTAGCTGTATGATCCATTTATTTTTTGAGGGCGTTCGAGGTGCCGACAAATCGCGGCTGATGCATGGCGTTCGCCGGATGTTTCCGTTGGGCGCGGCCATGGTGGTATTGGGTCTGGGAATTTGCCTGTTGTTGCAGGCACTAACCGGCGGGGAGTTTTACCGGCACACCTTCACCTACACCTTGGATGAATTTGCGCTGGATCGGTTCACCGGTTTTCTCAGCGTGTTTCTGAAATTCCATGGCATCCTGACAGTCTTGGCCTTGAGTGCGACGGTCATTAATCTTTGGCGACGTGAAAATATTTGGGCCAGCGCTTATTGGATTTTTGCCGGACTTGTAACAATCACAGCCGGGAAGACCGGTTCATCGATTAACTATTTCCTGGAATTCTATCTAGCCGGATGTTTGATCGTCGGCATCTGGCTGGGACAAATAGTCAAGTCGAGCAGACGTCAGTGGACGGTTCTCGTCGGACCCAGCCTGGCCATCGTTTTGATATTCGCCCAGGTACTGGTATTCTATCGTACTGCCGAGACGGCCACGCCACCGCAGGACTATCGGGCCGCGTCTGAAGAAATCGCCGACTATGTCCAGAACGCGTCGGGGGAAGTGCTGCTGGAATACCCGGGCTATGCTGTTCAACAGGGAAGGACGATTGTATTTCAGCCGTTTACCATGACCCGTCTGGCCGAGCGAGGTATGTGGGATCAGCAGCCATTTATCCGCGATATTGCCGCTCGGCGGTTTGATCTGATTGTCGTCTCCAATATCGGTCTGCAATTTAATCGCTGGACGCCGGAAATGGTGAAGGCTATCGAGAAAAACTATCAGGAAGTCCGGCAACTATCCTGTTTTGAACTGTCATATTATCACTATTCCGTGAATTTCTTTCATGTGTATCAACCGCGGGAGACATTTGAGTGATGCAGCCCTGCACAATTCAAAAAATTGCGCTGACGATAACATTGCTGGCGGCGATGGCGTTTTTATTGCTGTTTCGGTTGGACCATTACGCCTTGTGGGATGACGAGGCGACAACGGCCTTATTTGGGCAGTCAGTGGCGCAGACCGGTCAGCCGGATGCGCGTCGCGGCAAAAATTTGATCGCCTACAATTCAGGGGTGGAACTCAAGGATCTGAAGAATCGCTATATTCCGCCGTTGTCTTTTTATCTGGCCTCATTTTTTGTCGACGAGGATTCGACGTCAGCCGGCACGGCCCGCCTGCCGTTCGCCATCAGCGGACTCTTGACGGTCGGCATCCTCCTGATGTGGCTATGGCGTTCAAAGGTGTCTGTGTTGATGTGGATCTTGATATGGATAGGCTGGCTCGGGAATGTCTCGATGATGTTGTACTTCCGGCAATGCCGCTATTATGGGCCGGTCATTTGTCTGACGGTCATTCTCAGTTATCTGTACCTCCGGCGTAAAGCGTCGTTTGGATATGTGGCTGTGTTGACCTTGACATCGCTGTCGCTATTGAGTGCGAATTATCTATGCTATGCCGGTGTGATGCTGGTCATGGCGATCGACTATCTGGTCTGGGGGCGGCATTCTCGAAGGTTGCCCGCTTCGCATATGATCGCTTACATTGGGCTGCAATTGATATTCGGCGGGGCGCTGTTCATCATGTATTGGCCGTTCGGAGTAGACGTCTATGGAATGCCGTCGGATCCGTGGTGGACGAAGTTTTCAACCCTATGGATCTGGAACTGGCGGGACTTGAACACGTGCGAATTTGCCGCGATGGTGGTGCTGTTGTCCGCGCCGATTGTGGCATACATCAAACAGGATACCTGGTTGGCCCGGAGTTTCACGGCATTGATGGTGTATATCACGGCTGTGGCGGCTCTGTCTCCGCAGCCTTTGGCGCTGATGCCGGTCGCCGCGGTTCGATATTTGGTGCCGATCTTGCCCTTGTGTATCTGGATCTCGGCACGAATGATTTTTCAGGTCGCCGGTACTCGGCGCTGGCTGGCGCTGGCTTTGGCCGCGGTGGTATTTGGGACTAATATTCCGCATGGAGCCGGATGGGGATTTCAGCGGTCGGTGACGGTCTTCAGTCAGGCCATCCCGGCGCCGGGTCCCCGCAGTACGATTGTTGAATTCATCCGGGAGCTGATGAATCCACATCCAAGTGCCTATCAACAGGCGGCGGATTGGATTACGGACCATGTGCAGGAAGGGAAAAGTGTCTGGGTGGTACCCGGTTACGCGACATATCCGTTGATGTATCACGCTCCTAAGGCATTATACGCCTGGCAGTTACAAGAAGAAGTCGGGCAATTTCAAGGAATGGCGGCCATCCATTTCTTTGGTCGTCAGGCCCCGGACTATATTGTCGCTTTTGGTCCTTATCAGGAGCAGGTGGACGGCCTGACCGAGGTCTGGCAGCGGCTGGGGGTGAGGTATCAATCGGTACACGTGATCCCGACATATTGGTATGATCTGATCCGTCCGGAGCTATTCTGGCATACATTCCAACCGATTGGGGTTCAGCCGGATGCAGGGCAGGATATTCGGATCTTTCAACGGGTGGCGGCCGGGCGGTAAAATTCATTCGTCGCGGACGGATTTTTCCTATATACTAGGTATATATATACTTAATGCACAAAATTCACAGGTGTGGTAAGATGAATCACCTGCAAAAGGCGAATGGTGGCAGCGGTTCGCTATGTGTTCAGCTCTGGAGATCAAATTATGAGGACTCACAAAAATTTTCTTTTTATTCGGGTCGGTAATCCCCGCAACCGGGAGATCAAACATCCGGTTCATCATCCGGCGCCGCTGGTCCTCAAATACGCCCAAACCATCCTTCAAAATAATTTTACATGCCAAACCCATCTGCTTGACTATTGGGTTGATCCGCTATCGTTTGAGGAATTGTCCGAGCGCATGGACGAGTGGTCTATTGATACCGTGATTGTCAGTATTTCTTCGCCGTGCGCGGAGGCCGGTGTCAAGCTGTGTGCCCAATTGCGGGAACATAAAAATGTGTTTATCGTTCTGGTGGGCTCCGATGTCTCTGAAAAATATCAGTATTATCAATCGCTCAATTCGATCTTTGACGTGATGATCCGCGGTGAGTATGAGCTTGAACTGACGGAATTGTTCAAACGATTATCCAACACCGCGGACAGGGATTCGGTCTTGGAATACTACAATGTCGAACGGTGTAAGGAATTGTTGCTGATCGACAATCTGGACGATCTGCCGACGATTAACTGGACACGGGACGAACTCAAGAAGTATCCCTATATCTATCCGTTGCGTTACAACCGGCGTACGTTTTCCGGATATATTTCGACGTCGCGTGGATGCCCGCATGCGTGCACGTTTTGTTCACCCACGGTCCGTAAAAGTTTCGGCCGACGCCTGCGGCTGCGCAGTCCGCAACGGGTGGTGGATGATATCGAGCAATTAATTCAGCAAGGTTTGAACGTTGTTTCATTCGAGGATGATGATTTCACCCTTAATAAAGAACATGTGACGCAGATTTGTCAGGAAATTCAGCGGCGTAAACTGCGGTTCAAATGGGCCTGCCATGCGCGCGTTGACGAGGTTGAACCGGAGATTTTACGGACGATGAAGCAGGCCGGCTGCGCGTTATTGTTGTTTGGTATTGAGTCGGGATCTCAACGGATTGTCAATGTGCTGCACAAGGCGTCGATGAAGAACGGGTGGCGGGAGCGCGCCACGCGGGCGGTTCAGGAGGTCCGGCGGGCAGGGATCGCGTCATGCGCGATGTTTATCGTCGGCAGTCCGACCGAGACGATCGATGATGTCGAGCAAAGTATCGACCTGGCCCATCAAATGAATCCGGATATGATCAAGGTGCATTTCTTTACCCTGTATCCGGGCAGCGTGGACTATCGAAAATATCATGAGCGAAGCGGTGAAGTCCTCGCGCCGCATCACTATCAGAAACCGATCGTGAATTTGAGTGACATGGATATCACGTCACTGAAAAAACTTCAGAGGAAGTTCTACCGCAAGTTTTTATTCCGCCCGGCTTTCTGTCTGTCTCATCTGTACAACTATCTGCCGTATTATATCAGTAATTTTCCGAGCAGTATGAAGCTGGTTTTCAGTGGATTGCTTTTTTTAGTGTGGGGCCAGCATGGAAAGCGGGTCACGATCAAGCCGGCGCCCAATCCTTTGAAATTGTCAACAAAGGTCGAATAGGTCCGGACGGAACGTTGTCACATATGAAGAAGCTGTCCGCACTGATTTTTGGAATATTGATTCTCGGAGCCGGCTTGAGGATTGCGGCAGCCGGTGTTCCGATGATCCCCGACGAGATCAAAAATCTCCTGATCGCCCAGGAGATCTCATTTCATCCAAACCATCTTAACCTTCCCATCGAAAACAAGTTTGTCACTCAGCCCTTATTGAATCTATATCTCACGAAGCTAGGAATGAGCCTGTTCGGTCCGAACGTGCTGGCGGCCCGTTTTTTTCATGTCCTGTGTGGTTGTCTGACATTGTTACTGATCTACCGGCTGGGCAAGGAGGCCGGAGATTCCGTCGGAGTCACCGCGATGTTTCTAACCGCTGTGAATCCTTATCATATTCATGCCTCGGTGCGTTTGGTCAATGAAAGTTTGTTGTTTGGCCTTTCAGCCGCGAGTATTTTGGTTTTTTATATGGCGCTGAAACACGCCCGATATGTCTATTTTATCTGGTTGGGAGTGCTGACGGCATTGAACTTCTATACCAAGAGTGTGAGTCTGCTGTTGCCCGCGGTCTTTGGAATTTACATGCTGTTGAATCCAGTCTATCGTCGGTTGCTAGGGCGTAAGGAATTATGGATCGGGGTTGTTCTATTTGGGGGGCTGTTGATTCCCTGGGGGATATGGGTCGCGCAATACGGTACGTCACAATTGGTTTTTGATGCCGGCATGTACATCGTGTCTCAAGTAAGGTTGCACACGACGACGCTGAATTTCTATCTAATCGAATTTTTGTCAGCTCTCAAGGGTGTGGATCATCACATGCGTATCAGTTGGGAGTATGCGACGATGGGGATGATCAACGGGATCGTCATCTTCAGTATGACCCTCGCCGCTATACGATATGTTTCTGACGGATTTGTCCGCTATATGTTTGTGATATTTGCGGTGTTCATGGGCGTACTGTCATTTTTTGCCAAGCCGGGATTGCCGTTCGGTGAATTCTGGTGGGCGTCATTGAGTTTGATTCCCGCTGTGTGTCTGACAGGAGTGATGATGGTGCGCTGTTATCAGACGGGGAAGCTCGCGATGATTTGTGTGATGGTGTTTTTGGGTTATGCGTTGATCAACAGTGTCTTTTTTGTGAAACAATTGGAAGCACAAATTATGACCCCGCCGCATCGCATGGCGACGTTTGTGGATGATGATTTTGTGGTCGCTCGATATTATGAGTATCATCATCGAAAGGACCTGGCCGTCAAGGAGATGCTGCGTTTGTTGCGGATCGCGCCGAATGACGTCGAGAAACTCAGTTATTTAGGGTGGCTGTATCTGCAGATGGGCTTGGAGGAGAAGGCGGACGCGGCCTGGTTAAGAGCGCTTGATTTGGAGCCCTCATACGTGGACCCGTGGAACCGTTTGCCGCAATTGATGCCGCAGCGGCTGCGATATTATCTCGATGGTCGGTCCGAGGAGTTGCAGGGAGTGGCAAAAGATATGCGTCTCGGTATGCTGTATTTTCATGCGGGCGACACCACGACGGCTGACAGTTATTTCTTGCAGATCCATCAACAAAGTCCCAATTCATGGGCGGTGTATTATTTGGGTCGCAGTACACTGCGGCAAGGCGAATGGGATTTGGCCGAGCAGTATTTTCAGATGATCATAGAAAACAGTCCGGACTTTTATCCAGCCTATTTTTATCTGGCGCAATGTGATTTTAAACAAGGACGTTATACCGCGGCCGAGGCGAACCTGCTGGCCCTGTTGGAAAATAATCCTGATGACGCCCGGGCGTATCAGCTATTGTCTGAGGTCTATACGGAAATGAAGATGCCGCAACGGGCCAAGTCGGCCTTGGACATCGCGCGGACAATTTTTCATGATGATGTCAAAGCCAGGATCTATCCAAGGATACAGGGTGATTATCAAAAGCTATTTGAATTCTAGAGGGATATGAATCGAACCACGCTAACAGCTGTCCTAATTTTGATCGCGGGCGTCCTGCTCAGGTTGGGGATGATGAGCTCGCCATTGATTGAGGACGAACGTAAGAACATTGTTGTGGCGCGTTCATTGTCGGTTGACGGGGGCGTCTTGAATCTGCCGATGGAGAGTGAATACGTTACGCATCCGTTGCTCAACATCTATATCACCAAGCTCGGGATCACGTTGTTTGGGGATACAGTATTTGGTGCCCGCATTCTTCATGGGGTGTTGGGATGTGTGGCTTTGTGGGTAGTGTTTTTATTGGCGCGATCGTGGAGCGATGGAGCCGGATGTCTGGCGTTGTTG
Organism: bacterium; assembly: GCA_030429765.1. Classification (GTDB taxonomy): domain Bacteria; phylum Omnitrophota; class Gorgyraeia; order Zapsychrales; family Zapsychraceae; genus JAGOSC01. Next base: position 136,935 of record JAUIER010000005.1, on the reverse strand, counting down.
CTGTTGGCCTGTAATCCGTTTCATATTCACGAGTCCATCCGTGCGGAGAACAGCGCGTCGCTGTATACGTTTGCGTCGCTGGCTTTGTGGTTGATCTGGCGCTTCATGAACACGAAGAAAGCGGTGCACATAGTACTCGGCGCATTCTTCATGGGACTGGCCTTCATGACCAAAGGGGATTCGATCTTGCTGGTCGTCGCGGTCTTACTGTTTGTATTAAGTCAAGGTCAGTTGAACGCGTGGTTTCGAATGAAGGCTGTCTGTATGGCGGCAGCAGCATTTGTGATCACCATTTCCCCGTGGCTGAATTGGGTTTTGCGGCATGGCAGCGCGCAGTTAATGTACGATCCGTCCATGTATACATTGGATCAATTACGACCGACGTGGACGACCTTACAACTGTATTTGATTCAACCGGTCTATGCGCTGATCGGCAAGGACTATCGAATGTATTCGAGTTGGGAGTATGCGCCGATGGATGGCGTGTCGGGATTGCTGCTTCTGACAGGCGTGGTTTTGGCGTTATTCCGCCCTAAAGATAAACTACAATGGTTAATGCTTACCGTTTTTGCGGTGCCGATGATTGTCTTAAGTTTTTTTACGTTACCCGGACTCTTACGTGGTGAATTCTGGTGGGCCTGGTTGAGCCTGATTCCCGCGGTCTGTTTGACTGGCCTTGGATTATCCAAGTTTGTGGAGAAAGGTAGGGGGTATCAGTGGGGGGTGATAATCCTGGGCGTTTATCTGCTGGGTCATGCCGTTGTCTTTGTCGCCGGCGCGCGGGAACGTTTTTCGGCGCCGCCGTTTCACCGGGCGGTCTTTGTGGACGATGATCAGATCACCGCGCGCATTTACGAAGATCAAGGCCAAATTGATCAGGCGATTCAAGAGACATTGCGATTGCTGAAGCGCGCACCCCACAATGTCGACAATCTCAATTATCTGGGCTGGTTGTACTGGTCGAAGGCAGACTTTGAACTAGCGGTCGATGTTTGGTTAAGGTCCAAAGAATTGCTGCCCGAGTACACCGCACCGGCCAATAAATTGGATGTGTTTCTGGATGATCAAATTTATCGGTATCAGCAGCGGCTTGAGACGGATCCGGAAAATATAAAGTCGCATTTTTATTTAGGGGCCTTGTTGTACCACGCTGAAGACGTGGAATCATCCTTGGAGCATTTTGACCGAGTGAACAAAGGTCATGAGTTGCACGGGCGAGCCATGTTTTATCAAGGATTGATTTATCGATCCCGACAACAATGGTCAATGTCCCAACAACGCTTTGATGATTCCAGACAGGTTCCCGATTACGCAAATTTGTCGTTGCGCTATCAAGGGATCAATGCGATCAGTCAAGGGCGCTGGGACGCGGCCCTCACCCGTCTGAGGTTGGCACTTGAGGTTAATCCGCATGATATCCTGTCGCGTTACGATTTGGCTTTGGTGCATGAACAATTGGGACAAACAGACAAATCTGATAAGATAAGGGCGCAAATGCGTGAAATGATTCATAGTGATATCAGGCGGCGAATCAACGGGATGTTGGGCGGACGATACCGAAATTTGTTAACAGAAAACTAAAGGAAAAGTTGTGCGAATAATGCCGAGGCGGATGGTGTCTTATTCCGCGGATGAATTTAAAATCGTGTTCAAGGGGTTGCGAACCGCGGGAGATCCCGAGGAGGTGGAGCGCTTTGAAGAGACGTTTGCCCGCTACATGCAAAGTCCCCATGCTGTCGGTGTGTCGTCGATTCGCGAAGGGTTGTCCACGCTGATCGACCTGATGCAGTTTCCTGTCGGGTCCGAGATTATTATGTCGGCCTACAATTATCATGTGATTCCGCTGCTGCTGAAGCAAAAGGGACTGGTGCCGGTCTTTGTGGATATTGATGCTGAAACGCTGAATCTTGATGAGGCCTTGATCGAATCTAAAATCACGGATCAGACCGTCGCGGTGATTGTCACCCATTTATTTGGAACCGCATCCAACAGCGAGGCGGTCGCGCAATTATGCGCCCGCCGCGGATTAAAGATGATCGAGGACGCGGCGCATTCCTGCGGTGCAGAACGTAACGGACAGAAGATCGGGACCTTTGGAGATTTCGGTTTGTTCAGTTTTGGAACGGGAAAGCCGCTGGTGACACTCGGAGGCGGGATGATTGTTGGACGAGATGAAAAAATTCTGGCCCGCCTGAAGGAGGGAATGGGAGCATCGGTGCGTTCGAGCGGTGCGGGATATTTTATTAAATGTCTGATCCAGATCGTTCTGACCAACCGTATTTTATTTGCGGTGTTTGTCTATCCCCCGTTGTTGGTGCTGCAGTTATTCGGATGGGATGCGATTGAACGTTTGACGGGGGATAAGTACACGACGGCGGATATCTCGTCGAAAAGTCATCTGAGTCCCTTCACGCCGATGCAGGCCAGGCTCGGGCATCGGCAACTTGGTAAGCTCGACGCCGCCAATGTTCAGCGGATCCGGTACGCGCGGGTGTTGCAGGCAATGCTCCGGGATATTGATGGTTTGCGTTTATTCACGATTAATAATGATCGCTCTAATATTATTTTATCGTTCAATACCGTTGTCGAGGATGTTAAGCGATTCAGGACCTACTTGTTGACCCGCGGGATTGATACGCGTGAATCATCCATGCGCAATTGTGCCAAATTACTGGAAAGTGCCGACACGTTTCCCGTTCTGGAGGCCGTGGACGACCGGATCGTCGAATTGCCGTGTTCGCATCTGTTGTCGATCAAGGATATCCATTACATCGGAAACATCGTGCGTAAGTATTTCAATAAAGATGCGATCTTCCCGGCCGAGGAGCCGATCACATGAGATATGATCTCAACAATAAAGTGGTTATCATTACCGGGGCATCGAGCGGGATCGGTCGGAGTTTGGCAGAGCAGCTGCATCAAGCCGGCTGTCGTATTGTACTAGCGGCACGAAACGAACAGGCCATGGGTCAGATCGCGGCAACCATGGAGGCTGATCGCGTGTTGATCGTCAAAACCGATGTGGCCGACAATGATCAGGTGCAAGCGATGGTCGATGCCGCCATCGCCCGATTTGGCCGGGTTGATATCCTGATCAACAATGCCGGCGTGGGGATCAAGGGTTCGGTCGCAACCGTGCCGATCGCCGATTATCGCCGCATGGTGGAGGTCAATCAATTCGGTGTTGTCTACGGTATTCGGGCGGTCTATCCGGTTATGAAGACGCAAGGTCAAGGGTTGATCGTCAATGTCTCGTCGGTGGCCGGTTTCAAGGGCTTTTATGATTCCGGGATGTACTCGTCCACGAAATTCGCGGTCAATGGGTTGTCAGAATCATTGGGTGAAGACGCGCGAAAGGACAATATCAAGGTCTTGCTTGTATGTCCGGGTAAGGTGGAAACGTCATTTGAAGAGAATGTGTTATTCCGGGAAGACCAAGCGCCTAAACACCGTGAAGGAATTTCAGCGGATGAAGCCGCGGCAGCGATCATTCGGGCCATGAAATCCGGAAAAGAGTTTATCGTGATGGGTAAAAAATGTAAGCCGCTGTATTGGCTGAACCGGATGTCGCCCCGGCTTACCAATTATATAATCAGGTACATCTATTAACATGACGCGAAAATTTATTTGGGTATTGTGTAACTTTGTAATTGTCTCGGTTTTTCTGATTCAGAAGATGCCGGTCAATGATTATGTGGCGTCCATGCTGATAACGCTGCTGATCTATGTTGTTCCGGGTCTGGCCTGGGCCGGCTGGCTCAAAGGCCGGGTGTCGGATTGGGTGGGTCTGCTGTTTTATATTTTTGTGTTTTCGAGCGTGTCGATGATCCTGCTTCACGGGTTGCAGCTGCTGGTCGGTATTCCGATAGTACCGGTTCGGTTTCTCAGTGTGATCGTGATCTTTGTAAATCTCGGGCTGGTGTTGACGAGTCCCCATAAAATCTGGTCGGATGTTAAGGTTAACGTCCCCAAGGTTTGTATTTTGGGAATGTCGGTGATTTGCATTTACAGCTGTGTCTATACCGGGATGAAAACATTGCCGGAGATGATGGATCTCGACGGAGAACATCAGGGAACAGCTTACGGGATCATGCATGAGCTCAAGCCCTATCTAACCAGTGATATTATTTTGTCGCCCTACTACTTTGCGCATCCGCCGCTCAGCAATATTTACAATGCCTATAGCACATTCTTTCTGGGTAAGCTGGATGACTACAAATTTTACTATGAGTCGGCCCTGAAAACCGAGGACGTGCTGAATCTCAAGAAGGGGGAATCGGTTGCCATTGAACTGCGGGGGGTCAAACACAAGGTCAGCCATTTTGACCGGCATCACTATGTGTTGCAGAGTATGAATCTCAATGATGTGGACATGTCGGTCCAATCGCCGGAGATGCTGGTCAAGCGGATTTCCGAAGTGGACCAGAGCCGGTTTTTGAGCTGGCCGCGCGTGTTTCCGGCCAGGGCATCTAATTTGTTTGCGAGTGTGCTGGTATTCTTGGTGTTGTTTCAATTGATCGCGACGACGGCGCAATCCAAGCTGCTGGGGATTGTCGGCGGTTTTGTCTATATTTTTTCTCCGGGTATTTTTGTGCGATCCTGTTTTTCAGAGCATGTGGCCTTTACTAACGCAATTCTCGCCGTCCTGGCGTATCAAGTGTTCCGGCCGGAGGCATTTACTTCACGAGACGGGCGTCACGGCTGGCTCAAGTGGCTGCCGGGTGTGGTGGCGGGTTTGATCAATCAGAAGATTGTCATCTTTATGGTACCGGTTTTTGCTTTTGGCGTGTTAAAGCACATTTCGAAGAAAGACAAATCGTCGGATGCCTTTGACCTTGCCCGCATGGTTCCGATCGTCGGGGGATTTGCCATGGGAACGTTGGCCTTCTGGTTGTATGGATTTGTGATCGACGGACAGGCGTTTCTGCAATCGCACGTGTATTCTCATTTATTTGATCGTATTTTCCATCGTAACACCATGTTTGATGGAGACTATCCAACGGTTTTACGATTATGGAAAGAGTTCGCGCTGGAGTTTCCGCTCGTCTTTTTATGTGCCTTTGCTGTGCTCTGCAATCTCAAGAATATAATCAAAGACAACAGTATGATTCTATTGTTGTGGATAATATTTGGCGGGATCTCATTTTCGATCGTGGACTGGAAGCAGACCAATCATTTGATGCTGATCGTGCTGCCGCTGATTGTCCTGCTCATGCATTATATTGAGCGGCAGAATATGACTTATAAACGGGTTCTCAAAGTATGTGTGGGGTTGTGTTTGGTGTACAGCTTTTATGTGGACCTGAGGATCATGGATAATTTTTTGTATTACGTACCGACGAGTAGTTGGTAATCCACGCGGAGGATGATGAGTCGACCAAAGTCAAATATTGTGTGGCCCGAGGTGATGTTCGGGGTCGTGTGCGCGTTGTGTGTGGGATTTGTTCTGCGGGTCGGCGGTAAACCGGCGATCGGAGAGCAGGTTTATTTGGGTAAAGATTATTTTTCCCATGCCGAAGGATCTCAATGGGTTTATAAGACACAAGTGGCCGGACAGGATTTTATCCAGCGGTTTTATAACGCGGGGCGGGAGGAAATCAACGGGGTCAGCATGGTCAAATATTTTTTCTCGGAGACCGGGTATAAGGCGTTCGGTGTATCGACGGATGGCCTGGTCAAATACAAGGAATATGAGGACGGGGTCACCGAGCTGTTCGATCCGCCGGGCATCATCCTGCCGAACCTGCAGCTTTATAAATTGCAGGAATATGATTCGGTGTACATCGAATATGACGCCAATGGTCAGCGTAGAAGCACAGTGACAGGCCGGTTTCAGATAAAACTCACGGGTATCGAGACAGTTCACACGCCCGCTGGTCGCTTTGACAATTGCCTGCGCATTGAATACATCGATCGATGGACAGAGTCCAACGGTGATTTCGACAGCACCCGAGGCGTTATCTGGTGGGCACCGGGTGTGGGGCGGGTTAAAGACATTTCACGGATTACTGAATTCGATTCGGGCGAGGATGAGACAGAAAAATTTGTGGAAGTGAGTGAGCTGGTCAGCTTTGAACCGTGACGCGGTGTGAGACATGAAGGCAAGTCATTTAAAATTTGCAGTGCTGGTGTTGGGATTGATCGTCTTGTTGGAGATCGTCCTGAGGTTATCCGGATCGATCTATCTGAGGATGCAAAACGCTGGCGGCGATTTGGGTCAGACGGACTCGCTGCGGATACTCTGCATCGGCGAATCCACCACCGCGCTGGGCGGTGAACATTCCTATCCGGCCCAGCTAGGCGCAATCCTTAATAGCGGCAGTGAATCGAGAAGATTTCAGGTCATCAACAAAGGGATTCCAGGTGTCACCACAACGGATATTCTGGATCAACTTTCCGGGAATTTAGAGACATATGATCCGCATATCGTGATCGCGATGCTGGGGATCAACGACGATATAGAAGAAGATGATGAGGCAGGTTTCATAAGTTTAATGACCAAACGGATGGCTGAATGGCGGGTGGCCAAGGTCGTCAGATACCTGATCCAGCGGATTTCAGGCTATGAACCCCGACAGGTGTTGGTCCGACGGGGATGGGGTGAGATTGCGGCGTCGAATTATGCGAAGGCCGAGGAGATTTTTATCAAGAATCTTAAACGCGATCCCGAGGATATCGAGGCGTATATCAATTTGAGTCTGGCCTACGCCTTTGCCGGTGAGTATGACCGGGCCGAATCGACAATTCTGGACGCGTTGCAGAAAGAGCCGCGGAATATTGATTTGCATATTGAATTGGGTCAGATCCACATCCTTCAGCGGGATTGGATGGCGGCTCAGGAAATCCTTGAAAAAGCGCGACGGATTGAACCGGACAATGACGACGTGCTGCTGTCGTTGGGATGGTGTTTTTTGAAGCGGGGACAAAATGATCAGTCGGAAAAAATGCTCCGGGAATATTCAAACAAGCATCCCGGTCACGACAGCTATGCGGCCATGGAGTGGTTTTATCGGCATCAAAACCGGGATGAGCTGGCCCGTGAATACGCGGACAAGAAACGCCAGGCACTGAATCAAATGTATCCGGAACATACCCGGCAGAATATTCAGCGTCTGAAAGAAACGGTTATGTCCCAAAGACGAGTCTTAATTTTGGTCCAGTATCCTCGCCGTCCGCTGCACGTGTTAAAGGCTGTTGCGGGTGAGGCGTCTGGACTAATTTATGTTGATAACGAGGCCTTATTCAACCATGTGGTTCGCGAGGATGGCTACGATAAATATTTTATTAATAACTTTGCCGGAGATTTTGGACATGCCACGCCGGCCGGCAACCGATTACTCGCCGAGAACATAGCCGTGGCGATACGGCGGTTGATCCAACCCTAAATCTAATGACTCTACTCATTTTATCGTTGGTTTTTATTGTTAGTCGCTTGTTTCTATACTTTTCACTCAAGGAAGAGTTGATCATTGAGGGGTTGTATATCGGAACCCTGGCCAAGGATATCATGGAATCACAGATGGTCATGTCTTTCTGGGACTATCAGTTCAGCAGCTACGACGGGGGGGTATTGGTATCGGCCGTGTTCTTGATTCCATTTTTTATTTTGTTCGGTCAAATCAATCTGTCATTTGTACTGGCCAGTATCACGAACAATATTATTATTTTGGTTGTATGGTGGTTTTTTTTACAGCGTAATTTTGGACGGACGGTTGCGCTGCTATTCGGTTTGCTGTATGTTATCTGCCCTTTCCTGTACTTCCGTTGGGGAATTGTGTTGGGCGGAAATCATGCGCAGGTGACGTTTTTCTACGGCGCATTTCTGCTGCTCTTTTACGAGCTATGGTATAACCCCGGCATGGCCGATCGACCGAGACTCCGGAATCTATACATTTTTCTTTTGGGTATCTTGAGTGGATTTGGTACCTGGTTTTGCTATTCACTCTTGGTGTTGTTTGTTCCGGTGGGGATGTTTTGGTTCATTCATTCGCGCAAAGTTGGCTTTAAGTCAATGCTGACATTCTTGACGGGGTGCTTGATCGGCTACAGCCCATTTTTCTTACGTATACGGGAATTTGGTGGTTTGGTCGCGGAAGAGATATTTGGTGAATTGATCGTAGGAGACGTCATCAATCGGTTTATTTGGAAGTTCAAGGGTATTTTTAACATCAATACATCCGGTGAAACAGTGCTTTACATCAATCTTTATTGGTTGTTATGTATCGCGTCGCTCGCCGGTTTGTTGATCATACATCGTCATTATTTTGCCCAGATCGCCAAAAGTCTGTTGAAACCATTCCCGGCACAGGGGAGGGAGGGGAGCAAGGCGCTGATTTTGATCGTGTTTCCAGTGATATTTTTCCTGGTGTACCTGATCAGTAACTTCAACATCCTCTACGGCGACACATATTCCCAACATTACCGGTATTTCATGCCGCCGGCGCCATTTTTATTCGCTTGCATCGCTATATTTGTCAGCAGTTTCCTAAAAAGTTCGACGATACTCAGACGACGAATCGGCGTCGGGCTGCTGATTTTTTGCTTGTTTTTGGGTATACGTGACTGTATACTTAATATAAGTATTAAAGACTTTCCCAACACGAAATATGCAAAGTCTCGGGGTTATTCGTACGAAATGCTCGGGACTGTTTTTTGTTGGCGCTTTGAAAAAAATCCTATCAGGGCTCTGGAGTTACTGGATTCGGTTCGATCCGAATATCGGGGAGACGCCTACCGAGGTTTTGGATATGAATTGGCCCTCCTGGAGGACGGCAATTCGTATCGAAAAATCATTGCCGATTCGCAATTGCGGCATCAATTTCAGCTGGGTTTTATTCTGGGTGAGGGATCTAAGTTGATGGATGGTACGCAGTTAGGTGAATCCTATCCAAGTATCATTCAGGACGCTTCACGCGCAAAACAGCTGGACTATTTTTTCCGGATGACCGCCTTGATCCATCGATTTGACACAAAATTTAAATCGGATTGCTTTAAAGGCCTGGGTATCCAGTTCAATGTCGTGTCGGACGATGCCGATGCGGTTCCGCCATCGCTTCGATCGGCGATCGGCGCCGAGTATTGGTCCGATTTTGTTGCAGGCTTAGATAGCTATCGCTCATTTCAGAAAATTTAAACTTGGAGATATAATGACGAATGCCGCGAAATCCTTAAGCAAATCTGACTTTCGGTCAAAACTCAAAAACGCCCGCTTCTATCTCAGTTTTATCTACAAAAATCCCATCCTTATCTGTCGACTTATCAAAAATTATTTCAAGATTGTTGTTCTCAAGCAACGGGTGATCCGTGCCGTGGATATTTCCATCACCGCCGCGTGCAATGCCAAATGTGATCATTGCTGTATCGATGCCACGGTGGATCTGCGAAATCAGGAAGGCCGGGACAAGCGGACACATCAGCGGCCGATGACGATCGACGAGATCAAGTCATACATCGAACAAGGCGCCAAGATGGGTGCCGTCGTTTATAACTTCCTGGGCGGCGAACCGCTGGTCTACAAGCATATTTATGAAGCCATCGCGCACGTCAAAAAGAATCACGGGATTGCCGGGATGTCCACCAATGGATATTTGTTGAGCGATGATGTCGTGGCCAAACTCAAAAAGGCCGGACTGGATGTGGTGCAGGTGGATCTCGGCGGCGCGATCGATCCGGATGAAATGGATGAGATCCGAAAGCTCAAGGGATGTTACGAACGGGCCATGAGCGGAATCGCGCGGCTCCGCAAGGCGGGCATCAAGGTCATCCTCAGCACGATTATGACCAAGAAAAATATTGCCAACGGTGAGATTTGGCAGGCTGTCCAGTTGGCCGAGGATCTAGACTTGAATATCAACGTGAATTGCGCGACCAAGGTCGGCGGCTGGTCGAACAATGACGACAGCGCCCTGACCGAGGAGGAATGGAAGGTCTATCAAAAGATCAAGGCCAAACCGCATGTGCGCTGGGCCGGAAGCCGTAACTACAAGGATGAGTCCTGTCCGTGCGGCACGGAGAAGGTGCTGATCAGTCCCTATGCTGAGGTTCAGCCATGCGGATTGATGCCGTATTCGTACGGAAATCTGGGCAAGGAAGATTTGAGTACAGTCTGGCAGCGGATGATGAAAAATGAGATCGTCTGCGACGGCAATCAAAAAAAGGTCTGCCGGGCGGCATGGGACAAGAAGATCGTCAACATCAACAATTATGTGTACTCAACCGACGGTGTTAAACCGATCCCGGTTGAGAAAATCCCCAAAGAGGTCATCAAAGGTGAGCAACTTCAGAAACCTTCTAAAGCACAGTGATATCATCCGTCGTAACGGTGATGTGATCCCGCGGATTGCCAAGGACTATTTCAATCTGCTGGTCCGGCGTAAGAATGTCCTGCGTAAAGTGGACATCGCGATCATTGCCGGTTGTAATGCCAAGTGTGCTTTTTGTTTTGCCACCACCTTGGAAGATGAAACAGGGCCTTATTTGAGTCTCGACGAGGTCAAACGGATCATCACTGAATCCATCGCTCTCGGCGCGTTGACGTTCGAATTTCTAGGCGGGGAACCGTTGATGTGCAAGCATCTCGATGACGCGATTCGCTTTGCCAAGAAGTCCCGCGCGGTGGTCGGCGTCACAACCAACGGAATATTGCTGACGGAAAAAAGGATTCGCGAACTTGAGCAAACCGGGCTGGACGTTATACAGATCAGCCTCGACAGTATGGACCACAAGGAACATGATGTCAGCCGCGGCGTTCCCGGATGTTACGACAAGATCATGAACGCGATTGAATTGATCAAGCATACCAAGATCCAATTAATGCTGAGCACCGTGGCGACGAATGAGAATTTACAAAACCGCAAGCTATTGGACGTCATTCGCTTCGCGGAGCAGTTAAACGTACCGATAACGGTAAATCCGGCATCCAAGGCCGGGGCGTGGCGCGGCAAGGAGAATATTCTTCTGACACCCGAAAACCGCAAGGTCTTCCATGATCTGGTTAAAACATCTCACGCCCGATGGGCGGGACAGATCAATTTTCTCAAGGAAGGCTGTCCATGCGGGAAGGAGATTATCTATGTTACCGCGTACGGCGAGGTGATCCCCTGCGCGTTTATACAGATTTCCTACGGCAATGTCCGACGGGAGCCGATGGCCGATATCTGGCAGCGGCTGCAGGATCACAAGCTGGTCAGCGAACGCACAGACACGTGTATTGCGGCGCTGGATCCCAAGTTTATCCAAGACTATATTAATCCGTTAGATGACGAAAAGCATCTGCCGATCTTCATTCATGATCATCCATATTACAAATCCGGAGCGGGGGCATAACTATGAAAGTGTTACTGGTCAATCCTTGGTCGTTGAAGAAATTTAATGTCATTGTGATTCCCAACATCAGTTTGGGTTATTTGGCCGCATCCTTGATGAAGGAAGGTCATGAGGTTGAAATATTTGACTGCGTCAGGGATCGCGTTGACGTCGCCGCGTTCGAAGAATACATCAAGGATCGAAAGTATGATTTGATTGGATTTTCATTGTTCACGACATATGTCGGTGCGGTTAAGAAGTACACCGAAGCCATCAAGAAGCATCATCCGGATACGTTCACGACCTGCGGCGGTCCGCACGCGGTGCTGGAGCCGGTGGAGACGCTTGAAATTCTTACGTGCATTGATTTTTCATTCAGAGGGGAAGCCGAGTACGGTATCTGTAAACTAGCCAAGATTATCGAGACCGAGAAGGACCCGTTGACGTCAGACAAACTAAGCACAGTCGATAACCTGGTTTGGCGCAAACCCGATGGGGAAGTGGTCTGCAATCCGCGGGTGATGATCGATGATCTGGACAGTCTCCCGTACCCGCCGTGGGAGATCATGAGTCCGAATAATTATCCGCTGGCGCCGATTGGAGTCTTTTCAAAACGCAAAAAAGTCGCGCCGATTATCGCCACACGCGGGTGTCCGTATCCTTGTACATTCTGCGCGGCCGGGCGGATGTCGGGTAAGAAGATGCGCACGCGATCGGTCGCAAATATTCTAGAAGAAATCAAGCTGCTGGTCGATGAGCACGGCGTGGAAGAGATCAATATCCTCGACGATAATTTTACGCTTCAGCACAAACTTGTCGAGGACTTTTGCCATGGCCTGATTGATAATGACATCAAGATCAATTGGTCGTGTCCCAACGGAGTCCGGCTCGATACACTTGATGCGGAACTATTAAAATTGATGGAGCGGGCCGGTTGTTATTCGTTTGGTGTCGGAATTGAGTGGGGCACCGCCAAGATGCTCAAGGTGACCCGAAAATGTGTGACGCTCGAAACGATCCGTGAGAAGACTGATTTGATCAAAAGTACGACCAAGATACGAGTGACCGGATTTTTTATGCTGGGGCATCCCGAAGAGACGATCGAGGACGTCGAAGAGACCATCAACTTCGCCTGCAGTCTCAACATCGATCGCGCGAACTTCTTTAACTTTTCACCTTTTCCGGGGATTGTGGAATACGACAAGCTCAAGAAAGAGGGTAAAGTCATCAAGAACTGGTATGATTCACTCTATATCAACAGCGTTGTTTACACGCCGAAAAACATTTCCAAGAAGGACCTGGTCCGTCTGCAGCGTAAGGCCTTCTGGAAATTTTACACACGTCCGCGCATTCTTATCAATATTCTCCGGGAGATCAGGTCGTTCAGTCAGTTTAAGGTTGTCTTTAAGAAGTCCATGCGTTTAGTTTTTGTGCATGGACAATAACAGGGGGCGTGTCGTGTCCAATCAAAGAGTCGCATTAATTCGTCTGGATTTATCCAACAGCCGGAACATCAAGCATCCGTATCATTGTTCCCCGCCGTACACGCTGAAGTATGTCCAGTCCCTGCTGACAAAGAATCAGACGGCCGAGGTCAAACTGTTTGACGCGATGACCGGTCGTATTGACAACGATCAGTTACTCAAGGAATTGACCGAATGGCAACCGGGAGTTATCGTCTATTCTGTCAATGTGTCGACCCTCAAAGAATTCCGCCGGTTTAACAGTGCGATCAAGTCCCGGCTGGACGTGTTTGCGATCGCGGTCGGATCAATCGAGCCGCGTTTTATTCCATCCGATCTGGATATCTATTTACCCGGCGAAGCGGAAGTTGAGATCAATGCGATCATCACCCGTATTTGTGTGGGAGAAACATCAACGGCGGAAGAGTCGGACCGTTACCTGAGGTTTAAACAGGACAAGCATCCGAATTTTCTCGTGACCGATCTGGACACCTTGCCATTTCCGACGTATTCCGTCGAGGAAATCAAAGATTATCGATTTATCTATCCGGTGAATCTTTCTAAGAAATTACATTGGGGCCATATCCTTTCGTCGCGGGGGTGTCCATATAAGTGCACATTCTGTTCGCCGGTGACCCGTGAAAGCTATGGGGCCAAGGCCCGTCTGCGTTCAGCCAAAAATATTGTGGATGAGATTGAGCATCTCAAGGCGCAGGGTGTCAACATGATCAGTTTTGATGACGATCTGTTTACCATTTCCCGGCATCATGTGAAGGCGGTGTGCGAAGAGATCCAGCGCCGGAACGTGGATATCAAGTGGCTGGCGCATTCGCGGATCGACAATGTTGATTACGAGATTTTGAAGATGATGAAGGACGCCGGATGCGTGCTGCTGCGTTTCGGAATAGAGTCGGGGTCGCGCCGGATTGTCGAGTCTCTAACCAAGTCATTTAAGCAAATCGACTGGAATGAACAGGCCCGGGAAATTTTTGGGTACACTAAACAGCTTGATATCGCTTCACACGCGCTGCTGATTATCGGGAGTCCGACGGAAACCGAGGATGAGATCCAGCAGACGTTTCAGCTGGTCCGGGAGCTCAAGCCGGATATCATGCAGATCCATTTCTTTAGTCCGTATCCGGGCTCCAGCAGCTATGAACAGCTTAAACAGCAGGTCGATGACGGCGAACTGCTGGATATGTTTCATTACGATATTCCACGTCATAATTTCAGTAAGATCGATTCTGAAAAACTTAGCGAAATCCGCTCCAATTTCTACAAGAAGATTTTTCTCAATCCTAGATTTTTTGTCCGGCACTTCTTCAAATACTTTACATTTTACGCGAATAACCTGGACGTGTTTTACCGGCTATCGAAAGGGATGTTGTATATTCGCTGAAAATGAACTCGCGACTTAAAGGGCCACTGGTTGGCTTGACATTTTTTTGCGTTCTGATGGTGATGGCTGAAGTGGCCGCGGGTTTGTTGGTCGGTCCGCCAGACCGGCTCGATCGTATCCACGCTGTGTTGCGCGAAGATGGCGATCTGTTCTGGCGTCAGCGCGCGGGATTGGATCAGGATTTCGAGGGCGAGCCTATCCGCACCAATCGATTCGGCTATCGGGCCGAAGAGTTTGAAGCGAACAAAGGCCGTCAATTGCGTGTTGTATGTCTGGGCGCGTCGCCGACATTTGGATGGGGCGTCGCTCAAGAGGAACCCTACGCGGCTCAGCTCGAAGGCTTGATGAAGGTGTACTTGCCGCCTATGACCGGCGGGGTAGAGGTTATCAACGCCGGGCAGATCGGTTACAGTTCGTATCAGGGGCGACGGCTCTTTGAAGAAGAAATCATTCGGTTGCGTCCGGACATTATCACGATCTCGTATGTGATCAATGATGTCGACAAGTACCGGTTTTTCCGGAACGATGGGCGGCCGGACCGCGATCTCAAACCAGTGAATCTGGTCTTAATCGAGATTCAGAATTGGCTCAAGCAGAGCAATTTTTACCGCGTGTTTGCCGGATGGGTCCGACAGGGGCAGTCGATGTCATTGCAAACGTTGGGTGTTAGCGGACGGGCGCCGTATAACTCGACCCGGCGGGTGTCGATCAATGAGTACCGGAAGAATCTCAACCGCATCATTGATCTGGCGCGCGAACGCGGGATTGAAGTTGTGCTGATCAAGATGCCGGTGAATCTCCCTGAAGCCCGGCAGGTGAGTTTTGAGCGGCAGCAGCAGGCGGACACGATCATCAACGATGCCATGCGTAACTATGACCAACTAGGCGCTCGTCGGGTGATTGATAAATTGGTGGAGGCGCGGGATCTCGATCCGCATACCCCCAAGGCATACTACTATCTGGGGCAGGCGTACCAGGATTTGGGTCAGGCTGACAAGGCTAGGGAACATTTTGCGACGACGGTCATCAAGGAGTTGCATTTATGTGCCTGGGCGGCCCGTTCGTATAACGACACGATGCAGCGCGTGGCTGAAAGTTACCAAGTGCCGATCGTGGATGTCGTGACGGCATTTCAAACGATTCAAGCCGCCGGGGAATATTTATTTCTGGATCCGGACCATGACACGATCCATCCGAACCGCCGCGGGCATGAGGTCATCGCCGGGCTTGTGTTCGACACGCTTAAGACAAGTCCGTCGGTAAAAAGGCGGCGGGTGCCACAAAGTCTATGAAAAAAACAGTCGGGACACGCATATTAGTCTTCTCCGTGAGTCTGCTTTTTTTTCTCGGAATACTCGAGATAGGTTTGCGGATCGGCGGCTACCTGTATCTGAAACGGCTGGTGAATTATTCGGCCGGAGCAGCGACCGCCAATGAGAACGCACATACAATCCTGACGATCGGCGATTCATTCACCGTGGGCGGCGATGGCAATTGGGAAGACAATTATCCCAGTCAGCTGCAGCGAATGCTGTCGAAGGACAACCCCGAGCAATACACGGTCATTAACGGCGGGATTTGTGAATCCAATTCATCCCAGACGCTGTGGTATCTCAAGGGGTTGATCGACAAGTATGATGTGGACACAGTCGTGCTTTTGGTTGGAGCGGCCAATCGGTTCAATTTAGTGGGTTTTTCAGAGGAGAAGACCGAATCGTTCGTTAACGGGTTGCGGATCGGTAAGATGGCGCGGATTTTCTGGATCAATCTCAAGGCACGGCTCGCGCAGTCGCAGGTCAAGACGCCGATTAACGGCGTGATTGATGAGTCCGTCAATGCCGAGGGTGAGATTGAGCTGGAAGAACCCGAAGATTGCAAGGCGATTGAGCGCCGCATTCAGCATGGCAAAGGCAACACGGCGGAAACCATGCAGCACTATTTTCATCTAGGTGAATGTCTCATTGACAGCCGGGACTATGAACGGGCGGAACGTTTGTACCAGATCCTGATTCAGAATCATCATGATATTGAATTCGCTTACGCGGGACTGCGGCGCGTGTATGATGAACTGGAGCGTTACGACGAGGCGGAGCGGATTCTGCGTATCGCTATCCGTCAGCATAAAGAGCAGGTGTGGCCGTATCTGGAATTGGCCAAGCATTACGAGTTTCAGCAGCGCGATGAGGAAGCGCTGGATGTTTACAATCAGGCGTTGGAGGTCAAGCAGCATTCAGGCCTGGTATACAAGGCGATCGGCGATCATTTTATGCGTAAACGCGATGAAGTCAGGGCGCTGGTTGCCTATGAAATGGCGTTGAAACATATTGGAGATGTGCATCTGCATGACCGGGTGATGGGGATTATGTTCCGACAAGGGCAGTACGATAAGGTTATTCAGTACGCGCTCAAAAACATCGAACTGGATCCGGACAATTTTGATAATTACTATCCGCTCGTCAAGGCGTATGAATTCCAGAACCGTTACAGCGCCCGGGATATCAATCACTTTTTGAAGGACATTGCCAAGCGGCATCCGCAATTGAATAATGATGCCACATTTCGGCAGTATCTCGAATTGTTCGGTGACAAAGAAAGCATGCATACAAAGATCATGGCCTGGTTGACGAAGGACTATGAGCAGATCTTGAAACTATGCCGCGATAACAACATCCGGCTGATTATTCAGAATTATCCGTACCCGTATGACTATGTGAATAAACATATCGCCGAATTTGCCGATCAAAATGAAATTCCTTTTGTGGATCAGCGAAAGGTTTTTGAGGGGCTCGGCCAGCCGGAGAAATATTTTATTGATTCAGACCATTGCACCGTGGAAGGTCACCGGGTGATGGCCCAGAATGTTAAGTCAAAAATTTTAGAAATGATCAAGGAATAGAGGACCTATGACCGAAAAAAAGAAGCCAGACATCAACAAGCTTTCGGGCAAGTCGAGGATCACATCGAACTTTATGCTCATCAAGGAACTGTTCTTTATGATCAGGGAGCACAAAAAATGGTGGCTGCTTCCTTTGTTGATGGTGCTGGCATTTTTGAGTATTTTTGTCAATCTCGCCGGAAATTCGTCGATTTTGCCGGCGATTTATGCGCTGTTTTAAGGGGCGGTTAGTGTTATGACGTCACGGAAGATCCCGCTGTACATCAAGTTGTTATTTAGTTTTTTGAGTTTGCTGTTCTTTCTTAGTCTATTGGAGTTTGGATTGTGGGCGTACGGCCGGATGGTCTTTGAGCCAGAGCCTGAGTTTCGCACGGATGAAACATCGGTCAGCTCAACACAGCATTCGGTGAAGGTGATGGCCGTGGGCGATTCGTTTACACACGGCGGATTGGTGGAAGGCCATGAGACCTATACGGCCCATATGCGTCAACAACTCAAGGCGCAGAACGTCGATCATGTCCAGGTCATGAACAAAGGGATCTGCGAGCTCAACTCGCATGAACTGCTGAAGCGATACCCCCGAATGCTGGAGAAATATAACCCGGATGTGGTGGTCTTGCTGGTGGGGGCGACGAACCGTTTCAATCCATGGGATTATGACCTTCACAAAAATCGTAATCCATGGACGGTGTTCATGAGTTGGCTGTCCGATCGTCGGGTGACCAAGATGGCGAGGTTTATCAAGTTGAACCTGGCCGGTCATCATAAACATCTGAATGACAAGCAGGCACAGGATCTGATGTTCCTGAATTTACGGCCGACACGAAATATCACGACGGCCCATGATCAGCATATGCAGTATATCGAACAGATGACGGCGATTGATTATGCTGAGAATGCGGACGCATTGGGACAGGCTTGGTTGATATTTAATAACGGGTATCGGGCTGAGGCGATCAATGTGGTGATCGACGCGGTGAACCGTCAGCGCATGAGCGCGCTTGACGGAGGGTTCGCGCTGGCGCATTTCTATTTTGAAGGCGGCGAGATGGCCAAGGCGCAGGATCAAATCCGTCAGTTGAAGGCGCGTTTTCCTGATAATCCATTGGTGTTTCAGGCCGAAGTTTACTACGCCTATCGAATGGCGCGCTGGTACAAGGATCAGCTCAAGTACGATGACGCGATCGATCAATACATGGAAGCCATTGTGCTGGAGCCCAACGCGGATTATTTCTACTATGAGATGAACAAGCTTTATGAATTGCAAAGCCATTTTGATTCGCGCGCGATGCATCAAAAACTCAAGGCTAAACTCAAACAGGTCCCGGCCTTGGCTCTCAGTGAGCTTTTTATGGACCATATCCGAATGTACGAACACAAGCAGGAATGGGATGACGGCATCGAAGGTTGGATCCGGCATGATCTCGATCAGATCATCCGGATCAGCCAGCAAAAGGGAGTTCGACTGGTGCTGCAGAATTATCCGACAGATTACACGCTGGCCAATCGGGTGATTGAGCAGCTGCGCGAGCAGTGGAATTTGCCGATGGTCGATCATCACGCTATATTTAAAACACTGGATCCCATCGACGATTACGTGCTGGATGACGATCATTGCTCCAGCCGGGGTCACGCGGTAATGGCCCAGAATATTATTAACGTTCTGAAGCGCGAGCAGATGATACAGCCATGAAAAAGATACTTTTAGTGAGAACGCATATCACTGTTGGAACAGGAGGACCGATCCCGCCGCTGGAATTGCTGTACACCGCGTCGCATATTCAAACGCATTGTTCGCCAGTTTATGAGCAGAAATTGATCGACACCGGCATCGGAGAGCTGGGCGCGCCGGAAGTCCTGGAACAGGCCCGGACGTATCAACCGGACATCGTCATTCTGTATGCCCTCTCGTGGGAGGCCGGTTTGGTGCACGCGATTGCCGATTCGATCAAAGGCCTGCGTGCGGATATTCAGGTGATCGTGTTTGGGCAGTTGGCCACATTTTCCGGGGCGCATATTTGTGATGACAAGAATATCGATTATGTCGTGGTCGGTGAACCGGAAGAGACCGTGGTGGAGCTGTTGGGGAGGTTAGAAAATCAATCCGATGTTGCCGACGTGCACGGACTGATTTTTGATCGCTCGGGAGAGCGCGTGGTGACGCCGCCGCGTGAGTATCCGGATAACCTCGATGCGTTTAACATTACAGCCGGGGCCTGGGACCTGATCGATATCAAGCTTTACGCCGGTTATCTCAACTGGAATGGCGCGATCAAGGAAGATTTTTATATCCCGATCCTGACGCAGCGGGGCTGTCCGTTTAAGTGTACATTTTGCCGTGAGACCTATGGAAAAAAGTTTCTGGCCCGTTCGCCGGAGCATGTGGTGGATGAGATCAAGTTTCTGCATGAACGTTTCGGGGTCAAAGAATTTCACATTTATGATCCGGTGTTTAACTACGATAATGAACGCGCGATCCGTATTTGTCAGTTGATTGTCGAGTCCGGATTAAAGATCAGTCTGGCGTTTCCGCACGGTGTTCGCGCGGACATCATGACCGATGAGCTGCTGTCGTGGATGCGTAAGGCCGGGACCTACAAATTGGTATATGGGATTGAATCGGCGACGCGGCGGCTGCAGAAGGCTTTTAGAAAAAATCTCAATCTGGAACAGGTCAGGGATCGCATAGCGCAGGCGTCCAACGAAGGGATTATTGTCGGCGGATATTTTATGCTGGGCCACGCGACCGAGACCGCTGAAGAGATCCAGCAAACCATCGATTTTGCCGTTAAGTCGGATCTGGATGTGGCCTCGTTTTTTAAAGCGACGAACTATGATGATGTTAACAAGATCTATCAGAGCGCGCATTCACCCGACGTCAATGACCGGTCGTTGCATGAGAGCATCAAGGATATCGCATATTATTCCGTGAACCGGTCGCAGGCGCAGGTGAGCCCCGCCGAATTAAACCGGTTGATCCTCAAGGCGCAACGCCGGTTTTATCTAAATCCCCGACGGATTGTTCGCGGGTTTAAGAAATACCCGAGCAAGTGGAAATATTTTAAAAACTTAATGACCGCTATGAGCCTGATGCTGCAGGCCTATATTGTACAGAATTTGACGGAGCAGGCACGCGGTAAGGATGAGCCCCAGGTTTCGGCAGCGGTGGTGAACACATCGAGATAATATGAAATGGATACGCAAATGCATGGCCTTTGTATTGTGCGGCATCGGATTGATCCTGCCGTGGAAGTTGCGGTGTATCTATATTGAAATATTAGGATGGATCACGCAGTTTATTCATTTGACCTATATCGTGATCCTTAAATTTATCATCAAGGAATTGGAAAAAGCCAAAGCGGAGAAGGCCAAATATGAAGCTCAATGAGACAGCGACATTATTCTCCGGCGGAACTGATTCGACGCTGACGGCGGCGCTGATGGCGGAGCAATATGACAAGATCCATCTGATCACCTACGACCGGTTTGCCTTTTCCTCGGTGACCAATCCCAAGATCAATGTCAAGAAGCTGCAGGACAAGTACGGCAAGGATAAGTTTGAGTTTCATATCATCAAGGTTGAAAAGCTGACACGCTTTGTGTTTTACGAGCGGTATCTGCAGAATATCCGTAAGCATGGATTTTTTCTGCTGACGATCTGCGGGCTCTGTAAATTGGCGATGCATATCCGGACAGTGGTCTTTTGTCTGGAAAACAAGATTCCCAATGTGTGTGACGGGGCCAATCAAGGGATGCATTTGTTCCCGGCGCAGATGGCCAATGTGATAAAAGAGTATGGCGATATGTACACGCGATACGGTATCACTTATTCCAATCCGGTCTTTAAGTATGAAGGCCCGCAGAATATTGAATTTGCGGACCGGTTGCATTTGGAGCGCATATTGCCGTCGGAAGGCGGGGAGCAGCCGGTCGCCTGCAGTCGCGAGACCAAGGCAAATACCACCGGACGCAAGCTATATGAGTTGGGATTGATGCCGTCGGAGAATGTCAAGGGAACCGAATTGGACCGAAAGATGCAGCCGCGATGTTTTCAGTTTATCCTGTTCAATGTGTTCGTGCACTGGTATTATCTGGCGGATCATACGTATGATGAATATCAGGACGCGACAGTCGATTTTTATCGGGATAAAATCCGGGCCTTAACGACCCATCTGGATGATTTTGTCAATAATGGCACCAAAAGCCGGATCTACAAACTATTGGAGCGCTAAGTTATGATCGGAGACACGGGTTGCTGCGGATTTAATACACACGAAAAAGGACCGACGGTGGTGGGGGTTTTGACGCTGTCGCTGCCGATGCTGATTGTGTGTGTGCTCGTTTATCCGGTGTTGTGGCTGGTCGGGGTATTGGTGTCGCCGGTACGCCGACTGTGTGAACAAGTCGGTGTTATCATCCGGGCCAACACCCGTTTGATCCATCAAACCAAGTTTATTCCGTTGTACCGCTGCCGTCTGGCCGGAGGTCTGTTTAAATTGTCGCCGCGGGTATCGGGCTGGGTGTACCGTCATTTTAATTTAACCGTGTTTAGTGTGATGTGGATCGCTCTGATGATTCCCATCATCGTTTTGTTTAGGTCTTAGATCTTACTATGTCTTTAAATGTTGAATCGATCCGGGCTGACTTTCCCGCGCTGCAGGACAAAAAGGCCCGGTACATCTATATGGACAATGCCTGCGTAACGTTACGTCCGCAGGCCGTGATTGACGCGATGAATGCGTACTATACGTCTCATCCCAGCTGTCATCGGCGTTCGGTCCATAAGTTCGGCCGTCAAACAACGAGTAAATATGAGGAGGCCAAGCGGTCGGTCAGGGATTTTATTCGGGCCGAGGATGCCGACGAGATTATTTTTACCCGCAACGCGACCGAGTCGATCAATCTCGTGGCGAATGAATTTCCATTCAGCGACGGGGATTCGATCTTAACAAGTGATTTGGAGCACAACTCCAATTATATTCCCTGGCTCGTCGCGGCCAAGACGCGCGGGCTAAAGCACAAGATTTTCTCGTTATCGGACGACCTGAGCTTTGACCGTGATAAATTTGTCAAACAGCTTCAGACAGGTGTGAAACTGGTCAGTGTTGTGCATACCAGCCATGTGACCGGTGTGACATTGCCGCTCAAAGAGATTATCGAGTTGTCGCATGATCACGGGGCGTTTGTGCTGGTGGATGCGGCGCAAAGTGTGGCGCACAAACCTATTGATGTGCAGGCGCTCGATGTGGACTTTCTGGCATTTTCATTTCACAAGATGCTGGGGCCAAGCGGTATGGGGTGTCTGTACGCCAAGAAAAAACATCTGCAGGCGATGCATCCGTTTGTCGTCGGGGGAGAGACCGTCGACGATGTGAGTTATAACTCATTTGTCCTGACCAAGATTCCGGAACGGTTTGAAGCCGGCCTGCAGAATTATGCCGGCGCCTGCGGGGTCACCGCGGCGATTGATTATTTAAGGCAGGTCAAACTTGAAAACATACAAGCGCATGTGGCCGACCTGAATCAATACATCACGGATGCCATCGGCGGCTTAGACAAAATCCGATTGATCGGCCCGGCTGATAGCGCGGCGCGTTCGGGCATTATTAATTTCGCTGTCGAAGGAATGGACGCCGGTGAATTATCGATCTTGCTGGACCAGACGTCCAATATTATGGTCCGCAGCGGCGTGCATTGCTGTCACGCGGGATACAAACGGTATCGATTGCCGGAAAGTGTTCGGGTGTCGCTGTACCTTTACAACACCCGTGACGAAGCTGACACATTGATTCAGACGATTAAACAGATTGTTGAACACTTTTAAAACGATGAATATCTTATTGATCAAACCTTACTGGCCATATCCCTACGGTAAAGGGGAGCACACCTATAACCGGATCTGGCCGCCGTTGTCGCTGGCGAATTGCGCGGCGATTCTTGAACAGCGCGGGCATGATGTGCGGATTCTTGATGCGCATGCCGAACGGATCAAACCGTCGAAGATCCAATCCTATGTGAAAGGTTATGACAAAGTCTTTATCACGTCGTCGTCGCTCGACCGTTGGCAGTGTCCGAATATCAGCATGGACACTTTTTTTGAAACGGTGGATAATATCCGGGAGGTGACGGATGAACTCTATGTGATGGGTTATCACGGAACGGTAAATTCACGCGAGATCCTTGAGCGCACGCAGACCCGGGCCGTGATCCGGGGCGGTCCGGAATACATTGTGGACGATATATGTGCCGGCAAAGAATTTTCGGATATCACGGGGATTACGTACTATCAGGACAATGTGATCATGTCGACGATTGATCGCGGGAATTTTGAATTAACGGATTTACCGGTACCGGCGTTTCATCTCTTGGATGTTAAAAAATATTTTTACGAAATTCTCGGAAAGAATTTTATGCTTTTCGAGCTGGGGCGCGGATGCAATTTCGGATGTAAATTCTGCAACAAGATTATGTACGAACCGCGGCTACGGGTTAAAACGCCGGAACAGATATGTGAAGAGGTCCGGGTGGCCGTCGAGGAGCATGGGGTGCGGACCGCGTATTTTATGGATCTCGAGTTTCTGCATTATCGATCGGCGGTATCCGCGTTGTGTGATTTTCTGATTGAGAAGGACTATAATTTCAAATGGTGCTGTCAGACCCGGGCGGATTCCGTTGACGCCGAGATCCTGGCCAAAATGAAGCAGGCCGGATGTCAGCTGATCCATGTCGGCGTGGAGAGCGGTACGCGCAAATATTTGGATCTGACCAATAAAAATATCAGTCCCGAGCAGATCAAGGCCGGCGTCGAGCTTTGCCGGGAGGCGGGCATCAAAACGCTGGCGTTTTACATGTACGGGCTCAAAGACGAAGACAAGACCGACCGCGAGGAGACGTTCCAGTTTGCCAAGGATCTCAATACCAATTTCGTTTCATTCCATAAAGTCTATCCGTATCTCGATGCCAACGTTTATCTCAAGGATCTTAAAACCAATAAGCACATTGACCGATACATCCGGAAATCTTATTTCCGGTATTACCTGCGACCATCGTATCTGCGCAGTTCCAATATGTTGACCTTAATGCGCAGCGCGCAACTTTTTATGGGGCGGTTGATAACTCTGATATGAGCCAAGCCAGATCACTTTCCATTATCCTGCCGGTCTATAACGAATCCCAAACGATTACTGAGACAATCCAGCAATGTGTCGACTACATGAAGCAGCAGTCGGTTATCGATGAGTACGAATTTCTCGTTGTCAACGACGGCAGCACGGATGCGTCGCTGAAAATACTCAATGACCTGTCAGCCGCACATCCGTCCTTAAAAGTCCTGTCGCATACCTCAAATCAGGGTTATGGGGCGGCGTTGATCACCGGCATACAAGCGGCTCAATATGAGCGAATTTTGCTGATGGATGCGGACGGACAAATCAAGTTGGGTTCGCTCAGCGATGCCTGGCCCTATGTAAATGATTATGACATTGTCAGCGGCTACCGGGCCAGGCGGATGGATTCGGCGTATCGCCGGTTTCTGGGCAAGACATACACGGCGTTTGTCCGGCTGATCTTCGGGGTGAAGTCCCGTGATATCAATTGCGGATTTAAGATATTCAAGCGTAAGTTCCTCGACGTGGCCGGGATCAACACACACGCGGGTGCGTTCTACACCCATGTCTTCATCAATGCTCAGAAAATGGGGGCGCGGATCCGGGAGGTACCGATCCAGCATTTTCCGCGCGCACAGGGACATTCGACCGGCGCTGACTTCAATGTTGTCACCACCGCGATGAGCGACGTAATCAAACTTTTATTTTCCAAAAAGAAATAGGCAGATGCGATCCGCGACGAATTTGAGACAGCGAATATTACTAGCCGGATTCGGTTGTATCATCGCGCTGGTCGTGATCGAGATCATCATGCGCATGTTCGGCGGTGTGATCGCATTAACGCAGAATCTGCAGAACCGTGCGGCGACCCGTGAACAAGGCGTGTACCGTATTCTCTGTCTGGGCGAATCGACGACATTTGCCGGATCGGTACAGCATTCTTATCCGGCGGTGTTGGAACAAGTATTGAACGAGCGGCGGTCCGATATGCGCTTCAGTGTTGTGAACGCCGGTGTCATGGGAACAACGTCCGAGCTGATTCTCGACGGACTGGAAGAGAATCTGGATAAATATCATCCGGATATGGTGATCACGATGATCGGCATCAATGACGATCGTCACGATGTGTATAACCCTGCCCGGGAATCCGAATCGGCATGGCCGATGCGTCTGATCGGCCGGTTAAAGGTGGTTCAGTTGATCCGGCATATTGGCCGGCACGGATCCGAAAAATTGTCGGACGATACAGATGATACGTCGGGTTATGATTTTTGGAATTATGAGGTGTCCAATGTCGAACCTGACCGGCTGATTGAAATGGCGCATCGGCAAATGGATGCCATGAACTTCACCGCGGCCGGGAATCTGTTGAACCAGGCGCGGACGGCGCAGCCGGACCACCCCGAAATCTATGAGATGCTCGGGAGTATTGCCGCATATTACGCGCGTCACGAAGAATCCGTCGAGCTGTTTAACAAGGCGATCGCGCTTGATCCGTCCATCGAGGAGCCGTATACCAAACTGATCGAGCGCTACTACTACGTCCGGGACTATCCCATGGCCGAGCAGACCATTCAGGCTCTGAAGGCGAATGTGCCGCAGTCCGAACAGGCGTATGAACTGCTGGCGCAGTTGTACTTTCAGCAGCAAAAATATGCTAAGCTTAAAGACATTCTGGCTGAAGCGGAGGAACGTTTGCCGAATAATTATTTGTTGGCCAAGTTGCGGGCGAGTTTTGCCCTGGTTCAGGGCGATCATCAGGCGTCACAGCGTTTATTCGAGCTAGCTGAACGATTGGGCCGCAACTACCAGATGAATGATACAGCTGAGAATTATCGGGCGATCAGCCGGCAAATTCTCCGTCGAGGCATCAAACACGTCGCGGTGCAGTATCCGATGCGCCGTCTGAAGCCGCTCAAAGACATGTTGGGGGCCGACGCCCGTGTGACCTTTGTGGACAATGAGCGGAGTTTTAAACAGGCCGTACAAAACGGATCTTATGGTCAGTATTTTGTGGATACCTTTGCCGGTGATTTTGGTCATCTGACGCCGGCGGGCAATCGGCAGCTGGCGGAAAATATCGCGGATAAAGTTTTGGATTCATTGTATTAGAGTGGCAAGGATTGGGTATGAATTTTCAGTTCATGAAACAAATCGACTATTGGATCGGGATCCCATTGTGTTTTGTTTTGACGATGGTTAACTCGCTCGTGTGCAGTCTGTCACCACGTAAAACGTCGCGTAAAAAACCGCGTAAGATCTTGTTGATCAAACCGTCGGAGATGGGGGCGATTGTCCTGTCGCATCCGCTGATTACGCGGATCAAATCCGAGTATCCCGGCGCCAAGATTTATTTCCTGACCTTCAAAAGCAATGAGGATTTGTTTGACGTGCTCGATGGTGTGAGTTCGCGGCATTTGTGGACCATCCGGGACCGGTCGCTGTTCCAATTCATCATCGATGTTTTTCGGATCATTGGACGCATGCGTAAGGAGAAATTTGATGTAGTGATTGATCTAGAATTCTTTTCCAGGTTTACGGCGATACTAAGTTATTTGAGCGGCGCGAAGCGACGTATTGGATTTCATCGCTATAAGATTGAAGGTGTTTATCGCGGCAACCTGTTTACTCATCGTGTTGCGTACAATTCATATTTGCATATCAGCGAGATGTATTACTCGATGGGAGAGTATATCCGGCTGGATGAAAAGTCCAGTCCGGAATCAGACCAGCATATCCCGAAGGATGCCATCAAGCTTCCGGTCTATGAACCCTCGGCCAAGCAGCTGGAGACGATGCAGAACCGTCTGTCCAAGCTGGGGGTGGACTTTACCAAGAAGCTGTATTTGATCGGGCCGGGGGAGGGACGTATCCCGTTGCGGGAGTGGCCTGTGGAGAATTTTGTTGAGCTGGTCCAAAAGATTCTCAAAGATCCGGACCATCAGGTGTTGCTGATCGGCGTGATGGATCGAGGCCGAAAAGCCGAGCAGATCCGCGAGGCTATATCTGACCCTGACCGATGTCTGGATCTCATCGGAAAGACCGGAATGCGGGACATTATGGCCCTGTTTTCACAGGCCAGGGCACTGGTGACCAATGACTCGGGTACGGCCCATTTGGCGGCCTTAACGCCTGTCGCCCAATATGTTTTATTCGGACCGGAAACGCCCCGTATTTTTGCCTCGTTGAGTCCAAACAGCCATGTCTTTTATGTCCAATTAGCGTGCTCTCCGTGCCTGTCGGTTTACAATCATCGGAACTCCGCCTGCCGTGATAATCGATGCTTAAAACTTGTTTCGCCGCAACAAGTTTACGACTCGATTTTTTTGTGATTTGATATTATTTTTTCAATAAAATGCCGACCCTCTATTGCAAATCATAAATCCGTCAGATATATTTAAACTAGAAGCAAATATTGAGAAAGCGTTTTCTTGGATATCGCGAATTTTCGTCGAAAATAATCCAGATAATTGTTGAAAAAACTGGTAACCTTGATACACTAAGAATCAAGGCAAACCTTTACATAAAAAAGTCAAATGAACAAAGACGAAAACAAGCGAAAAAGCAAAAGATTGAGTTGTGCGGTTCCGTTGGATGGGAAGAAAGGCAGTGTTTTTGAGTCGACAAACGTGGTGGATATCAGTAAGGGTGGTCTCGGATTTGTTTCGTCACACCGAATTCCCCTCAACCAAAAAATTCCTATCGAACTGGACCTTTATGAAGATGACAATCCTGTTTTCGTCATCGGTAAGGTGACCTGGTCACAGGCCATCAAGGGTTCGTCAAATTATCGCATCGGGGTGACCTTCGAAGACGTATTACACGGCTCGAAGATGCGCCTCAAAAAGTATTTTTCTTAAGTTACGGTAGGTGGTCCACATGGAAGTAATGGATACTGAAATCAGAAGTGACGACCGTCGGCTATTCAAACGTTTCGCCGCCAAATTCCCGGCCAAGTTCAAGGACGAGCGGGATGATTTTGGAGAAAATTTGTATCTCCGGAACGCCTCGGCCTTTGGGGCGCAGCTTGCCACCCGTACCCGTCTGTTCCTCCACGACAAAATATCGCTGGAGGTCAAATTGCCGGACAACCAATCCCCCATGGATATGCGTGGAGAGGTGGTCTGGATCCGCAAATCATCGGAGAATTTCTGGGACGTGGGGGTCAAATTCCACAAAGTCCAGCTCATGCCTGTCTCACGCCTCTACAAATTCAGCCTCTAATCTCTCCCTCGGCTGAAGCCTCATTATTTAACCTTGACCGATTCAACTGTGTCGTGCTAAACTCCTCCGAGTTTTTATTGGACTAATCACTTAATCTTAATAGTTATGACGCATCCATCCCTTTATAAATACCTGAATGATCAAGGGGATTTTATCTGTGAAAACGGTGCTGAATCCCGTACAACTTATTTTCCTTTATGCGGTCCGACCGCGCGCAACATCAAGTCCGCTGTAACACCCTACCTGAGCGGCGATATCAAGATCGACAAAGACCGGTACTTAACCAAGCCGGTATCAACGCAGGATTTGCGTAATCCGCTTCGCAGTTTTTATCTGCACACACCGAGTGGTGTTTTTTCGGTCGGTGATCCGCATGACGATCACATCACGACGGCGATTGAGGCCGGGCAGCTCTGGTTCGACGTGACCCGGACGCATGCCAAGCACGGTTTGTCGACGAGCGTTTTAACCTTTGTGCCATCCAACGGCGACAATGTCGAGTTGATCCGCTTCAGGGTGACAAATGTTTCGGATCAGGATCTAACTGTCACGCCGACGGCGGCTGTGCCGTTATTCGCACGGGCCTTGTCCAACAAGCATGACCATGAACATGTCACCAGTCTGCTGCATCGAACCCGGCAAACCCAACAGGGCGTCATCGTAACGCCCACCATGCGGTTCAACGAAGAAGGGCATCTGGCGAATATGGACGTCTACTTTGTCGCGGGATGTGAGGGCGATGGAACGGCGATTCAAGGGACGTTCCCGACGATCGAAAGCTTTTGCGGCGCCGCCGGCGATCTGTTCCGGCCGGAGGCGGTTGTTAAGAATCATGCGCCCGTGACGCTGAGTGAAGAAGAGCTTAATGGCAAGGAAGTGGCCGGGGCATTGCGGTTTAAGACGGTGACATTAAAGCCTGGCGCATCCCGTGATTACATCGTGATGACAGGGATGGTCAGTCACACAAATAAGGTGGCTGAGGTTTTTGAGCGTTACAGCTCAACCCAAAACGTAGAGGCTGCGCTGGCCGCCAACATAAAGTATTGGGCCGACAAGACCGAGTCGATTGTGTTTCGTTCGGGGGATGAGAATTTCAACGCCTGGATGCGGTGGGTGGTGCTGCAGCCGGTGTTACGACGTATCTTCGGGTGTTCGTTTCTGCCGGACCACGACTACGGCAAAGGTGGTAAAGGCTGGCGTGATATCTGGCAGGATCTGCTTTCATTGATATTGATCGAACCCGAGCAAATCAAGAGTATGCTCGTCGATAATTTTGCGGGAGTCCGGATGGACGGATCGAACGCGACGATTATCGGGTCGGGGCCGGGCGAATTTGTCGCCGACCGCAATGCGATTTCGCGGGTATGGATGGACCACGGGGTATGGCCGTTGCAGACGGTCATGCTGTATGTGCATCAAACCGGCGACTATGGAATATTGCTGAAAGAGGTGCCTTATTTCAAGGATCGATTGCTTTCCCGAACGCGTAAAAAAGATGACCTGTGGACGGACAAGGAAGGAAACACGCATCGGGATGAATCAGGTGAAGAGGTGCGCGGGACGGTTATTGAACATCTGCTGATCCAGCACCTGGTGCAATTTTTCAATGTCGGCGAACACAATATTATTCGTCTGGAACATGCCGACTGGAATGACGGGCTGGATATGGCCTATCGTCGCGGTGAGAGTGTGACCTTCGCCAGTTTTTACGCCGGAAATCTGGTGCTGTTGGCGCAGACGGTTGAAGACCTGGCGGATGAACTAGATCTGTCTGAGCTTGAACTGTCACGTGAAGTGCAGATATTGCTGGATACACTCGGATCGCCGATTGATTACAACGATATCAAGGCCAAGACGGCTTTGCTGTTTGAGCAGTATTGTAACGCGGTCGAACCCAACTCGTCGGGTGAAAAGGTCCGTGTAGAGATTCGTGACCTGGCCCGGGATTTGCGTAAAAAGGGTGAGTGGTTATTTGAGCACATCCGACGTCAGGAAAAGGTGACAGTCGGTCCACATACGTGGTTCAACGGGTACTACGATAATGTCGGGCAGCGGGTCGAAGGCGAGTGCGATGATGTGGTCCGCATGACCTTGACCGGTCAGGTCTTTCCGCTCATGAGCGGATTGGCCGATGACAAAGACATTGAAGATGTCATCGAATCGGTGCGGACCTATCTCAAGGATCCCAAGCTTGGCGGATTCCGTTTGAATTCAGATTTCAAGAAAGATCATTACCTGGAATTGGGACGGGCGTTTGGATTTGCTTTTGGCACCAAGGAGAACGGCGCCTTTTTCAGTCATATGATCGTCATGTATGCGTTTGCCTTGTATAAGCGCAATGCCGTGCATGCGGGGTATGAAGTCCTCAAATCGATTTACGACATGAGTGTCGATACCGATCAAAGCCGGATTTTCCCGGGGGTGCCGGAATATTTTGATTCAACCGGTCTGGGGATGTATCACTATCTGACCGGATCGGCCAGCTGGCTGGTCCTGACGCAATTGACCCAGGTCTTTGGAGTGGTGGGACATCGCGGGGATTTATCGCTGCATCCCAAACTGGTGAAGGAGCAGTTCTCTGACGCCGGTACGTCCGGCGTGAGCTGTCATTTTGCTTCCAAGCGGATTCATGTGAATTACGAGAACCCGCAGCAACTCGATTTTCCGGCCTATGGCATCGGATCGGTGGGGGTTAACGGACAAGTTCTGGATCTCAATGACGCCATTGAGCCGTCTGTCACGGTCCCGCGCTCAATGATTGAGAGTTGTGATGGCGATGTCGAAATCACGGTCAAACTCGTCGCGCGCAAATAAATATACCCTTTTGACATTTTTTTTACGCCATGATATACTCCTAAACTTAACAATATCAATACCATTGGAGCTTATATGAAAAAGTTTTCTTTTGTCGCAGTTGTCCTGGTTTTAATTTGTTCTGGTGTGATAGTTGCTTGCACCGGTTGCGGAGGCAGTAAAGAAGATCCCAATCAAGTGACCATGTGGCACTGGATGACCGATCGGGACGCGGTTCTGCAGCAGCTGGCCCAGCAGTACGAACAAGAAACCGGCGTCAAAATCAAAATTGAACTTTTCGCTCCATCCGATTCATATTCTCAACGAATCACCGCTTCATCTCAAGCCAACACCCTTCCCGACATTTTTGGAATCCTCGATAAAAAAGAAATCTTTGCCGACTTTATCCGCTACGGATTCGTAGCCAATTTGACCGAAGAATTCGCCAAGGACGGAGGGGCATGGGAAAAAAGCATGTTTCCCAAGGCGCTGGATGTGAACCGTTTTAAACCGGATAATATCTACGGGATCGAACCGGGGATTTATGGGGTTCCGATTGACGTAACGAATATCCAAATGCTTTACAACAAAAAGCTGCTGGCCAAGGCCGGGATCAAAAAGGCCCCGACAAATTTCAGTGAATTTCTGGCCTCCATCAAGGCCCTTAAAAGGGTAGGGGTTTCCGGATTGGTTTCCGGTTGGGGAGAGATCTGGATGGCCGATGCGTTTGCCTCCAATTATGCCTTCAACATTATGGGTGAAGAAAAGGTGATGGCCACGTACAAAGGTGATGTCAAGTACACCGATCCCGATTGGATTAAGGTTCTAAATGTTTTTAAGACCTTAAGTGAGGCCGGCGCCTTTATGGAAGGGATCGTGACCAAGCCCAACAAAGAGGCCGAACAAGATTTCGCGTTGGAACGCGCGGCATTTGCCTACAACGGTTCGTGGTGTGTGAATGTTTATCATGACATGAATCCCAGTCTAGAGTACAGCGCGATGCTCCCGCCGACGATCAACCCCAAACGTCCAATGAAGATTTGGGGCGGGGCCGGATCATCGTTTGTTGTGAAAGAAACCTCGACGCGCAAAGACAAGGCCATTGCCTTTTTGAAGTGGTTATCGGCTGAGAAGCAACAGGCGCTGCTGGCCAAAGAAACACGTAATTTGCCGGCAAACCGCAAGGCGTTGGAGTCTATTCCGGAAGTCCTGGCTGATTTTGCCAGTGTGATGGACAATACCACCCATCCGACGATCTGGAAGTATAATGAGCTTCCGGCGGTAACGGAGGCCTTTGACAAGGGGATCCAGTCGATTATCATCGGCGAGAAGACTCCTAAACAGGTTGCCAGTGAGGTTCAGGCGGTCAAGGAACGTGAAACCGAAAAAGCCAAGCGAAGACAATAATTATGACCACTGCCACAACCCCCAAGCCTAAAAAAGATATGAAAAGCATGGCGGAGAACTATCTGTTCATCATCCCCGCCGTCGTCATTTTCTCTATATTCTATATCTACCCGTTTTACGACATCCTCAATCTATCGCTGCATGAGTGGAAGGGGATTGGTCCGAAGATCTTTGTCGGTTTCCGCAATTTTCAGGAATTGATGGTCGACAAGATCTGGTGGAAGTCGATTTGGAACGCCACGTACATCACGCTGTGGGCGTTGACATTTCAAAACGTGCTGGCGTTTATGCTGGCATTGGCCTGTGACCGGGAGATCCGGTTTAAGAAATTCTACCGCGTGGTGTTCTTTATTCCGCCGGTCTTATCGCAGGTTGTTGTCGGTCTGATCTGGCGGTGGATTCTTTATGCCGGTCAGCAGGACGGACAGCATATCGGACTGCTCAATCACTTTTTGAGTCAGATTGGATTAAGCCACCTGGCGAACAACTGGTTATCAGATCCTAAAACGGCTTTAACCATGATCGCGATTGTGCATTGCTGGCAGGGGTTTGGCTGGGGATTCATCATGTTGCTGGCCGGTCTGCAGACGATCGACAAACAATTATACGAAGCGGCCAAAGTCGACGGGGCCAGCAGCTGGTCGCAATTTTGGAACGTGACGATGCCGATGATGGTACCGGTCATGCTGGTGGTGGTCATCCTTACGGTCTTGGGGGCCATGCAGGCCTTCATCCTTGTCCTATCGATGGTCGGACAGGGGTTGGTTTTCCATACAGAGGTGCCGGTGACGCGGATTCTCGCGGCCATGCAGGGGACCAAACAGTTTGGATACGCGTGTGCGATGGGGGTTAACTTCGCGATTATCCTGATAGCGGTATCCACGATCATGAAGTTGTTCTCGAATAAAATGAAACAGGCATAGTGTTATATAAGGAGTAATCAATAAATGAATGAACCCACTAAACGGAATCTCAAATACCTAGGCCTTCACGCATTTCTGCTTTCGGTGGCCTTAACTTGTCTGTTTCCGTTGTTCTGGATGTTTCGCTGTTCTTTGATGGATAATCAGACGGTCTTCACGGATAAGGGTCTGATCCCGAGCGTGATCAATTTTGGAAATTATGCCGACGCCTGGACCAAGGGCGGGTTTGGTGTGTATTTCTTCAACAGTATTCTTTATACCGTCAGTGTTGTTGTCGGGATTGTGCTGGTGTCATCGCTGGCGGCCTTTGCCTTTTCGCGGCTGAAATTCTGGGGACGTGATGCCTTCTACTATATGTTCGTTATCGCGATGATGATCCCGTTGCCGGGGAGTTTTGTTCCGTTGTTTGTCCTGATGAACAAGCTGGGGATGGCAAACACGCGAATAGGGTATATACTTTGTATGATCAATGTCGGTCTGTCATTGAGTATCATTCTATTAAAGACTTTTTTTGACAAGATGCCGTCTGACCTCGAGGATGCAGCGAGAATTGATGGCTGTTCGAAATGGCAGATCTGGTGGAATGTGGCATTGCCGCTGGCCCGGCCAGCCGTTGCGGTTATCGTCATCTTTAATTCGTTGAACGTCTGGAACGAATATATCCTGGCTCAGCTGCTGTTGAGCGACGATAAACTTATGCCGCTGCAGCGGGGACTGATGGCCTTTGCCGGAAAGCATAGTGTGGACTACTCTTTATTAATGGCGGCCCTGACGATATCAGCGGTGCCGATTATTTTGCTGTATCTGGCGATGCAGAAACATATCATCAAAGGACTGTCGTCCGGTGCCGTAGTTGGTTAAGGCCGGCTCGATAAAATCATAAATACTAATTAAACGGGAGACATGAGTTCTTCCGTAAAGCCGATATGTGTCCCGGGTCTATATGCCTGCGACGAGGGAACTATGACTATGAATAAAACGATTTTTACAAACATCCTGGTATTACAGCTATGTCTCATGGCAGCGCAACCTGCCGCGGCGGAAGAAGAAGTCATTGCCCGCCATGAAATCGTCAACAAATCGTGGGAGGCATCGGCCCAGCGTAAAAAAGAACGGTTGGATAGTCTTATCGAGCAATGTCTGGCCTACAACGAAGAAGAGGCCAAGCAGCAGCAAAGTGAGCTGACAAAATTTCCGGGTATCACCGAAAAGGAAATTTACCAGCCGCTGAATGACTACGGAACATGTCTGTTTATTGAGGCCGAATATACGATGAACTCCGGTAAGAAAGAAGAGGCCATCGCCAAGTTTCAACATATCATCGACAATTTCGGTTGGGCGCAGTCGTGGGACCCGCGCACCGGAGCCCTGTGGTCTATCGCTGAGAAAAGCCAGCTGAGTATCAATGTCATGCTTGGCATAGACGAAGAAGAAGAGATTGACTTATCGCAGATATTGCGAA
Source organism: bacterium (assembly GCA_030429765.1). Lineage (GTDB taxonomy): Bacteria > Omnitrophota > Gorgyraeia > Zapsychrales > Zapsychraceae > JAGOSC01. Next base: position 101,958 of record JAUIER010000005.1, on the reverse strand, counting down.
CCGTGCCGACACTGCACACTATCGGAACTGAAAAGGTTATTGATTATACCAAGTACGGTAAGTTCACCAACGTAGGAACCGACAAATACCGTTACCGCATGACCGACGTGGACGGTCTCAAAATGGCCTTGGGTGAAGGGATATATCCCAATACCGGCGATATCTACAAGAATCCGGCTTACAAGAAACTAAAGGCGGAAGGTCGTTTAGAAGGCAGCCACTGGGATTTTGTCAATAGTGAAGATTTGGAGGCCGCGTACTTTAAATGGTTTACCGCGCCGGAACCGTGGGGCGTCCGTATGTTCTACGTGGGGATGGTCCTTGAGAAGGCGGGACTGCTGCACGAAGCGCTAAAGGCATACCACGCGCTAATCGTTCATTATCCAAAGACGGTAGGGTACACATACTGGCAGACGCCATGGTATCCCGGTCAGGCCGCGATTGCCAAGATTCGTCACATTCTTCGAACGCATCCTGAATTGAACCTCGAGGATCGATGGATGAAGATCGAAGTTCAGAATGGATTTGATAACGATACGAAAAACGATGGGATTATCACCTGGCCCGGAAAGATCGTCAAGAAAGGTTTTGTTGATCGGGTCAAAGATCAGTTGCCATGGGAAGAGAAATCAGAGCTAGGCGAAATTGTAGAGACCAAGGGAACAGGTGAGGTGCAATTGGTCAAATACAGCAATGGACACTGGAATTTGATGGTCGATGGCAAACCGTATATGATTCACGGAATGACCTATGATCCGACCAAGGTAGGCCAGTCGCCCAATAAGGGTACGCTCGAAAACTGGATGGAAGAAGACACCAATGACAATGGAATTCCAGACGGGCCGTTTGAGACCTGGGTCGATGCCAACCGGAACAACAAGCAGGACCCGGATGAACCGGTGGTGGGAGATTTTCAATTAATGAAAGAGATGGGCGTTAACACCATCCGCTTCTATCATATTCCGACGACACCGAATAAGGAAGTCTTGCGAAAGCTATATAAAGAGTATGGTATCCGTGTGATTCTGGGTGATTTCCTTGGTAAGTACGCGATTGGTTCCGGCGCCGGATGGGCTGATGGAACTGATTACGAAAACGAAGAGCACAAAAAGAATATGATGGAAAAGGTCAAGCAGATGGTGATGGAGCATAAGGATGAGCCATACATTCTGTTCTGGCTGCTTGGAAATGAAAACAATTACGGAGTAGCCTGTAACGCGGACAAAAAGCCGGTGGCCTACTTTAAGTTTGCCGATGAGGTGGCGCAATGGATCAAGTCCGTCGATCCGAATCACCCGGTGGCCTTAGGAAACGGGGACACGTTGTTCCTTGATAAGTTCGCCGAGCATTCGCCTAATATCGACATCTTTGCGGCGAATGTTTACCGGGGAGACTACGGATTTGGATCGTTCTGGGAGCAGGTGTCACAGGCAACGAATAACTCAAAACCTGCGTTCATCATGGAGTACGGAGCGCCGGCATTCGCCCGTCATTTGACGCTTGAAGAAGCCGAAAAGGCCCAGGCCGATTATCATCGCGGCAACTGGATGGATATTTACGAAAATTCAGCCGGTCAACCGCGCGGTGTCGGAAACGCCATCGGTGGTGTGGTCTTTGAATATCTCGACGAGTGGTGGAAGAATTACGAGCCGTATCGTCATGACAAAAAATCTGATACAGTAGGTCCGTTTCCTGGAGGGTACTATTACGAAGAGTGGTTTGGTCTTGTTGCGCAGGGTGATGGTCAGAGCAGTCCTTTCCTCAGACAGCCACGTCAAGCTTACTACCTGTACAAAGAATTATGGAATAAGCAGAAGTAATTTTTGCTCAGGATGTAAGTTTATTTAAGTCAATAGTTTACGTAAATTCGATATTCGCGGGCTTATTGTCATTCCCTCCGGGATATAGTATACTTATCACATCAATTCACGTACGAATGTTCTATTCACAGCCAAAATAAAGTATCTCATTCAGAAGATTTGTCGCTTTTGGACAGATCTTATTCTGTATAGATCAAACTTTAACGTTAACACAGTATCAGTACGTAACAAAGGGTAAGGGAGGAGAAGTAATGAAAAAGTTGTTTTTAGCATTCGCCATCTTAGCGGTATCGATGGGTACAGTTTTTCCGGGCCAGGCGATGGCGTATAATTTCGGAGATTTCCGTTCTGAAACATTGACGACGAAGGCATGGATCGCGTTCCAGGAAGGTGACATCGAGGCCGTTATTGCCTACACCGACAAATGTATCGAGCTTTACAGTAACGACGCCCGCGCTATGCAGGACGAACTGGATTCATATCCGGAACCGGTTAACGGAAACGATGATGTATTCGCCTACTGGGCGTTGAATGATGTTGCGACATCATACTTCATTCGTGGTGAGGCATTCCGTCAAGCCGACATGACCGACGAAGCCAAAGAGGCCTTCTCGACGGTAATCAACGATTATACTTATGGTCAGGCGTGGGACACCAAAGGTTGGTTCTGGAAACCGGCCGAAGCCGCCAAAGAAAAATTAATGATGATCGAAACAGGATCAAACATTGATTTTGGTGACTACACATCTTCATTCATGACTACTCAGGCGTGGAAAGCATTAAGCGCTGACGACACTGAATCAGTTGTTATCTACACGGACAAAGTTCTGGACCTATACCAAGAAAAAGCCGTTGAAATGCAGGCATCACTGACGGAATACGCGTGGGAATCCAAGGATAAAATCTTCAGCTACTGGGCATTGAACGATGTCGGTACATCACTTTTCATCCGCGGAGAAGCCTACAAAAAGGCCGGCGATGTCAACAAAGCGCGCGCAGCTTACAAGAAATTGGTTGACGATTTCTATTACGCGCAATGCTGGGATCCAAACGGTTGGTTCTGGAAGCCGGCTGAAGCAGCACAGCAGGCCCTTGAAGAGCTTGACGCATAGTTTGATTCGATAGCCGCAACGAGTGGCCTGTCAAAATCGAACATTTTTTTCTTTCTATTCAATGCCCATCCCGATACAATGCTTACGTTTCGGGGTGGGCACATCTCATTTCTCAAAGATTAAACACTAATCAAATTTTTACGTTTCGGGAAGGTACTTTTACTCATGAAAAGATTTTTTCTACTAGGAGCAATTGTCGTTTCTTTGTCAGCCTGTGACGGAGCGCCGCACAACAAGGCTCCATCTGATCCGGTAGATGAACCGCAAAAGGTAGCGGCGCCGGTCGAGAAAAAAGCAGCGTCGACCAGGGAGGAAGCGCCCAAATCAAATTTCAAGCCGTTTTACGTGTATTCGGATAAAGGAGCGCGCGGCAATCACTACGTACCATCAGGATTCATGCCGGACGGCAAATGCGTCTCGTTTAACAGTGCCTGGCAGAAGGATTGCCACAAGGGCAAATCGTGTATCAAGATCGTTTACGACGTCGAATGCTCCAAGGAAAATCAGCAGTGGGCGGGGATTTACTGGCTGAATCCGGCAAACAATTGGGGACGCCGCAAAGGCGGGTTTAATCTGACCGGGGCTACTAAGCTGACGTTCTGGGCCAAAGGGGATCAGGGCGGCGAGCAGATACAGGAATTCACCCTCGGCGGGATCGAAGGTGACTATCCGGATACGGACAAAATCGTGATCGGTCCGGTCATTCTGTCCGACAAATGGAAGCAGTACACGGTGGACCTCCAGGGCAAAGATCTATCTTACATCAGCGGTGGATTTTCCTGGACGACCGAGGCGGAAGTTAACCCGGACGCTTGCGTATTTTACCTTGACGAAATTCGCTATGAGTAAGTCAGTCATATCGAATTAGGCAATCATTGAGCTATAAAAAGGACAGTCTTAACAGGCTGTCCTTTTTTGTTTGTGTTCGTTTATCCTGCCGTTTGGAAGTGTGATTTTCGTCGTGAATGACTGATATATTTTTGGGCAAACACTCAAAAAAAAAGGGATTTATCTTGTGTTGGGTATGATACTTTGATATATTTTACTAAAATATTAATTAGTATTATATAAAGGTGCAATGTCCAAAGCGGCAAAACAGAGTATATTTATACTAATATTTCTCATTATCGGAGTTCTGGCCTTTGCCGGATACACTTTAGTCGAGAAGCAGAAGGTCGAAGACTCTAAAATTCTCGTCGAGCAGGAGCTTGAAGATTCTGAAATGCGTACACACGTCAAGATTCAGGAGATCAAAAAGCTCAACGACGATATCCAGGTTCTCGAAAAAGAAAAGAATAACCTGGAAAAAACACTTGCCACCACCCGCAACAACGCGGACAAACTCAAAATCAAAATCGCGGAACTCACCAAAGATCGTGACACCTGGAAAGGCCGAATCGAAGTTATCACACGCGAACGTGACGCGCTGACCAAAAAGATTTCGGATCTCAATCAAAATATCAGTTCCACCCGTCAGCAGCTCAACAAACAGCTGGAGATCATGAAGAGTATTCGGAATCAGGATATGGCCGGACAGCCGCAGCCAAGCGGTTCGGCTGAATCGGCCGTCGAGGTTACCGAGATTGCCGGAGCCTCCAACCGGATCATCAACGTCGCACAGAAGAACACCGGTAAACCAAATATTCCGCCGGCGTCAGACGAAGGATATTGGGCGACTCTTCTTGCGGAAAAAGCGGCCCTTGAGGTTCATATCGAGGAGATGGAGCAGAAATTGGCCCAGAGTTCAATCGAGATCGTCGAGCTCAAACAGCAAAATGAAGCGATGAAGCTGGAACTGGATTCCTTGCGAACACAAAGTGACGATCTGGCCCAGGAGATCAAGTATAAGGGGAATATGATCAACAACTTATCGTTAGAGTTGGCCCGGACCAAGAATGACAAAAAGTATGTGGCGGATCGTCTGGCCAAAATCCAGGATGAAAATCGTCAACTCAGAGGCGATATGAAAAAGCTGGTGACGGCCAAGAGTTCATTGCAGAAATCGATTGTCCGGCTTACGCAAGATAAGAATAAGGTGGAAAAGGAACTCGGAAGCGCTGAAAGTCTAATCCAGAGTAAGATAGACGAGATCTGGGAGATCAAAGACAGCCTGGATCGATCGTTCAAACAATCGGCCCAGAACATGCCCAAGTCGTCCAATCCGGTCCAGCTGCCGCCGATTATGGTGCATGCCAATCAGGCGTCCGCTCGGACGTTCAATGTCGGGGCGACCGAACCCGGGTACAATGGACGGGTGGTCAGTATCAATGAAGAAAATAATTTTGTGATTATCGACATTGGTGAGGCGTCAGGCATTCAGCTGGGTGATGATGTCAGTGTGTACCGGGATTCAAAGTATATTGCCCGACTGGAAATTATTCAGGTCCGTAAAGATATTTCGGCCGCCGATATCAAGGATCAGTGGTCCAAGCTGAAGGTCGGCGATATTATCCGATAACGTAAATGACAAAGACACCAAGAACGCGGGTACGGATTCAGGAGATGACGTGCCCTTTTTTATTGAGTTAAGAATGGTGAGGTATGACTAAAAAGAAAGTCAGTATCGAGGATGTGGCCAAACGGGCCAAGGTGTCGATCACGACGGTATCGCGGGTGATCAACAACGTCTCGACGGTGTCGGACAAAAACCGCATCAAGGTTGAAGAGGCGATCGCCGCGCTTAAATTCAAACCGAATGTCAGCGCGCAACGGCTGGCGCGCGGGATCAACAACGCGATTGGTTTGGTTATGCCGGGTTATCCGGGGATATTTCATTCCTACTATGCCGTAGAATTGATCCGCGGTATCGGTCACGCGTGTGAGGCCGCCCGTATGGACATGGTCTTTCATATTACGGACGGGAACAATCCGATCAACTCCAATAATGTCGACGGGATTATCTTTGCGGATATCATTGAAAATCGTAAGCAGGTGGAGGCGGCGTTGGCAACGGGGACACCGGCATTGATTATTAACAATCAAGTCGAGGACCTGAACGTCAGCTATATCGCGGTAGACAATACCGCCGGTGGAGCTACCGTCGCGGAGTACCTGACCGGTTTCGGTCACAAACGCATTGCCACGATAACCGGTAAATTATCGACGCAGGCCGGCGCGCAGCGTTACGATGGTTTTAAGGCTTATCTTGATCAGCATAATGAGGGAATCCGTGATGAGTATGTGATCGAGGGAGATTATTCCCGGCGAAGCGCCCGTCAGGCGGCCGAGCAGTTACTGGAGCTCAACGAGCGGCCGACGGCAATCTTTATCGCCAGTGACGAAATGGCCCTTGAGGCCATTACGGTGTTTATGGAAAACGGACTGCGTGTGCCCGAGGATATCTCGGTGATCGGGTTTGATGATAACCCCGCCTGTCTATTCGGTCCGGTGGCCCTGACCACGGTCCGCCAACCGCTGTTCCAGATGGCCGAAGAGGCCGTCAAGACCATCGTCGGCATCATTTCCCAGAAGGTTAAGACGGAGGTCAAAACTGTTCTCCTGCCTGAGCTTGTGGTCCGTGAGACCTGCTGCCCGCCTAAAAATCGGGCTTAGTTGGCCTGCCCGATAGAAGTTGACAATCCTCCCAAATAACGCTATCTTATAGCTTAATACGTCCATATTTACAGGGAGATATGCCTAAAAATGAGTCAATATTATGATGTTATCGTGATAGGTGGTGGTCATGCCGGGGTTGAGGCGGCGCTGTCGGCCAGCCGGATGGGGGCCAAGACCTTGATGATAACCTTTTATTTTCATACCATCGGACAGATGAGCTGTAATCCCGCCATTGGCGGTGTCGGCAAGGGGCAACTTGTCAAGGAAGTCGATGCGCTAGGCGGTGAAATGGGGTTGGCGGCCGACCGAACCGGTATCCAGTTTCGTCAGCTCAATGCCTCCAAAGGCCAGGCCGTTCGCTCATCGCGCTGTCAGTCCGATCGAAAACTATACAAAGAATATATTCAAGAAGTTATCCGTCAGCAGGAAAATCTCGACATACTTGAGGACAAGGCCTCGGAAGTTCTTGTCAAGAACGGACGTGTTACCGGATTAAAGACCGAAGGCGGACACACCTTTGAATGCACCAGTGTCGTGGTTACGACCGGGACTTTTTTAAAGGGACGTATCCATGTCGGGCCGCAGATCACGCCGGGCGGCCGGGTTGGGGAGCCTAACTCGACGCGCCTAGCGGATAATTTCAAGGACCTGGGCCTTGAGGTTGTGTTTTTTAAAACAGGAACACCGCCGCGTCTCGACGGAAAAACCATAGATTTCTCGCAATTGACGCCACAGCATTCGGATCCGGTGCCTGTTCCATTTTCATTCCGTACACCCCGCATTCCAGCGGATCAACCGCTTCTGCCATGTCACATCACGCATACCAATGAGCGGACGCATGAGATTATTTTAAACAATATGCATCTGTCGCCGATGTATTCCGGTCAGATCGATGCGACGGGAGTCCGCTACTGTCCGTCGATTGAAGATAAATTAGACAAGTTCTCGTCGAAAAACAGTCATCAAATCTTTCTGGAACCCGAAGGTTTAGATACCGATGAGTATTATCCCAACGGGATTTCAACCGGATTGCCGGCGGATGTTCAGGAACAGTTTGTGCATTCTATTCCGGGATTGGAAAAGGCCGTGTTGACGCAGCCAGGTTATTCCATCGAGCACGGCGTGATTCCTCCGACGGGAATGAAGGCCAATATGGAAACCCGTTTGATTGAAGGTTTATTTCTAGCCGGGCAGATCAACGGAACGACCGGATATGAAGAGGCTGCGGCACAGGGTTTGATGGCCGGGATCAATGCCGTGTTAAAGGCCCGTCAGCAAGCTCCGTTTATTCTCGGACGGGATGAGGCTTATATTGGCGTGCTGATCGATGATTTAACCACCAAAGGCACGGAAGAACCGTATCGAATGTTTACATCCCGCGTTGAGTATCGTTTGATTGTCCGGGAGGATAACGCGGATATCCGCCTGTCTAAATACGGAGCGCAGTTCGGAATCCTGGATAAGGCTATTCATGAACAAGTGCTGCGAAAGTATGACATCATTCAGCATGAGATTGCCCATCTGAAAAGTACGCGGATTCACCCCAATAAGGATATCAATGCGCACCTGGCCAAATATCAGAGTAGTCCGCTGATTCAGCCGACGGCCCTGGGAGATCTTCTCAAACGGCCGGAACTCAATTATGAAGCCATCGCGCCATATGACGGCGATTTGAAGAATCATGATCGATCCATTATTGATCAGGTCGAGTATGAGATCAAATACGAAGGATTTATTCAGCGCCAGCTCAAGGATATCGAGAAATTCAAGCACATTGAGAATATCCGTATTCCCGAGGAGCTGGATTTTGATGAGGTTTCGGGGCTGTCCATCGAAATTCGGCAAAAACTCAAGCGTTTCGCGCCCACCAATCTGGGGCAGGCCAACCGCATATCCGGAGTGACGCCGGCTGCCATTTCCTTACTTATGGTCTACTTGAAGAAGTATCATGAGTCCAATCTGCAGAAAACGTCCGCTTGAGCCGTTAAGGCCGGGGATACTTATTGACAGTTGAATCGGGCGGATGATATAATCGAAATTCCGAATTTATCGTAAAAATAGTCATACCAATGACTTTTAGTTCAATTTAATACGAGTTTATATGGGAGGTCAGAATGGGATCTGCAACAGACACGACAATGAATGTGGCAAATGATATCACGGAATTGATCGGAAGGACGCCACTATTGAGACTGAACAAGTTGAGCGAAGGGTGTCATGCTGACATTTTACTGAAGTTAGAATTTTTCAATCCGTTGGGTTCGGTTAAGGATCGTATCGGTTTCGCGATGATCGAGGCGGCAGAAAAGGCGGGAAAGATTGACAAAGACAAAACCGTCATTCTTGAGCCGACTTCCGGGAATACTGGAATTGCATTGGCTTTTGTGGCCGCGGTCAAGGGTTACAAGTGTACGTTGACCATGCCCGACACGATGAGTCTTGAAAGACGATCGTTGCTCAAGGCCTTTGGGGCGAATTTGGTGCTGACACCGGGAGCCGAAGGTATGAAAGGCGCGATCAACAAGGCTAAAGAGCTGGCAGAAGGTGACAGCAACTATTTCATTCCACAGCAATTTGAAAATCCCGCGAATCCGGAAATTCACCGTAAAACGACAGCCGAAGAGATTTGGAAAGACACGAACGGTAAGGTTGATATCCTGGTTTCCGGGATCGGTACCGGCGGAACGATTACCGGGGTGTCCGAGACATTGAAAAGCAAAAAGGCGGATTTCAAAACGGTGGCCGTCGAACCCAAGGGATCACCGGTACTATCGGGCGGAGCGCCTGGCCCGCACAAAATCCAAGGGATCGGCGCCGGTTTTGTACCGGGGATTTTAAACACGGATATTATCGACGAGATTGTTCAAATTGATAATGACGAAGCCTTTGAGTACGCCAAGCAGGCGATGCGGCAGGAAGGAATTTTGTGCGGTATCTCGTCGGGAGCGGCGATTTGTGCGGCCATCCAGGTGGCGCGCCGGGAAGAAAATAAAGGGAAGACCATTGTCGCTATCATCCCGAGCACGGGCGAACGTTATTTGAGTACGGATCTTTTTGCGGAGTATCGTTCGTAGTTTGAATTCGGTCTGTTAAGACCGACTCGTGGTGGAATCGCCGTAAAATTTTGATATGAAGATTTTATCCAATCGAAATTTCAGGTTTGCTCTTTTAATCGCATGTATATTTTTGGGATGGTATCTGGGCAGTCAGTTCAGCTATGACATCGAGCTTCTCAAACAAAAACTGGAGTCGCATCCCAAACCGGTATCCGGGGCTATTTTTATAGTTTTGTATGTGGTGTTGACATCCATCTTTTGGTTTGGTCCCAAGGATATCCTGCGGGTATCCGGTGCCCTGTTGTTTGGCGCGGCGGTCAGCAGCATCTTTATCTGGATAGCTGAGGTGATCAACTCGTTTATCATGTTTCATCTGAGTCGCAGCCTGGGACGCGAATTTGTGGAATCCCGCTTGAAGCTGAAGAAAGGCCGGATGGACGCGGTAGAACGGAGCCGGTCATGGCTTGGCGTATTTGCCTGGCGGATCAATCCGTTGGTGGCCATCCGCTTTACAGACCTGGCATACGGGCTGACCAGTATCAAATTTCCGAGATATTTGATCCCGGCGTCGATAGCGACGATTCCCCGGATTTACTGGTTGCAGTACATTCTGGCGGATCTAGGCATGGCATTGTTCAAGAAACCCAGCTCGGTCCAGGAATATATCATGCAGAATTCTTTCTTTATCCGGTTCAGTATGGTATATTTTGCGAGTGTTGTGATTATTTGGATTGTAGCCGGGATTAGTAAATTTAATAGGCGATAGAGGCGATTAGCCCCATGGATGATGAAGCGACTAAAATATTAAGATTGATTATCATAGTCCTGTTCGTGTGTTATGCGCTGAAGCTCTTTTTCACGCGCAATAGCGGCACGTTCCGTGGGCAGGGATACACCATTGAGTGGCCGGCCGGCTGGACCGACTGGGATGAGCTCAATCCTGACAAGAAAAAGAAAAAGCGATTCGCCGTCGCGGACAAGACCAAACCCAAGGCCACGACATATGTTACCGAAGACGATGTGGACTACTACACCGGCGCTTATGCGGCCAGTATGAGCATCACCAGTTTGAAATTGTCCACCAGTGCCTGGATTGAAGATGAAATGCCCAAGGTGATGGAGTCATTAATCGAGTACGGGTACAAAATTATCGACAAAGGTGAGATCAAGATCGATGATGAGTTGGCGAAATGGGTGTTTTATGAAAACAAGCAGGATAACGCGTTAAGCTTTGAGTTTTACATCATCACGGAAGGAAATATGTTCTATAAGATTTCCTTTAATACGATCAAAGAGAAGTTTAATCAGTACCGGCCTGATTTTGAGAAGTCCAAAGATTCAATGAAGATCAAGAAAGGATTGTTCTAGGTAGGCCGGACCGGCAAACCCAAGGTCAGGTCCAGAACGATCTCAGCCATTTTCGCCGCGCATCCTATCACACGTGGAGCCAGCGGCGGATGTCCCTCCGCGGCGTCAGTCACGCCGTCTCCCACCAAATATACGTTCCCGACACTTCGAACCATGAGTGGTTCTTTGGATTGCAGTCCCGCCATACCGTTACCGCTAATCACATACCTTGTCCGATCCGCATAATAATCCACAAATTGAAATTTGAAGTCGGCCTGATCAAATGCCTCGATGATCATATCGCAGTCTGTAAAGTAATCGGCCGCGTTCGTTGTGCTCCATTCGAGATTGTGCGTACGGATATTTATGTCTGGATTGATCTCCAGGAGCCGACGTCGGGTGATTTCAACTTTCTCTTCGCCAATTTCGTGGATGAAATACTGCTGTCGGTTGAGATTGGAGGGTTCGATGCGGTCTTTGTCCAGAATTTCTATGTGCTTGAACCCCGTACGGACGAGTATCATTGCGACATTCGAACCCAATCCGCCGGCGCCGCCGATGCCGATTTTCTGGTGTTGAATGGTCGACAATTGCTCGTCGGACAGATATTGTCGGAGGCCTTGTTCGAACGCGTTTGTATCAGGCATACGATGTGTCCTAGGTTGAATTTGGTATCCGGCGCCAGTCTGTGAAGACCGGATCGAATGATTTTGTCTTGAGCAGCCGGACCATATCCTTTACCGTTCGCGAATCTTCGATGTCAAACTGCGGGTCCTGTTCGGCCGAATCTTTCAGGGTGTATCCGCCGACCGCTGTGTTCGACCCTGCGGACATCCGTGTCACACCGAGTTCCAGCAGATGATCTCTCAGCTGCGGTTTCTCTCGGGTTGAGAGGTTGATCCCGACGCGCGGGAAATAGACGCGCGTCATGCAGATAATCTTGGTGAAGGTGATGTCATCGACGAACGCCTCGGTGAACGCCACATTCTTGATGGTCTGAAAACGCGGGAACGAAAGGCTGTATTCAACGCCGGGATAGTTTTGTTCCATAAACCGCAGGTGTGAATACAACGCAAACAAATCGTCCGCGGGATCAGAGAGGCCCAATAAAATACCCATCGATAGTGTCCGGATACCGCCTTCAGCGGCCCGCTGCGGTGCGCCATAGCGAAAGTCATAGTCGGCCTTGATCCCGGACAAATGAACTTCTTTATAGCGTTGACGGTCATAAGTTTCCTGGTACACCGTAACGCCATCAACGCCATGTTCAAACAGCGTGCGATAGTCCTCGATCTGCATGGGATGCACTTCCAGTGCGATATTTGGAAAATATTCTTTGGCGATATCAACGGCTTCAATCAAATATGATAACGGTGTTACCTTGTAAGATTCACCCGTCAGTAACAGGATATTTTCAATGCCGGATGCCGCCACATGCCGCATTTCCTGATGCATCTGCTCAGGCGTCAGTTTGAAACGGGCGATTCGATTTTTGCTCTTGAATCCGCAATAAGTGCACTCGCTGCTGCAGAAATTGGATAGATACAGAGGGGCGTACAAAGAAATAGTGCGGCCGAAATATTGATCAGTCACACGTCTCGAACGCTGAGCCAATTCTTCCAGGTTGTCGGGATTGTTGTCAGCCAGGATGGATTGAATGGCGGCTCGGGTAATCATTGTTCGTAAAGAAATCCTGTCAGTGGGGAGGATGCATCCGCCAGGTTTTTTCGTTCGGGCAACTGGCTTAAGTACGCCATACGTCCGGCGTGGGTCGCCATGGAAAAGGCCTCGGCCAACAGCGGAGGATGCCCGGCGGTGGCCACGGCCGTATTGACCAGAACCGCGTCAGCTCCCATCTCCATCGCCTCAGCGGCATGCGATGGCGCGCCGATACCGGCATCGACGACGATTGGAATGTCGATCTCTTCTATCAGGACTTGGATGAGTTCGCGGGTTTTCAATCCCTGATTGCTGCCTATGAGCGAACCCAACGGCATGATAGTCGCGGCGCCGGCTTTCACCAGTTGCCGGGCGATGTAGAGGTCCGGCGAGACGTAAGGCAGGACGATAAATCCTTCGGCCGCGAGAATCTCCGTGGCCTTAAGCGTTTCCTGATTGTCCGGCAATAAATACTTGCTGTCGTTGATAACCTCGATCTTAATCCATTTGCCGCAGCCGGATGCCTCGGCCAAGCGGGCGATTCGAACCGCTTCGTCGGCCGTGCGGGCGCCGGAGGTGTTGGTCAATAGTGTGACATGATCGGGGATATACTCCAGGATGTTGTCTTCGTGACGTTCCAGATCGATGCGACGCAGGGCGACGGTGACAATTTCGGTTCCGCTCAGACGAATGCTTTCAGCCAGGTCTGATTTATTTTTGAATTTACCGGTTCCCAGAAAAAACCGGTTTTTAAATGATTTGCCGGCAATGACCAGTGGGGTATCGGCTGATGTTGAAAGGGAATGATTCAGTGATGACATATCCGTCAAGCTCCTCAAAATGCGTTCGTGTCGGTGATGGTTTCGGGGGAGAGGGGTGGGGCTTATCCTCCGCCGACAAACGTGACCAGTTCCAGTTTGTCGCCTTCCTTGATCATAATATCGTTCCAGCACGGATTTTTGACGATGGTGCCGTTAAGCTCCGCGATCACCCGGCTGTTGGTTTTGCAGAATTGTTCAACTATCTCGTTGAGCGATAGCGATTCGCCGAATTCGCGCATGGTACCATTGATCGTTATCTTCATGGAAGTCATCTTAAAACAATTCGGGCCAAAAAGCAAATAATTCCGGAACCGGCCATATGCCGGTGTCGACGGCAGCATCAGCGTTTGAGCGTTATGAATTTCCTTTTGACCCGGTTTTCGGATGGTGTCATAATGTGAATTCTTATGAGTGAATACACCTGTCCTCATTGCGCCCGGCCAATTTATGACGATGAGGTCCTGTCGTGTCATTTTTGCGGCGAATCTCTGAACCGTCCGGGATCGGGATTTATCAGCAATCTGCGCTATCAGGCGCCGCGCTGGATTTGGTACGGGGTCGGCGGGATTCTCCTCCTGGCCTTACTGTCGATGTTCATGTAGCCCGGCCGACAAATATCTAGATTTTTGGGGACGTTTGTAGTATAAATGAAGCTTAATTGATACAGTTAGCGATGGGAATACATGCGTTGAGAATATTCCCATTTTTTATGGAACACAGCCATGGCCTACACAATTCACGAAATCAAAAAACTCGAAGACAAATGGCAAGCCTACTGGGCTGATCATAAGATCTTTGCCGCCGAAACCGATTCTTCCCGAAAAAAGTACTATGTCCTTGAGATGTATCCGTATCCGTCGGGCAAGTTGCACATGGGACATGTCCGCAATTACACGATTGGGGATGTGATCGCGCGGTTTCGCCGCATGCAGGGATACAATGTCCTGTATCCGATGGGATTTGATTCGTTTGGATTGCCCGCCGAGAATGCCGCAATTAAAAATAATGAAAGCCCGCGTAAGTGGACGGATCAGCGCATGAACGATATGGTCGCTCAGATGAAGTCGCTGGGCCTGAGTTACGACTGGTCCCGATTTCTCTACAGCCATGATCCGGAATATTACCGCTGGAATCAGTGGATCTTTATTCAGATGTATAAGCAGGGTTTGGTCTACAAGAAAAAGTCACTGGTGAATTGGGATCCCGTCGACAACACGGTCTTAGCCAATGAGCAGGTCATTGACGGCAAAGGCTGGCGATCCGGCGCGGAGGTTGAGAAGAAAGAGATCGAGCAGTGGTTTATCAAGATCACTGCGTTTGCGGATGAACTATTAGAGGATTTACAACAGCTGGACCATTGGCCGGAACGGGTCAAGGCAATGCAGAAAAACTGGATCGGTAAGAGCCACGGGACGACGATCCGCTTTGAGGTGCTGGATGCCGATGGACAGAAGATCGACGAACTTGAGACGTTTACCACCCGGCCGGATACGGTCTTCGGAATCGAGTATATCGTCCTGGCGCCCGAGCATCCGAAATGCAAGGAATGGGCGCAAGGTCAGGACAATGAACAGGAGGTCCTGACGATGATCGCGGATGTGGCCAAAGAATCTATGATCGAGCGGATGGGTGAAAATCGGGAAAAGAACGGATTACCCCTCGGTGTCTATGCCAGGAATCCGGTGAACGGCAAAGTCGTGCCATTGTGGATGGCCGATTATGTGTTGATGGATTACGGGACCGGAGCCGTCATGGCCGTTCCCGCTCATGATCAGCGTGACTATTTGTTTGCCAAAAAATACAATTTGCCGGTGTCGGTCGTGATCAATCCCGAAGGGCAGGATGAACTCAACCCCGAGCAGATGGCCGAGGCCTTTGTGGAACCCGGGGTCATGGTCAATTCCGGCGACTTTAATGGGATCTCAAGTACGGAGGCCATCACCAAGATTTCTGAATGGATGGAGTCCGAGGGAACGGGGCAACGAACGGTGACGTATCGGTTAAAAGACTGGTTGATTTCCCGTCAGCGATACTGGGGAACTCCGATCCCGATGTATTATGATGACGACGGAAATCCGCAGCCGATTCCGGATGATCAATTACCGGTACAGCTGCCGGATGATATTGAGTTTGGACGCGGGAATCCGCTTGAAACATCGGAAACATTTAAATACTACACCGATCCCGCGACAGGTAAGAAATACCGTCGGGAGACCGATACCATGGATACCTTCTTTGACAGCAGCTGGTACTATCTTCGTTATACCGACGCGCAGAATAAGAACGAGATCTTCAACTCCACTGCGGCCAATTATTGGATGCCGGTGGACCAATACATCGGAGGTATCGAGCACGCGATTTTGCATTTGCTGTATTCAAGATTCTTTACCAAATTTTTTAAGAGCATCGGATTGATTCAGACGGAAGAACCGTTTCATCGATTACTGACCCAGGGTATGGTCTTGCTTCACGGTGAGGTCATGTCCAAGTCCAAGGGAAATGTGGTTGATCCCGATGATATTGTCAGAAAGTATGGATCGGATTCGATGCGCGTGTTTATCCTGTTTGCGGCGCCGCCGGAAGATCAACTGGAATGGAATGATCAGGCCATCGATGGCGCGTGGAAGTTTCTGACGCGTGTTTGGAATCTCGTCGAGAAACGCTATAAACCGGATGCCCCCGAGCTGGATGTCAGTCAATTTGACAAGGCGGATAAGGAAATCTACCGTTCCATCCATGCCAGTATCAAGAAAGTTACCGAAGACTATCAGAACTACAAGTACAACACGGCGATCAGCTGTATGATGATTTTGATGAACGCTGTCGATAAATACAAGTTCGACAAATCGGCCGGGAACAAACAAGCCTTATTGAATTATGTCGCCGAACATATCTTATTGCTATTGGCGCCGATCGCCCCGCATATGTGCGAAGAATTGTGGCAGCGGATCGGTCACGATACCTGTGTAATGAAGTCCGAATGGCCGGAGTATAAAGATGAGGCGCTGAAGCAGGATGAAATTCAGATCATCGTGCAGGTCAATGGAAAGTTGCGCGGCCGCTTTGACGTTCCCGCCGATATTTCCAAGGATGAATTGCAGGCCGTTGTACTGGCCGATGAGAAAATTCAGAATTTTGTCGGCGGTAAAGAGATTCGCAAGTTTATTTACGTGCCCGGCAAATTAGCCAACATCGTCGTATAGACAGCCCCCGTCTATCAATCCCTCACTCGATTTTCCCGCCTGAGTTGTGATGTTATATCTAACTAAAAACGAATTGCGTGTGGTCGCGGTTTTGGCCGTGGTGATCTGTTTAGGATCCGGTTTGACCTATTTGTTCAAGCGTTATCCGTACTTACCTGATCTCGTCAATCTGCTGGACAGCCCGTCGATTTACATCAAGACTAATGTCAATTCGGCCACGGCAGAGGAGTTGGAAGAGGTGCCCTATATCGGTCCCTACACGGCCGGCAAGATTGTTGAATTTCGGCGCCGGCATGGATCAATTTCAGATCTGGAACAATTACGTTCGATCAAGGGAATCCGACCGACTAATTTTGAACGGTTTGTTCAGTATTTGGAGGCGGATCAATGATCACCGCCAGATCGTGGAGTTGGCTTGGGTTGTGTACCAGCGGTTTTGCCACCGGCATTGTTGCGGGATACTTTCAAATGTGGAATGTCGGCCCAGCGATGATCGGTGGGTTACTGTTGGTCCCGTTGTTGGGATTGATGAGGTCGATTCGACCGGTGATTGGCATCTTTGTATTGTTCGGCGTGTTGGGAAGTCTGTACCAATGGTCGTATCAGTATCAGGGGCCGGAGCATATCCGCCAGCGTCGAATGAATCACGCCGCTCGCGAAGTCCGCGTTCAGGGGCAGGTGGCCTCAGATATCAAAGTGACACAGATGCCCTACATGCGGCGCTATTCCTTTGAGCTAGAGATAGAACAGCTGGGTCTCAACGGACGATGGAGGCTCACGCGAGGGCGTATCCTTGTTCAGCTATTTCGTGAGACAGAGATTCGCTACGGTGATCGCATCGAAACCACAGGGCGTTTGCATGTACCGTTTGAATTTTCAACAAACCCCAATTTCTCATACCGTGATTTTCTGCAGCGCAAAAATATTCACTATATTTTGAGTGTTAAGAATAATACACCCGTCGCCGTGCTCGAGCCGGCACGTAGGGGAATCAAGTCGCAGATTTATGTATTCCGCAAAAAGATTATCCAGCGCATCGATCCTTATCTGAGTACGAGTGAATTGAACCTCATTCAGGCGATCCTGCTGGGTGAGCGTTCGTTTATTCCCCGTCATATCAGGGAAATTTTCATTCGCACCGGAACGGTCCATATACTGGCGATCAGCGGATTGCATGTGGGCATGATCAGTCTGTTGATACTGACCGTATTAAGTGTGCTTAATTTGCCGCGGAAAAGTATATTTGTTCTGTCGACTATTTTGTTGGGCGTTTATATCATCCTTTCCGGAGCGCGTCCGTCGGTGGTCCGTGCGGGGATCATGTACATTATTGTACTGGGATCACATCTGTTTGAACGCGAGGTTCGGCAGATTGATACATTGAGCCTGGCGGCCCTGGTGTTGTTGTTACTGAATCCGATGAATCTTTTTGATATCGGTTTTCAGATGTCATTTGTATGTGTGGCCGGAATTGTCGTGTTGTCTCCAAAGATCCAGTGGTTGCTGGAACGGCCGTTGTCTCGGGCCAAGACCAGATCTGGATTTGTGACGGGATTGATTCAGTCGTTCGCGGTTTCGGTGGCCGTCGCGCTGGTGATTGAGATGCTCGTGGCGTACTATTTTGAGATATTCACACCTGTGGCCGTGGCGGCCAATCTGCTGGTTGTGCCGTTGGCGATGCTGGTGGTGTACATGGGGGCGGGACTGATGGTTTTCGCCTTCGTCTGGCCGCCGCTGGCCGGCCTGTTCGCCATGATGGTCAAGGTCAGCCTGAATCTGATGGTGGGGACGGCTTTTCTATTCAGTCAGCTACCGGGGGCATATTTTTATTGGAGGGGGCTAACCCTATGGAATTTAATCATTTATTATTTCATTATTGTGATGATTTTTTTAGTGCCCTGGGGTATAATATGTCCGAATTTAAGACGAACAAAGAACCAGCCAAAGTCTGGAATATCGACGTCTCCGGATCAGCCTGAGGGTCGAGATTTTGACAATACCAGACGGCTATGATAGATTTGGCGTTATGCGTAAATACACATTTCATACCTTGCTAGCAGCAACCTTGCTAACCGTTTCGGCCGGTCCGGCTCAGGCCTTCTGGGTTTGGACGCCAGAATCCAATCAATGGGTCAATCCCAAGTTTGCGGTTAAAGAAACGCCCAAGGAACAGCTGGAATTCGCCCTGGAGTTCTACGAAAACAAGAAGTACAAAGAGGCGACCCGCGAGTTCAAAAAGCTCCTGAAGCATTACTCACGATCGGCCGAAGCCCCGGATGCCCAGTTCTATGTGGCCAAGATCCTGGAAGATGAGAACGATCTGTTTGAGGCTCATAAGGAATACCAAAAGGTTGTCGATCGGTATCCATTCAGTGAACGGTCAGCCGAAATCGTCGAGGTTCAATACAATATCGCTCAAAAGTTGTTGGACGGCGAACTCAAAAAAAGCCGCTTGCGGGATGTATTTTCCGGCACTGATTACGATATTATTGAGGTGTTTCGTACGGTGATCAAGAATGCGCCGTATGGTCCATTGGCGGCGGTGTCGCAGTATAAGATCGGGCTGTATCTCATGGAAAAGCAGCTGTACCCTGAAGCGCGGGATGAGTTTGAGAAGGTGATCAATGATTACCCTAATAGCGAATGGGTCAAGCCGGCGCAGTATCAAATTGCTGTTTCCGATGCCAAGCGATCGTCCCGGGCGGAATACGATCAGAAAGTCACGCAGGCCGCGGTTGAAGAATTCAAGGAATTTGTTGAGGTCTATCCCGACGCTGAATTGTCGCAAAAGGCCAAGTCCGAGATCCAGAAACTGCGGGACAAGGAAGCCGAAAACAATTTCTCCATCGCTCAATTCTACGAAAAACAAAAGAAGTACAAATCAGCCAAGATTTACTATCAGATTGTTGTCGACGAATATCCACAATCCAAGTGGTCATCCAAGTCATTGACCAAAATCCGTGAACTAAGCCGAAAGACCGAATGAAAGCGATTCAGTATTTTTTCCTCAGTTTAATCTGTTTAATCGGGCTGACCGGCTGCGGATACACCACCAGCTCCACATTACCTGCCAGTCTAAGATCAGTCTACATCGACACATTTGAAAACAAAATCAGCTTTACCACTGAAAGCCGGCGGAATCTGTATTTGCCGTTGCTGGAGGTCAATGTGCGTAATGCTATCAGCGACCGTTTTCTATTTGACGGCAATGTCCGTGTCGCCGACAAGCAGTCCGCTGATATGTTTCTGCGCGGGGAGTTGCTGAACTACCGCCGGGTGGGACTACGCTTTACAGAGTCAGACGACGTGGAAGAGTATCGTGTGTATATCACGGTGGCCCTGGAGCTGATCAACAACAACACCGGCGAGACCATGTGGACCGAACAGGCGTTTATCGGTGAGGCGACATATTTTGTCAGCGGATCGCAGGCGACCACGGAAGACGTGGCGGTGGAAGAGGCGATTCAGGATTTGGCCCGGCGAATTGTCGAGCGAACGGTGGAAGACTGGTAGTAATCAGAATATCAAAATTCCGAATATCGAGTTAAACCCGGGTGAAATTACCGCGCGATTGAGAAGCGGCGGTGATTTTGGAATGAAAAAAACCGGATAATCGGCATTCGGTTTTGTTTTGGTGAGGATGGCATGGTTTATCTATTTCTGGGTGATAAATTTGAGGTGAAGGAGCAGAAGATCACGGAATTGCGCCGGAAGATCCTCGCGTCCGCGGATGCCGAGAAATTTGATTTTGAACAGTTCGACGGTGCCAAGTTGGATCCAGCCGCGTTTAAAAAAGCGCTTGTCAGCCTGCCGGTCTTCGCCAAGCAGCGGGTTGTTTTGCTGCGAAACCTCCATAAACTCTCCACGCACAATCAGACATTAATCATGGATTTTGCTGATTCCAATGAGGCGTCGTGTGTTGTGATCGGTGATTGTCCCGCCCCGTCACAAAAAGGATTTCTCAAGAAACTGGCGCTCAAAGCCAAGGTTCTCGATACCGGGACCGCCAAGAAACTCAATGTATTTGACATGACGCGGTCGATTGAACGGCAGCAGACTCGCGACGCGCTTAAAACTCTTTCGGTGTTATTGGACGACGGAAATCATCCGTTACAGATTATGGGTGGATTGGTCTGGTTTTGGGGCAGGAATAAAAATAAAATGTCGCCGGTGAACTTTCAGAAGGGATTGCGTGAGCTGCAGATGGCAGATCTAAATATCAAACGATCAAAGCTGCAGCCGGATCACGCCGTGGAGATTCTCGTCACAAAACTATGTGTGTTATCCGCTCGGTAGAAGGGAAGGGTTTTACGAAATGTTTAACAATTTCGTAAAACGGGATTTGCGTCTGGCAGCGGTGTTTTTCTGAAGAATTCCTCGTTTGGACGCCTTATCAAGCTTTTTGTGAACCAATTTTAGATTCGCTTGAGCTTCATCTTTTTTCTTGTTTTCAACAGAAACCAGGAAAGACTTGATAGTTTTCTTAAGGTCTGTTTTGATATCAAGATTATGCAGACGTCTTTTACGGTTTTTTCTTAATTCTTTAACACCTGAGTAACGTTGTGGCACTGATTAACTCCTTGTATGTTGCTTGAAATGGCCGCGTACGACCCTCTGATTGAGCGCTAAATATAACAAAAAGGGCAATTAATGTCAACTGATAAATTATCCCGCCCGGACGATTCTGCAGGCGGGAGTAAGGGAAAATCGCACAGCGCGGATTCGCATCGATCGCTGATTCAGTCGACATCTATTTTATCGCTGGGGACGCTCAGTTCGCGTATTCTGGGCTTTTTTCGGGATATCATCCTGGCCAAGCTGCTGGGGACCGGTTTCAAGGCGGATGCCTTCTTTGTGGCCCTGAAGATCCCCAATCTGTTCCGCGATCTGGTGGGTGAGGGAGCGACCAATGCGGCCGTTGTTCCGGTCCTGTCCGAATATCATCCCAAAAAGGAGAAAAATCCCGAAGAATTCTGGCATTTTGTCAGTGTGGTGCTGGCCTTCGCGCTGATCGTGCTGAGCCTGATCACCATATCCGGCATATTGCTCGCTCCCCACATCGTACGTATGATCGCGCCGGGGTTTATGGCCCAGCCGGCAAAGCTGGAGCTGACGGTCCAGCTGACCAAGACGATGTTTCCCTATTTGGTCTTTATCGGACTGACATCCTACGCGATGGGGATTTTATACACCTTTCGGTCGTTTGTGGTGCCGGCCTTCACACCGTGTCTGCTCAATGTTGCGATCATTGCCAGCGCCTTTATTTCCTCGCGAACCATGGCCGAGCCGGTATATGGATTGGCCTGGGGGGTATTGGCCGGGGGATTGATGCAGTTGCTGTTTCAATGGAATGCCCTGGCCCGGACCGGGTTTCGGTTTCGATGGCCGCGGAAGTTCCGGCATCCCGGCGCGCGGAAGATTGGAAAACTGCTGATTCCCCGGATGGTTGGAAGCGGCGTTTATCAACTGACGGTTTTCATCGATACATTTTGTGCGTCACTGGCCACGATTGTCGGGGCCGGCGGGATTTCCGCGATATATTACGCCAATCGGATCATCCAGTTTCCGATGGGGATTTTTAGTGTGGCGATGGCCTCGGCGCTCCTGCCGTCCCTATCTGGACTGGCCCATAAGAAAGATCTCAAGTCAATTCGGGCGACACTGATATTCTTTCTGGAAAATATCTTCTTTATCATGTGTCCGACGACGATCATGATCTTTCTGTTGTCTGAGCCGATCATCCGGGTCCTATTTCAGCGGGGTGAGTTCGGCGACTATTCAACGGGCATCACCTCATCCGCCTTGACGTTCTATGCCATCGGATTGTTCGGGTTCGGCGGTATCAAGATTCTGGTGACAGCGTTTCATTCGCTGCAGGATACTAAGACGCCGGTGAAAGTGGCCGGATTATGCCTGGTGATCAATACTGTGCTAAACTTTGTCTTGATGGGGCCGCTCAAGGTCGGAGGCATCGCCCTGGCTAGTGCCATCGCCGGGACGATTGATTTTCTCATCCTCTTCGCCATTATGGGACGAAAACTCGGCGGCTTTAACGCCGGTTTGTTGGTTTATTTTCTGCGTGTATTTTTTGCCGCGGTGCTGACCGGTGTGATTGTGCATCTGAGCTGGTTGAATATCCCGATGAAATATGAATTTGTTAAACTAGTTGTCTTGGGCGGGGCCGGTTTTCTGGTGTATGGATGCATCAGTTTTTTGTTAAAGATCAATCAGGCCCGGCGTATTTGGAATTGGATGACCCATGGATCTCAAAGAACGCGTTAAGATGCTGCCGCTGACCAGCGGTGTCTATTTGATGAAGGATAAGGATGGCAAGGTCATCTATGTCGGGAAGGCTGTATCGATCCGCAAGCGCGTGCAGTCCTATTTCCGCAAACGCCCGACGATGTCCAAGACCGATCTGTTGGTCGAAAATATCGATCACATTGATCACATCGAAACCGCCAGTGAGGCTGAGGCCTTGATCCTTGAGGCCAGTTTGATCAAAAAGTATGATCCCAAATACAATGTAGAACTGCGGGACGACAAGTCGTATCCGCTGATCCAGATCACCAACGAGGAATTTCCGCGTATCTCGGTAGAACGCCCGCATGAGCGCAATCCCGATTACATTTATTATGGTCCCTATGTGAATCCCGGATTAATCCGCGAAGCTTTGGCGCTGCTTCGCAAGATTTTTCATTTCAGGACGTGTGAACCGTTTCCGGCCAAGGAATGTCTGGACTATCATATCGGATTGTGTGAAGCTCCGTGTATTCAGAAAATATCCAAGCCGGAGTATGCCAAAAATATCCGGAACGTGCGTCTGATCCTCGAGGGGCGTAAGGATGATCTTTACAAGAAGTTACGCGCGGACATGGAGGCCCATGCCAAGGCCAAACGCTTTGAACAGGCCGCTAAATTACGTGATCAGCTGCAGGCGATCGGTGCATTGTACTCGGGGACCAAGGATATCAATTATTATAAAGAAGCCGAACAGCTGCAGCGGGCGCTTGACCTGCCGCGGTTACCGATCCGACTGGAGACGTTTGATATTTCCAACATCATGGGCAATCAGTCCGTCGGGTCGATGGTGTCCTTTCTCAACGGTAAACCGGACAAGGCCAATTATCGCCGGTTTAAGATCAAAGAGGTGGAGGGAATTGATGATTTTCGGATGATTGCCGAAGTCGTTCGCCGTCGGTACCGTCGCTTGAAGAACGAGGGAAAGATGTTCCCGGATTTGATCGTCATTGATGGAGGCAAAGGTCAGTTGTCGGCAGCCTGTCAGGAATTGGTCAAATTAGGGGTTCAGATCCCGATTGTATCACTGGCCAAAAAAGAAGAAGAAATTTTTTTACCACATAAAAGGAATCCTGTTAAACTATCTTTAGATTCATTGGGCCTAAAATTACTTCAACGAACTCGCGATGAAGCCCACCGTTTTGCCGTAAAGTATCACCGTCATCTTCGTTCTAAAAATGTATTTCACAAAGACAACTGAAGATTCAATCAACCCGGAAACGTAAATCATTTCAAGCAGGGAGGGACAAATGTTTTATAGCTATGTCGATAGTCCAGTCGGACAGATTTTAATTGCAGGTGATGAAGAGGGGTTAAAGCACGTGATCTTTCCCACGGGGAAAAATGCCATCAAGGCCCCGCGGGATTGGATCCGTGATGACGAACAATTGGTTGAAGCTCGTCGACAATTAGCCGAATATTTTGAGGGCAAACGTAAAGACTTTGATTTGAAGCTGGCCCCGACCGGCACGCCGTTTCAGCAGGCCGTTTTGCAGGCGCTGCGGGATATTCCTTATGGGCAGACACGATCCTACGCTGATATTGCCCGGGCCGTCGAACGTCCCAAGGCCTACCGGGCGGTGGGAGCGGCCAACGGACGTAATCCATTGTCCATCGTGATCCCATGTCATCGGGTGATCGGCGCGTCGGGATCGCTCACCGGATTCGGCGGCGGATTAACCACCAAAAAAGTCCTGCTGGACTTAGAGCAAAAGTTTAAATAGTTCAAGGCTGAGGCCTGAGGAGAGTTTATGAATATTTCCGGAATTTTTCATTTGATGGTCGACAAGGGCGCTTCGGATTTGTATCTGAGGACCAAGGCATTACCGCGGGCGAGGATTAACGGTAAGGTGGAAATCATTCATAACAAGGAAGTCTCCCGGGAAGAGATGGACAATATCGTCACCTATCTGCTGGCCAATGATCAGCGGCGCAAACAGTATCGTGAAGAACTGGATATTGATTTTATCCACGAAGAAGAGGGGTTGGGACGGTTTCGAATCAATATTTTTACCCAGCGCGGGACATCGGCATTAGTCGCGCGTCATGTGTTGGCCAATGTAAAAACGTTTGATCAGCTCAATCTTCCCGTCGAGATCTGTAAGATGTTTTGTGAAGAGGCCAAGGGGCTGTTTATTGTGACCGGGCCCGCCGGAAACGGAAAGTCAACCACGATCGCCAGTATGATCCAGTACATCAATGATATTAGTTGCCAGCATATCGTGACGATTGAGGACCCGATCGAGTATCTCTTCAAGGACAATAAAAGTATTATCAACCAGCGCGAGCTGGGGATTGATGTCATGAGTTATCCCTCGGCCCTGAAGCACGTGACCCAGCAAAGTCCGGATATCATTTATATCGGAAACATCCGCGACCATGACACGATGCGCGCGGCCATTACGGCCACGGAATTGGGAACGTTTGTGATGACAACGTTTCATACGATTAATGCCGTTCAGACGATTATCCGGATTGTCAATTTCTTTCCGCCGCATTTGCATGATGAGGTCCGGATGCAATTATCGATGATCCTTAAAGGGACGATTTCGTTACGGCTTCTGCCGATCAAGGATGGTAAAGGGCGTGTACCGGCCTTTGAAACGATGGTTGTGACGCCGACGATCGCCCGCTTGATCCGTGAAGGGCGAATCCGCGAGATCCAGAGCTATATCGATGACGGCGAACTCGTTGGTATGCAATCATTTAAACAGTCCCTGGTGGAGAAAGTTAAGCAGGGGGTTGTGGATGAAGCCATTGCCCGCCGATACGCCGACAGTAAGGATGATTTCAATCTGGAACTTCAGGGCATCCGCCGCAGCACGGATTAACCTAAATTGTTTATTTTCAATGTCTTTTGATTGATAAAAATAGTATTTTGACCCCGCCGTCATATATGTTATATTAATAGTATAAGAATTGACCTTTGGGTCAGTTTATCAACATTCCCCAATCAAGCATTACAATCCAACTTTAGTTTAAGTGTCTATTTTGCGTCCATTCGTCTTTTCGAATGAGGCTGAGGTATTGGTTTATGTCACTTAAAACTATTCAACAACGATTGTTGGGCAAAACATTGATTGGGAGTCTCACCGGCGTTCTGCTGTTCAGCTTCACGATTCCGCCGCAACCCCTGTCAGCCCAGACAATATCGAATACAGTCCTGAATTTACCGGTTCCCGGGTCGATGGTTCCATTGAGCTCAGACTATCAGCCGGTCACGTTACGCGGTTTAACCGTTGATCCCAATGATCCGTTCAAATTTGATTTTCTGGTCAGTCCCGGTGATGACGCCCCTGATTCGGATTCGCTATCGGCTGAATCACAAAAACTCATAAAATATTTCCTAGCGGCCCTCACGATCCCGGAAGATCAGATGTGGGTCAATTTGTCACCGTATGAAAAAGACCGTATTATTCCCGATGGTTTCGGCGCGACGGAGATGGGCCGGGATTTGCTGGCGCTGGATTATTTACTCAAGCAATTGACGGCTTCATTGATGTATCCCGAAGATGAATTGGGGCAGGCCTTTTGGACGCGCGTCCGTCAACGGGCCCAGGCCGAGTTTGGGACAACCGAGATCCCGATGAATACGTTCAACAAGATTTGGATCGTGCCGGACCGGGCCAATGTCTACGTGCAGGATCAGACGGTGGTCGTGGTGGATAATCATCTGAAGGTGATGTTAGAAGAGGATTACCTCGCCTTGGAACATCACACGGCCGAGACGCCGGGGGATACGGACGTTATGACCCAGGTCAACGCGGAAATTGTCCGAGAAATCTTGATCCCGGAAATCGAACGTGAAATCAATCACGGACAGACGTTTGCTAATCTTCGGCAGATCTATAACGCGGTGATCCTCGCCAGTTGGTACAAAAATAATCTGCAGCAAAGTTTTCTTACCCGGGCTTATGCCGATCAGCTCAAGGTTGACGGCATTGAGCAGGACGATGTACAAATCAATCAACGCATCTATGACCAGTACGTTGAAGCGTTCCGCAAGGGCGTTTACAACTATATCCGTGAAGATGTGGATCCGGCCACTCAGCAGCCGATTCCACGCAAATATTTTTCAGGCGGAGCGGACCTCAGCGTTGATGTAGGGATGGTTTCCGATCTGTCGGATACGGTGCGATCCCGCGTGATCAGCGCGTTGGCCACGGTAGCTGTTATCACGACCAGTCTGGTATTCACGACACCTCCGGTGTTTTCACAGGAAACAGCGACAGCGCCGAATGCGGTGGTGATCCAGCGTCAGCCGTTACAATGGCCGGACGGATCGACGATGCTGGGACCGGAGCGTCCGGGGATCACATATTACAATTCACCATCACACAGTTTTATCCCGCTGCTCGACATCGCCGAAGGCGGACAGGGTGAAGCGGCCCGGATGGTCGCGGCCGGCTTTAGACTGATTAAAGTGTACACGACAGGATTTCAGAATATCGAGGAATTCGAACGCGTGTCGCGACGTCTGCACGAACAATATGGTTTGAAATTTGTCGCCGTTTTTTCACCGCAGATCAACGGCAGTATATTACGCTCTGACGCTGTGCTGGATCGCTATATTGATCAGTACATGGATCACCTGGGACGTCATCCGTGGATCAGCATTCAATTGGGTAATGAGGATCATCAGTATCTGAGAGGCGAACTTCTCGCACCGGGATCGACCGGAATTCCGATGACGCTGGAACAATACTATGCGCGTTATGATCAGATCGCTTTACGGATGCAGCAACGTTATGCTCAATTAAATCCGAGCGAAACAACCCCCAAACCAATTCTCTTGGGACAAGCCATTCGTATCGGTAAGGATGACAATTGGTTGGCGAGCCTGGAACAGACCACGCAGTATGTTCGCCAAATGCGACATATCAGCGGTTTGGCGATTAACGCCTATCTGGATCCGCCGGAGCTTTACGGCCCGGTTCTGCAGTATCTGCATGAACGCACCGGCATGCCGATCGTGGTGAGTGAGTTTGGCCGATCACGCGTAAATATAACAGCCGACCGACAGCTTCAATATAATCAGCTGGCCTGGCGACAAATGCAGGCGAGCATGCGGGCGGGCCATGCCTCCGGGGCAATTTTATTTGCTTGGGGAGACAAGGCGCGCGGCGATGAGGCGGCCGGATTCAGCGCGGCGCATCAGGTCTACGATCGTGAGTTCGGGATTCGGCAATCTGTGGGTAACGGTCTATATTTCGATCAAACGCCGGCGCAAAACAATGTCATTGCGCGCTCGGATTATTCAACCGGGGATGAAACATTTTGGCGGGCGTTGGGCGATCCGCGGGCTAATCGGGACTTTCTGGTTTGGTACAGTCAGCAACTACAAGGTCCGGCCGCCGAGCAACAGCGGACCAAGACCATAGCGATCCGTCAGGCCGAGATTCGCCAGACCACACTCAGCGACCGAGAGATCAATTCGTATCACGCCTTGAATTTTATGGGCGAGGCGCTTTATCAGTTGGCCGTGATCGCGCTTTACGACGGAAACTTGGACGAACTTGAGCGGATTTATGATCAGATGTATGTTTACTACTCGGGCGCGCAGATGTATTACGGACCGCGCACGTTTTGGATGCCATTTGAGAACATTCAGTCCCAGATGGAAATTGTGCGTGAGGTCACATCCGACCCGGCCGTTCGCGAACGTCTGCGATTGATTGTGGCCGCTCGCGACAGGAATAATCGCGGGATCACCTATCAGGATGTATCAGATGGTCGGGATCGGGCGATGCTGACGGATCACGGATTGAAACCAACGGATAAAGTGGCGATGACGGAGGGACTTTTCCTGGACCGAACCTACCGGACACTGGAACGCTTTTCAGAGAATTTAACCTTCGCTGAACTCGCCCAAATGATTCGCGACGGAAGTATTTCGAATGTGCCTGGTCTGGGTCTTAAGGGGCGCACCGACGCGCATACTGTTGTAGAGGATCTTGGATTTCTCTATGTAAGGCAAGTTGTTCCTGCCGACAGTGCGATGCTTGATGGCGCGACGCTTGATCTGGCCTCAGCGACACATCTGGGCCGAACCAGTTTTACGCCGGAAAAAATCGAACGGTATTTGCAGATGGTCGGTGACAAGTCACGATATGAAAAGGGTGACGTAATGGTACAAATCGAACGGGAAAACCGGCCGGTGATTGAGGCGATGCACGTCGAGCTAATGCGGATGATCGGGGCCGAAGTCCGCGATATCAGCCGTAAACAGCAGGTCATCAAAAAGTCTCTCAACAATATCTATATATTCACAATCGAAAACTTAATCGACGCTTACCTGTTACGGCGGGAAACGGAACCCGGCTTCGACGAAGATCTGTATGTTGATTTCTATATTTCTTATGCGGACGGGGCGATAGATCTGCATATGGTATCCAATGCTAATCTGCTCGATGAGCGTAATGCCAAACGCCGGCTTGGCGGATGGGGTGAAGGTTATCAGGCTGCCAAGGATTTGGCTCGCGGGATTCAATTGGAGGCGCAGATGCAAACGATTGATCGTCAGACGTTGCCGGAGGCGGAAGTAGGCTCAATATATATCATGCGATTGGACCGGGCCCACATGCGTGAGTACTTGTGGCTTGAACCGGATCCGATCGATGCGATCACCCAACGCGACGACAAGGCCATGGCGTCTGACGCCGAAATTCAGTCCCGGCTGGAACAACGTAGAGACGTGAAGGCCATTGAGACCGAACTGGAAAAATTGGTCGAGGAGCTCGGCGCGATTATCCGGGAGAACCGTGGCGGTATTACAGACAGAAAACAGGCGGAGCTATTACGCCGCCGTCAAATCGTCGTCGACAAGTTACGGGAATTATATCGACGCATTCCGGTCAAGGTTGACACAAATTTAGAATATGATCAATACAGTGACAAGTTAAGGGAATTGCGCGCGGAACAGCGTAGCATTGCGTCGCGGATCGAACGAGAGGACGGATCGGGCGGTAAGGAACGGCTCGCCCAGTTAAATCTGGACGCGATCAAAAACAATCAGCGCATCCTGAACTTGCAAATCCTGATCGCCGGCCGTTTATTGACCGGTAAGACCCGCTCCGGAGAGATTCATGATTTGCCGGCGCTTACCACATTGGAAGGCGCGATCAACAGTGCGCTGGCAATGGATATCGAGATTGAATACCGTGTCCAGCGGCTCAAAGGTCAGCAATTGTTAAGCCGCTACCAGAGTGATCGCGTCTACGGTGATCGTTTAAAGACATACCGTTTAGGGCAGTATCACGTCGGGCTGGCACCGTCACCGGACAATGAAGATGATCAAGGTGTGACCATTACGCAGCAGGTGGCGATTAACGTGCATACGACGCTTGATGAAATCCGACGTCAGGCCAATCGCGGTGATAAATCCGATGCCCTTAAAAATCTGGCAAGGATCGAACGGCTCTACAGTGACGATGTCAAGCTGGCGCGTGAGCCATACAAACGCCTGCGTGAAGACATCCGCCAATTGCGGGAGACCCTGGAAGCCCTGGAGCAGGATGTCGTCCTGGAGAAAGGGGCTGCGCGGGATACCGTCGCCGATCAAGTCAAACGCCTAACACAGAATGTACGGTTTCCAAAACAAGAAGTCGCAACGGAGCGGACATACAAAAATGATGAGAAGGCTTTTCACGGACGCGTCCGGTCGATGGCCAGTGAGCTCAACACCTATATGACTGTCCTCAAATACCGTACAGATCTACGATACTACGCGATTAAATTACAGAACGCGATCAAGCAGCAGCAACGCGGGCGCGCGGTGGCCCTCTCGCAACGTAATCGAAAGATAATCAAGGCACGTCTAACTGAGTTTGAAGAGTGGAGCCGGGCCGGGCACACAGTGATGCGCGTCGACGCGAGTATCCTGTTTGATTCGATCCTGGAATTAATCGATCAGGATGAGTTTGTGCAGGCTGAGGCGATCCTGAGGCGGATTATCAGTCAATTGGATCAGGGGCTTCAACGTATTGAACGTATCACTGGACATCTGGAGCGCCAAGCCCTCAAATATTACGCGCGTCATCGGGATCAGGACGTGACCCGTCGAGTGGACGGCATTATCGCCGCCATCAATGATCAGGAATACACGTCGGCGGCCAATCTAATCGACGAATTGCTGCAGGAACATTTTACGGCGCCTCCGACGACAAGGGGGTATGAGCAAGCCGAACGACGGCTGAAGGTCTTAAAGGGAATATTCACCCGGTTGAGCCGTGATCCAGGTTCTCAAATGACCCTGGCGCAGGATGAGATCCAGACCTTGGAGCGGGTGAAGGTTGACATCAAAGACGGCACGGCGATACCCGGACAAAATCGGCGGTCGACCGATCGGGCCATGCTGGCGGGATTGGATATTCAGTCGTATCATATCAATGGCAACGTGAACCGTACCGTCCTGGAAGTATCTGGTGACATCAAGCAGGCGTTGAATTTGGAATACTACGACGAAGGCGAGCAGGCTAACGTGTACACGCGTGACGATTGGGACTTTGTCCTCAAGATTTTTAAGGATAATCCGCGTGGTGAGATCTTTATCGACAATACAGTTGAAGCCTACGAATTGGCGGAAAGTTCGCTGGACCAATTGGTGCCGGAATTTGTATTTGTCGAAATTATCGATGATAACGGCAGGCAGCAAACCGGGATTATTATGCGGAAGACTAGTCCGCGTAATCTGGAGGTTGAGTTGCAGGAGGCCTATCTCGCCGGAGACCGACGCCTAATCGAAGATCGGCTGCATCAGTATGTCAATGTTATGGCCGAGATGATCCGACGCGGGATTTTTCCTAAGGATGCCAAATTCGCGAATTTCGGATCGCGTGACGGACGGGTCCGCATGAACGATCCGGGTTTCATTACAGAGGATAGTGATTGGCAGGATCTCTGGGATCGATTGGAAGTGAGTTGGGAGTTTTTACGCTATTCATTGGGTGACGCGAGGCTGGCGGAAGACTTTGTTAACATGCTGCACAATGTGGGGTTGGATCGAAAAGATTTGGATATTACCCTTGGCGTTGAGGAATTGATTCCGATCGATGATATCGCAGAAGAAATTGTCGCTTCGATGCAGGACCTGGCGATGCTGTCCGATACCATGATCATTAACGCCCCGACTTTGAATGGATTCTCAACACCGGCTGAGTACGCAACCACGGCCTCAGAGACGCTGGATCAAGTTCTTGAACAACTTGCTTTGCCCAAGGAAGCCACTGTTTTGAATTTAGGATACGGTGTGCATCCGTTGGCGGTACGTCATCATCGTGTGATCAATGTTGATGCGCAAAGTATGGATCAAAGCTACGTCCAGTTGCGGGTTTTTGGAGATTTACTGACGGTCGAGACTCTACAGGCCGATTTCTTCACGGATGGCATTCAGGGGCTGGATGGGGTCGACCAAACCGGGGTGGCCCTTATGTATAACTTGGGTGACTATGTGTCCTTGTACGGCAAGAGTAACAGTCATAAACGCAATATCTATTCCTACATCGCCCAGGCTTATCGGTTGATTCCCAAATCCGGGCACGTTGTTATCATAGAGAACCTGCCGCCGGGGGGCGGAAATGAGCTGGGATTCCTGGCTGATGTCGAGGATGTCCTCGAAACTTATTTCCCGGACATGATCTACCGCCCAATTCATAATCAGAATGAAAAATTAATCGGCTACGTTCTCGAAAAGTCTGACCGGGCGATGACCGCCGGACAGTCGGATCGCAAAGGGGGGATCGACCTGAATCCCAACCATATCCGGCTGCAGGTGGACGGCGCGTCTATCCATATGCAGGTGCCGACTACGGTGGAGGGATTGGACGTCCAATCGATCCAGGGATTGGTACCGGTGATCCAGAATATCGTCCCATCCGTCAATTTACCGCTCTTGCTGGGCATGGACCCTGCATCCGGCGATCCTAGTGAGCCGGAGCCGGCCCGGACCAGCCACTCAGTGGACGAGGCAAATGCAGATGACCGGGCGGCCTCGTTATCCAAATCCACGCGGCCCAGGATTCAGCTTTAACCCATCGTGATCAGCCGAATTCCCGCAAATTGCTTGGTTGCATTCGGTTATCGATATGATATAATACGCCTTTCTTGCTAATCAGATACCAAATAATCTACAAATCATGTCAGACGAAATTCTCGGACGGATCCGGGAGATAGATCAAACACTAACAAATCTCAGGGGGTTTCTTTGACCTAGAAACCAAGGAAGCCTCGATCAAAGATATACAGTCCCAGATGAATGCACCGGATTTCTGGGACGATTCCGACAAATCAAATCGATTGATGAAGGAATTGAAATACCTGAAGGGCTGTGTTGAGCCGTTCAAGGAGGGCGTCGAGAAATTATCGGAACTGCAGGAGCTGACCGAGATTTCGGAAGACGACAACGATCTTTTACAACAGATTCAGACAGAACTCGATCAGCTGGCCCATAATGTCAGTGATTTGGAGCTCAAGAGCATCCTGTCCGGACCGTTTGACCGGAACAATGTGATCCTCAGTATCAATGCCGGTGCCGGCGGGACCGAATCCTGTGATTGGTCCAATATGCTGCTTCGCATGTACACCCGGTTTGCCGACGAGAAGGGGTACACGGTCAAGACGCTGGATATCCTGCCCGGGGACGAGGCGGGGATCAAGAATGTCACGCTGGGAATCGAGGGCGATATGGCCTACGGCTATCTCAAGAGTGAGAAGGGCGTGCACCGATTGGTCCGAATTTCGCCCTTTGACTCTAATAAGCGGCGGCACACATCGTTCGCGTCGGTGGATGTCATCCCCGAAATCGAAGATGATGTGGAAGTGGATATCAATCCCGAAGATTTACGGATCGATATATTCCGTTCATCGGGACCGGGCGGTCAGAGTGTGAATACGACGGATTCCGCGGTCAGGATCACTCACTTACCGACGAATACCGTGGTGCAATGTCAAAACGAACGGTCGCAGCTCAACAACAAGGCCACGGCCATGAAGATCCTGCGCGCGCGTCTGTACGAAATGAAGCGCAAAGAGCAGGAAGCCAAGATGTCCAAGGAGTACGGTGAAAAGCAGAAGATCGAATGGGGTTCACAAATCCGATCGTACGTGATGCATCCGTATTCGATGGTCAAGGACCACCGCACCAGCGCCGAAACCGGAAATGTGGCCCGGGTGATGGATGGCGGGCTCGATGAATTTATTGAAGCGTATCTTAAGTTTCGTCCTGAATCTGATGAATAATTTAATGCCAACAATCTCGCCAGAGAATGAAATAGGAAGATATTAAAATGCTGGATTTTATATTCCAAAAAGGGGCGGCCAAATCGACCCAAAAACTAATTTCCAAACAAAGTCCCGACGTTAATTTACACGTTCCGGATGATTTGCCGCTGCCCTCCATCAATCAGCTTAAAAAAATGGTCCCTATCGTCGGAAAGATCAACGCGCTTGAAGAACAGATGAAGGCGTTGACCGATGAACAACTGCAGGAATACACCAACCAATTCAGACAGCGGCTGGAAGAGGCCATGAAGGCCGACAAAGACGCCTACAACGCCGCTCGCGATGAGTACAATCAGGAAACTGATTACGAGCGCAAAGAAGATCTCAATATTCAAATCGACAGTCTCAAAGAAAAATATCTCAAGACCAAGCAGGCCGCGATTTCCGATATCCTTCCGGAAGCCTTTGCCGTGGTGCGTGAGTCCAGCTGGCGCGTGTTAAAGATGCGTCATTATGACGTGCAGATGGTCGGCGGGATGGTCTTAAACGGCGGGAATATCGCGGAGATGACCACCGGGGAAGGTAAGACGCTGTGCGCGACGCTGCCGGCGTATCTTAATGCGTTGACCGGTGAAGGCGTGCACGTGGTCACCGTCAACGACTACCTGGCTCGACGTGACATGGAGTGGATGGGGCCGTTGTACCGGTTTTTGGGGCTCACCGTCGGCGTGATCCTGCATGATATGATCCCGGAAGAACGTAAAAAAGCGTACGATTGCGACATTACCTACGGAACCAACAATGAGTTCGGATTTGATTACCTGCGGGACAATATGGTCAACTACAAAGAGGCCATGGTCCAGCGTCCGCATCATTTTTCGATCGTTGATGAGGTTGATAGTATTCTTGTCGACGAGGCGCGAACTCCCTTGATTATTTCGGGGCCCTCGGAGAAGGCCACGGACAAATACTATAAAGCCTTCGATGTCAGTAAACAGCTCACCGGACGACGGATCACCGAAAAGGATGAAGTAGACGCCAAGCACAAGGAGATCGATTTATCTGAAGGTTTCGATTATCTGGCGGACGAGAAAAACAAATCCATTTCATTGTCGGACGCCGGCGAGGAAAAAGCGGCAAAACTGCTGGGTATCGATAACCTGCACGATATGGAGACCATCGAAGAGCGGCATCACATCATGGCCGCGCTCAAGGCCAAGGAATTTTTTGTCCGCGATGTGGACTATGTGGTTCAGGACGGAGAAGTCATTATTGTCGACGAATTCACCGGACGGATGATGCCGGGCCGGCGCTGGTCGGACGGTCTGCACCAGGCGGTAGAGGCCAAGGAAGGCATCAAGATCGAGCGGGAAAATCAGACGCTGGCGACCATCACCTTTCAGAACTATTTCCGTCTATACGAAAAGCTTTCAGGGATGACCGGGACGGCTTATACCGAGGCGACCGAATTTAAGCAAATCTACAAACTTGAGACGGTCGTTATTCCCACCAATAAAAAACTTCAGCGATTGAACTATCCCGATGCCATCTACAAGTCGCAAAAGGAAAAGTACGAAGCGGTTGTGAGCGACATTGCTGAATGTCATCAAAAAGGTCAGCCGGTGCTCGTCGGGACGATCTCGATTGAGCGTTCGGAGCTGCTCTCCCGTATGTTGAAGCAGCGGGGAATCGCGCACAATGTCCTGAACGCCAAGTTTCACACGCAGGAAGCCAATATCATCGCGCAGGCCGGGCGTCTGGGCGGGGTCACGATTGCCACGAACATGGCCGGTCGAGGGACGGATATTGTGCTGGGCGGAAACCCGGAATTTTTGGCGGCGAATCTCGTTGATCAAAAGATCAAGGACGGCGCGAGTGATGCTGAACGCGATGAGATGACGCAGAAGTTTATTTCGCAATTCACCCAAAAGTGTAAGGAAGAGCAGGTCAAGGTGCGCGAGCTGGGCGGGCTGTATGTGTTGGGGACGGAGCGGCATGAATCCCGACGGATCGACAATCAGTTGCGCGGTCGACAGGGACGACAGGGTGATCCGGGGGCGTCGAGATTTTATGTTTCATTGGAAGATGATTTGATGCGTTTATTTGCCTCCGATCGGATTATCGGCGTGATGGATAAGTTGGGGATGGAAGAAGGCCAGGCGCTGGAACATCCGTGGCTGAACCGGGCGTTAGAAAACGCGCAAAAACGTGTCGAGGGGCATAACTTCGAGATCCGAAAACATCTGCTCGAATATGACAACGTCATGAACCGTCAGCGTGAGGTTATCTATGATCTGCGCCGCATGGTCTTGGAGACAGATGACATCAAGTATGTTGTCGTCGAGGCGATAGAAGGTTTAGTCTCCGCGGTAGTGGCGGACCACCTGTTCGTGGAAGGCAAGGAAGATCAGTGGGATTTTGACGGCCTGAACAGTTATTTGAAGGTGGCGTTTGATTACGATCTGTCACCGCAGAAAGACAAGATCACCGAGATGTCGCAGGCGGATATTACGCAATTGATCCTCGATGATTTGATGAAGCAGTACGACGCCAAAGAAAAAGATATCGGCGCCGATCAGTTGCGCTATCTTGAACGCATGCTCATGCTCAACATGATCGACTCCAAATGGAAAGATCACCTTTACGCGATGGACCTGCTTAAGGAAGGGATTGGACTTCGGTCTTACGGCCAACGTGATCCGTTGATCGAGTACAAGAAGGAAGGCTTCGGGATGTTTGAGACCATGTACGCGTCGATCAATCAGGAAGTCGCGGAATTGATCATGAAGATGCAGCCGGCCGACCGCTCCCAGCGGATCAAGGGCGTATTCAGTTCATTACCGCAGAACTATGTGCATGATGATGCCGGTGATATCGTCGATGTGGCTCAGAACATGGCGCCGCAGGCCGCGGCCATGCCCCAGCAGTCGGACAGCGCGGCTCCACGTCAGGCTCCGGTGCGGACGGAAGGTCCCAAGGTCGGACGGAATGATCCTTGCCCGTGCGGCAGCGGAAAAAAATATAAAAAATGCTGCGGTCAATAAAACGTAAACCTCGCGGTGTGATCGTGGCCGCGGTCCTCCTGATCTTAGGTTCGTGCTACAAACTCTTCGGCTTTCTCGACTACGACTATTACGTGTTTATGTTTCAGCAGCTGCCTTCCGGTCAGATCAATGATCGTTACTACATGTCCGTCGGTCTGAGGCTCGTCGGGATCATCACGGCCATCGGATTGATGTGTCACAAGGCCTGGGCGCGGCGCATGGTCTTGTTTTTGTGCGTCACGACGATTGTGACCATCGGCTGGAAGCATCCTTATTCGGTATTCGAGAATATACAGATATACTGGGAATACCAAAAGGGGATCAATCAGCTGCCCGCCGGTACGATCACCGATCAATTTGCCT
Source organism: bacterium (assembly GCA_030429765.1). Lineage (GTDB taxonomy): Bacteria > Omnitrophota > Gorgyraeia > Zapsychrales > Zapsychraceae > JAGOSC01. Next base: position 64,461 of record JAUIER010000005.1, on the reverse strand, counting down.
ATCCGTTGTACCCGCCCGACATCAGCCGGCACCGGTTGATGAACCCGTCGCATCCTAAAATTTCTCAAATGGCATTTATCGCGGTTGACCTGATATTTTGTATCGGGATGGTCTGGTATTTCTGCCGGCCGCGGATCCGTAAGGTATTTCATCCGGTCAAAGGACGGTGGTTTTGGCAGAACATCTGAAAAATCTGATGCTGTGCGTGGCGACGGCAATCCTGATCACCTTATCGTTTCCGTCGATGAGCTGGTGGCCGCTGGCCTGGATCAGTCTGGTTCCTTTCTTGATCGCCCTCGACGGTAAGTCGACGTGGCAGGGTATTCGTATCGGGTTTTTATGCGGATGTCTGACGTTTAGCGGTACGCTTTATTGGCTCTTTCACATTACGGAATGGTTTTCGGTTGTGGCGGCCGTCGGTGTGGTGGCCTTGTTTCTGTATCTGTCGTTGTATTATGCGGTCTTCGGGATGTATGTGTGTCGCACCTCTCAGTGGACACCGCTGAAGCGACTGATCGTGATCCCGAGTGTCTGGGTGGCGCTCGAGTGGGTTCGCGGAATCGTGTTTACGGGATTTGACTGGATCAGTCTGGGCCATTCGCAGGCGCCGAACCTGGTATCGATACAGATCGCGGATGTCGCGGGCGTGTACGGGATTTCGTTTGTGGTCTGTATGGTGAATGTGTTCGCGGCGCAGATCAGACGTTTACCTGAGCGGCCGCTTTGCCGTCGGGTTTATTTGGCGGTTTTTACGGCGATACTTGTGAGTCACTGGCTGTACGGGTTGATCCGATTGTCGCAGCCCTTGCCTGCGAAATCGTTGACCGTCGGTGTGGTTCAGGGAAATATCGAACAGGAGATGAAGTGGGCGGAGTTCGCCTGGCCGATGATCATGAAGGCGTACCGAACATTCACGATGGAGGTAGCGGCCGAAAAACCTGATCTGATCATCTGGCCGGAGACATCGTTTCCCGGGATCCTCGGCGAGGATGACGCGCTGTTTGGTCAGGTGGAAGCGCTGGCCCGCACGGTATCGATTCCGATGATGCTGGGTGCGATTGAACGCCGGGGTGATGATTATCATAACACAGTGCTGTTGATGGGAGCGGATGGACGTATCGGTTCGCAATATGACAAGATTCATCTGGTGCCGTTCGGCGAGTTTTTGCCTGGACGCGCTCTGATCGGGCCATTGGCCGATCTGGTGCCGATTTCGGACTTTACCCGCGGTGAGCGATGGACGGTGTTTGAGTCGCCGGGTATTGCGCCGTTCAGTGTGCTGATTTGTTTTGAGGATACGGTTGCGCGGATGGCCCGGCCGTTTGTGCAGGCCGGTGCGCAGTGGCTGCTTAACATGACCAATGACGCGTGGTTCAAGGATTCCAAGGCGGCGGATCTGCATCTAACATCATCCATTTTTCGGGCGGTGGAGAATCGGCGCTCGCTGGTCCGGTCGGCGAATACGGGTATCAGCAGTGTGATCGATCCGTTCGGCCGGCGTTTGAATGAGGTTCAATCGGAGGATGGCCGCCGGGTGGATGTGGCCGGCACGTTTGTCCAGGAGGTGCCGCTCAACACCGGGCTTTCGTTGTACACGCGCTTCGGGAATGTTTTTGTATTTTTGTGCATCGGGTGTATACTACTGGTTCGTTGCCCAAAAAGACGAATTAAGGCTTCTCAATAGACGATTATTACTTATAATATTTTATGGAGGGATTCACATAATGAAAAATCAATCAATCGGTCCGCAGATTTTGGCATGGGCGGAAGTTATTGTTTCAGTGAGGGTTCTGTTATTTACCCTTCCTGTGTTGCTCGATAAAAAGATGTCGGGAGCCGCCGCGGCGATGGGTGCGAACGACTGGTTTATGATCCTGTTGACGCTATCGGCGCTGCTGTTCGTGGCGATCGGATTGATGTCGGTTCTCAAAAACAAATCGTCAGCGGCTGTTCATATCGTCGCCGTGGTGCTCATCGGTGTGATGACCGCGGTGCTGATGAACCGTCTGTCCACGACCAATTTGATCACGTCGCCTGCCTACTTTTTGCCGGCCGGTGTTGCGGTGGTGATGACGGTCCTGGCATTTATCCTAAACAAAAAGGTCCAGTCCGGCTGATAATCTATGTTTAAAGCGCCTGTCCATAAAAAATTTGTCGCGATCCGCACGGTTGGATTTGTCCTTTCCATTTTGTACTGTTTGTCGGCGGTGTCATTCATTCTGAATATGCGCGATGACGCGGCCCGGCCGTTTACCCTGCTGTTGGTGCTGTTACTGGCCATCCTGTTTGTGTGCGCGTTGGCCGTCAACAAGAAGGTGGAGGCCGCGCGAAAGGGACTGGTCGTTGGAAATCTGGCGCTGTGCGCATTGCTGGTCTACTTGTATTTCAAATTTGATGATCTCGTGCCGATCCCGTACATCCTGGGATCGTTTATCTTCGGGATCTATTTTCAATTGAGTGATGTTCGTCTGCATTTCAGGTCCGCCCGACGCAAATGGCAGAGTATTCTCGTCGTCGATGATGACGAAATTCTAATCAAAACCGTCCGGCCGATCTTGATGTCGCACGGCTATTCCGTCCTGACGGCGAATAAAGGCGAGGAAGGGCTCCGGATCGCCCAGGAGCAGGGGCCGGATTTGATCCTGCTCGACGTGATCCTGCCGGGGATCAAGGGGCGTGAAGTCTGCCGGCGGCTTAAGGAAGATGAACGCACGCGGCATATTCCGGTGATATTTTTAACAGCAAAGGATTCTCAGGATGACATCACGGCGGAGATCGATGCCGGCGGTGAGGCTCATCTAACAAAACCCGTCAACGCGGAAAGTCTGATTGTCACGATTCAGGGTGCGCTGGAACGCTGAGGCGGTCTGACCTTATCGGCTAAAAATGAGCAAGAACAAACACGTCAAAAAGTTCCAACGGGCGGCCGCCCGTCAGGGGCTTTATTTTTTTACATGGTTGTTAAAGCATGTTCCCTACGGCATTGTCCGGTTTTTCGCCCATCTGGCATTGGCGTTGGGATTTCAGTTTACGATCCGTCACCGACGGATTGCCCATGAAAGTCTGACCATCGCCTACGGCAAAGAAAAGTCTGACAAAGAGATCAAACAGATCATCAAGAAGTGTTTCCGGAATCTCGGCATGGCGATGATTGAGATGTCGTACTTTCTGGTCCATCCCGAGCATGTGAACAGTTCGGTGTACATGGACGGACGGGAGCATCTCGACGCGGCCTTGGCGCGCGGCAAGGGGGCTATTGTCGTGACCGCTCACTTCGGCAATTTTCCGCTGATGATGTTTTACTGCGCGATGCAGGGGTATAAAGTAAGCTCGATTGTCCGTCCGGCCCGCGACGAGAAAATGGAAGAGTATCTTCTGAAGAAACGGACGGATTCGGGGCTCAAGACGATTTACGCGATCCCCCGTAAACAGTGTGTGTCGCAGTGCCTGGAGGTTTTGCGGAACAATGAGGTTTTGTTTGTCCCGCTGGACCAGAACTCCGGCAGCGGCGGATCGGTGTTTGTGGATTTCTTCGGTCGCAAGGCAGCGACAGCGACGGGTCCGGTGGTATTGTCACGTCGAACCGGCGCCGCGATCATCCTGATGTTTATCATTCATAAAGAAAACGGCATGCATCAGGTGATTGTCGAGCCGGAAATGAAGATTGAAGAACGGGACGACAATGACGAAATGCTGCAGGTGAATATTCAGAAAATCACCAATGTCATCGAACGTTACGCCCGGACATATCCGCTGGAGTGGGGCTGGATGCACCGACGCTGGAAGAGCCGTCCCAATCCGAACCAAACGAAAACCAAAAATTCTATCAAGCAATGACAACACCCAAACAATCAACATCGACAAAAACGCTGGCCAAATTTGTGATCGGATGCTTCATTATCGTTCTGGGGATCACGCTGATCCTGGCCTGGTCGGATGAAATCGTGATTCTGTTCCGCGGAACCATCGGCTTTATCTTGGCCGGAAGCGGTCTGCTTCTGCTTTATTCGCTGAAGAAATAACCTTCGGAACGGAGTTGGCGAATTCATGTATTGGCTTCAGTTCTTAGTTAGCAGTGTGGTCATTATCGTCGCGGGGATCCATGTGACCCATTACGCGGATCGGTTGAGCGCTCAGCTTAATTTGGGCAAGGCGGTGGTGGGTGTGGTCCTGTTGGGATTTATCACGTCTTTGCCCGAGGCGATCACCTGTATCGTGGCGGTCAAATCACTCGGGGCGGACGATCTGGCGGTGGGAAATCTGCTGGGCAGCAACAATTTTAATCCGCTGCTGATCGTGCTGATGGACATGGTATACCGACGGGGGTCGGTGACCAATGATGTGATCCCGCGCGGATCGTTGCTCTACTCGGCTGGAATGGCCGTGGTGATGACCGTTGTGGCGATCCTGGAGATCGCGTTCAATGATCACGTCAGTGCCGGTGTGTTTAGTCCGGGCGGCGTGATGATTGTCGGATTGTACATTTTTGGAATGCGCCGGATCGCGGACCTGAGCGCCGCCGAGGTCAGGGCGATACCCCAGCTCGAGGAGCCTCAGGAACCGGTCAAGGGCACGGTCCTCGGCACGCTGATTCACATTTTTCTTGGAGCGATCGTTGTGGTGGGGTCTGCGATGGTGCTCGCCCGCGCCGCTGATATGATCGCCGAGAGCACCGGATTGGGCCGGACATTCGTCGGCAGTATCTTTTTGGCGATCGTCACATCGTTGCCGGAAGTGGTCGTGACGCTGTCAGCGATGAAGATGGGATCGTTCGACCTGGCCGTTGGTAATATTTTCGGCAGCAATATGACCAACCTGCTGATCATCGTGGTATGTACGTTTTTTAACCCTGAAGGACCGGTGTTGATGGACGTCACCAATACTCACATTCTGACAGCGATTATAAGTATTCTGCTCGTCGTTATTGCGGTGAAGGGAATACAAACCAAAGGCAAGCGGATATTTGGCGGATTGGCCTGGGACACCTGGACAATGTTGGGGGTCTGGCTGGCCGGCACGACAATCCTTTATTGGTTACGGTAGTCGAAGGAGTTTGATATGTGGCAAAAACTGAGAAATTATTTTCTGTCCGGACTGGTGATCTTTCTGCCGGCGGCGTTGACCATTTACATCTTCTTTCTGGCGCTCAACTTTCTGGACGCCCGGATCGCGCGGTTTCTGGAACCGATCATTCTTGAAAAATACGGATTTTATTTTGAGGGGATTCACCGGTTTCTGTTTCACTTTTTGTGCATCCTCGTTCTGGTCTATCTGATCATCCTCATCGGGGTACTGGCGCGTAATTTCCTGGGACGGAAGATCTATGAAATCTTTGAACAGATCCTGGTCAAACTCCCGTTTTTCCGTCAGCTGTATCCGGCCTTCAAGGAAATATCGATCTTCTTGTTTTCACGCGACCGCGTGGCGTCGTTCAAACAGGTGGTGATGGTGGAGTATCCGCGAAAGGGGATTTATTCGCTCGGGTTTCTGACCAATGAGGCCCCGGCCGAAGTGACGGACAAGATCAACAAGGAAATGGCCAATGTCTTTATCTCCACCTCGCCAAGCCCGCTGACGGGATTTACGATTATCGTCCCGCGCAAGGATATCACGGTGCTGGATATGAGTATTGAAGCGGCCTTTAAATTCATCGTATCGGGCGGGGTGGTCAATCCGCAGCAGCAGGTCGGCATGACGCCCAAGCCTAAGGATTTGGAAGATGAACAGTCTTAAGGCCGTTATCTTTGACCTGGACGGGACATTGATTGATGCGTACGAGGCGGTGACCGAGAGCATGAATCACGCCTTCGACGCGATCGGCTATGATCAGGTGACGATGGACACGGTTAAACGCAATGTCGGCGGCGGTGAGCGGGCCCTGATCTCCAAGTTTGTCCGGCCCGAAGACGTGGATAAGACGCTATCGGTGTTCCGGCGGCATCACCGTTTCGCGCTCAAATCGGGCGTTCGGTTTTTGCCCGGGGCCAAGGAATTGCTCAAGGAGCTCAAGTCCAGAGGGATCCGTATCGCCGTGGCGACCAACCGGCCGTCGCGCTTTACCCATATCATTCTCAAGCAGCTCAACTATATCAACCATTTTGACTGTGTGATCAGCGCCGACAAGGTCGCCGAGCCCAAGCCGGCGCCGGACATGCTGGATTTCGTCATCCAGAGCTTCGCGATCCAGCCGCATGAGGCGCTGTACATCGGCGATATGGCGATCGACGTGCAGGCCGGAAACCGGGCGAATATCCGGACCGTGGCGGTGACGACCGGATCGAATACCCATGAGGAGATCGTGTCCGACCAGCCGTTCGCGATTGTCTCGTCCATGACCGATATGACTGAAATAATTGACAGGCTTTGACTTACGATCTTAAAAAAAACTTGAACGGCCACAGGTTATCCTGTATAACTATAAGTCAAAATACTGCAAATTTTATGAAATAATTCAACAAACGAGGGTATGATTATGAGTAAGAAAAAGCGTAGAGGTAAACTCAACTGGCGATCCAAGAAAGCCAATCACGGTGTCAAACCGAACAAGGGTTAAATCGGACGGGATATGTCTCGTTGAAATGGGCGGTGCGATTAACGCCGCCGTTTGGGATATCGTTTAATCAAAAGGAGAGTTCATGTTAAATTTTTTTGTTTTGGTTCCTATCTGTTCGATCATCGCATTGGCGTTCGCGCTGACCTTAACAACAAAAATTTTACGACATGACGAAGGTAACGCCAAGATGGTGGAGATCGCGACCGCTGTCCGTGAAGGGGCGGCCGCGTACCTGAAACGTCAGTACCGAGTATCGGGCGTGTTTTTTGTCATCATCTTCGGATTGCTGTTGTTTCTCGCCTTTAAGAAATATCTGGTGATCTTTGTTCCGTTCGCGTTTCTGACCGGCGGATTCTTTTCCGGTCTGGCCGGGTTCTGCGGGATGAAGATCGCGACACTGGCCAGTGCCCGCACGGCCAATGCCTGCCAAACATCATTGAACGCCGGATTGCGTCTGGCATTTTCATCCGGCGCGGTTATGGGATTCATCGTTGTCGGTTTGGGATTGCTGGACTTGAGCGTCTGGTTTTACAGTCTGGACTGGTATTTTGCCGGTCACGCCTTGCCGGAAGGGATGGATCGTATCACAGCGATCACCAGCACCATGCTCACCTTTGGGATGGGCGCCAGTTTTCAGGCCCTGTTCGCCCGCGTGGGCGGAGGGATCTTTACCAAAGCCGCTGACGTCGGGGCTGACCTCGTCGGAAAAGTCGAGGCCGGTATCCCGGAGGACGACCCACGCAATCCGGCGGTTATCGCGGACAACGTCGGGGACAATGTCGGGGACGTGGCCGGAATGGGCGCGGACCTGTACGAATCCTATGTCGGATCGATTGTCGCGACCGGCGCGTTGGGTGTGGCGGCCGGGCTGGGCGTGAATGGTGTCACGATTCCGATGATCATGGCCGCGGTCGGGATCATCGCGTCGATCATCGGGATGAAATTTGTTCAGACCACCGAAGATGCCACCCAAAAAACACTTCTGATGGCCTTGCGAAAAGGCATCATTATCTCATCTATTATTGTCGTGGTAGCGGCATTTGTCCTGATCCGTTTCGTTTTGGGAGCGGAATACATGGGTATCGCGTATTCCGTGATTACAGGATTGATCGCCGGTATTCTGATCGGGCTTTGTACCGAGTACTACACGTCATCACACTATCAACCAACCAAAAAGATTGCCGGTACGGCCGTAACCGGATCCGCCACCCTGATTATCGAAGGGATCGCGGTCGGGATGTTCTCCACGGCCTATCCGATGATCATTGTCAGTATCGCGACGATTGCGGCGTTTTCTTTTGCCGGCGGATTTTCAAACTTCAGTTTAGGATTGTACGGCATCGGTATTGCCGCGGTCGGAATGCTTAGCACATTGGGCATTACCCTGGCCACGGACGCCTACGGACCGGTGGCGGATAATGCCGGTGGAAACGCCCAAATGGCCGGCCTGGATCCCAAGGTTCGGGAACGCACGGATGCGCTGGATTCTTTGGGAAATACCACGGCAGCGACGGGCAAGGGATTCGCGATCGGATCAGCGGCGTTGACCGCGTTGGCCCTGATCGCGGCCTTCAAAGAAAAGGTCGTCCTCGAAGGCGGATCGATGATGCTGAATCTGATGGATCCATTGGTCCTCGTAGGATTGTTTATCGGGACCATGATGCCGTATGTGTTTTCATCGTTGACGATGAGCGCGGTCGGACGCGCGGGCAGTAAAGTCGTTGTTGAGGTCCGGCGTCAGTTCAAAGAGATCGATGGCATTATGGAAGGTAAGACCCGTCCGGACTACGCGCGCTGTGTGGATATCGTGACCACGGCCGCGCTGCAGGAAATGCGCTTGCCGGCCATCATCGCGATGGTCACACCGGTCTTGATTGGTGTATTGTTTGGTATCAACAGCGTCGGCGGTTTGCTCATCGGCGCGACGGCCTCGGGATTCCTGTTGGCGATCATGATGGCCAATTCCGGCGGCGCCTGGGATAACGCCAAGAAATATATCGAAGAAGGGCATCACGACGGTAAAGGCTCCCGCGCGCACAAGGCCAGTGTGGTCGGGGATACCGTGGGTGATCCGTTCAAAGACACCGCCGGACCAAGCATCAACATCCTGATCAAGCTGATGTCCATGGTCTCGATCGTATTTGCCGCCTTTATCCTGCAAAACACGGTCGTTCACATCATCAAATAGGCGAATCTGCCTAATTTTTTTGCAAATTCAATCGACAAAATCGGCAATCCTCTGTACAATAAAACCACTCGATTTTAAGCCAATCTGGCGGTTTTAAACACTCTTGAGGAGCCTTTTATGAGTCAATCTCGTCTGGGTGAGGCCCATCACCCGCGTCCGCAATGGAAGTCCCGATTGGGTTTTATTCTCGCGGCCATCGGTTCGGCGGTCGGTCTGGGAAACATCTGGCGTTTTTCATATCTGGTGTATGACAATGGCGGCGGCGCGTTTTTAATCCCCTATCTGGTGGCGTTGGTTGTCGTCGGGATTCCCTTGATGATCCTGGAGTTGGGGATCGGACACCGCATGCGCGGATCTTCACCAATGTCCTTTGCCAAGGTCAGCCGCAGCTGGGAATGGGTTGGCTGGTGGTCGGTGCTGTTGGTGATGTACGGCATCATGCTGTATTACTCGACGGTGATTGCCTGGTGTGTTAACTACGTCTATCATTCCTTCACGTTGGCCTGGGGCGCGGACCCCAACAATTATTTTTACAATGAATTTCTTCAGCTCAGCAGTAAACCGTTTGAACTTGGCGACATCCGTTTGCCGATTCTGCTTTCACTTTCATTGGTCTGGTTTTTGTGCTGGCTGATCGTCTACTTCGGGATTCAAAAGGGCGTGGAGCGCGCCAACAAGATTTTTATGCCGTTGTTGCTGGGTTTGATCCTGATCCTCGTCTTATGGAGTGTCAGCCTCGAGGGGGCGGCCAAGGGGATCGCGGTGTATCTGAAACCCGATTTCAGTAAGTTATCAGAGAAGAAGGTCTGGATCGACGCGTTCTCGCAGATCTTTTTTACGCTGTCGTTGGGATTCGGCATCATGATCGCGTACGCGTCGTACCTGCCGCGTAAGGTCAATATTGTCAAGGACGCGTTGATCATCAGCGTCGGGAACTGCATCTTTTCATTTATTTCAGGCTTTGCCGTATTCGGGACGCTTGGTTACATGGCCATGGCCCAAAACAAGGAAGTGTCCGAAGTGGTGTCCAAATCGATTGGGCTGGCCTTTGTTTCGTATCCGCAGGCCATCAGTCTGATGCCGGCCTTTGCCAAGACGTTCGGTGTGATTTTCTTTTCCAGCCTGGTCATCGCGGGGATATCGAGCGCCATTTCGATTGTCGAGGCCTTCAGCTCGGCGATCATTGATAAATTCAACTATACCCGTAAAGGCGTTGTCACCTTTGTCTGCGCCACGGGATTTTTCGGCAGTATCATTTTCTCGGCCAAGAGCGGCCTGTATTGGCTGGATATCGCGGACCATTTCATTACACATTATGGGCTGGTGATTATCGGTATATTACAGTGTATCATCGTCGGATGGATCTACAGGGCCGGCAAGTTGCGCCAGCATATCAACAAGGTCGCCCCGGATTCGCTGGTCAAGTTCTGGGACGCCTGTGTGATGTATATCACGCCCGCCATTCTGACATTCCTGTTGGTCAACGCGTTTATCAAGGAGATCAGCAGCCGTTACGAAGGCTACGATATGGCGCCGTTGCTATTGATCGGGCCGGTGTGGCTGGTTGTCGTGATGATCGGATCGCTGTTTGTGGCGATGTATCCGTGGAAAAAAGAACTTGAAGATTTAGAGCATGAACATGAGTAAAAAGAGGGGGACGATTCATTGAGCACTCACCAAGGTATGTTTTCGGTATTTAAAAAAATTTTAATGCTGCCGGTCCTGATCTCGTTGAGCGGATGTGTCTATCTGGTTGTCGGCAGTATCGGGGCGCTGGGTGGTTATGTGGTGAGTCCGGACACGGTCGAGGGAAGCACGCTGCACGATGGGCAGACCGTTTGGGAACAGTCCCTGGAGGTCTTGGAGATTATGGGGACCATTCGCGAAAAGTCCGAGGATTCCCAGATTGTGCTGGCCGATGTCAACGGCACCCGAGTGACGGTTTCGGTGATTCCGATGGGGCCGAATCAGACGACCCTGCGGGTCAAGTCGCGTAAAATGATGTTTCCCAAGATCTCGATCTCTCAAAATGTGTATGTGAAGATCATGGGCGGACTGCCCGGAACGATGATCGATAGCCCGTAGAATCTATTGACATTTCCTGGACCGTTGGTTACAATGGGGCTTCAAATTTAGAGGAAGCGCCGGGCTGAAGCCTCATTCAGCCCAAAACCGCGGCTTCCCGACAGTATGATCACTTCATTTGTGCCGAGATAGCTCAGTTGGTAGAGCAGAGGCCTGAAAAGCCTTGTGTCGACAGTTCGATTCTGTCTCTCGGCACCATTTTTTTGGGCGAAGCCCAAAAATCAGATATGTCATGCCATAAAAAAAATACCGCGAATCTTCAACGCGGTATTTTTTTTATGGCATGACATATCACCGAAATAGACATATTTCTGTAATTGTTTGAGCTTCGTAGAATGTTCTACGAAGCCAAACACGAAGGAGGACGTCAGTCCGACAAAGTATTTGGCGTAGTAGGACACTTATCATAATCCCCCCATTATATACTCTCTTCCCCTTAAATATACCAAATGCATTACGTCTACATCCTCAAAAGTACTAAATTTTTATCCAAATACTATATTGGTTATACAATCAATTTAGAAAAACGCCTGAAAGCCCACAACGCCCGCAAATCAACCTATTCCAAACTTTATGCGCCCTGGGATATTGAGGTGTATATTACCTTTGAATCCCGGGCCAAGGCCATAAAGTTTGAACGGTATCTAAAGCGAGTTTTGGTCATGCCTTTTTTCGGAAATACTTTGTGGGGTGATAGGGGGTACGATTACCATACAGAATATTATTCCTTTATTAGGTATTAATGTTAAAATAACCTAAACACGTAGAGAAAAATGGCACATCAATTAGAGTTAGAATATAAGACATATCAGAATCACCTAGAGGATTTTATTTCCAATCATTTGGGAGAGTTTGTTCTTATTAAGGGTGAGAAGATTGTTAATTTTTATGTGTCCTACAAAGAAGCCCTTAAAGCTGGTTTAACCCAGTTTGGCAATGTCCCATTTTTTGTAAAAAGAGTCTCCAAAGAGGAAAAAGTTCATGTTTTTCTCAGTGGACTTGAGAATAATGTAGCCTAGTTGTTGTTGAAGTTTATTCCAACGGTAGACCGTTTTTGACAGTAAATAATAATCCCCCTATAATAAATCAATCCCCCTGAAAATGATTCAATTTGACGGGGGAGTTTTTTTATTCCAAGGTTCTCGTATAGAAGCAGGAATGGAAATATATTAAGTCAAAACAAATAACGTATTAATTCGAATGGATGTAAAGGTTCCGCGTTAGAGGATATGGCCATTAAATGAAGACTAAAACTGCTGCTCAAAGTAAAATTCTCCTGTTTTTTATAGTAGGCTTGGCAATGCTGGTTTTGTTGAGTAAAGATATTTGGTATGGAGCATACATGAAGGCAAAAGGTAGAAGGACGGTTTCCGACGTTGTAAGTGAATTTGGAGTGAACGTCGAAGCAAGAATAAGGCCATATTTCAACAATAGAGGGGTGGACTATCCCCCTGAGGGGCTGGCGATGATAGCGATGAAGGATGAGCGGCGGATGGAGCTTTGGGCGTATGACCAAGACAGATGGTCATTTATCAAGTCATACGATATTCAAGGCAGCAGTGGTGTCCTAGGGCCTAAGCTCAGGGAAGGTGACCTGCAGGTTCCTGAAGGAATATACAAGGTTGTGGGCCTGAATCCGAATAGCTCCTTTCACTTGTCAATGAAGTTAAATTATCCCAATGCATTTGACCTCAAATGGGCGGAGATTGAAGGGCGCGACAATCCCGGGTCCGACATATTCATTCACGGACGGGATGTTTCGATTGGATGTCTGGCTATGGGGGATCAGGCTATCGAAGAGCTGTTCATCATTTCAGAACGGGTTGGGATATCTTATGTGCAGGTCATTATTGCCCCGACCGATCCGCGAAAGAATCAATTAGCGGCAGGTTTAGATCAACCGGATTGGGTGAAGGAGCTGTATAATAATATTACTGAAGAATGGACGAAGATCACAAATACCGAAGGTAGGTTATAGTAATGTATCCAAAAAGATTTCAAGACAATGGATTGAGTAAATATAGCTACACGACACGTATTTTGGTTAAGTGTCCTCGATGTTCAGCATTGGCACAGATTGTGACTGCTGATTTGCACAAAATTAGTTCCGATAGAAAACTTGTGTGTACTCATTGTGGTTTGAATAAGTTAAAGTCCAGTCCAGGATATGGGTTTTCTTATAAACCAGTTGATCCCTTTTTTGGTGAGTTGTTATGGCTTCAAGTTAATTGTTGCGGAAAAACACTTTGGTTCTTTAACTATGAGCATATGTTCAAGGTAAAGTCCTATGTCGAAGCAAGCTTACGGGAGAATCTGAGATTTTCCCATGGTTGGTCAAACCGAAGTATGGTTAGCCGATTACCTAATTGGGTGAAGTCGGCGAAGAATCGCAATAACGTACTAAAGGCTATCTCGAATTTGGAGAAAAGTGGCAAGATTAGCCTAAGTTAGGAGTGTTTAGATTCTTAATATGTAATATGTTGTAAGGTAAATAAAATGTGCATAACAGCAAAAATCAACTTCGGAAAACCGAAAAAAAACATATCGGATGAGAAAATAAACGATTTAGTTGTAGACTATCAAACACAACTAATGCGTAGAGGGCAGATCGCAGGGTCACAATATTCATGGTGTTACACCAATGGGCAAGTGCAATCGTTCGTTAATTTAACAAGACCTGATTCGTTATTAGAAAAATATCATAGTCAATGGTGCCTAGGATATATTGAAAAAATATTTGATATATTTGGTAAGAATCCCACTTGGAAGATTGTTGATGATAGAGTGCCAAAAAGATTTCCCAATTGGCGTTCCTCAAAAGGTTTGGTTTTATATACTGATATGTTTGGCTATGTAAATTGTGTTTATAAACTCAATCGTAAAGAGAAAATTCCATTGTATTTATTGCCATTGGATGATCAGGAAATTGAAGATATACATTTCTGGATACGTTCGTACAGATTACATGATGGAATTTGGATAGGTTCTGGAAAGTTAGAAATTCCCGCATATAAAGAATTGGCCGATCCAACTACGGAGCTTTCAACGACAGGACGGGAGTTGTGTTCCATAATTGAGAAGAAAACTAAAATACCCACATACTATTACATGATGCGATATTGGGGCAGAATTGAGGGTGAAAAAAGAAGAAGATGTCCGTTATGCGGTGATTCATGGGCTACGGAATACGCTACCAGAGATGAGGCAAAGTTTTGGGAATTTGATTTTCTCTGTGAGAAGTGTCGTTTAGTCTCGAGTTTGGCGTCGTCTTATGATAACCAGAGATGCGCTCATATTGGCGAGTATAAATCCATAAAATAAATATGAAGAAACTAAAAATATTCGCAATCGCTGACATACATTCTCCAGACACTTTTAGCATGCCTGAATTAGCTTCCAAGCAATTTAAATATTTGATTCGAATAATACGTACGAACAGGACTATATGAAAATTAAAATTCTTGGCTGGATTGCCACCATTTGGGGAGGACTTATCCTCATTAATAGCATTGTAAAATTATGTACAACGGGGTTTGGAGATGGGGCATACGGGGTTGGGCAGCTCGTCGCCGTTGTTTTTGGTGGAATACTCCTTATTGCGGGAATACGCTCGTTAAGAAAAGTTAACTGAGTAGGGAGCTATTCCACACTGATAATATGAATCCCCGCCGCTAATAACGATGCCGGGTGTCAGATCACCCAGGCAAACCGATCAATTACTTCAATGTGATATAGCAATGTCTAAATTACCCTTGACGAATTGGTCAGTTTATGGATAATACCCAGTATTACCAAGAGGAGGGCGTTATGCCAGAGTCAAATGATCTTGAAGTGGTTACGTTTAAGGTGGAAAAGTCGTTGAAACAGATGTTGGCCGGGGTGTCGAATCGATCTGAATTTATTCGAAATGCGGTATTGGCGGCCCTGGATAGTGCCTGTCCGTTCTGCAAGGGGACAGGGGTATTGAATGGTCACAGAAAGAAGCATTGGGAGGCCTTGGTCGCTTCGCATGATCTCACCGAATGCGAGGAGTGTCACGAAATGGTGGTGGGTGAATGTCATGATCATCACTAATTGTTAAGAGAAAGAAGTAAAAACACGGGAGACGAACATGAATTTTGCTTTAAAGAAATCTGCAACCAAACTGGATCAATTGGGAATCGTCCTATCCGGGATCTGTGCGGTCCATTGTCTGCTGGTGCCGTTTATTTTGCCGGCCCTGGTCCTGCTGAATCTGAGTTTTATCGCGTCCGAGAGTTTTGAGTTCTGGTCGTGGAATGTCACCTTCGGGCTCTGTGCCGTGGTTACATTTTACCAGTTTGCGTTCAAGCATAAGCACGGTGCGGTATTTATTCCGCTGGCCATGGGTTTTGCCTTGTCGCTGAACAAGGGAATATTCGGAGACTCGGCGGAGCCGTTCGTCGCGATGGTCGTGGGTATTTTATTGATTGCCACACACTTTCTGAATTTAAAGATGTGTGAATCGTGCCCTAAATGTCAGGCCTCCAAATCATAGGATACTTTGACAACACAAAGCCAGTTTGATAGACCCAACTTTCATATGATTCAAAATATGCGTAAAAAATCTAATCTGTTTCTCAAGTGTCTGGTTTGTCTGGCCGTTCTCGGATTTGCTTTTTTATCCGTGGGGGGCGAGTTTGTGCATGATCTAGTGCACAATCATGACACCGTGTGCGACCATTCGGCGGGACACGCTCATGCTGCACCAGCCGGTCACGTGCCGGCGGATGGCGACCGGGAGGACTGTCCGCTGTATCAGTTCCTGGTCCAGGCGATGATTGTCTTCGTGGTGATCGCGGCCACGATACAGATCCGGATCGAATTCATTCCATGTAATTCCTGCCGTCCCGAGCTTAATGGGACATCCTTTTTCCTGCCAGCTCTTCGAGCGCCTCCAATGGTTTGATACACCTTACCTCAAGCAGCACCTTTGAATAAGACAATCAACGTGTATCAACAGGAGATGATTCATGCAAAAAGTACTATTATTGATCATCGTGTTTGTGCTGGCGGGATCGCCGGTGTGGGCCGATGAATTATCCGAATTAAAACAAATGATGCGGCAAATGCAGCGGCAAATGCGTGTGATGGAAAACCGCATTCAGGAACTCGAACAAGAAAAGCACGTGCAGGCCCGCGAAGATCAGGAAACCATCCAGGAGCTGCAGGCCAGCTTTGACAAATTCAAGCAGGCCCGTGACGAAGAGTCCAAAGGAATCCTTTCGACCTTGAACCCCGAGGTGAGTGTGATCGGCGATTTCGTCTACAAGGCGGATGATAACGGCGGCGAAGGCGATAATGACTTCAACCTGCGTGAAGTGGAAATTGCCTTCTCGGCCAATGTGGATACCTGGGCACGCGCGGATGTGATTGTGGCCGTCGAGAATGAAGACGGTGATACCGTAGTTGCGATCGAGGAGGGCTATCTGACCTTGTTGGAAACTCCGATTGCCAATTTGCAGGGTAAGTTCGGTAAGTTTCGGCCGTTCTTCGGCAAGGCCAACCGGATGCATTTGCATCAATTGCCGTGGACCAATTATCCGTTGGTGGTCCAGAATTTCTTCGGCGAAGAAGGGTTTAGTGAAGCCGGTGCGAGTTTGAGCTACTTGATTCCAAATCCGGCCGATATCTTTTCGGAAATCACCCTTGAAGCCGTCAATAATGGCGGGACCGTCTTCGGTGGCGGTGAAGAAGGCGAGACCATCTATCTAGGACACTGGAAAAACTTTTTCGAATTGACCGATATCACGTCCTTGGAAGTCGGGGCGAGTTATGCCTTTGGCGAAAATGGATTGGGGAACGGTGCCGAAACACATCTATCTGGTTTCGATGTCACGGTCAATACAGAGTTATTCGATCAGCGTCGGACGACATCCCATACAGAAGCCGTGTTTAATACGCGTGAGCAAGCCATGGGGAATGATATCAATTCCTGGGGGATGTTTACGTCGCTGGAGCAGCAGCTGACGGATCGATGGTGGGCGTTTGGCCGATACGACTTTAGTCAAACCCCGACGGCATCCAACGAAGACACGCACGCCTATTCGGCTGGTCTGACCTTCGCGCAAAGCGAGTACGTTTTCTGGCGTGTGATGTATACTCACACGGACAATGAAATGTCGGCGGATGATAACACCGTCTGGTTTCAGTTAGACTTCTCGATTGGGCCGCACAAACCGCATGCGTACCGGTAAAGGAGGAAACTATGCGAAACATATTACGTTTAGCATTTTTGGTATGTCTTTGTTGTGCGTCCGCTCCGGTATCGGCCAGTACGATTAACGTGGTGACCACAACCGCCGATCTCAAAAGTGTGGTCGAACACATCGGAGGCGATCGGGTCAAGGTGTATAGCCTTGGATCCGGACATCAGAACTATCATTTCCTTCAAGCCAAACCGTCGTACATGATGAAGGCCAAAAAGGCCGACCTGTTTGTACGCGTTGGGTTTGATCTGGAAATCGGTTATGAGTCATTGATCCTCGAAGGGGCCCGCAATCCGGATATCCGCGTCGGACGGCGCGGGCATCTGGACGCGTCCGCCAATATTCATCCGATGGATGTGCCGCATGAAGTCGACCGGTCCATGGGAGACATTCATGCCCACGGCAATCCGCATTACTGGCTGGATCCGATGAATATGAAGACGGTCGCCCACGACATTGCCTCGCGTCTGTCGGAGATTGCACCTGAGTATGAATCTGAATTCAATGCCAATCTGACCGCCTTTAATCGTCAGATTGATTTGAAGATGGCGGAGTGGCAGCGTGTCCTGTCGCCATATTCGGGCGAGAAGATCATTACGTATCATCAGTCGTGGTCGTATTTTGCTGAACGGTTCAATCTGGATGTGATCGGCGAGCTGGAGTCAAAACCCGGTGTGCCGCCATCACCGTCCCATCTCAAAAAGATTGTGCAAGTGGTCAAAGACAATCATGTGCGGGTGATCCTCAATGAGAACATCTATAAAACGGACGCGGCTCAATTTATAGCCGATCGAACAAGCGCGAACGTGGTGAAGGCGCCGGTCTCCGTCGGAGGGACGAAATCAGCGGACGATTACTTTTCGTTGATGGACCAGATTGTGCAAGGTGTCGCTAAAGGATTCCGTCTATGATCGATTTTTTCCAGATTATGCTGATGCCGTTACTAGCCTGTTTTGTGTTGACGGGTATTCATGCCTATTTGGGATTACATGTGATCCAGCGCCAGGTTATTTTTGTGGACCTGGCGCTGGCGCAGATTGCTGTGCTTGGCGCGAGTATCGCGCTTGTCCTGGGTTTTGGTCTGGATAGTCTGCCGGGCTATTTGATCGCCCTGGGCTTTACCCTCGTCGGGGCCGGCCTGTTCGCCATGACCCGGTTCAAACATCAAACCGTTCCCCAGGAGGCGATCATCGGTATCGTTTACATCGTGTCGTCGGCCCTGATGATGATTGTCTTGAGCTTTTCCGGTGAAGGTATGGAACACATTCGCCAATCACTCGTCGGCAATGTGCTGCTGGTCAGCGGGGCTGAGGTGTTTCAGATGTTTGTGATCTATGTGATCGTGGGGGCGTTGCATTATATTTTCCGTAAGCCGTTCAGTCTGATTTCGGCGTCTCCCAAACTGGCATTTCGACAGGGATTAAATGTTCGGGGTTGGGACTTTTTGTTTTACGCGACGTTTGGGCTGGTTGTCACCAGTTCGGTCAAGATCGCGGGCGTGTATTTAGTCTTTTCATTTCTGGTCATCCCGGCCGTCTGCGCGATGATCCTGACGGATGATCTCAAATCTCGTTTGATCCTCGGATGGATCATCGGGATGATCGGCAGCGTGCTGGGCATGATTGTCTCCTACGGGCTGGACCTGCCAACCGGACCCAGTGTGGTGTGTGTCTTTGGGGTGCTGCTGGCTGGCATCGCCCTGACCAGAGTTTCGGGCAGAAAGTAAATCTGTATTTTCATGGAAGTGGACACGAACGGTTGTTGGAAGTAGAATTATGAACATATGAAGCTTCAAATCGACGACATGTGGAGTGATGATCTTCAACCCAGCAGAAGCGGGCTTCCCGAAAATTCCACGGATTTTGAAATCTGGATTTATGTTGTTTTATCGGGAGTTGGTCAAATAGAGCATCACTGTTTTGTTTTTCGGGTTATGTCTCCATCAAGTTTGGCGAAATTGGATAGTTTGACTTTTATCCAGAACACCATGGTTCTTCATGAATTTGACTGGGACAGTATAAGAAATCGATTGGAAAAGCTATTCATGTATGCGCAAGATTGTAAAGATTGGACGAGTATCGTCCAAAAATTTAATGGGTTTCTGCAATACAAATGTGATTGGTAAGTTCATCCATTGCTGAGTACCAATCGTAATGATGGTGAATCTGAATGCCATCCCTGTGAGGATCATATGAGAGCTGATATTGAAAATTTCAAAACTGGTTGGTACGGGATCACAATTGGTATGAAAACCCAGCAGATCGATTGCCTGATCGCTGCCTTGGAGAAGATGAAGTCCACCCAATCGCATTTTCATCTTCGGAGTGATTTTGAGGGATCCGGAGGCGTAGGAGATATAGAATTCTGTTGGATGCCCGATAAGACAATAGATAATATGGATCTGGACGATTCGCCAGTTGTACCTCCAAATCGATAAAAATCAGTATTTTCAAGACCACCTTTTCCCATTTTCCCGATTGAAATCGACGGGGATTCCCAGTACAATACTAGCAAATACGGACGATTTATCGACAAGGATGACCAACATGCGCGGTTTTTTGTGTTTATTGACGGTTCTGTTTCTGTTCGGCTCTGTCCCGAGTCTATCGGCGGCGCTGACGCCCGAACGGCAGGCGGCGATGCTCGAGTTCACCAAAGAATTTATCATGACCGAGTCCAAGGATAGTGGGATCTTTAATCTCAAACATCCCGAGACCGGCGCCGAGGAATGGTTTGAGCTCTACGGCATCCTGGGGAATGTCAATGAACAACCGGACGGCAGTTACATTGTGACGGTGGATGTGGACCTGTTCGGATATCCGGACCGGAATTATCTGCTGTACTTTGTGGTCCGTGAACAAGGCGCGAGTTTTGGTTTGGAAGAGATCCGTATCGGCCCCAGATTTATCCGCAAAGACTCCCAGAAACTGACTATCCCTGAATAACGCGGATGTGGTATCAACCGGACGCCCTGTCCCGGCGTCGAGACAATCCGCATGATTGATTTGCTGAACAACTGGCTTCAGTCCTCAAAAAAAGTCTATCTGATCCTCGCCCTGGTGGGGCTGGCGGCCTACGCCGTGATCCTGCCCACGCAGTTCAAGACCATGGACGATCAGATCTCGATCATCAATAATCCGCGCGTCCATGGGTGGGATCAGCTCGACGAGATCTTCACCACCTCATTTTTCCACGGAAATTCGTATTACCGGCCGATGGTGCTGGTGACCTTCCTGATTGAGCATCAGCTGTTCGGGCTCAACTCGTTTTTCTATAACCTTACCAATGTTGGATTGCATATCACCAACGCGTTTCTAGCCTTTTTGATCCTGTGCCGGATTATGGCTACGCGTCAGCTGGCCTTTTTGTGCGCCCTGTTTTATCTGATTCATCCTGTCCACTGGGAGGCGGTGGCGAATATCCCGGGACGCTCGATCATTTTATGTTCGACTTTTTTTCTCGCGGCGTTTGTTTTTTTCCAGCGCAGGCTGGCGGCGGAGCGGGGAATGGGATTTTTACTGATATCATTGATTTGTTACTTAGGAGCATTGTTGTCCAAAGAATCGGCGATTGTGCTGCCGGGCGTTCTTGCCGCGTATGTGTGGATCTTTAAGCGGCAGAACAGGATTGCGTCCATCGTGAATTTATGGCCATACGCGCTAGCGGCGATGCTCTATTTGATGGTTCGCCGCGGGTTGGGGATCAATGCCATGAATTTCTGGGCGACGCCGGCTGAGCTTGGGCTGGGGGTATTGACCTTTGCGCGCACGGCGTTGACGTATGTGGCGCAGTCGGCGCTGCCGGTGGAGTTTTATTATGATCATACCACGCCGTTGTTTTTGTCGATGACGCCGCAGGCATGGATGGTGTTGGGCGTCTGGGCGGTGATCCTGATCGTGATCGCGGTGTGCTGGAAACGGATGAGTCCGGTGATTCAGTTTGGATTGATCTGGACCGTGATCAATTTTTTAACGGTGATGCAGATCATCCCGATCCGCGCGCCGCAGGACCGTATCTCAACGGCCGATCACTTTTTGTATCTGCCGGTGCTGGGATTGCTGATGATCCTTGTGTTTGCCGTGAACTGGCTGTTCACCGAGCGCGTCCGGCTCAATCCGCGCATTCAGGTGTTCGTGATCGGCGGCTACGCGCTGTACTTGTTTGTGACACTGCTTCAGCAGAACATCTACGCGACCAATCAAGTGGCCATGTTTCAGCGGTCGCTGGAACATCATCCGGGCAATATCCGGGTGAGAAATTCGCTGGCCGTGTGTTTCGCCTACGCCCAAAAGTTTGATAAGGCCGAATTTCACTACAAACAGTCGCTGCTCGTCGATCCGCTGAATGTCGACGCGCTGGTGGGGGCCGGCAAGGCGTTGGCCGATCAGGGGCGCTACGCCGAGGCCTTACGGATGTATCAACGTGTTCCCGACCCGATGATCTTCGAAACACTGTATAAAGACAATCTGGACCAGGTATTGACGGCGTTGAACCGTCGATCATTGCATAATTATTAGGCAATTGTCGACGCTTTAAATATTTTGGAAATGGCTGGTAATTTTTCAACAAAGCATTGATATTTCGTCAGAAAATGGCATACTTAGGAAGTTAACCGAGACGCTTGATTAATTGATTCACCTTGAAATACTATGAAGAAGCCATTGCGATTTGCCGTATTTGTATCAGGAAAAGGTAGCAATCTGCATGCCATCGTCGACGCGGTGAAGAAGGGAGAAATCGCTTCTGAACTGGCGCTGGTATTTTCAAACAAGCCCAAGGCCGAAGCGATTAAATACGCGGCCGAGATCGGGCTTGAAACCCTTCATCTTCATCCCCGTGACTATACCAACCCGCAAAGTTACGACCGGGATATCGTTATCAACCTCAAACGCGCCAAGATCGATTTTATTGTGTTAGCCGGTTATATGAAGTTGCTAACGCCGTATTTCGTCAAGGAGTTCCCCAACAAGATCATCAATGTGCATCCGTCACTGCTGCCGGCTTTTAAAGGCAAGCAGGGGATCAAGGACGCGTTTACCTACGGTGCCAAGATCACCGGCGTGACGATCCATTTTGTTAACGACAAGATGGACAACGGGCCGATTATCCTTCAGGAGAGCATTAAGGTGCCGGAGGGAGAGACGCTTGAAAATCTCACCGAAAAAATCCACGCGATTGAACATCGTGTCTTCAAAAAAGCCATCGCGATGTATGAACAGGGACGCCTCAAAGTCCAGGCCGCCCGTCGTGTCAAGATCGTGCCGGCGAAGTAATTCTTTTATCTATATCTGGAATATATTAAAGGGACTAGATTCCACCTTGGGCTGGAGGTGCTATATCAACCTTGATATTGTGTATCCGTCCTGCATCTGGGTTTTCATAGTCCTTGAACTTTGGAATTTCTTCTAGGCCCATAGTTTTTCGTTTACCTATTCTCAAATTGTTTAACTTGACGCCTAGATAATTCCGGTGAGGATATGCTGAAAGGGTTTGATTGATGATTTTCTTAAATGTTTCAAATTTGTCATCTTTTGGAGGCTGTGAACTTACTGAGTACTGAAAGTTAATTCTGTGTAATATTTGGGCCATTAGGAATTCATTCCAGGTGATATCGTGGTAGTCCACGTATTCTCCTACGGAATCTCCGATGATGATTGAATGGCCGGAGGGTTGTTTAGTAATATTACGTTTGGCATATTCTTCGAAAAACGTATGATCCATATGGGCTCTCCTTAGGTCTTGGAGATATAGCATGCTTCGGGTTTCGATACCCGTCTTGATGTCCGCAATAATAATTACAAAAAAGTCCGGTACTTTTTTCTCAAAAAGTACGTTTGACTGGATTAGTGCAGAGTGTGTTCGATCCTTTCCGGGGTCGGCATAATCACGATCTCCCTGAATTTTCTCGATATAGGCGTGAGTTCCCACTTTACGTTCTATATTGCTGTAAGCACTGCTGATGGCGGTGGTAATTTGCCGACTAACAAGGCTATATTCTTCAGTATACTTGTTCTGGAGTCCCCGATCATTCATATAGGACCTAGATTGTCCCACGTCAAAGGCTACGTTGAAGTATTGGCCATCGAATTGGCCATCAAGGTAATAAAGCGACAATTTTTCCTGCATATCTGAGGACTTCTGGGGGCCCTTGTCACTTGACGACATTTCTAGAAACGGATTTTCTAGCGGTACGTATATCCATATCGAGTTTTCGAATGCTCTTGTTATGGCATTTACGTTTTTTTCTTCGATTAATATTTCTTTCAATCTCTCATGGGCTGGTGTGGTAGCGATCTCCACGGCCGTATTGTTTTCACATCCAGTCAAGATCAGAGCAGTCGACAAGAAGAGCATAGCTGCAAATAGCCACAGATGAATTGACGATGCAAACCAATGTGTTGAAAAATTTTGATCAATTTTACTCATCTATTTCGTCTAGGATGGGAGGGCGAGTTTTTGGTTTGACGTTGAATTTTTTAAAGATAGCTTCGATTTCATCATACTCAAGTTCTTGCTTGGCAAGGAGTTCCTGGGCGAAATACTCAAAAAGTTCTCGATGTTCATTTAATAAGTCATAACATTCCTTCAAACATTCTTGTAATATCAACTGAACATCATCGTCGAGTGTTTCGCGAGTCTTTTCAGATAAGTATGTCTCGTTTGCATAGTATCTTGTAAAGGCCATAAAATCTCCAATCAGGCCGGATTTACCCATTCCGTATCGCCATACCATTGTTTTAGCGAAGGATAAAGCAACATAAAAGTCGGATCCTGGGCCGCCACCTACGCCACTGCTGGTGGATCCATACTTGATCATTTCTCCTGCATAACTGGCTACAAACGTTTTGATTTTGGCTAAGAACCACTCACGATTCTTGCAATATTCTTCATAGCGGGGTCTAGGTGCTACAAAGCCAAGTGAACCGGCACGCGGAATGATGGTGGCCTTAACCACATCGTGACTCGGATGCAGGATATACCCAACAATAGCATGCGCAGCCTCGTGATATGCTGTCCATTCAAGCTGTTCCGGGGTCTGTATGAGATTGGATTTATTTCCGTATTCGATTTTATCATAGGCTTGTGACAGATCCTTTGCCGTGATTTTTTCGCGTTTATCCCTCAGAGCCAGAAGTCCGGCTTCTCGAATGAGCTGGTCGATGTTGGCCGGGGTAAACCATAAAATCCGGCGTGCCAGTTGTCCGAGGTTGATGTCCTCTTCGTATTTGACTTTTT
Source organism: bacterium (assembly GCA_030429765.1). Classification (GTDB taxonomy): domain Bacteria; phylum Omnitrophota; class Gorgyraeia; order Zapsychrales; family Zapsychraceae; genus JAGOSC01. The sequence continues at coordinate 40,172 of JAUIER010000005.1, read as the reverse complement.
GGATATAGAATTCAAGGAGATCTTTACGTTCTTTAAGATTAGGATAAGAAACTTCTATTACTCGTTCAAATCGACCTGATCGTGTAATAGCGGAATCTAGGTCGGCTTCCGAAGCATTAGTAGCCGCCAGACATACGATGTTGTTTTCAGCCTTTCTAAGGCCATCCAATTCCGTTAAAAACTGGTTGATCGTTGCATTATGACTCATTCCAGCTCCGCCACCCGTGAGTCCTTGGCGATGTCTAGCAAACGCATCGATCTCATCGATGAAGATGATGCAGCCTTTTTCAGCTCTGGCTAGTGCGCGAGCTTCGGCAAAAAGCTTTTTCATACGTGCGGCGCCCGTCCCAACATAAATCCCAACAAACTCACTTCCTGAAACGGCTAGGAAGGGTAATTGAGCTTCTGTAGCTATGGCCTTAGCAAGATAAGTTTTACCACAGCCAGGGGGGCCAGTCATTAGGGTACCTTTGATGATTTTTCCACCAATGAGTTTTAAAAGTTTTTGATCACGGAGTAGCTCCACAATTTCCCAGGCGTCTTTCTTGGCCGTGTCCATTCCAATGACATTTTTCCACTGTACATCAACACGGGTTGCCATTAAGAAGGACCCGCTGGCTTTTTCAATAATATTAATTGTCTTTTCGATGGCTTTTTCAAAGTGATTTTTTCTGATGATGCCATCGTCCTTGTCAGATAGTAATTGCGCTTCGGTGATCATGCTTTTTAGATCGACAATGGAAAACCACATAGTTCTTCGCACGATTTCCTCAATTTCGATATCTTTCGCGAATGCTTTTTTGTGTAAGAATTTGTTGAGGAGGCGGCCTCGATCTTCTGAACCGGGGCGATAGAAGAATATTTTTTGGCTGAATCGGCTTACTTTTGTAAGCTGGTCACTCAAGTCGTCCTCTTGTTCCGTAGACTCGCCAAATACAAAAATGTTATTGTCTCCTGTGAGTATTTGATCCAATTCACTCATGAATATATTTTGTAACAAATTAGAGCTGACGTCCCGATCGCTCCAAACGAGACTGTCGATATTGTCGATGTACAAGATACACCCATTCTCTGTACGGTTCAGAGCCTTGGCTTCCTCAAAGGTTCTTTTGACTTTTCCGATGGCCCTGTGCCAATCCATGGCATACAAATCTGCAGGATTAAGTGGAATGATGGGATACATGGTTTCCGTCGAGATGGCATGAACAAAATGAGTTTTTCCGGTGCCTGGAGGTCCCAAAAGCAGGTATGCCTTGGCTAAGCGGGTATGTGTATCAGATTTTCTATAATTTCTCATCCGAGTGATGATGTCCCAAACTTCCTTTTTAACTTCATCCATTCCGATGATTTCATCCCAATGTACTTGTTTTTGGGCGAAAGCGATGTTTCGGGTGCCAGATTTACTTAGGATCTTGATAATATGGTCTTTCGCTTTGGTTAGATCTTTTTGTGAAACTACTTCGCGTTTTTCTCTTTGAGCAAAAATGGCTGCTTCACGAACAAGGTTGTCGATATCCGCGGGGGAAAACCATATCGTTTGTTTGGCTAAGATGGTAGGATTGCAGGAGCTATCGTGCTGAATTTTGTTGAGGTAAAACTTAACAAGACCCTCTCGATCTCTGGTTCCAGGATAATCAACTTGGATTTTCCGGTCAAAACGTCCTGAACGCATAATGGCCGCATCAAGTTCTTCTTCGCCAGAGTTGGTGGCCGCAAAGACAACAATGTTGTTTTCGGTTTTTCGGAGGCCGTCCAATTCCGTCAGAAATTGGTTAATCGTTGCATTGTGGCTGGTTTGTCCTCCGCCAAGACCTGTATCGGCTCTACGGTGTGTGGCGAACGAATCAATTTCATCAAAGAAGATAATAACCCCGCCGTATATCTTTGCTAGTTTCCGTGCTTTCTTGAAAAGGCCTTTCATTCTGGCAGCACCTTGCCCCACGAGCATGCCGACAAAGTCGCTTCCCACGGCAGACAGAAAGGGCAGGTCGACCTCTGTTGCAATGGCTTTGGCTAGGTACGTTTTTCCACATCCGGGAGGCCCCAGAAACATCGTACCTTTAATGATCTTCCCACCGATACTTTTGATTTTCTTTTGATCGCGGAGAAACTCTACAATTTCCCAGGCATCGCGTTTGGCGTACTCCATACCCACCACATCATCCCACTTGATGTTGGGTTTTACCTCCATAGCGGAATCTTTTCCTAAATTCTTCAGCATGCCATTCATTTGGTAGTAATGAAGGGCTCCCAGAGCGGCTACGAAGACGATTGCCTGAACAATCCCCATCATAATGTACATTCCCATCTGGGTTTTCATTTGACGTTGGGAAAATGATTCAAGCTCGATATAACCGCTGAATCCGAACCACATCAACGATACAAGTATAAATACGAAGGATGCGGCGAAGAAGATAAGAAGAAGTTTGGCCCAGTGAAGCCGAAGGTAGATAATTACAGGATTTTTTTTCATAATAAGTAGAGGCAAACACCTTTCTTGCAGTTTGTTTGTTTTCCCAAGTATACCACAAATATATGCAAACGCTATATTAACAATATATATACTAGTACTTACGACCGTCTGTGTGATACACAGGGACAGAAAGTTATCAACCGTCCTTGACATCCCCATTGAACTATGCTAAATTGTGCGCTTATTACTGATCGGGCCGCAAAATACGGTAATGACGGTTAGTTCAACAGTTTCAACAACTATCATCTCTATTAAATTCACGGAGTGTTCAATATGTCAAAAATCACGAAAGTCAAGGGAAGACAAATCATCGATTCGCGCGGAAATCCGACGGTAGAAGTTGATGTTCATCTGGAATCAGGTGTGATGGGGCGGGCCGCTGTGCCGTCCGGCGCCTCTACCGGAGAGCATGAGGCGATTGAGCTTCGTGATGGAGACAAATCAAGATTTATGGGCAAGGGCGTGAGCAAGGCCGTTGCTAATGTGAACACCGACATTGCCAATATCGTCGTCGGGGAAGAGCCTGATTTTCGGGCGATCGACAAGAAATTGATCAATCTCGACGCCACTGAAAACAAGGGCAAATTAGGGGCCAACGCCATTCTGGGCGTATCGATGGCCGTTGCCCAGGCCGCAGCCAAAGAAGCGGGCAAACCGCTTTACAAATATATCGGCGGAAATGACGCCAATATCCTACCTGTTCCTCTGATGAATATCATCAACGGGGGAGCTCACGCAGACAACAACTTAGATGTACAGGAATTTATGATCGCACCGATCGGCGCGCCGACATTCTCGGAAGCCATGCGGATGGCGTGCGAGGTTTTTCATACCCTTAAATCGATCCTTCACGGACGCGGTTTGGCCACATCTGTTGGAGACGAAGGCGGTTTCGCGCCTAATCTAAAGAGCAATGAAGAGGGAATCGCCGTCATTATTGAGGCGATTGAGAAGGCGGGATATAAGCCGGACCAGGATGTCTGTATCGCGCTGGATGCGGCTTCAAGCGAGTTTTGCAAAGACGGAAAATACGGCTATAACGGCGAGCAATTGACGGCGGACGAAATGGTTGACGTGTACGCGGAAATGCTGAAAAATTCGCCGTTGATTTCGATCGAAGACGGATTGGATGAAAATGACTGGGACGGATGGAAGGCGATGACAGCCAAGATCGGCGCGAATGTTCAGCTGGTCGGTGATGATTTCTTTGTGACCAACGTCAAGCGATTGCAAAAAGGGATCGACGAGAAAGCCGCGAATTCAATCCTGATCAAGGTCAATCAAATCGGGTCACTATCAGAAACGCTTGACTCGATCCAGTTGGCCAAGGATAATAAGTATACATCGATTATTTCACATCGTTCGGGTGAGACGGAAGACACAACCATCGCGCACCTGGCGGTCGCGACGGGCGTCGGTCAGATCAAGACCGGATCATTGTCACGGACAGATCGATTGTGCAAGTACAATGAACTGTTGCGCATCGAAGAAGAGCTCGGCGACAAGGCCGTTTACGCCGGTTCATTGTGGGGAAAGATTTATTAGTGAGTAGTAAATAGAGGTTAGAGGATGGTAGTTTTGAGTCACTAATCACGACTACACACTAACCACTCAATATTATTTACTAGTCATGAAAAATATTATTTGGCTGCTTTTGGTCGTTGTGGGATTAATCCTGGTATTTTTACCGGCCTTTTCCAAAAAGCAGCAGCTGCTTGAAAAAAACCGTCAGTACGAACGCGATATTGAAGATCTCACGCGTAAGAATCTGGAGCTGGCGGAGGAAAAGCGAAAGCTCGAAGAAGATCCGGTTTACCTGGAGCGTGTCGCCCGCGAAAAAATGGGCATCGTCCGCGACGGAGAAGTGATTTACCGGATTGAGCAGGTTCCACTTGCGAATACTGAAGTGGAATAGTTGGTAAATATCGAATTTCGAATACCGAAGTTCGAAACAATGTCGAAATTAGAATGTAACAAAACATTTTGAGATTTTAAAATTCGAATTTATAATTTGTTTCGGATTTCGACATTCGATATTAGAATTTTAAACAAGTTGCGGAAGCAAGTTATCGTCCGTTCCGCTCAGGCTATCAAATAAAGATAGCGGGGTGGAGCAGCCCGGTAGCTCGTCAGGCTCATAACCTGAAGGTCGTCAGTTCAAATCTGGCCCCCGCAACCAAATAACCCCTTGTAGGTCAAGCACTTACAGGGGGTTATTTTTTTAAGTTCCATCCAAAATAGGGTTGCGATAACGTATGTGTAACATCTATGGTAGAGAAATGTCAGTGATTTCGAACGATTGACATTGGGTGGCGTATTTGCTCTAATATCTACATACGCTAGCGTTGTTAAATCTTACGGAAAAATTCGCTATACGATCAAAATTAAGACCTTTGCCAGCGTTGGCGGAGGTTTTTTTGTTTAAGAGAAATTGGAGGGTAATATCATCAAAACAGAACTTCGGAATGATACAACAAACCAGGTAGGTTCCATTTGGCGGAAGTGGGATCTACATGTACATAGTCCGGCATCCTCAGGATTTAAGGGGGACTGGAATCAATTCATAATACAGTTAGGCAATGCTGATTGTGATGTAATCGGAATAAATGACTATTTCTCTGTTACGGGATATAAAGAAGTCCTTAAAAGGCTTAATGATCCAGATGAAGCCAGCAAAGGTAATCAAGCATATAGAGATGCTTTAGAAAAGCTACGTATTAAAATATTACTGCCGGTTGTTGAGTGTAGGATGAATAATATTGTAATTAGTAAGCATAGCCAAAAAAGTGGTACACGCATTAACTTTCATATAATTTTCGATAATAGTTTAAGCCCAGATGATATAGAAAATGCTATAAAATCTTTTAAAGTTAATGATGAAAAAATCAGTTCACATTATAACGATTCAATATATCTTCTGAATGATGCTGCTGTAGATTATTTTGCAACAATCAATGAATTAAAAAGTGAAAAAACTTTACGTAATAGTTTTTTAATTTGGCTTCCTTACGATGAGTATGGGGGTGCTGATGAGGTTGATCCAGTTAATGATAGACTTTTTAAGCAAAGGTTGATTAATAACGCAAATATTATTGGATCTTCAAATAAGAATCAGATTGATTTTTTTCTATGGAAGAATCAAAAATTTACTGAACAACAGTATAAAGATTGGTTTGGTAAGAAATTACCCTGCATTAAGGGGAGTGATTCTCACGATTCAAATGATGAAATAGGTCAACTTAAAGATAGTAACTCTAAACCGGTAAATAAGTTTTGTTGGATCAAGGCTGATCCCACTTTTGAAGGATTAAAACAAATTTGTAATGAGCCAGAAGATCGCATCAATATATGTGATACGCCTGATAAAATTAAGACGGTAACTAACAATAGCACTAATTATTTGTCGCATATAAATATTAGTAAAGTCGGTACTATCTCTGGGGCAAGAGAATGGTTTGATAATGATATACCATTAAACTTTGATATGGTTGCTATCATAGGAAATAAAGGAGAGGGAAAAAGCGCATTGACCGATATAATGGCAACCGCTTGCAATACTCATTGCCTACCTAAATATTTTTCTTTTTTGACTAGTAAGAGGTTTAGAGAGAAAAATGGGAAATTTGCTTCGAATTTTATTGCTGAAGTGACATGGGCTGATGGATCGAAAGATTCTATACAGCTCGATCAAGATCCTGACTTAAATAAGATTGAAAAAGTAAAGTATATTCCTCAAACGTATCTCGACTCAATTTGCACAGAAACTAGTTCTGATGAATTTCAGAAAGAACTTCGCAGTATAATCTTCTCTCATATACCAGAAGACAACAGGCTTGGGCACAATAGTCTAGAGGATTTAATACACTATCATAGTGAAGAATTAGAGCAGCAATTAGACAGCTTTCGAAGTCAGATTTCGCGTATTAACACGGAAATTATTGGTGTCGAGATTCAATTAACTCCAGAAACTCTTACAAAATTACTATCCGAAAAAAAGGAATTAGAGCAAAAGATTTCTGCGCATAAGAAAGGCAAACCTAAAGAGGTGTCTAAGCCTAGTGAACCAACAAAAGAGGAGCAGAAAAAGATAGATGCTGTAAATAAGCAGATCAAGGCAGTACAAACCCAAATTGAGTTGCTTGAAAATAGAATTGAATCTGCAGTAAATTATAAGAAAGCTGTCACTGAACGAATTGCGTTGGCTCGAAAACTTAGGACAAAACTTGAGGGTTTTGAGAAATCCTTTGAACAGTTAAAAGATGATACAGCTGATGATTTCAGAATACTGAGTTTGAATATACCATCAACTATAAGTCTGACATTAAATTTAAGCAGTTTAGAGAATAAGATAGGTCGTCTCAGCAGGCAAGAAATAAAGGCTGGTGAATATTTAAGTGAATCCGGCACTAGAAGTTTGGTAATGAAAAAGCAACAACTGGCAGAGAATGCGGAAAAACTACAAGAAACACTAGATGCCCCAAATAAAAAATATCAAGCCTATCTTAAGGATTTACGGGAATGGGAGAAAATACTTAATAAAATTGAGGGTGATAAAAAAATATCAGGAACGCTTAAATATGTTGAAGAACAAATTAGGGCTATTAAAAATGATTTGCCCAATAAGTTAAAGGAATTAGAGATCAAGCGAAGTGAGCAAGCAAGAAATTTATTTGCTCAAATTGAAGCTATTCGGCAAATTTACAATCAATTATTTAAACCTGTTCAAGACCTTATTGCCAACAATGCGCTGATAAAAGATGAACTTGGGTTGAGTTTTGACAGCAGTATAATGATAGCCAATTTTATATCTGTATTCTTTGGGAATTATATAAGTCAAGGAAAGACAGGAACCTTCATGGGAAAGGTTGAAGGTAGTGATAGATTAGAACGGCTAATAGAAGGTGTAGACTTTGGAAAAATTGATGAGGTTATCGTTTTTGCTGAAGAAATAACAAAAAGTCTAAAACAAAATCTGAGAGATGAAAAACAACCGTTTATGCGTGTTGAAGATCAATTGAGAAAGGATGTTTTAGTACAAGGTGTTTATGATTTTATTTGGTCATTCGATTATCTTAAACCTCAATATGCCTTAAAGCTTGATGATAAATATTTGACTCAGCTTTCACCCGGTGAGAGAGGTACGTTGTTGCTTATATTTTATTTGTTGGTTGATAAGAGTGAATATCCAATTATTGTTGATCAACCAGAAGAGAACTTAGACAGCCAAACTGTCTATACTTTGCTTAAGCCGGTTATAAAGGATGTAAAACGGCGGAGACAGATAATTATGGTTACGCATCATCCTAATATTGCTGTCGCTTGCGATGCCGAGCAAATAATTTATTGTGAAATTGATCGAAAAAACAGTTATAAAGTTAATTATCTTGGAGGGGCAATTGAGTCACCGCAAATGAACTCATATGTTGTGGATGTTTTGGAAGGAACGCGACCAGCATTCGATAATCGCGATGCGAAGTATCAAAATAGATAAAAATAATAAATTGAAAGGTTTTGATGCGTAATATCTTTGACCAATACAGCCAGCCAGAAAACAAACTCACACATTCCCTCGTATCAAGCCTTTCACAAGACACCAATTTGCTAATAGAATTTTTGAGATGGTCGGTTGGTAAGAAGTGTACAAAACGAAATAAGTTAAACGTAATTGAGCAGTCCCTTCCGGGGCATGGAGTGATTGAAGAGAAAGAGGCAGAACGAAAGGGTTTGCCGGATGCTTGCATATTTGATGATAATGGATGGATGCTTGTCATTGAAAGCAAAGTTGCAAGTCAGTTATCTATTAATCAGCTTAAGCGCCACTATAGCACGATAGTCAAGCGAGGGTATCAGAATCCGAGTTTGCTTGTTATTACCGCAGAATTTGAGACAAAATCTTTGCCCAAATATGTGCATAAGAAGACTTGGCGAGAGATTTATGAGTGGGGTATTCGGCAGTCCAATCGTTCAGTTTGGCCCAATTTATTTACTAAGTATTTCGAAGTTTTGGAGGCTCGCATGGTACAAGACGAATATTTAAAGGCTGGAGCATTAACGAAATTCTCGGGTATCCCCTTTGATGCTGACAATCCATATTCATATATAGAGGCTAAAAGATTGCTGAGGCTACTAATAGCGGAGTTTAAGCAAAATAGAAAGCTGATTAAAGAATTGGGGGTTGATCCCAGATTACCAGGACGAGGAGCCATTAAAGGAACAAAAGGAACTGTCGTATGGGATTTCTTAAGGTTCAGGGAGTCTAAGGCCACAATGGACTTTACGAGGCATCCTCATTTAACCTTTGGGATAATGTTTGATCGAGTTGAAATGATGTTAACGTTGCCACATCGTCTAAATACCGAATATAGAAATAGGATTTTTAATCTCAATTTTGATGAATTTCATAATTTAATAACGTTGGTTTCAAATAGGATGAGTAAGTCAATTGATATGGATGAAGCTCTAAAGCCGACTATCAAGTTATTGCAACGTCATTATTTGAGTCAGAGTCACTCGGGGATTGTGGACGCTGTATTAAATTATGATTTGCGAACTATAGCCAAGAGTAAAGGTAAGGAGAAATACCAGCCGGAATGGATTTCAGCAACTTATAGTGCAATGAAGAATAAGAAGTCAAATTTACAAATGCAGATAGGTGTGGAAATTAGGCTAGGTAGATCTAAAGTTGTGAAAACTGAGCAAGCCATTAGGGTGTTGCAAGAATCAGCCAGAGCATTGGTGCCGTTTTTGGATGTGGTATTTGAACGAAATTGAATTATAAAGATTTTTCAGTTTCTTTAATGATTTGCGAGAGTGTGGTTTTTAAGGCTAGGGCCACCTTAAAAGCTACGGCAACGCTAATATCAACCCTTCCATTCTCCAACCTGCTTACGTATGTTCTATCAATCTCGGCCAATTCAGCCATATCCTCTTGGGATAACTTCAGTTTTTTTCTTCGGTTTCTGATAGTGGTCGCTAGTTTGGATCGTAGATTATCGAGTTCAGAATTGATTGCCATAATTAAATAATGTAGACTATAGAAAACAAATAGAACATGGACGATAGTCTACAAATTCACGCAATCTATGAGGCCAATTTTTACCATTCATGCCGGGGAGTATCTTGTAGCCAGCCATATTGAATCTACATTCAAGGGCTTGAATGTATGGGTTCCTTCCAAAGATACCGGGGTTGACCTTCTTGTCACTGATAAAACCAACAAAAAAACAGTCTCGCTTCAGGTTAAGTTCAGTAAAGATTTCCTGATTCAGAATTCGACCGCATACTTAAGGGAAAATCTTGCAGCTTGGGGATGGTGGTCTTTGAATCCAGAGAAGATGGAAAAGTCCGTTGCGGATCTATGGGTTTTTACTCTAATGTCAATCCACAGCAAAAAGATCCAATATGTAATACTTCCTCCCAAAACGCTCCACGAATTTCTTACTTCAATTCACGGCAAGATGAAGGTTTGGCAAACGTATCTTATGATTACAAAGAAGGGGCAGTGCTGGGAAACAAGAGGACTTTCCAAAGATGAACAGATTCAGATAGCCAAACATGACTATTCCAATCCAGATCGAAATCTCAGCCAATATGTAAATTATTGGCAAGGTATCTCATCACTGGCTTAATCCGGCTTTATTTGCTATTCTGTACTTCATGAAAAAGAAATCCAAAAATGTCCGTATTGATGAGCTAAACAAAAATATATTGGCAAAGTTTGACTTAGCCGAGCTTTTTAATGATGATTGTTCCTTACTAAAAGACAAAGGGAAGCATCAAGATTTGGAGCTTTACAAGGATATCCAAGAAACCAAAAAGTATATTGAATATATAAATGAAAAAGAAGAAGTATATCGAAAAAGACATGAGGGGAAAAAATCAAAGTTAAAAACGAATGAGGACAGAAATATAGATATATATAAAAAATACGCACAGAAAGAAATTTTGGGTCTTAGTGAAATTTTGAGAAAGCAACCCATGAGAATAGTATTGGAGTTTGATAAATTAGCGAGGGTTGGTATAAAAAGTAGCGATTATATAAATGATATTTTCGAATCTGATACAGAATACAGACTATCTGGTAAGAAAGCATATAAAAAAATTAATAAGTTACTAGTAGAAAGTAGTCTATCAGACCTTTTCTTTTATTTGATTCCTTCTTGGGAAGATTACAAGATACATGAACAAAGCTATTCATCGGTTATTCGGACAAAATTAACCGCAGGTATATTCGATTTTATTCATAGAATATTGATATGCAAGGGTGGGTATCATATAAAAAAATGTAAATATTGCTCTCAGTGGTTTGTCTGTAGAAGATCAAATGGAATGTATTGTGATAAGAAGTGCCGCTATGAATATCACAATAGAAGGAAGTGTCAGGGAAAAATTAAGGTTAAGAAATTAGAAAAACCTTAACACGCTATAAAAATTAAGATCATTACAAAAATAAAGTAAGCCTCTTTCTGGACGGAAAGGGGCTTTTTTGTGCAAATAAATATACACGCTAAAACAACTAACTAGCGTGTTTTGGTTTCTGGTGCAATATATATGTTAGCTCTTTTCTGTAAAGGGTTTTGCATAAAAAAATTGTAACGGAGGTGTTTGATGAATTCAAAGAAGGAAAGTTTTTACGAAAAACTTGAATGGTCGCTTAAGAAGCTAAGCAAAATTAGGCCAATTGTACGCTGGGAGATAGTACAGCTAGACGAAGAGGGAAAACGATATATCTTAACTGTTATTAGTAACAACAAAGGGACGTATAAAACAAAGTATTTTTTAGCAATTGAAATGGAGGGGATTAAATAATGGAGGATATAAATTATGTAGAATTGTACTTTAAGCATCTTGAAGCAGCAGGACTTTCTGGAGATGATCAAATTCAAGGTGACTGTCCATTCTGCTATAAAGAGCAACACTTCTACGCTAGTAGAGAAACTGGACAATGCGATTGTAAAGTATGTGATTTCCAGGGAAATGCCATAACATTTTTAAGAGCTTTAAAGAATATGAGTCAAATAGATACTATTAAAGAAATAAATAGTTTTAGAACTAGAAAGCCCATTAAGATTGCAAGAAGAAAGAAGCCGAGATTTTCACAGGCTAGTGTAGATCAGTATATAGATAATATGTCTGAGAAGAAATTGGAGGAGTTTGCTAAGGAAAGAGGTCTATCAAGGGAAATACTTAAAAATTCAGAATTAGGGATGAATAAGCAAGGCCAGTATACATTACCAGCCAGAGACAAGAAAGGGGTTATAAGGAACATTTATAAGAAGTGCTTGGGGGGCGACACTATTTCCTCCAGAGGTGCTGAAAATATACTCTACGGCGTCGAAGACTTATTCAATTGTAATGAAAAGAGAATATTTGTCGCTGAAGGTCCATGGAGTGCGTTGGCTCTTAAGGACAACGGCTATCCTGCAGTCGGAACAGCAGGTGCGGGAAATATAAAAAAGTACGAAATTGAGTACTTTAGCGGAAAGGTGGTATACATCATCCCAGATAATGATGAAGCTGGATTTAAAGGGGCAGAGAGATTTTCAGGTAAGGTATTTGATGTGGCCCAGGAAGTGCGGATTATGAAATTCACTAGTAAATTGAAGTCGGGATGGGATATTCGGCAATATTTAGAAAAATACGGGAAAGCCAAATTTGAGAAATACATTCAGTCTTGTAAAAAGTACGAGAAGGAAACTGGAGACGTAGTTGTAGCTGGACAATTTAATCCAAATATAACAGCTGACAAAATACTGTCTGAACACAAAATTATAAACTCAAATAAAGTATTCTATGAGTATAAAGATGGCTATTATCAACCAGTCCCGGATGAAGTTGTCAAGAAATGGGTCAAGCGTGAATTGAAGAATCAATTTAAGATTAGTAGATGCAATGATGTAATTCATTCCCTGCTAACAGAGAGTTTTATTTCTGGAGAAAAGATAAATGAAGATAAGCATCGTCTAAATATGAAAAATGGAATTTTAAATATTCGGACAGGAAAACTGGATCCTCACGCTTCGGATTTTATCTCAACTATTAGAATCCCCATTGAGTATGACTCAAAGGCAGAATGCCCCCTTTTTATTGAGACTTTAGGGCAGATATTTGCCGATGATGTCGGGAAAATATCAGTTTTGCAGGAGTTCATGGGCTACTGCTTAACGCCAAATAATTCACATCAAGTAGCACTTCTTAATGTAGGAGAAGGAGCCAATGGTAAATCTGTACTTTTTTCTGTCTTTGAGAAAATAGTAGGCAAAGAAAATTGTAGTTCAGTACCTATGGAGTGTTTTGGAAACCGCCACTATATCGCTCAACTTAGTGGGAAGCTGGTCAATATTTCAATCGAATCCGAAGCAAAAAAAGCGATACATGATGCAAATTTTAAGGCAATTGTCAGCGGAGATACAATTACAGCTGACAGAAAGTATGGTCAACCCTTTGAGTTCAATCCGTTTGTGAAATTAATTTTTGCCATGAACGACCTGCCTCGGGTTGACGATAAGACCGACGCATTTTTTCGAAGATTAATTATCATCAGATACACACAGCAGTTTCAAGGAAAAAAGGATGATCGAAATTTGAAGAATAAACTTCTGGAAGAGCTTTCGGGGATTCTAAATTGGATGATTGAAGGGTTGGGGAACTTGGAGAATAGGGGTAGGTTTCAAGTGACATCAAAGATGAGAATGGATGTAGAGAAGTACAGAATTGAGCAAAATAATGTTCTTCAGTTTGTTTCGGAGGAGTGTGCCGTGCGAGGGGTATCTAAATCTGGATTGAAAAGGAAGACACTAAAATTTAAAAAGTCAAATGGCAAGATATTGAATAATGAATGGAGTGTCACTAAAAAACTATTATACATTCGATATGTTGAATATTGTGAGAGTTCCGGATGTTTTCCCTTGTCAAAAATTAATTTTGGAAGACATCTAAAAAAGCACTTCGCTAAAATTGAGGAGTCTAGAGGCTCAACTGGACACATATGGATCAATATTAAACTTAAGCACTTGTTAAACAAATAAGACGACATTGACAAATATACTTAATGTTATTTGCGACAGAGAATGCAGTATATAGAGGGGTTGAAAACAAGGGAAATAATGAAAAAAATCAGTCAATGTCGACGATATAGGGTGAATTAAATAAGCGTGTACGAATCTAAGGAAAGGCGATAATATTGAAATTATCCAACGAAAAATTACCAAATTTGGTCAATGTTGAAGAGATGGCCCAAATACTTAATGTAACTAAATGGTGGCTGTACGAACGTACGGCACAAGGGCAGGATGGTATTCCACACTATAAGGTTGGCAAGTATTTGCGATTTGATCCAGAGGAAGTTCTTGGTTTTATCAGAAAGCAATCGAGGTAGTCAGATTGAGGGGATCGGTATTAAAACGGTGTAAGGTCTGTTCACGTAAAGGGAAGGCGTATTGTAATGCCAACGGCGGCTGTAAGAATCCCGTTTATTACATAGCCTACAGGGTTAATGGTCGTCAAAAGCGCGAAACAGTCGGAACAAACAAGAAGCTTGCTGAGAAGCTCTTGGCCAGACGTTTAGCTCAGGTTGTCATGGGTGAATTCTCCGAAGTCGTAGATATAAAATTTGGAGCATTTGCCGATAAATGGTTGGACGAATACGCCCGGCCAAGGGTAAAGCAGCGGACATACAATAATTATGAGAATATCATTAATTGTCATCTCAGGCCAGCCTTTAAGGGCGGTACAGTATCAAAGATCAACGCCGGAGATATCAGGTCGTTTTTGGCTGATATTGCAAAAACCAGAAGTCCTAAAACTGTAAATAATATTCTGGTGCTGATGAAAACACTCTTCAAGCACGCGAAGGAGTGGGGACATACGAAGATCAATCCGGCTGCGGATATCAAAAAATTCAAGGAAGAACATAGAGAAATGGACTATTTGAACCCATCCGAGATAAATTTGCTGCTTAATAACGCAGATGAGCCATATCGGACCTTGTTTATGACGGCGGTAATGACCGGGATGAGGCGTAGCGAAGTGCTAGCGTTGCAATGGGGGGATATAGACTGGAATAGCAATACCATCCATGTCAGGCGCAGTTTGTACAGTACAAAAAGTACCCTAAAAGGGGGTGGGTGGCAATTTGTAGCCCCGAAGTCTGCACGATCAAAGCGAGCTATTGTCATGTCTGCCAATCTAAAAAAGGCACTTGAGATCCATAAGATAGTCAGTCCGATTAATGAACATGATCTCGTATTTGCAAACAAAGAAGGGAATCCGATCAGTGGTGACAATATGTTAAAACGCGAATTTCATCCAGCTTTGGAGAGGGCTGGTTTAAGAAAGATTAGATTCCATGATTTACGACATTCATATACGTCATTATTGATAGCCCAGGGGGAGAATGCGAAGTTCATTCAGAGCCAACTCGGGCACAGTTCAATTCAGACAACTATGGACAGATATGGGCATCTTTTACCCGTTGATAATGTTGCGGTTGGGGACAAATTAGACAGCCTATTATTTCAAAATGGCCTTGATGGCGATGTTTTAAATTCTGAGCTTTCAATTGTTCGTGAACCGCGATCTGCGGCATAATATATGTATGAAAAGAGCGAGCAGAACCATTAAAAAGACGGTTAAAGACGGAAAAATCATCAAACGGACCGCTGATGGGAAAATAGCCAAAGGATCGGCGCCATTGAATCCTTCAGGTAAAAAGAAGGGTACGCTCAATAAATTCACTACCTTAAAACAGGTATTTCTAGATGCGTTTGAGCGGCTAGGAGGGGTTGATCGTCTGGTTGAATGGGCGGAGGGTGATCCGGCTAATGAAAAGGTTTTTTATACCCTACTTGCCAGAATGCTCCCCAGAGAAGTCTCAGTTTCCGAGTCTGAAGAGGTCAAGCCTGGAAATATGCGAGGGCTTAAGGACAGCGAGTTGGATGATCTGTTAAAAAGGCATCTTTCACATATCTGATGGGTTCAAATCCTAAAGTCGGTCGTAGTAGAGGGAATAGACGATACTCCCGAAAATCTAATTTTCCGCTTTAAAATTGACCCAAGCAAACCTCCTCCAAACAACAGTATCGTAGTTGGTTCAGGAATTACACTAGAGGACATTCCTAAAGCAAATGGAGAAAAACTATTTGTAGAAAAGGAGACGATATTTGCATCGGTATCCACTGTAGTTGCCACCAATTCCCATGCCCCTTGCCTAAAATGAAATACTTGCAAATCACTTTCGTTAAATAATTGACCCAACTCTGAATCGTCATATTTTAACTGAACTAGAGCTGTTCCAAAATTTGGGTCAGCAAGTCCGAAATCACTCTTATAATCAAGGTCCCACCATTGAATATTCTCACCTGGAATTGCGAAGTTCAGATTCTCCACCTGATTGTCAAAGATATGTTTTAGGAACTCTGATTGATTTTCCAAGTTGTACTCGGCAAGAAAAACCCCGTCGTCGTTTGTATCAAACGTTACAGTTACACCTCCTGTACTAGAAGTTCCTCCAAGCAGAGAGCTGGAATTATTGCCATTAGAAAGAGATTCGTAAGAGTTTGGATCTGCTATGCGTCTGAGATACTGTCCACGATCATTTCTTCCATCACTTGTATGTACCAGGCTGTCAAAAATGCCATGCGCTTCGGAGGCTCCTGGACTATACACCAATTTTGAAGACGACGTATTAGTTGGTCCTAAAACATTATGAAATATGCCATATTGCTCGCCAACAGTAGTCTCTCCCATTAATGCTAACAATTTTAGTACGCCCGCATCGTTAGCTGCCGTAGGTACACCAAAAGTATTAACTATACCAGCATGTTGCATCAACATTTCAACTTCACTAATTATTTGTCCAGAGGAATTTAAGTCTCGAATTCCCCAAAAAAAGTCTTCTTCGGCAATAAAGTCCAGAATGCTATCTTTACTTTGGGGACTGGTAACTGGCACATCTAGCCATAGAAGGCCGGTTTGGGTATCAAGAGTAAAGAGATTGTCTCCTAAAGTTTGATAATCTCTTTCTATAAGAAACGCAGAAGCATTAGACGCGTTGAGAATGAGGATTAGTAAAAAACCAATGAGTACATGCTGGATCAAAGAGTCAAACAGGCGGCAAATGGTTAATGCTTTCTCAATTAAAGTTTTCATATTTTCTCCTTGTTAATGAGGTTAACATGCATGGAGTTTAAAATGATATATCGCTAGATGGTCCACTTAATCGGCAGTAACTGGTATATTTATAACAGGTTGATCTCCTAGTTTCACGCCACGCAATACAACATAAATCGTTTGGAAGAAAATTTTAAGATCATTAGAAAATCTAATGTTTCTAAGGTAGTCTAAATCGAACGACAATTTTCTAACAACATCTTCTATGGACTCATCACCACTATGTCGTACTTGTGCTAATCCTGGGATTCCAGGCATCCCCGATAAGCGTTCGTTATAGTTAGGGACTGACTGTATGAATTTTTCAACAAAAATTGGACGCTCCGGTCTTGGACCAACGATGCTCATTTCGCCTTTCAATACGTTGATAAGCTGTGGAAGTTCATCAATATGTGATTTTCGAAGGAACTTGCCTATTGATGTTACACGAGTATCATTCTTGCTTGCCCAAATGGGGCCGCTTTCTTTCTCCGCGTCGATATGCATTGTTCGAAATTTATAAATTATGAAGTGTTTTCCATTTTTTCCGACCCGGGTTTGAGAATATAGGACTGGGCCTCGCGAGGTGATCCATACGAGCAGAATTACCGTTAACAAAAAGGGTGAAAAAAGGATTAATCCTGCCGCAGCTGCAAAAAAGTCAACTAGGGGTTTAAGTCTTAAATAGGGCATACTCAGGAATGAAAATAATTCCAACATTTGGTTTATAAGAAAAAGCTCCAGAAATTCGAAATGGTTGTGAAAAGTTGCATTGCTACGATGGCTAGGTGACATATTGGAGGCCTCCATGCGGTAGTTTTAAGTTTGATACCTTATTTTAGAATGCTGCGGCAATTAAGTCAATTTAAAAATTACTGCAAACCATTGAAATCAATGAACTTATGAGAATTTCAGTACTTTTCTATACTTTCTGGGAAGTGAAATATAACTTAATAAGAATGAGGATATACTTACTGGTACTTTGATAGATGAGGTATCTACTGTACCTAATGAAATTAAGGAACTTATGAAAGTGAGGTTATTTCGGAGGGCATCGAGAAGTACTATTAGGATATAAAAAAGGGTGATAACAATAACTTCGGAATGTCGAGAAATACTTCAAGTATTTGAAAACTATTTTTCTAATCAGACTGTAATTTAGTCCAATCTCAGAGAAGAAGGGCCTAATGATAAGGAATAAATACCAGCGCTCTGAGCATATTTTCTAAATTCATTGCGATCGTTTTCTATGCCTAATATTTTTGCTAATTCCACCAGCCTGTTCTTGACTGTTTGCTCGACTCTCCAATTGATGGTAAGGGGTGCAATATTTTTAGTGCTGAGGTTGGTGTGAACATAGAGATTAAACAACTCTTTAAACTTATCGTCAAGGGAATTTAGTACGACGATCTTACTTATAGAGTTCTCGAAGATTTTTTCTTGAAGCACGTCGTTTACAGCTTTAGATACCTCTTTTTGAATGTTTGTTGTGGCTTGCCTTACTAGCGCTTTGATATTGTCTAGTTCTAAACTTTTGCGTAATTCGCCTTGAATGTCGATTATTGTGGCATGAAATAATTGTGTAGACCTTTCATGAGTTCTGATCCCAGCGGCAACTTTAGCTTTGAAAATTTCTCCATTTAGTCGTTTTAGGCTGACATCATCAAAAGTTTTCTCGCCAGATTTTTCTGAATATAAAGTTCTAATAATTTTTTTTCGATCATCCTTTCTTGCAAAGATTTCTTTAACATGTACGATTTGGTTGAATCTGTCAGAGGAGTATCCAAAAAACGAAGGGGTGTGGGGGCTTCTGTACACAATTCTACCTAAAGCATCTACAACAAGAATTGCACCAGAAAAAGCCGACTCCAAATTTTTAAATAAATTATAAGATCCACTGCGATCTTTTGAAAAACCTATGACACCGATAATTTTTCCATCCAATTTAAAGGGAACTTTTGTTGTTGAAATTTTTCTTGGAGTTCCATCAGGGAATAGGGAGTCCTCAAGTTTGTGAGGAAACTTCATTTTTTCCCCGTTCATAACTTCATGATCATTCTCTATGAAATTATGGCCATGACTATTGAATAAATCTAAATCGGTAAATTTTTTCTTAATCACCAATTTGCGAAACGCATCGACTTCTTTGTCAGTAATATTCTCAACATTGTAGGTTTTTTTGAGCATTGATAGCTCATAAGGATTAAAAAGTGAGGTGAATTTTTTAAAGTTATGCTCAACTCTTTCTATGAGCCCCCGAGTATACAGACGATTAAAGTAGATTATTTGTCCATTAACGTCGTAATCATAGGCGGGGTTTTTTTTATATACTTTAACGTAAGTAGCTTGATCGTAAAATGAATCTAGAAAATCTTCTAAAGAAATATTAAGCATGAAATAGTCCTTAATTCGAAGTAGTGTCTTTTTAGAGTGCTCTGCAAATAGGCTGTATTTTTACTATGGGTTTTCATCCTATATTGAGCGTTGATAAAATACAACCAATATTTTTTGGATTTGAGGGAACATAAAATTGCATCAATAGGTATGTAACCTAAAGGTCGAATTTATAAGAAGATTAGTTAGAGTGCATAAATATTTGCAAATGCTGATTTTGTAAAAGATTTTGTTTAAGGAGATGTTAATTGGATTGCCCGCGATAACGTTTTGATAACAATCTCTAGAAACAATGCAGCCTTCAGGAGTCAAGATCGGGCTGCATTTTTCATGCGATTTAGGTTTGGTAGAATCTTGATGGATATAGATCCATTAAAACTGATCTAAAGTGACATTTAACTATCCAAAAGTAATCCGATTATAAAAAAAGTTGGTCTTGACGCTGATTTGGCCTTTACTTTGGAGTACAAATTTTGTAAGATAAAAAAGATACGGCATTTCAGTCTATTTTTTCTGCGCTAATTACTTTTTTCTTTTTGCAATCAAAGTTCTTCTCTTCGAATTCTTTAGGAAACTTGTATGCGCAGAAAAAAACTCCCGATTCTCACCCATTTACTTAAAATCTCTATAATTTGGATGTTTTTAATAATCATGGTTCCTTGCGTCTATGCGGCAGATGTTGATGTCGTCTGGACGGATCTGGTGGGTGTGTCCGCCAGCGGGAATGATCTCACCAAAACCGCTGGAAATGGTTGGAACAATGGAGGAGCGGCCTCTACGGATAAACATAGCGGAGATTTCGGTTTAGAATTTTCCACAAATACACTTTCCTACAATAACACTCTGTGTGGTCTCTCCAGTACAAACGCAGATGCGGACTGGGATACCATTGATTATGCCATTTATTTCTCTAATTCAGCGACAGTCGAGGTGTATGAAAGTGGCACTTTGAGAGGAAGTTTCGGATCGTTTAGTCTCTCGGATGTATTTAAGGTAGAAAGAACAGGGACAACGATTACGTATAAGAAAAACGGAACTACATTTTATACAAGCACCATCTCTAGCACTGGCGATTTATTGGCAGATACCAGTTTTTACTACACCAATCGCAGTATTCTCGATGCAAAATTTACAGGTGTTCCTGCTCAAGCGCCCGGTGCAATCAATGATTTGTCATCGGATTTTACAACGACCACCGCCATATTGTCATGGTCGGCACCGTCGGATGGAGGCTCAGCCATAACTGAGTACGAGGTTCAGTACGGGACTGTCACCAGCGGTACGTTTGGTTCAACTTATACGGACGATGCCAGCCCGGGTGCCACAATTACAGGTTTGACGACTGGTACAGAGTATCAGTTCAGGGTTGTGGCCAAAAATTCGATTGGTACGGGACCAGCGTCAAATGTTGTCCTTGTCACGCCAAGTGCCCTGGTTGATGTCGTATGGACGGATTTGGTTGGCGTTACAGCAACAGGCAACACCATCACCCAGAATGTCGGGGGTACATGGGGTGTTGCAGGTGCGGCTTCGGACTCTACGCAGACCGGTAATTTCGGTGTTCAATTTGAGGCAACTGAAACCAATAAGCACCGAATGTGCGGTTTGTCCGATGTCAACGTGAATGCCAACTATACGTCTATTGACTATGCTCTTTATTTGACCTCGAGCGCTGGTGTTCAGGTTTATGAAAACGGGAGCTATAAGGGGGCCTTTGGAACGTATCAATCGGGAGATATTTTTGCGGTTGAACGCATGGGGACCAGTATTCTGTACAAAAAGAACGGTGTCACTTTCTACACAAGTGCTACGCCAAGTTCCGGAGCATTGCTTGTCGATGCTGCATTGAACTGGAACGGATCAACGATTACGAACGCACAGTTTTTTGGAATTTCGACGTCGGCACCAGACGCTGTATCTGATTTGATTGGGATTTCCCAAGGTACCAGTATCGACTTGGATTGGTCCGCACCTGCCAGCAATGGTTCCCCAATAACGGAGTATGAGGTTCAGTATGGTTTAGTCAGTAGCGGAACTTTTGCTTCCACCTATACGGATGACGCTGTACCTGGCGCGACAGTCACGGGACTCACAACAGGGGCCTCTTATCAGTTTAGAATTGTAGCCAAGAATGCCAACGGGAGCGGCCAGGCATCCAACATTCTTACAATTACACCTCGAGTGCCAATCGATGTTGTATGGACCGATTTTGTCGGAGTTGGCGCCACGGGAAACGATTTGGCTAAGACCTCTATGGGGGGAGGATGGGGTGCTGCTGGCGGGGCTTCAACGTCATCTTTTGAAGGGGATTTCGGAATAGAATTTACAGCCAATGAAACAACAACTTATCGTTTGTGCGGGTTTTCAGATGTCAATGTAGATGCCAATTATACTACAATTGACTATGCCATAGACCTGATTCCAGGTGGTGTGGTACATGTTTACGAAGGGGGGACTGATAGAGGTAATTTAAGTACGTATCAGACGGGTGATAAATTTCAGATAGTACGGAATGGTTCGGAAATATCCTATCATAAAAACGGTGTTGTTTTTTACCGCAGTTCTGTACCAAGTGCAGGAGTTTTGCTCGTAGATACAGCATTTTATGACTATGGAGCAACCATACAGGATGCTAAATTTTTAGGCGTTGTCCCGACCGTTCCTGGGGCTGTGAATGATCTATATGTGCAAGCTGATGACTCAAGTGCTAGTTTGTATTGGTCCGCACCTTCCAACGGAGGCTCAGTTATTACGGGGTATGATGTAGAATACGGCACGGTGGCCAGTGGGACTTTTGGCTCAACATACGCAGATGACGCTGTGACCGGTGCAACGATTACAGGTTTATCTAATGGTACGTCTTATCAATTTAGAGTTGTCACCAAGAATGCGATTGGCTCCGGTGGAGCGTCAAACGTCGTGAGTGCCAAGCCGGACATTAATTCGGATGTCGTATGGCGAGATATTGTTGGAGGAGTTGCTTATGGAAATGACTTACAAAAGAATATCGGAGCAGGATGGGGAAATGCCGGTGCCATATCAACCGGAATATTTACCGGAGATTTTGCACTTGATTTCGAGATGACAAATATCGATAAGGCCTATATTGTCGGTCTATCGGACACCAATACTAATAACAGCTGGGAAACCATCGATTATGGAATATATGTCACAGACAACCAAACGCTTGAAGTTTATGAAAGTGGTGTCTCCAGGGGAGATTTTGGTCCGTATCAGGCCGGTGATAAGATTAAAATTGAGCGCACTGGAACGACGATCACGTATCTCAAAAATGAAATGGTATTTTATACAAGCACGGTGGCCAGTTCCAATTCTTTGTTCGTAGACAGCAGTATCTATTATTTCAATCATATGGTTACTGATGCTCGAATTTGGGGGCAGGCTTATCCAAATGATTTGATAACCAATGTTTCGCACACAGACACTTCCATCGATCCTGGCAGTGGACAGACATCAACTATCAATTTTACGCTGGATCGGGACGCGGATGTGACGATCAAAATATACAAAGGAGATGTGTACATCTCGAATGGCAAATATTACCGGGTGTATGAAGATACACTGTTGCTAAATTCAGCCCGGACAGCCGGAGCCAATACCTTTGTATGGAATGGAAAAGATTCCACTAATACTGATTTGGATGACTCGGCATATGTATATACAATTGACGCAGTCGATTCTACAATGAATTTCACCTATGATCCCGAATATGTCTCCGGTACGGCGACTTTCTCGAATATGAGTGTCACACCGGCGACATTCAATCCATATCAAGGTGAAACGGTCACTGTTTCTTATGACGTCAGCGTTCCGTCCTGGGTGATTCTCTGGGTAGGCCGGCATGGCGAGCATTACATGGATCGACGCCTCGTGGAGTATCTTCCGAGTGATACGACCGGTAATACTGTTATTTGGGACGGTCGTACGGATGATGGAGATATGCCTGTGGCAGACGACCATACGGTATTGGCATGGTCTAAGATTTTGCCCGACAATGCGATTATTGTTGACAATCATCCAGGCCTAACTACATCAACTATTCAGGCCGACCCCTATGTTATATATCCGGTCTACGGTCAATCGACGGAGATTGAATATACTATATCCGAATCGGGGAACGTTACCCTAACCATTGTTGATACCCAGGATCAGACGGTGGCGACCTTAGTTAATAATGTGTTCACTAATATCGGAAGCCATACGGTAGAGTGGGATGGCTTGAATGATTTAGGTAAGTTTGTAGATACCGAAGGGCATTACAAAATCAGATTATCCGTGACAAAAGACTCGACAACCCAGGTGATTGACGGAAACATTACCGTATTTGAGTAGATGCCAAGAACGATCTTTTTCATAGTATTGATAGGACTACTGTCCAGCCCCGTGACAGCCTCGGCTCAGGAACAGGTCGTATACTCCCGGCTGACGGATGGTTACTGGCAGATCTGGATGATTAATGAAGATGGGAGTGAGCCTACTCAATTGACAACCAGTAAGCGCGATAAGCGCAGTCCGGTCTGTATTGATTCAACTCAGCAAGTTGTGTATCGAAGTAATAACGGGAAATTATATCAATACAGTCTGGAGAATGGTCAAGAAACAGAGTTGTTGAGCCGATACAATTCGATTAATAGTCCGGACTATTGCGACGGTATTCAGAAGTTATTGTTTGTACGGTTTAATCCCAGAGAAATTGACATTAGCGATATTTGGGTTTCGGACATGACTGGAGATGAGACCCGGATGGTCACACAGGACAAGTATTTGAAGTATCACCCAAGTTTTAGTCCGACATGTGATCAAGTCGCGTTTGTCAGCGCGGACGGACAATTGGAACACAATATTTGGACAATCAGTCCGGAAAGTAAGGAGCGAGTACAGATCACGAAGGCCGACGGACTGGACGTCCATCCACGCTTTACACCGGACGGTGCGAATATAATCTTTGCCTCCAATCGTGATGGTCAGGATTACGAGATATACGTAGTGAATGTCGAATCAAAAAAGGTTAAATCGATAACAAATAACGAAGATTTGGATACTACGCCTGATGTAGCGGCGGACAGTCAAAGAGTGGTTTTCACCTCAACCCGATCAGGCGTTCAGCAACTATGGCTAATGGATTTAGACGGTTCCAATGTCAAACAGCTGACTGACGGAACGTCAGAGGCGATAGAGCCCAGATGGTGTGCAGCAGGAGAAAAATAATATGACGTATCTGAAGAATAGATATATTCCAAGCCTAATCCTACCCATGGCTATTAGTTTGGTGAGCGTTTCTCTGGCAGGCGCCACGCCGCCGGGTGAAAATTCTATTCAAGCCTTTACGCGGGCCGAAGAACAGAAAGCTCGTAATGCTAAGGTCGTGCTGGAGAACGTACGACGAACGAAAATGCGTCAAGCAGATGTGGTCTTCAGCAAACGAAAGTTTGGCAGGGACAACAAAGGGACTCAAGTTAAGAATATCCACGAATTCAGGATTGATCTAATAGCTGGCACCAATGTGACCGAGGGGCCATATGATATCGCGTATTATTTGAACGGTCGTCAGATTGAACGCTATAAAGAGTCATTTCTTCCTTTTGCATTTAAACAAAATTTTAAAGGACAGCAACCAGGTACGTATGAAGTCAGGATTGAAGTTATCGACCAAAATAATCAGGTCTTGGCTTCACAGATTCAATCGATCGAAGTCATTGATTAAAGCAACTATATGAAACTCAGCGTTCTTTCTAGTTTTTTCCTTTGTCTCTTTCTTGGCGTCTGCGGATCAACAGCATATCCAGCAGAAAGCGGGTATCAGTATCCTGAAATTGTGCCAACGGATGTCTCTTTCGATTCGCAAACAGGGGAAATAAAGTATAGCCTGCCGGAAGACGCGCTTGTACGGCTTCGAATCGGCATAGCCAAAGGAGGTCCACTGCTTCGAAATCTGCTGGATTGGGAGCCTCGAAAGGCAGGGTCACATACCGAACAGTGGGACTTCACAGATTCAAGCGGACTTGTGAGTTTTGGGAAACGACCGGATTATATGTTGATCATTGCCTGTCTACCTACGGATGAGAATAAGCGACAGAGTTACGATTCACCCATCCGGGGGTATCGTAAAGTTCCCCGCTTTGAAGTTGAATTTCCGGACGCCGACATGGACAACGGCATGGCTCAAATTAGCGGAAATACGGATGTACCTGTGAGGATCATGATTGATGCTCGGGATATCAAATGGCTTAACGAAAGCCAGTTTGAGATTGGTATGTACCTCGACAATACATTTTTGATGGAAGATGAGCAGGGAGTCAATCCATTTAACTACGAACTTAACGCCAAAGGATTATCGAAAGGACGGCATACACTGACAGTGAATGTCGTTGGATATGAGGGCGAAATCGGAACGGTTAGTATTCCTTTTTTCGTAAAATGAAAATCATTCACCATGGATAACCAAGAGCTATCATGAAAATATTCAAAAAACTTCAGTCGATTGCCTTTATCACATTGCTAACGTTTGCCTGGAGCTGTATTGTTCCATATTCGGCCATGGCTCTTCATGTCAATCCTTGGGATGGGGTTGGTGGTGTAGATTTTGGAGATTCGCTTCCAGCGCCTGCCCCGGTAAATGATCAAGCGCAACAAGGCCAGCCACCGGGTGGCGATGGTGGAGGTGCACTTCCCAATGGCGATAAGCAGCCGGTCCCGGAGACAGAAGACTCTTCACAGAAACCACAACCAAAGCAAAATCCAAATGGTATGCCTACACTTGGCGGAGGTTGTTTTGAAGCGCGGAATCCTTCCGAGAACACACCAAAGCCAGGAGAAGGTTCTGAAACGGGTGCTGACCCAGTATACCTGCACAGTGGTGAGTTCTACTATTATTGCACAGACCTATATATTCCCGGGCGAGGCCTCAATGTCGCTATTAATCACTTATACCGTAGCGGCAAAAATTACAACGGTCAGTTTGGCTATGGGTGGACGATGAGTTATTACTACCGTGTCCGTCCGATGAGTAATGGTAACGCAATTGTAATTTCAGAGAATGGCCGGCAGGATGAATTTACCTATAATGCCGGAGTTTATGAAGCTCCAGCTGGGGTATTCAGAACATTGGTACAAAATGTCGATGGATCGTGGAGCATGACCCGACCCAATGGAACCAAATATGAATTTGATATTGATGGTAAATTAACGGCGATAGTGGACCGCCACGGAAATCAGATAACCTTCCAATATAATCCGAGTGGTGCTATTCCTATTCACGCGCATTCAGATTTTAGTAAGTCTTTAACGCCTGTTGTTGTCGGGTATGACTACCAGCTAACTAAGATTATTGATACGGTCGGACGGGAAATTGATCTCAATTATAATTCGGATGGAAAACTAAGTTCGATAGTGGACTATGCCGGACGAACGATCACCTTCACCTACGATGCCAATTCCGCGCATCTACTAAGTATCACCAAACCAACGTCAGCTCAGTATCCGGCGGGATTAACCAAGAGTTTTACCTATGATACCAGTCATAACATGCTGACAATTACCGATGCCAAGAGTCAGGTGTTTCTGACAAATACGTATGACTCCGAAGGACGTGTCGAGCGGCAGGATTTGGGTTCTGGATATTACTTGTTTTCCTATGGCGTCAATACCACAACGGTGACGGATCGGCGCGGTATGGTCACGACCTACAATTTTGATGGAAACGCAGCTCTGTTATCCAAAGAAGTCTTCACACAAGGGATTCGTACGGGAGATCCGGCCTCTTATATTACTAGTTATACCTACAATTCAGAGCGTCAGCTGGAGACGGTTACGTATCCGGAAGGAAATGGGGTCAAGTATGTGTATGACATCACAAATACCGATCGCCGTGCCCGCGGCAATGTCCTGCAAGTCCGTCAAAAAGCGGATATGGCGCTGGCTGATAACAATACCAATGATATTGTGACGGATTTTATCTATGAGTCTAATTTCAATCAGGTTCGTACGATTACCGATCCTAAGGGGAATACCTACACCTATACGTTTGATTATGACCTGCCGACGAGCGATCCCAAATATGGTGCAGCCGGGAATGTGGTTAAGCTCGAGCAGCCAACGGTGAACAGTCAGACGCCGACGACCCATTTTACGTATAATGCCTATGGACAGATCACGGAAACACAGAATCCCAACGGGAATATCACTCAGTTTGCCTACCATGCAACAACCGGTTATCTTAAGGATGTTATCCGCGATCCATCCGGGATTAACGCGATTACGTCTTTAACATACGATACGTATGGGAATGTGGATACGATCACTGATGCCAATACCAATGTGACTGACCTGGACTACAATGAGTTAGGCTGGTTGATCAAGACTACTAATGATCTGGGTTATGAGACCAAATACACCTATGATCAGAACGGGAATGTGACGAAGCTCGAACGTCAGGCCGATGATCCGGTGACGGTGTGGCAGACCATCGAGTACACGTATGACATTCTCAATAATGTGCTGACCATGAAGGACCCGCTGAACCGGACAATGACGTATACCTATGATCTTAGCGAGAATGTAGCGACGGTGACGGATGCCGAGACCAATGTGACGACATATGTTTATGATGAACGGGACTTGTTATTTGAACATAAAGATGCCAATACGCCGCAGGGTGTGACGCAATATGATTACGATAAGAACGGTAATTTGGTCAAGATTACGGATGCGGAAAGTAATGCCACCGATTACGCGTATGACGGGTTTGATCGGCGCACCAGTAAGACTTACGCGGATTCCAGTGGAAGTACGTATCAGTACGACAAGAATTCTAACCTGACCAAGCATACGACGCCAAGCGGGAACGCGATTGATTATGTTTACGACGTCCTTAACCGCCGGACTGACAAAACGTACACGACGGATAGCAATCTGGATGTTACATACACGTATGATGTGGGGTCGCGGTTGACGGATGCAGATACGACAGCCAGTAGTGTGGGTTACACATATGATGCCTTAAACCGTGTGGCCACCACCACCCAAACCCTAAACTCAAACAACTACACGCTAACTTTCAATTACGATGACTACGGCAATCGAACCAAGTTGACGTATCCGTCGGGTAAGGTTGTTGATTACGCGTATGATGATCTGAATCGGATGACGGATATCGACGTTAATACGGCGGGATTGCTCGATTACACCTACGATCCGCTGAATCGACGAACGAAGAAGTCGTTTATCAATACCAATTTGCCTGTGGCAGATTATGATTATGACATCGCCAATCAGTTGCTTCAGCTCAAGAATGATGTGTTGCCGTCAACGAACGTTTCAACGTTCGATTACACATACGATAACGTGAGCAATCGACTAACCATGACAACAGGCGGTGCAACGCAGACCTATGCTTATAACGATATTTATGAGTTGACGGGTGTGACAGGTGCTCAGACGCATAGTTACGCGTATGATAATGTGGGTAATCGTACAACAGCCGATAGTGCTAGCTATACGTCAAATAACCTAAATCAATACGATCAAGTCGGCACACAGACATACACGTATGACTCCAATGATAACCTTCAATCAGATGGAACCAACACGTATACGTATGATGAGCAGAACAGGCTTATCCAAATGCAAAACTCATCGCATACCGCAACATACGAATATGATGCGTTTAATCGGCGAGTCAGTAAGACAGTTGATGGTACGACGACTTATTTTGTTTACGATGGATCGGAAGTAATAGAGGAATATAGTTCTTCGAATGTTCTGCAAGCAGATTACGTCATGGGGCGAGGGATCGACGAAGTCCTTACTATGGATCGTAGTTCCACAACCTACTATTATCATTTTGACGGTTTAAATAGTATTCGTAATATTTCAAACTCATCGGGGACAGTTCTGGAAACTTATGATTATGATCCATATGGAAAGATCACTACATCGCTGTCATCAATAGGTAATCCGTATTATTTTACTGGACGTCGATTTGACACAGAAATCGGTATTTACCACTACCGCGCCAGAGCATATGATCCAGACATAGGTCGATTTTTGCAAAGGGATCCGTTGGGCTACTATGATTCGATGAATTTGTTTGAATATGTGTTATCCAATCCAATTAATTTTACGGATCCATTAGGTTTGCAAGTAGCAGAAACGGCAGCAGTAGCAGGAGCAGCAGGAACAGGGTCAGCTATATCTAGCTGTGGAATATTGCCTATTGCTCTTCTTTTACTATTAGTTGCTGGAGTTACTTACTTGATACAGGATTCGAAAAAGCCAAAATATTGGCAATACTATCCAGCAGAACAACCATGGTACAAGACTAAATATTTTACAGGGCCTAGCGTTAAGCCTCCTTATAAGCCGGGGTTAGAAGCACAAACTGCATTAAATTTACCAACCAGTAATCCTGGGACAGGAGTGAGGCCATATAAGCCCAAATTTCCCTTTCCGGCTGGTCCCAGACATCCTAAGCCACAGCCACAGTGGGAGCATTACACACCCGGATGGGGAGTGGAATGGTATGATGGGCCGTTTTTTCCAGAATAATTAGCAATTTCTGCCGGGCTACGACAACTGATTGATAATTTCGTTTGTATGGGGAGGTAAAGTGCTAGTAGTTGTGTATAAAAAAAATTTTGATGGAATTTCTAATGAGGTTGACTTTGATACCATTAAGAAAAATATATATATTGAGGGTAACTATGCTATAGAGTTATATGAGAATGAAAAAATAATAAACCTAAATATTCCACATGGAGAAATGTATTGTAATTGTACTTTTGAGGAATGGCTTGAAATAACTCAATACGTTAAAGATTTAGGTGTAAAAACTAAAGCGGAACTCGATAGATCGAATGATGGAGTCACTAGGGTAAAAATTGTGTGTAAAAATAAGTTTGACGGAAAGTCTAAGGAAGTTGATTTTCAAACTATTAAAGACAGTATTACATTAGATAAAGACTATACAATAGAATTTTTTAAATACAAACGAATAATAAACTTGGCCTTTTCGGACGGACCAATATACTGTGATTGCAACCTAGCTCAATGGCATGAAATAGTTCATTATATTAACGCATTAGGTATAGACAGTTACAATAAATGAATAAATAGGGACGAGAAGGGAGAACGAGACAGTCCCTGAAAAGGGACAGCGCAGTAGTTAACGCATCTGTTTCCGAAAAATAAATTTCGAGAGTATCAATCCGCTGTTCATTTTCTTTTTCAGAAACAGGATAATCAATATTAAGAAACGATCGAGAAAGGCATTCGATCGTTTTCGTCCTTCCGGACAGGCCTTTTTCCGATCACTGCAGCGGTTGAAGGCTAATCGTACTATAATCGTGAAAAAAATAGTAATATTATTAGTAGTAGCTTTTGTCGGATACTTTCCATCAGCCTGCTGGGCAGAAAGTTTGAATATAAGTGGAATTATGAGCGGAACTGAATATGTTGCTGTTGTTAATGATGAGCTAGTTAGGGTGGGTGATCGAGTAGGCGAGCTTACCGTAACGGAAATTGGGGCCGATTATGTAGAATTTGACTCCAAGGGTAGTGGCAAATTTATCAAGCGTTTAGGTGTAAAGGTAAAAAAAGCTGAAGTTCCTATGCGGCAAGTAGCATCTTCAAAACAATCCTCTGAACTAATGGGGGAAGAGAAAATTAAACAAGCTTTTCAATATACTACAGATGCAGAAATCATATTGTCTGGAGGAGTGAAGTCGGTTGCTAAATATAAGAAGGCAATTTCATTCTATGACAAAGCTGAAAGACAATTACAGTATGCACTAGATAAGAATTTAGATTCCGACCAACGAACTAAAATTAAGTCTGTAATATCTGCTCTACGTGATGACAAGGCTAGTTTATACAGCGAAAAGAGAAGCTTTGAGAAGCAAATTAAAGAAGCGATCAGGAATCGAGAAATTCTATACGGAATGACCAGGTCAGATGTTACAAGAAGCTTAGGCCGAGCTGATGAAGTTGAAAAAGGAAAATATTCCAATAATGCTCAAGAGCAGTGGATTTATGGAGATCCTGCAAGAAAATCAAAATATTTGAGATTTGAGAATGGTATATTAACATCATTTCAGTTTTATCAATAAAATTGGATCGAATATTACGATTAAAAACGATCTGGACTTATCGTGATGGTAATAGGAGGGAAGAAAAACAACTTAAATATGAGCAATCGACTAACCTAGTTTCCAATATTGTACGCAAAGCTAATCTAACTGCAACTAACAGAAGGATGACTGTGTCCTTATTTGAGCGAATCCAGAAAGGCAAACAATGAATTTAGATGGTATAAACACATCTGTAGTAGTTATCAGTTTGTTACTTACTATTATGGGAGGTATTGTTGGATGCACAATAATGTATGGAAATGTTGTGTCCAAGTTTACTGAATTGGACATAAACTATAAGAACTTAGTTGGTAAGGTCGATCATATTGAAAAACAGATAATTGCATTTAGTAGTGGCCAATCGGATATACTAAAGGAAATTGGAGGTCTCAAAGAGGCCAACGGTATAATTTTGAGGCGATTAAGTTTGGCGAGTCTGGAGGGATCAGACAATAAAATCAATGAAACACTAAATGGACATCATACTATGACTATTAGTGGAACATTAAAGCCTAATTTTGGTATCCATGTTGATACTAAGAGGTATGAGAAAATGAATCAGCTTTTCTTGCTTCATAGAGAGCAGGAGCAAATCAATGGATGGATGCCTTTTAGCAGTACAAATATAAGGAAACCAGCTAAGAATATTATAATTACTTCCAGTTCAAACACATATCTTTTACGAAGCATTCCTGATTTTGAAGAATTGGAACTAAAAATTCCTATGATAGAATTCGAATATTAAAAGTAAAAAACGGGATCAGCACCAATTATCCCATTATCCCATTAAATTTGATGGTTTGACCTATAGTAATCGACAGATATAACAGTCTTTGGTTTGACGTTCATCCAATCCCCCTCGAGATTCCCCCGCATGGAAGGGGAATTTTTTGTATTTCTGAGGATACTCTTTTCGTCAATAGACCAAAAAACGGATACAAATACTCCGCGCTTTCTAGTAAAATAACGGTCTATGCCATTGCCATCGAGAATGTCTATATTTGGAAAACCGGTTCCCAAGGCACTATTGGTCTGCATCGTGGGCCTTTTACTGATGGAAGGATTAGTCCGCGCGAATCAAATCAAATTCCGTACATTGGCTATGGGCTTGGTCAAACACAAAAGCGAGCTTTTGGATAGCCGCTCTAAGCTGGATTATGATGCGATAATTCTGGGTGACAGCCAGATATTACGGCTGGACGCCAAGTATTTGTCCGATGAGATAGCCAAGCAGACGGGGCATCAATTTGACGTTTACAATTTTGCGATTCCCAATCATGGAATTCGCACCTATTATCTGCTCTTGGATAGGTATTTGAAAAATCATCACAAGCCCAAGTATATTATTTTGGCTATTACTCCCATCGCCACTACGGGGGAGTGGACGCTCGAGAATTCGTTTGAAATTTCGAATGCGTCGCATATGCTTGTTGAACTGTATTCCTTAGGAAGTCTCGTCCAGAATTTTCCTTTTAAAACAGCGTTGTCTTTGGTTGCCGCCAAATGCGAACGGATTTCTACCCTGATTTTATATCGAGCTGCTATTAGTGATTTCTTACGTGGACGAGGAGTAGATCAGACCCCACGGGTGACGATTCAGAAGGATCAGCTACAACGCTATAACGGAGGCAACTTGACCGAGCGTCCGGTGCCGATGTCATTGCAGGAGATACGAGAGCACAAGTATTACAATTGGCCTATCTATCCAGACCACGAAAGCCTGTATTGGTACAAGAAGGCTTGTGATTTGGCCAAGCAATACAGCGTGCCCCTGATCATCATTAATGCCCCAATCTTTGAGGAGATTATGGCTAATCGGGAGGCGGATGGTAGTAATGACCGATATAAAGAGTTTATTGCCGAGATTGCAAGAGATAATTCTTTTGTGCGATATGATGAAGGATTACTAAGGTCGTATGGCTTTGAATACTTTGAAGACTGGCATCATCTCAATCAGAAGGGAGCGCAACGTTTTACCAAAGAGATGGTCTTAGAATTACATGCATTACTATCAACAAAGAACAACTAAAGCTATAGGAGTTTGTTCAATGGAACTTATACGAATAATATGTGCAACTTTAATTATACTTATAACGTTACCAAGTGTCTCGTATGCAGAGAATTCGACCCTTCCCAAAGCCCCATACATTAACTCACAAACCATCCGTAATTGGATCAAACATGACCGTGAATTTGTGTTTGTGGATGTGCGTGAACCCAAGGAGTTTGAGGCTGGGCATCTTCCGAGTGCGATCAACATTCCGTATTATGAAATGGAGAATCGGCGGGAGGAGATCCCGCTAGATCGACCGGCGGTGATTTACTGCACGCATTCGTCGTGGCGCGCGCCGTATTCGGGTAATCTGCTGGCCGATCTGGGTCTGGATAACATCTTTGTGCTTGAGGGCGGAGCCTCCAGCTGGAATGCCGGTGGTCAGGTAATTTATGCCAAAGGATCTGAAGAACCTGAAATCATCGAGAAACCCAAGGACCTTAAAAAAGAATTCAAGAAGCCGGTTCACCGTGAGTACAAAACGCCGATTGATTTAACCGAGCGTCAATTACGTGAGTTCGACGGTAAGAACGGCCGTCCGGCGTATGTAGCGGTTAATGGTGTTATTTATGACGTTACTCAGAGCCGATTGTGGCGCGGGGGCGAGCATGATCCCAGTGACGGACAGGGTTACGCCGGTTACGATTTGACGGAATTGCTGGAACTTTCACCCCATGGCGACAAATATGTGATCGAATTTCCGGTTGTGGGTCGATTGCTGGACTAAAAAAGTGTCGCTGTTTTAAATCTCTCATTCCCAACGCCTTACAAAACGATTGTCCATCCAAAGTACATAAGATCAGTTGATTTGTCTGTCAACCTTCTCTAGACTAAGACTAGGTCGGAGAACTGTTATGATCCAGAAAAGCCGCATCACGATTCCTGCCGTCACGACGGACTATTCGCATGATCAAATGCTGAAGGATCAGCAGCAGATGCGGCAACGGAACCGTTTGCTGCAATGGATGAAGCGTGTGAACCTGTCGCTTCGCTGGATGATTTTGATGCTGTTGATCGGTGTCGGCGTGCAGTTTGTCTGGTTGAGCCTTCAGCAACAGCAGCGATTGAGTGATTTTGATATTCGGGCTCAATCGATCGCGGACGCTCAACTCGATGTCGCATCATCACCGGTTCGGGACGTGTCGGAGTATTTACAGCCGGTTCGCCGCCGGAATATCTTTGTAAACTATCGCGATGAGCTGGACGCGCGCCGGGTTAACCGGTCCGAGGCAGTCGCTGAACCGGTCAAGACGCTAGATCAATTTATTACGCTGTCGGGGATTATCATCAAGTCGCCGTCGCTGGCGGTGGTCAAAGATTTATCGACGCATGAAACGCTTTTTTTGAAGACCGGCGACGGGATTCACGGCGCCAAAGTGCTCGCGATTCATCCCGACCGGGTGCAGTTTGAGTTTAACGAAACACTCGTCGATCTGGAACTCTAGATTTATTTGTACAACCTCAATTGTGTTATGACAGCCTTGAAGCCTCTCATCATTTTGATTTGCCTAACATTCTTGCCATCCGCGGTATGGGCACAGAGTTCACGTTCTGCCGTAGATACCGTTCCCGTCACTATTGATGTATTGGACCTCAAGGAGATGGAGGTCGGTGATGTCCTCAAATACCTGTCCAATGAGTCGGGGGTGAATATTGTCAAATCACCGAATGTACGCGGCAAGGTGTCCATTTATCTCAAGAACATTGAACCGTTGGAAGCGCTGGATATCATCGTTCAGACCTACGGATGGGTGATCGATAAGTCGGAGCGGTTGATGACAGTGATGACGGACAAGGATTATGAGATCCGTTACGGCCGGAAATTTGGTGAAACGGTGATGGCGACGCAGGTGGTTGATATCGCCTTTGCCGAGCCCAAGAAGCTGGAATCGACGCTGTCCATGATCAAGAGCGAGGTAGGACAGATCATTCCCGATGAAAAATCACGGACGTTGATCCTGATCGATACCCCGCTGAAGATCCAGCAGATGATTAAGGTCATTGACAAGATTGATGTGGCGCTGCAGACACGGGTGTTTGATGTGTCGTATGCCAATATCGAGTCGCTGGCGGCGGATATTGAGCAGGTGCTGACTTCGGGTGTCGGAACCCTTCGATTCAACCGCAAGGCCAAGCGTATGATTGTCTCGGACACGTTTCAGAAGCTGCAGGAGATCGAGCGCATGATCAAGGCCTTTGATACGCAGCAGCAGGAGGTCTTGATTGAGGCCAAGATCGTTCAGGTGACGCTTGATGATGAATACAAGCTCGGTGTCGATTGGCAAGGAATTGTCCGGGATCGGCACAATCTGACGCTGGGCGGTGATTTTGATATTCTGGGGATCAATGAAAAGAAGGGAACGATCAGTATCGGTACGTTGCAGGATGATGATTATTCGTTTCTGTTGGAGGCCCTGGAAACCGTCGGAGACAGCCGGATATTATCGAGTCCAAGCATAACCGCAATCGATGGAGAGGAAGCGCGTATTCTCGTTGGATCTCAGGAACCGTATGTCACCACAACAACAACCACCACCGCGTCGGGTCCGGCTACCACGGCCGAAGATGTCAAGTTTATCGATGTCGGCGTCAAACTCTACGTCACACCCACCATTCACAAAGATCGGTTTATCACCATGTCCGTCCGGCCGGAGGTGAGTTCAGTGGTCCGTAATCTCGTCACCAGCAACAATAATATCATTCCGGTGGTCGATACATCCGAGGCCCAGACCAAGGTGATGGTCAAAGATCAGACCACGCTTGTGATTGGCGGTTTGATCAAAGAAGAACAGATCGACGCGGTCAGCCAGGTGCCGGTAATCGGCGACATCCCGGTCGTGGGCGTTCTATTTCGTAATACCCGCAATTTTGACCGAGTTTCAGAGATCGTTATCTTTCTGACGCCGACGATTGTGACGGGAGATCAATAAAATTGTGAATTGAACGTGGAGGTCATCAAATATCCAAATCGTTTATCAGATATACCTAATAGTAGATTTATATATGTGATAACGTATGTGTAACAAACAGGTGCGATAACAGCCTAAGAACACCTAACACCAGCAAACGTACTTTTTCTTAAACCCTTTCAACGCTTAACATTAATAAAAATCAGCTAACACAAGCAAAGGTTTTAGCCTAGCCTCATAACCTGAAGGTCGTCAGTTCAAATCTGGCCCCCGCAACCAATAGAAAAGGACAATCCGTCAGGATTGTCCTTTTCTATGGAAACGAAAAAATATCTCGATGCTTCAACGAGATATTTTTTTGTTTCAAGAATACGCCAGCAAAAATCCCGATGCATCAACGAGACATTTTAACGACCGGGAATAGCTTTATGGTCATCATGATGCATCAACGAGATATTTTTTTGTTTCAAGAATACGCCTGTATAGATTAAGATGTCGTATCGAGACATCATAGCGGCCGAAGATTTACCCCATTTGCTCGCTATGTCCCACCGAGACCCATCAAGAAATGACAAAGAGAATTTTTTGTAGCGAGATGGTATAATGAAGGCATTTCAACCCCCTTTCTACCGGATTTATAGACTTGAACAATAATCTTTGCTTAAGAAGCTCTTTGAGGATCTATGTCGCCGTGGGAGGTGTTCTGACATTATTGGCTTGCATTTCTATGAGTTGGTTTCTAACCACTCAAAATGAAAGTAACCTTCAAAAACTTGGTGCCAGTGATTATGCCGTATTGACTACATCGTTGGGATCAGTGCGTGAGTTGGTGCCTTTGGTCCTTGGATTTATATACGCATTCTTGGGTCCAATTACTACCATATATATTGATTCTACGAAACTTAGATATCAGGACATTCCCACTAGGGATAAAAGAGCTATCCTATGCAAATGTATATTCAAGGCAAAGATAATTTCGTTGCCAATTCTATTTCTGATTGGAAGTGTCTCGAGTGTTTTGATAGCTCAAAACGTGACTAGGTCGGAAATAGGTTTATATATCGCGGTAAGAGCAATCGAATTTTCGGATGTATCTATAGGATTTCTAAAAAGCATTAGCTTTACTCTATGCAATATATTCAGTTTAGGTCTGCTAATAAAACTTTTAAGGAGGAATTTGTGGCTTAATATGTTAGTAGGTTTCTTGATATTTGTAATGTCCCAATGTCTCGTTGTCATGATGAGTATGTTTTGGAATTAATAGTATTTACAGATATCTGCTGATTATGATTCTGGGTGTATTGCCTATAAGATTCTCAAAATATCGGGTTCCATTCTAGTTATAAAGGTTGTATGAATGATATTTAGTTTGGTGTTTTTCTGTTTTTTTACATTCATGTTTTTTGCTGCTGTTAAAGAAGGAAAGGTGGCGCCCATAATCATATGGGGTTTTCCTTTTATGTTGAATTTAATATGGTTGGTTCTTATCTTGTCTATTCAAAATTGATAGAAGGATATAGTACAGCACAAAGCCTCTATATGGTTCTATACAACTAGGAGACGGTCGTAGTTTTATAATTGCTTAAAAGTAGTCGAGTTAGTTTAATTATGCAAAAGTGGTTAATGATTTTATTGACGGCAGTAAATACATTATTATTTCCCGTATTATTGCCCTATGTTTTTATGGCAAGCGTCTCCGGCGACGGATTTGCGCGAGGCCTCTCTGGAATTTTTTACGCGCTGTTCTTAACTCCGATTATTTGTGTAATTGGTGTAATATTGACGATTTCGGTGGTTAAGGTAGAAGTGCGAATTTCAAATGTCAAGCGTTCATTTATAGTTGGGTATTGCTTACTTCTTCCAGCTATTATTATTGTTGGTATGTATTTTTCGCTTCATGATCCAAGAACGCAGTTGATGCAGGCGGCTGCTGAAGGTGATAGTGCAAGAGTGGAAGAAATACTACAAAATAAGCGAGAAAATATTAATAAAATGATTGTGTTTCATGGTCGAGGGACTAACGCGCTTCGAGAGGCTATTAAGAATAATAAGATTGATGTTGTGAGAACGCTTATCAAGTATGGTGTTGCAATTGAGGATGAGTCATATCCTCCGATAATTTTTGCCAGCGACCATAACAGAACGGAAATTGTAAATTTACTTATAAACAGTGGTGCTGATATTAATAGTGAAGCGTTTTTTAAGGAAAATGCTCTTGAGCGTGCATCCGATAAAGGCTATATCAGTATTGTAAAATTGCTCATCGAACATAATGCAATTGAGGACTCAAAGGACAAAGCAGCCAGAGCATTAGAAAGATCATGCTTAAGCGGATTCCCTCAAGTAACGGAATTGCTAGTCGAGCATGGTGCTGATCAACGATTGATAAACGAGAATGGATGTCACAGATGGTCTATTCGGGATGCTTGCAAGGAATGTGCCGATAGTTGCGAAGAGGGTGTGGGTAATAGTAACTGAGGGACGTGTAGATGTTCAGAAAGGCATGCATCAAGATTCATAAGTGGAGCATAAAACCATGAACCCATCCGAAAAATTCTGGAATAAGACGGCCCGAAAGTACGCCAAGGATCCGATCAAAGATATGGAAGGGTACGAGAAGACCCTGGAAGACACTAAGAAGTATCTGGGGGCGGAGAAAACGGTGCTGGAGTTTGGCTGCGGAACGGGAACGACAGCCCTGATACTCGCTCCATTTGTCAGGAAGTATACGGCGACGGATATTTCATCGGAGATGATCACTATCGGGAATGAGAAAAAGGCTGAACAGAAGGTTGCGAATGTTGAGTTTGTACAAGCCACGCTCGACGACGAATTGTTGAAGGCAGGCTCTTATGATGTCATTCTTGGGTTCAATATTATTCATCTGCTGCCCGATCCGGCCGACGCGCTCAAACGGATTCAATCGCTGCTAAAGCCCGAGGGGGTCTTTGTTTCCAAAACAGCCTGTCTTCGAGAGAATTGGATTTGGCCGATGATTGTGCCTGTCGTGGCTAAAGTGGTGGGCGTCGGTAAGGTCCATCTCTTTTCTAGACCGGAGCTGAAGCAGATGATTACCGATGCGGGATTTGAAATTATTCATCAGCAAGAGTATACAAAAAGCCTGCCGCGCAGTTTTATCGTGGCGAAGAAGATTACATAAAAATGCACTGAATTTTTCGAGGGCCTACTAACAGGGGCTTATATTAAAATAGGGGACAGCGCCCTAAATCCCAAAGATAAAACAGGACGCTGTCCCAAAATTTCCCTCCACGTCAATCATAAAATCCCCAAAAGATCAAAAAAGTGTCAATTGTTAACTTTTATTATGTTAAAATATTGATAATTGTATAGTTTGAGCCAGTTGTTGCTTTGGATCCATAAGAAGCGGCTGGATTGAAGTGAGCCATGATCCTTCCACATCTCTGCAGATTTTCCTGCCGAATGACCTGATTTTCTCCGAAAATGTATAGAAAAGAGTCAATAGTTAACTAAAATAATATGTAAATAGTTGATAATTGTAAAATTTAGCTAACCCATTTTGCTTGTTTATGACTTTTGAGCATCCACAATACATTTCGACAGCCGACCTGGCCCGGTTTCTGGGGATCACTGTAGCGGCCGTGAACAAGCGCATTCAATCCGGCCGGATCCAGGCCAAAAAGATTGGCCGTAGCTACGCGATTTCCCGCACATATATCGAAGAGGCTTTTCCTGATTATCCCCGGTTAGAACGTTCAGCTGTGGAGTATGTGTCGGTGATGGAGGCGGCACGTCTATTGAACGTCACCCGTATGACGGTGTTCAATCGGATCAAGCGCGGTGAGTTGCCCGCCAAACGGGTCGGACGTCACTATGTTATCGCGAAACATGCGCTCAGTGCTGTAGGTCAGGATAAATCCCAGCCCGTGGTGACTCGAGACTACGTCTCGATTATGGAGTTGGAGTCGCTGACCGGACGCAGCCGTCAGACCATCTTAAGATATATTCATCAAGGCAAGATACAAGCCCGTCGAGTGGGTCGTCATTACGTGATTGCACGTGAAGATATC
>JAUIER010000004.1 GCA_030429765.1 bacterium | reverse complement strand
TGACCTGAATGTGATGACGGATACCGGCATCAACTGGGATGATCTGCAGGCCTTGACGCAGGCGGGCATCAACTGGGATGACATCGATGTGTTAAGCGATACCGGTATCAACTGGGCGGACATCAACGCGTTGTCGCAAGCAGGCATCAACTGGGATGACTTGAATGTATTGAGCGACGCGGGCATCAACTGGGCGAACATCGGTGAGATGTCGACAACGGGTATTAATTGGGATGACATTGATGTGTTGAGTGACGCGGGCATCAATTGGGCGGACTTGAACGCCTTGACCATGGCGGGCATCAACTGGGATGACTTGAATGTATTGTCGAGTGCAGGCATCAATTGGGATGACATCAACGCGTTAAGCGACGCGGGCATCAACTGGTCGAACATCAACGAATTGTCCATGAGCGGTGTGAACTGGGAAGATATCAATGTCTTAAGTGACGCGGGCATCAACTGGAGCAACATCGGAGATCTATCCAACAGCGGCATCAACTGGGATGATCTGGATGTGATGAGTGATTCAGGGATTAACTGGCTGAACATTGGAGAGATGTCATCAACCGGTATCAACTGGAATGATATTGATGTGATGAGCGACGCGGGTGTGAACTGGTCGAATATTGCAGAGCTGTCAACAACGGGTGTGAACTGGGAAGACATTAATGCGTTAAGTGATGCGGGCATCAACTGGCTGGATATCGGTGAATTGTCAAAAGCAGGTGTGAACTGGGATGACTTGAATGTGATGAGTGATTCAGGGATCAACTGGAGCGGCATTGCGGATCTATCAACGGCAGGCATTAATTGGGAAGATATCAATGTGATGAGCGACGCGATTGTCAACTGGAGTGATATCGCGGCGATGACTACAGCGGGCATCAATTGGGATGATGTGAATGTGTTGAGCCAGGCGGGCATTAATTGGGCGGACTTGAACGCGTTGACGACCGCGGGTGTGAACTGGGATGACATTGATGTGTTGAGTGATACTGGAATCAACTGGTCGGATATCAACGCGTTATCACGGGCGGGTGTGAATTGGTCGGATATCGATGTGTTGAGTGACGCTGGAGTTAACTGGAGCAACTTGGGTGAGCTAACCGCGGCGGGTGTGAACTGGGATGACATCAGTGTGATGAGTGATGCGGGCGTAAACTGGAGTGATCTCACAGCATTGAGTGAAGCCGGAATCAACTGGTCAGATATCGATGTGTTGAGTGATGCGGGTGTCAACTGGGATGACTTAAGTGTCATGACGGATGCGGGTGTGAACTGGAGCAATATCGGCGCGTTGTCAACAGCCGGTATCAACTGGAATGATATCGATGTCTTAAGCGACGCGGGTATTAACTGGGCTAACATGAGCGAAATGTCCCAGGCCGGTATCAATTGGGAAGACATCGGCGTCCTGTCGGATACCGGTGTCAACTGGGCGAATATTTCCGAGATGTCAGCAAGCGGCATTAACTGGAGCGATCTGAATGTCATGAGTGAGAGCGGCGTCAATTGGGCGAACTTGAGCGAGATGACAGCGGCCGGAATCAACTGGTCGGATATCAATGTCTTAAGCGACGCGGGCGTGAATTGGTCAGACTTGAATGCCATGACAACGGCCGGCATCAATTGGGATGACATTAGTACGCTGAGCAGCACAGGTATCAATTGGGCGGACATTGATGTCTTGAGTGACGCCGGGATCAACTGGAACGACTTGCAGGTTCTGTCGGAGACAGGTATCAATTGGTCAGACCTCGATGTCATGAGTGATGCGGGCGTGAATTGGGCCAATATTAACGAGCTATCGCGGGCGGGCATCAACTGGGATGATTTGGATGTCCTATCTGACGCCGGTGTTAACTGGGCCGATCTTGCATCCATGACCACCACGGGTATCAACTGGTCAGATCTGGATGTGATGAGCGATTCAGGTGTGAACTGGCTCAACATTGCCGAGATGTCGTCGACGGGAATTAATTGGGAAGATATCAATGTGTTGAGCGATACTGGCATCAACTGGGCGGATCTGGAAGCCTTGAGCACGGCGGGTGTGAACTGGGATGACGTAAACGCCTTGAGCGACGCCGGAATCAATTGGGATAACATCGGCGAACTTTCAAGTGCCGGCGTGAACTGGCTCGACATCAATTTGATGAGCGACGCGGGTATCAACTGGGCTGACCTGGGCGTGATGTCTTCGTCAGGTATCAATTGGGAAGACATCAACATCCTGAGTGACGCGGGTATTAACTGGGCGGAAATCAATCAGCTGTCACAAGCCGGCGTGAACTGGGATGACATTAATGTCATGAGTGACTCCGGGGTGAATTGGTTGAACATCGCCGAGATGTCCTCGACCGGTATCAACTGGAGCGATCTGGATGTGATGAGCGATGCGGGCATCAATTGGGCGGATATCGACGTGATGAGCGATGCCGGTGTTAACTGGTCCAACATCACGGAACTTTCAGAAAGCGGAATCAATTGGTCAGATCTGGATGTGATGAGCGATGCGGGTGTGAACTGGGCCAACATTTCAGAATTATCGACCACCGGCGTAAATTGGGAAGATATCAATGCGTTGAGTGACGCAGGTATCAACTGGCTGGATATCGGCGAACTATCTCAGGCCGGTATTAACTGGGATGACCTAGACGTGATGACCGATACAGGCATTAACTGGGGCGGTATCGCGGACTTATCGACCGCAGGTATCAACTGGGCCGATATCAATGTGATGAGCGAGGCGATCGTCAACTGGAGTGACATTGCCACCATGACCACGGCCGGTATTAATTGGGAAGATATCAACGTCTTGAGCCAGGCGGGCGTCAACTGGTCTGATCTGACGGCGCTAACCGAAGCGGGCATCAACTGGAATGATTTAGATGTCATGAGCGACGCCGGCGTCAACTGGGCGGATCTTGGCTCGATGACGACGGCCGGTGTGAATTGGGAAGATGTGAATGCCTTATCTGACGCGGGAATTAATTGGGCGAACATCTCCGAACTATCGACGACCGGTGTGAATTGGGAAGACTTGAACGCATTGAGCGACGCGGGTATCAACTGGCTGGACATCGGCGAATTGACCCAAGCCGGTATCAACTGGGCTGATCTGGATGTGATGAGTGAGACAGGCGTCAATTGGGCGGGTATTGCGGATCTGTCAACGGCGGGTGTGAATTGGGATGACATCAATGTGATGAGCGAGGCGATTGTCAACTGGAGTGATCTGGCGAATATGACAACGGCCGGCATCAACTGGGATGATGTCAATGTGCTCAGCCAAGCCGGTATCAACTGGTCTGACTTGACGACACTAACGGAAGCCGGCATCAATTGGTCAGACATTGACGTGCTCAGCGACGCGGGTATCAATTGGTCTGACCTGGATGTCATGAGCGACGCGGGTGTCAACTGGTCCAATATCGGCGAGCTGTCGCAGGCCGGCGTGAACTGGTCTGATCTCGACGTGATGAGCGACACGGGCATCAATTGGGCGGGCATCGCCGACATGAGCACAGCCGGTATCAATTGGGAAGACATCAATGTGATGAGCGATGCCATTGTCAACTGGAGTGATATCGCGGCCATGACGACAGCCGGTGTCAATTGGGATGATATCAACGTGTTGAGTCAAGCCGGTATCAATTGGTCGGATCTGACAACATTGACGGAAGCGGGCATCAACTGGAGCGATCTGGATGTCCTAAGCGACGCCGGTGTGAACTGGGCCGACTTGAGTAGTCTGACAACCGCCGGAGTTAATTGGGAAGAT
Source organism: bacterium (assembly GCA_030429765.1). Taxonomy (GTDB): domain Bacteria; phylum Omnitrophota; class Gorgyraeia; order Zapsychrales; family Zapsychraceae; genus JAGOSC01. The sequence goes on along the minus strand of JAUIER010000004.1, from coordinate 186,211 downwards.
ATCAACGCATTATCCGATGCCGGTATCAACTGGGCGAACATTTCCGAATTATCGACGACTGGTGTGAATTGGGAAGATCTTAATGCCCTTAGCGACGCGGGTATCAACTGGCTGGATATCGGTGAGTTGACTCGATCAGGTATCAACTGGACGGATCTGGATGTGATGAGTGAGACGGGCATCAACTGGGCCGGTATCGCGGATCTGTCAACGGCCGGCGTGAATTGGGATGATATCAATGTGATGAGTGACGCGATTGTGAATTGGTCAAACATCGCTGAAATGTCGCAGGCCGGGGTGAATTGGGATGATATCAACATCATGAGCGAGGCCGGTGTCAACTGGTTGAACATTGGAGAATTGTCTCAAGCCGGAGTTAATTGGAACGATCTGGATGTTCTGAGTGATGCGGGGGTCAACTGGTCGGATCTCACCGCGATGACAACGGCCGGTATTAACTGGAGCGATTTGGATGTGTTGAGCGACACAGGCATCAACTGGGCTGATCTTGAGGCCTTGTCGACGGCCGGTGTCAATTGGGAAGATATGAACGCCCTGACAGACGCGGGTATTAACTGGGCCAATATTGGTGAGATGACATTGTCAGGCGTTAATTGGCAAGACATCGACGTGATGAGCGATGCAGGCGTGAATTGGGCCGACCTGAGCGCCTTAACATCAGCGGGTATTAATTGGGAAGACCTGAACGTCTTGAGCGACACCGGAATCAATTGGGAAGATCTATCCACATTGACGGCGGCCGGCATCAACTGGTCAGATATCGATGTCATGAGCGACGCCGGAATCAATTGGTCCGACCTGGATGTGATGAGCGACGCGGGCGTAAACTGGTCCGACATCAGCGCTATGTCATTGGCCGGTGTCAACTGGACGGATCTCAATGAGCTGACCGATGCCGGTGTGAACTGGAGTAATCTCGGTGAGTTGACGTCAGCCGGCGTGAACTGGGCCGATCTGGATGTCATGAGTGATGCGGGAATCAACTGGGCGGATCTAACGACCTTGACCGAGGCTGGAATCAATTGGGCCGATCTGGATGTCTTGAGCGACGCGGGTGTGAATTGGGCGGATCTGTCGTCGCTATCACAGGCCGGTATCAACTGGAATGATTTGGACGTGCTCACAGACGCGGGCATCAACTGGTCTGACTTTAGCGTGATGACCGGAGCCGGTATCAACTGGTCTGATCTGGATATCATGAGCGATGCCGGTATCAACTGGTCCAACATCAATGAACTGTCACGTACGGGAATCAATTGGGATGATCTGGATGTCTTGAGTGACGCGGGCATCAACTGGCTGAATATTGGTGAATTGTCACAAGCCGGCGTCAACTGGGATGATATCGATGTGATGAGCGACACCGGTGTGAACTGGGCGGGTATTGCTGATCTTTCTACAGCCGGCGTGAATTGGGACGACATCAATGTGATGAGCGAGGCCATCGTTAATTGGTCCAACATCGCGGATATGTCGACGGCCGGCATCAATTGGGATGACATCAATGTGATGAGCGAGGCTGGTGTGAACTGGAACGATCTGCAAGTCCTATCGGAAGCGGGTATCAATTGGGCGGATCTGGATGTACTAAGCGATGCCGGTATCAATTGGGCGGACTTCAACACATTGTCCACGGCGGGTGTGAACTGGAATGATCTGGGCGCGTTATCAACCGCGGGCATCAACTGGTCTGATCTGGATGTGATGAGCGACGCGTCGATTAACTGGTCGGATATCGGAGCGATGTCAAACACCGGTATCAACTGGTCGGATATTGGAGTATTGTCAGATACCGGAGTCAACTGGCTGAACATAAATGAGCTGTCTCGGGCGGGTATTAATTGGGATGTGCTGGATACCCTTAGCGATGCGGGTATTAACTGGGCGAATATTAGTGAAATGTCCACGTCTGGCATCAACTGGAGCGATATCGATGTCATGAGCGATGCCGGCGTCAACTGGTCAAATGTTAGTGATCTATCTAATGTTGGCATCAACTGGAGTGATATTGATGTGATGAGTGACGCCGGAGTGAACTGGTCGGATCTAACCGCGCTTACTTCAGCTGGGATCAATTGGGAAGACTTTGGTGTTATGAGCGGTGTGGGCGTGAACTGGTCAAACATCGGTGAATTGTCTCAGGCAGGAATTAACTGGGAAGAAATTGATGTTATGAGTGATGCGGGCATCAATTGGCAAAACTTTGGTGAACTGTCACAAGCGGGCATCAACTGGGAAGATATCAATCTGTTAAGTGATGCTGGTATCAACTGGTCCGACCTGACGGCCATGACCACGGCCGGGGTGAATTGGGACGACCTCAATATCCTGAGCGACGCCGGCGTGAACTGGCTGAACATCGGCGAACTCTCTCAAGCAGGGGTCAACTGGTCTGATCTGGATGTGATGAGTGACGCGGGCATTAACTGGGCGGACTTTACGGCGATGACGACCGCCGGTGTGAATTGGGATGATTTGAATGTACTAAGTGACGCCGGTATCAACTGGTCCGATTTGACAACCCTAACGGAAGCCGGCATAAATTGGGCCGACCTGGATGTCCTTAGTGATACAGGCATCAACTGGTCGAGCATCGGCGATATGTCGAACGCCGGTATCAACTGGACCGATCTGGATGTCTTGAGTGACGCTGGTGTAAATTGGGCCGACCTCACGGCGTTGACTGAAGCGGGTATCAACTGGGCGGATCTGGATGTGATGAGCGACGCATCGATCAACTGGTCGAACATTGGTGAGATGTCCAACACCGGTATCAACTGGTCTGATTTAGATGTGATGAGTGACACCGGCATCAACTGGGCTGACTTGGGTGCGATGTCCAGCTCCGGCATCAACTGGCTGGATATCGGCGAGTTATCTACGGCCGGCATCAACTGGAGTGATTTGGATGTCATGTCCGAGGCTTCCATTAATTGGTCGGATCTGTCGGCAATGACAGCGGCCGGTGTGAACTGGTCAGACCTTGACGTCCTGTCGGATGCGGGGATCAACTGGGCCGATCTGACAACCCTGACCGAAGCTGGTATCAATTGGGCGGATCTGGATGTCCTCAGTGACGCGGGAATCAATTGGGCGGACTTGGGAGATCTTTCCAACGCAGGCATCAACTGGAGTGATTTGGATATCATGACCGACGCAGGTATTAACTGGTCGGATCTGGGCGCCATGACGGCGGCCGGTGTGAACTGGACCGATTTGGATGTCCTTAGTGACGCCGGTATCAATTGGGCCGACCTTACCGCGTTGACCGAAGCGGGGATCAACTGGGATGATTTGGATGTCTTAAGCGACACAGGTATCAACTGGTCGAACATCGGCGACATGTCCAACGCCGGTATCAACTGGAGCGACATTGATATCCTGAGTGATTCAGGGATCAACTGGCTGGATCTGGGCGCCATGAGTAGTGCGGGTGTAAATTGGGCGGATCTGGATGTCTTAAGTGATGCCGGAGTCAACTGGGCGGATCTCACATCCTTGACGACGTCCGGTATCAACTGGGATGACATTACGGAACTGTCCACATCCGGTATTAACTGGAGCGATCTGGATATCATGAGCGACGCGGGGATCAACTGGGCTGATCTGACATCGTTGACCGAAGCGGGTGTGAACTGGGCGGATCTGGATGTATTATCCGACGCGGGTGTCAACTGGAACAACATCGCAGAATTATCAACAGCCGGTGTGAACTGGGATGATTTTGCGGCCATCAGCGCGGCGAATGTGAACTGGGGTAACATTGCCGACATGTCACGGGTAGGCATCAACTGGGAAGACATTGGTGTACTCAGTGGGGCCGGTATCAACTGGGATGATCTTACCTCAATGACAACGGCTGGTGTGAACTGGTCCGATCTGGATGTTCTTTCCGACGCCGGCGTGAACTGGGCGGATCTTACCGCCTTGACCGAGGCTGGTATCAACTGGGCGGATCTGGATGTGATGAGCGATACCGGAATCAACTGGGCCAACATCGGAGATCTGTCAGGCGCTGGTATCAATTGGGAAGATATCAACATCATGAGTGACGCTGGAATCAACTGGGCCGATCTGGGAAGTCTTTCAACCGCCGGTGTGAACTGGGCCGATCTGGATGTCTTGACGGATGCCGGTATCAATTGGGCGAACCTGGGAGAACTAACCGCATCAGGGGTGAACTGGCAGGATATTGATGTGATGAGTGATGCCGGTATCAACTGGGCGGATCTCGGCGCGTTGTCAACCGCGGGTATCAATTGGACGGATCTGGATGTGTTGAGTGACGCGGGTGTCAATTGGAATGACTTGACCGCGTTAACCGAAGCAGGCATCAATTGGGCGGATCTGGATGTGTTGAGTGATGCGGGCATCAACTGGTCGAATATCGGTGAGCTGTCAGCGTCTGGTGTGAACTGGCAAGACATTAATGTGATGAGTGACGCGGGCATCAACTGGAACGACATTGCGGGACTATCATCGGCGGGCATTAACTGGTCGGATCTGGATATCATGAGTGATGCCGGTATCAACTGGAACGATCTAACCGCGTTAACCGAAGCGGGCATCAACTGGGCGGATCTGGATGTGTTGAGTGACGCGGGCATCAACTGGTCGAATATCGGCGAGCTGTCGGCGTCTGGTGTGAACTGGCAAGATATCAATGTGATGAGTGACGCCGGTATCAACTGGAACGATATCGCCGGAATGTCATCGGCCGGCATCAATTGGTCCGACCTCAATATTATGAGCGATGCCGGTATCAATTGGAGTGATCTAACGGCGTTGACCGAAGCGGGTATCAACTGGGCGGATCTGGATGTCTTAAGTGATACGGGAATCAACTGGTCTAATATTGGTGAAATGTCTGCGTCGGGTATCAACTGGGGTGACATCGATGTGATGAGCGATGCGGGCATCAACTGGAATGATATCGCGGGACTATCATCGGCCGGCATTAACTGGGCGGATCTGGATGTCTTAAGCGACGCGGGAATCAACTGGTCTGATCTGTCTGCGATGACAGCCGCCGGCATCAATTGGACGGATCTGGATGTGTTAAGCGATACAGGCATTAACTGGTCGAATATCGGTGAGCTATCCTCGTCGGGTATCAACTGGCAAGATATCAATGTGATGAGTGACGCGGGCATCAATTGGTCTGATCTGGGGGCACTGACGGCAGCCGGAATCAATTGGAGCGATCTCAACATCATGAGTGATGCTGGTATCAACTGGAGCGATCTAACCGCGTTAACCGAAGCGGGCATTAACTGGGCGGATCTGGATGTCCTAAGTGATACAGGCATCAACTGGGCGAACATCGGAGACTTATCGGTGGCCGGTGTGAATTGGGAAGACATCAATGTGATGAGCGATGCGGGTATCAATTGGGCTGATTTGGGAGCGTTGTCAACGTCCGGTATCAACTGGAGTGATCTGGATGTCTTAAGCGATGCCGGTATCAACTGGAGTGATCTAACGGCGTTAACGGAAGCCGGTATCAACTGGGCGGATCTGGATGTCTTAAGTGACACAGGTATCAACTGGGCGAACATCGGAGACTTATCGGTGGCCGGTGTCAATTGGGAAGACATCAATGTGATGAGCGATGCGGGTATCAATTGGGCTGATCTGGGAGCGCTGTCAACCTCCGGTATCAACTGGAGTGATCTGGATGTGTTGAGCGACGCGGGCATCAATTGGGCTGACTTTGGCGCGTTGTCGACGGCGGGTATCAACTGGAGCGATCTGGATATCATGAGCGACGCGGGTATCAATTGGAACGACTTCGGGTCGATGACCAATTCAGGTATCAACTGGGCCGACCTGGATATCATGAGTGATGCGGGCATCAACTGGGCCGAGTTGACGACACTAACAACCGCCGGGGTGAATTGGGATGATCTGAACATTCTAACGGACGCAGGTATCAATTGGAACGACTTGACCGCATTAACTGAGGCCGGTATCAACTGGAGTGATCTGGATGTCTTGAGTGACGCTGGAATCAATTGGGCCAACATCGGTGATCTATCCGTGTCAGGAATTAATTGGGAAGACATCAATGTGATGAGCGACGCCGGTATCAATTGGGCTGACTTGAATACCTTGACCACGACGGGAATTAACTGGGCGGATCTGGATGTGCTGACCGATGCCGGTGTGAACTGGTCAAACATCGGTGAATTGTCAACTGCGGGTGTGAACTGGGATGATTTCGCGGCGATCAGCGCGGCGAATGTCAACTGGGATAATATCGCCGACCTATCCACCGTGGGTATTAATTGGGAAGACATTGGCGTGATGAGCGACGCGGGCGTGAATTGGGGCGACCTGACAACCTTGACGACGGCCGGTATCAATTGGGCTGATCTAGATATCCTGTCGGATGCCGGCGTGAATTGGGCGAATTTTGGTGATCTATCGACGGCCGGTATCAATTGGGGTGACATTGACGTGATGAGCGATGCAGGTATCAACTGGTCCAACTTCGGAGATCTCTCGACGGCGGGTATCAATTGGGATGACATCGGCGTGATGTCAGCGACCGGTATCAACTGGGGTGATATCGATGTGATGAGCGGTGCCGGTGTGAACTGGGCCGACCTGGGGGCATTGTCAACGGCCGGAATCAATTGGTCGGATCTCGACATTCTAAGTGACAGCGGCATCAATTGGTCAGACCTCACGTCATTGACCGAAGCAGGCATCAACTGGGCCGATTTGGATATCCTCAGCGACGCGGGCATTAACTGGTCTAACTTTGGTGATCTATCGACGGCCGGTATCAACTGGTCAGATATCGACATCATGAGTGAAGCGGGTATCAATTGGGCCGACTTTGGATCGTTGTCAACGGCCGGTATCAATTGGGATGATATTGGAACGCTGAGCGCGGCGGGCATCAACTGGCAGGAAATCAGCGTAATGGCATCGACGGGAATTAATTGGGATGATATCAGTTCACTCAGTTCGGCCGGCATCAACTGGGATGATCTAGGCGAGTTGTCCACGGCCAGCATTAACTGGGATGACATCAGTGTCATGGCAACGACCGGCATCAATTGGGATGATCTGGGATCGCTGACGACGGCGGGCGTGAATTGGGATGACTTCGGCAATCTAACAGCCGCCGGTATCAATTGGGATGACATCAGCGTGCTGGCATCCACCGGAATTAACTGGGAAGGTATCGACGTCTTGAGCGAAGCAGGTATCAACTGGGCCGACATCGGATCACTATCGACGGCCGGTATCAACTGGGATGATCTTGGCGAACTAAGCCTGGCGGGAATTAACTGGGAAGGTATCGACGTGCTGAGTGAAGCCGGTGTGAACTGGGATGGGCTGCAAAGTATGGCGGCGTCCAACATCAACTGGCAGGATATCGGCGTGCTGTCAGCCGCCGGCATCAACTGGAATGATATTCAGGTCATGAGCACCAACGGTATCAACTGGACCGAAATCAGCGTGTTGTCATCCGCCGGTATCAATTGGAATGATATTAGCGTGCTGGCCTCGACGGGAATTAATTGGGATGAGATCCAAACACTCAGTGTGGCCGGTGTAAATTGGGAAGGCATTGATGTGATGAGTTCGGCCGGCATCAACTGGTTGAATATCGGTGATCTGTCGACAGCCGGTGTGAACTGGGATGAGATCGGTGTGATGGCATCAAGCAGTATCGATTGGGCCGACATCGCGACAATGACCGCGTCCGGCATCAACTGGGCGGACATCGGTGATCTGTCAACGGCCGGTATCAATTGGGATGACTTGACGACAATGTCCGAAGCCGGTGTGAACTGGGATGATCTTACGACTATGTCGACAAGCGCCATCAACTGGGCCGATATTGCCTTCATGTCAGGGACTGGTATCAACTGGGATGATATGGGCACGCAAAGCAATGCCGGTGTCAACTGGAGTGATCTGGCCTTCATGACCAATTCGGGTGTGAATTGGGACGCGATCAAGTTCCTTGCCGACAATGCGCAGACGCTGGTTAGCAGCGTCAATCAAATCGTGACGCTGGTGGATGACCTTGAAACACTCGTCGGAACGCCGACCGATGCCTCGGGAAGTCCAACATTGTTCGGTAAAGTTCAGCAAGTTATCGATTCGGTCAGCGGATTCAACACGGCCGATATCACGGAAATCCTTAATGCGGTCAAAGCGGTTCAGTCCTTGCTGGGATCCGCCGGAGACTCAAAGATCAACAACACGATCTTCGGCGATCTGAATCAGGTTGAGGCCTTGATCGGCTTGGCGACCAACGAAAATACAGATCCGACAATGTTCGGCCGATTGAATCAGATTGCTGATGACGCCAATTCTGGAAAACAAAGTGCCGATGCGGCGTTGTTCCTATCACAGCAGATCCAGGAAAAATTAGGAACCAGTCCAACGCCGGTTATTGATCAGGAAATCGCGGCGCTGCGGGATATCCTCGAAGATCTGGATCTCAGCGTCGGTGACATCGTCGACAACGCGTCGGATACCGATGACCTCGCCGAAGAAATGCTTGAGACATTACGTGATCTGGTCAATCAAAGCGCTGAAGCGATGGGCTTGAACCTTGAGGTCAAGGAACTTGTCTCCGCCGAAGACGACGAAGAGGTTAATGAGAAATTGGCCGAGATCGATGCCAAATTACAGGCGATCAAAGAATCTATCGCCAAGGACGAAATCATCGTGAAGACATGGTTTGAGAGTGAATAATGAGACGAACAACTAAGAAGTCCACAACCGTATTGAAACACCTGGGCATGGCCGTGCTGGGATTGCTGCTGATGCTGTCGCCGGCGCACGCGGATATCATCATAAATATCCTGGCCGTGAACGGAACCGATGTCACCAAGTCCAAGGACATTGTTCAGTTGCTGCCGATGGAACTCAAGCGTGAAGATATCCTCGACACCGCCGGTCTGGACGTGAACTACGATGTGGACACCGGCAGTTACAAGGTGACAGGCGTGGTGGAGTTGGCCCCCAAGGAATCCAAGACCATCCGATTGCGCGTGCGGGATGTCTGGACGATTGATCAAAATCATGTCGAAGAGATCAAGACGCAGATCGAGGCCAATGCCGAAGGCGTAAAGGATACCGAATTTTATGAGACAGCGCAAATCAAACGTCAAAGTCTGATCGACCGGCTGGATTTTATCCTTGAGGAGCAAGAGAAGAGCGGTGATAACACCGGGCAGCGCATCGACCGCTATCGAACGTATGCCCAGGAATTAAATGACATCCGGGCCAACGCGGTGTCCATCAAGTATTGGCGATCCAAGCCGCCCGAAGTGGAGGATGCCAATATATTTCGGCTTGTTTTGTCGGCAGAGAATCCATCACCTGAGCGCGTGGTCACCAAGGAACAGATCCATTTTCTGCCCAAGGAGGTTAAGCCCGAGCATATTTCGGACACGGCCGGGTTTGCAGTCAAGTATGACGCGCTCAAAGGACAGTCGTACCTGTATAAAGAAGAAGAGCTTCAGCCAGGTGAAACCAAACGCTACGAAGTCGGTATTATTGATATCTGGAATATCAATACGCAGGATATCGAAAACCTGCGCGAGCGGGCACGCACCACGTATCGATTCCTCGAGAATACTGAGTACAAAGAGAATGCCGATTTTCTCGTCGCGAATATCAAAGACAAGCTCGAGCGTATCGATGATTCACAAGCGGCCGAGAAAGGCATTGCTCAGCATATCAGTGAATTCCGCACGAATACAGAACGATTTGAGCTGGCTCAGAAGGATGTGGTCGCGATGGAAGAGTTGCTTGAGGTCGTGCGTGAGAATCTTGTCCGTCCGAAGCTCGAGAATGTGTTGGATAAAATTCGCTCGTTCCGAAGTATTTCAGATATTGCCAATGCGCTGTTCGATAATAACTTGAATGATAGTTCGTCTTCCAAGATTATGTTTGTCGTCATCGGAATTGTTGGATTGTTGACCGTCGTATCATTCTTTATATGGATGGGACGTTCAAAGGATGTGGAAGTCGTCGAACACGAGCAGAAGGAACGGGAAAAGGAAGAGGCCGGAGCCGGTTCTTAATTAAAGGAGTTATAGCGAGTGCCAGAATTACGTTATACAGAGATTGGTCATGTTAAGAGTATCCGCGGGTGTATCGCCATTGTGGAGGGGTTGCACAGTTGTGTGAGCGGGCAGCTTGTCTACATCGGCATGGGCACTTTGGCGACGATCGTTGGTTTCAATCAGGAAGAAGCTCACGCCTTGATTCTCAAAGAAAACTCGCACATCAAGACCGGTGATGAAGTCCGTGCGTCATTGGAGCCGTTTAATGTGCCCGTCGGTGATAATTTTATCGGTCGGGTCATTAATCCGTTATGTGAACCTCAAGACAGTCTAGGGCCGATAGAGGCCTCGGATGAAAATCCGATCTTTCCGATTGCCCCGCCGATCCTTGACCGCCAGCCGCTGGAATTAACACTTGAAACCGGCACCAAGGTATTGGATACGATGATACCGATCGGTCTCGGGCAGCGGCAGTTGATCCTTGGAAACAAGAGTACGGGGAAAACCACGTTTATTACGGACGTGATCCTCAATCAACGGGACACGGGAGTGATCTGTATATTTTGCGCGATTGGTAAGGCGCGGTCGCATGTGTCGCGTGTTGTTCAACTCTTTCAGGACCATCAGGCCTTTGACTATTCATTAGTTGTATCGGCGCCGGCGTCGTCATCACCCGGACAGATGTATTTAGCGCCGTATGTGGCGTGTTCGATCGGGGAATATTGGCGGGATCGCGGCAAGCATGTCTTTATCGGATTTGATGACTTTACCAAACACGCCTGGGCGTACCGTGAAATCTCACTGCTGTTGGGACGGGCGCCGGGTCGAGATTCGTATCCGGGAGACATTTTCTATCTGCATTCCAAGATGATTGAGCGGGCGTGTTATCTATCCAAAGAAAAGGGCGCCGGTTCGATGACATTTCTGCCGATTGTCGAGATTCTCGAAGGGGATCTCACGGCGTTTGTTCCGTCCAACCTGGTTTCAATGACCGACGGACAGATCTATCTGGATGGACAGTTGTTCGGGGAAGGCCAGCGTCCGGCATTGGACTTGGGACTTTCGGTCAGCCGTGTGGGATCCAAGGTCCAGTGGCCGATCATTAAAAAACTGGGCGGACCGCTTCGTTTGGAATATCTGCAGTTCCGGGAACTCAAACGTATTTCTCAGTTGCGAACCACCGGTCAGACCGACGAACAGATCGAACGATTGCAGAACGGTGAGATCCTGACAAAACTTTTGCGTCAATACAAAGATACCCCGGTCAAGCTTGAGACCCTGGCGATCATTCTGTACGCGTATCATAAGAAGTATTTACAGCGATTGACGCTGGACGAAGTGGATGAATTTCAGGATAATATCTATAAGGAAGCCAAAGACAAATCTCCAGACGTATTGAGCCTGTTGCGGGCGCGGAAAAAGCTCGACGACGAAATCGAAGAAATGCTCAATATCCTACTTGAAAACTACATCAGTGAGTTTGAATCGAAACGTCCTTTAGAGGAAGACCAGGAAGGGGCCGGTGAAAATGTCCTGGACAATATCGGACGCGATGTTTTAAACGAAGCCACATCCAAGCGAAAAGCAACCGTCGAAAAATGATAACCGGCAGTTAAGTCATGGCTGGGTTTAAGGGAAATTTTAAATGCATCGTGTTAAGCCCTCGAAAGCTGCTGTACGAAGGCGAGATACACAGTCTGTTTTTGCAGGGTGACCGCGGCGAGTATGAGTTGCTGGCCTATCACTATCCGCTATTGGGTGTGCTCAAAGCGGGTAACATTGTGATTAACTGGAACGAAAAAATTTATATCAACGGCGGTGTGATCCGGTTCTTCGCGAATGAATGCACGATTATGGTGGAAGAAGAGATTAAACCGACCGTCGAGGATTAAGACGATAACAATATGTTAGCTGAAACTTTTATTATATTAATCGTAATGTTTATCGCGGTCATGGGACCGTCGGTGGTTATCGCGGTCCTCGGTCACGCGGTTATTAAAGCCTTGGGAAGAAACCCGGGCGCGGCCTCAAAGATTTTTATGGGCATGGTGGTGATGCTGGTCTTCGTTGAAGCGATCTCGATTGTGTCTATGCTGATTATATTTCAATTGTTTTCAAAATAGGGGGCAGAAATGCTGGAGTTTACCAAAGCGGATTGGATGATGAGCCTGATTTTCTGCGCGGTGTTTGCCGTGATCGTCCTTGTGCCCTGCGCCATCATTGCCGTGATGGGACGCAAAATGATTATCCGTATCGGTCAGTATCCGTCGCAGACCCCGTTGATTCAATTAAATGTGTTTTTACCGTTGGTCGTCCTGGAAGTCTGTACATTTGCCAGTCTGATCGGCTTTTACAATGTGTTCTCGGGTAAATAAATAAGGAGAATTTTTTATGGATCTCAAATCCCTCATATTCAGCTTTCTTGGACTAATGATTGTTATCTGCGGGATCTTGGCCTTTGTTCTACGCTGGTTTCTTTTTTCTTCGACGGAATCATCGGTGCGTCGGCTGGATGATGAAATTGACCGCAAACGTGAGCAGCAGATCGAGTTGAGTCGCAAGCTCAAGCAGGTCGACGAAGAATTGGAGCAAAAGCGTGCCGAGGCCAGAGAGCTGGCCACCCGGATGCATAATGAGGCGGAGCAGGGATCCAAGGCCAAAAAAGAAGAAATGATCCAGAATGCCCGAAAGGAAAGCGAGGAGATCCTGGAGAAGGCCAAGGAATCGACTAAAAAACTCCGCGCGCAGTTGGAGAAGGAGATGGACATCCGCGCGGTGGGTTTTGGAATGGACATCTTAAACAAGATCCTCTCGCAAAAATCACGCGGCGCGTTTGATCAAGTGCTTCTCGAGGAATTTGTGGAGAATCTGAAACTCACAGATACCGCGCACATCGGTCCCGAGGTTTCGACCGTTGAAATGATCACGGTCAATCCGGCCAGTGACACGATCAAAAACCAGATCGCGGCCATCCTGACCGGAAAGTTGGGGCGGAACATTCAGATCAACGCGTCGACGGACGCGGAGATCGGCGGCGGTGTAATCCTGAAGTTTGGCAGTTTGGCCCTCGACGGGAGTATCAAGAACCTGATCCGTGAAACCGGACTATCCATGCAGACGCATCTGGAGGCGCAGAAGGTTTAAATGGGAAAAGCGATAAAGGTCCGCAATGAACTGCATGATTCGATTGAAATGGTCGGATTGGTGCAGACACTCAAGGATATTGCGGACAATAAGTTTTTCACATTGATGGGACAGAAAGATCAGTTCAAACGTTTCGGTGAATCATTTACTGATTTTTTCCGGTTGCTGAGTTTCGCGCATGTGGAACATCCGTTAATCCACAACGAGCATCCCAAGGTCGGTATCATTGTCGTCACGATTGAGGGGAGTTTTCTCGCGCAGTTTAATAACAGTATTATTCGACTGGCGCTGCAGGAAAAAGAAAAGCACGAGCAATTTGAGTTTATCGGGGTCGGCGACAAGTGTGTCGAGAAATTAGCCAAGCATACGCCGAACCTCAAGACGTTTCTGGAAATGGAGAAGCACGGTTTATATGAGACCGCCATGGCGATCAAGCAGTATATCGTCGGCGAGGTCATGGCCGGCAATATGGGTAAAGTGGTGATCTGTCACTCCTGGCCCAAAAGTTTCGACACGCAAAAATTCCGGGCGAACCGGCTGCTGCCGTGTGATGAAATCCTCGCGCAACAGTCGCAGTTTATTGATGAGTTTTCGAATGTGATCGAAGAGTCCGAGCCCACGCAAATCGTGGAGTTCCTGGCCAACTTGTGGATCACCAGCCGGATCTATGAAATCCTGACGGATACCACCATCGCATCAGCCGCGGCGCAATCATCTTTTCTCGAGGACCGCGTGGATGAAATGCGCAAGCAGACGGAAAAGGTCCGGATGCGCTACCGAAAAGCACGCAAAGGCGATATCGACAAGAGTCTCCGGGAAACATTTACCGCCCGGATGATGACCATGAAAGACTAACCGATGGAGAAAAATTTTGGATAATCAACAGCCGAATTCTGAAGAGCCTCAACGACCCGAACCGGAATCGTCCGTTCAGCAGGCCGAGACCATCCTGCAGCGCAAAGGACTGGGAAAGATCATCTCCGTGCAGGGGCCGGTGGTCGACGTGTATTTCAAAAAGATTGAAGACATGCCGTCGATGTATGATGTTATTGAGGTCACGACCATCGACGGATCCGTGGTGTTGCTGCAGACCAAGGAACATTTATCCAGCCATACCGTGCGCACCGTGGCGTTGATGGATACCTTGAACATGCAGTTGAACTCGGTGTGCTACAACACCGGTCAGCCGATCACGATCCCGATGGGGGACGGATGCTATGGCCGGGTTATGGATTCTGTCGGGCGTCCGTTGGACAACGGAGGTGAGTTTGATTGTCCTACCCGGGTTCCGACGCGATATCTGATGAAGCCGGTCGGTTATGACCTGGCCAACAAAAAGGGTGAACGTCCGGAGGTTCTGGAGACCGGAATAAAATATTTTGATCTGCTGTATCCGTTGGTCAAGGGAAGTAAGACCGGGATTCTCGGAGGGGCCGGTTGCGGGAAGACAGTTATCATTCTCGAGCTGATCAGTAATATCGTTAAGGCCCATGGGGGTGCGTGTGTGTTTTCGGGTATCGGGGAGCGCATCCGTGAGGGAAATGAGCTTTATTATGAGTTGGAAGAAGCCAACCTACTTGCCAACGTTATGCTCGCCTTTGGTCAGATGGACCAGCCGCCGGGCGCGCGGGCCGAGGTTGTAAACGCCGGTTTGTGTCTGGCCGAGTATCTGCAGGCCAAGAACAAGGACGTGCTTTTGTTCATGGATAATATCTATCGTTACATCCAGGGGGGACAGGAAGTCTCGACGCTGTTGGGACGTGTTCCGGCCGAAACCGGTTATCAGCCGACGCTGGCGACCGAGGTTAGTGCGGTTCAGGAACGGATCCGTTCGATTGAAGGCGGGGGATCCATCACGGCCATGCAGGCGGTCTATGTCCCGGCGGATGATATGACGGATCCGGCTGTTGTCGCGATCTTCAGTTATCTTGACGGGATGCTTGTCTTGTCGAGGGATCTGGTCCAGCGCGGGATGTATCCGGCCATTGATCCGTTGCAGAGCACATCGAGTAATCTGGACCCGGTTGTCGTGGGACGGCGTCATTATGATGTCTCGCAGGAAGTTATGCGCCACATCAATAAGCACAACGCGCTCAAGCGGATCGTTCAGGTTATCGGGGTGGAAGAATTAAACAAAGAAGACCAATTTACTTTTCTCAGGGCAGAGAAACTCATCAACTTTATGACGCAGCCATTTCACGTAAGTGAGGTCTTCACGGGGAAAAAAGGGGAATACGTCACAATCAAAGACAATGTGGAAGGTTGCGCCAAAATAATTAGCGGAGACTTCGATCATTTAAAGACGGAAGATTTTTATATGATCGGTAAAGTTCCGAGGATATAAGCGTGAAGAAACAGGACAACATTCTCCAGGAGGCGCTGCTCCGCAATAATCTCCTGACGGAGCAGGACATCAAACTGCATCTCGTCGAGTCCCAAAGTATGGGGCGATCCTTGAAAGAATACCTGATCAGCAAGGGAGTTCTTTCGGAAAAACAAATCCTCATTTCGCTCTCCCAGTTTTATAACACCGAGTTTGTGAGTTTCACCGATCTTCAAATAGACAAAGAAATCCTCGAGAAGGTTCCGACCAAGTTTGCCTGGTATTATAAAATACTGCCGATTCGTCAAACTCAGAACAAACTGACAGTCGCCACCGCTAATCCATTGGAGGTGAGTGTTCAGGATGAATTGCGTGTGCATCTGGGATTGGATATCGATTTTGTCCTGGGTGAGGAACATCACCTGCAGGAATCTTTGAAGCGTCACTATGGTTTGGCATCCGACACGATCGACCGGATCTTGACCAAGGATCCGACGCAAACCGCCAAGGCGATCGACAACGGTCAGTGGATCGAAGATTTGGAAGGCCGCACCGACGATCCCACTGTTTCCCATCTCGTTAATCAGATCATCCTTGAGGCCTACAAGAAACGGGCGACCGACATTCACATAGAACCGTACCGGAACAAGGTCCGTTTCCGTTATCGTATTGACGGGGCGCTCGTGGACGCGAACCTGCCCGATCAGGTCAAGGTGTTCCTGCCGCAGATTTTATCGCGGATCAAAATCCTGGCCAATTTGAGTATCACCGAAAAGCGGTTGCCGCAGGATGGAAGCGCGGTTGTCAAAACGCAGGACCAGAATCTGGACTTGCGGATTTCCACGATGCCCACGCCGCGCGGTGAAAGTATCGTCATTCGAATCCTGCCGACGAAGGTCATGCTGTTCAGTCTGGAAAAGCTGGGCTTTAACAGTAAGAGCGTGAATTATTTTAGGAAGATCATTAAGAAGCCCCACGGTATTATTTTTATTACCGGTCCGACGGGAAGCGGGAAGACCACGACGCTTTATGCGTGTCTGAATGAAATCAATTCATCCAAACGCAAGATCATCACCATTGAAGATCCGGTTGAATATGAGATGGACGGCATCACGCAGGTGCAGGTCAATCCCAAGGTCAAATTCAGTTTTGCGACCGGACTGCGCAGCATCTTACGTCATGACCCGGATATC
Organism: bacterium; assembly: GCA_030429765.1. Lineage (GTDB taxonomy): Bacteria > Omnitrophota > Gorgyraeia > Zapsychrales > Zapsychraceae > JAGOSC01. The sequence goes on along the minus strand of JAUIER010000004.1, from coordinate 169,487 downwards.
ATCATGGTCGGGGAGGTGCGGGACCCCGAGACAGCCGAGATTGCGATTAAGACCGCGCTGACCGGTCACTTGGTTTTCTCAACGCTGCACACCAACGACGCGGCCAGTGGGATTACCCGACTGATCGACATGGGCACCGAACCATATCTGGTTGCTTCCAGTGTCGAGGCCTTCATCGCGCAACGACTCATCCGTGTAATCTGTGAAAAGTGTAAAGAGGTTGATCCGAACCCGATGCCGGGTGTGAAAGATGAGATCGTCCGTTCACTGGGTTTAAGTGATGATGAAGAGATCACCATTTATCGTGGCGCCGGCTGTGATCATTGTAACAATACCGGCTACTATGGTCGGATCGCGGTGTACGAGATCCTGATGCTCAACGATAGCATTCGGGCGGCGATCCTTGAGAAGCCGCGCAGCGATTACATCAAGAAGATTGCTATGCGGGAAGGACTGAAGACGTTGCGACAGAACGGCTGGAAGGCTGTGCTCGACGGATTTACCACCCCGGATGAAGTGTTGAACGTGACGATCAAGGACGAATACATCCAGGAAAAAGTGTCGTTTCATTCCGAACCGGCCCCGTCTGCTGAACCCGCCGATCCGGTGAATCCCGCACAACCCGATTCTCCGCCATCTCAAAAAAAAACTCCGATATTCAGCCGGAATGATTACCGCGAACGCATCTATCCCCGTGTGACGCAGCCACTTGCACTCAAATATTCTGTCGTTCAAAATAATCCCAATAGTGAAGATTCCCCCAACGCTGAGAGCGAACCATTGGCCGGTGTTTGTCGTGATATCAGCGCCGGCGGTGTCCGTTTTCGATCAGATCGGATCCTGGAAATTGGATCGGTCCTGAATATTGAGCTGGAGCTTGAGCCCACCGACGAAAAAATTTCTTGTATGGCCCGGGTGTGCCGTGTTAAAGATAAGAATAAGAACGAGCGGATTATCTATAACGTCGCGACCTATTTTCTCGACATCACCAGTGAAGACCGCCAAAAGATCAACCGGTTTATCGATCAAAAACTTCGTGAAGAAAAGCAAATTGAATTCTGATGACAACTTACGAGTATGTAGCCAAAAAAGACACCGCCGAAACGGTCCGAGGTAAGATCAACGCCCAGAATGAAGAAGAGGCCATCAATCTGATCAATCAGCTGGGCTTTTTGCCTGTGTCTGTTGTGCCTGAGGGTAAAGAGGAAGCGGCCAAGGCCAAGTATTCCAGCAAGAAGATCCGTTCCAAGGAGTTGTATGTCTTCAGCCGTCAGCTGGCCAATCTTTTAAAATCCGGGGTGTCGATTATCAAGGCCCTGGGATTATTGAGTGATCAAACCGATAACGCCTACTTCCGCAGTATCATTCAGGACCTGGAATGGAATGTCAAAAATGGAAAATCGTTTTCTGAATGTCTGCAGGCGCATCCCACTATATTTTCGCCGTTGTATGTGACATTGATTCAGGCCGGAGAGGAGAGCGGTAACATTCAGGAAATGCTGCTGGCCGTCGCCGAATATAAGAAACGCCAGGACGAAATCCTGTCGCGGGTTCGCACAGCCCTGGCCTATCCGATCCTGATGGCGGTGCTCGGGGCGGGAACCGTTTATTTTGTATTGACATTTGTACTGCCGAAGATGTCCGGTCTGTTTGATAGTATCGGGGATAAACTGCCGTGGCCGACCCAGATGCTGTTGGACTTAAGCGGATTTCTCAGTCAGTATTGGTATCTGTTTGTCGTGGCGGTGATTGCCGTGGCCTTGGGATTGCGACATTGGCGTCAGTTGCAAAGCGGGCACGGGGCTTTGAGCGGTTTTCTGCTGAAGCTGCCGTTATTCGGCGATGTGATTTTGAAGACCGAGCTGGCGCGCTTTGGCCGCACGCTGGTGCTGCTGCATCGAAGCGGTGTTCCTTTCTTAAGGGCGCTGGAGATTTCAATTCCGATCCTGAGTAATGATCTGATCAAAAAGGATCTGATGATCTGTAAAGAAGACTTAACGTCGGGCGGTTCCTTTGGTCAGGGAATCCAGAAATCCGGGCGGATCCCCTCGATTATGGGGCATCTTATTTCGATCGGTGAAGAATCCGGAAATCTCGACGAGGTTTTGGAGGAAATCGCCGAGACCTACGAAGCGGAAAGCAACGAAACCATAAAAGTTATGACAACTCTGCTTGAGCCGCTGATGATTCTCTCCGTTGGATTGGTGGTCGGATTTATTGTCTTCGCGATGCTGCTGCCGATTTTTCAGATTGACATTCTGGCTCAATAACCCAACGCCGTATGTCCATACCCAAAATTGCCGCTGTGCTCGGGCTCATCTTATGTTTGTCAACGGGGTCGTATGCCTCTGAAATATCATGGCGTTATCAGCGGGGCGAACATTTCATTGTACAGTATCCGCCTCAGGTCAGTGCGCAATGGGCCCGCAATGTGTTGCGGGAATCGGAGTACTATTATGACAGCATCGGCCGGCAGATCGGGTTTACCCGTTATCAGGACTTTTGGACATGGGACGAGCGCGTCAAGATCGTGATCTATCCCGACCAGGAAACATATGTCAAAGCGACTGGTTTACCAACCTGGTCCAAGGGCGGGGCGACGAATTATCATTGGCAATTGAAGTCCCGGGCGATCGTGACGTTTAAACAGCAGGGCGATTTTCTCAATAGTGTGCTGCCGCACGAAATCAGTCATCTGATCCTGTCGGATTTCATCGGCGGGGTGGACAAGATTCCGCTATGGTTTAATGAAGGGGTGGCCCAGCTGCAGGAAACCGGCAAGCCGGAAAAGGCCCGAGCGTTTATGCGCAAAGCGATACAGAACCGCCGCTTTATCCGGCTGCGCGACCTGGTGAGCTCTGATGTGCGGGTCAAGTTAAGCGAGCTTTATGTGACTTTTTTCTACGTGCAGAGCGTGTCGATCGTTGATTTTATGATCAAGGAATACGGAAGCCGCAGATTTGGTCAGCTCTGCAAGGAAATGCGCGAAGGTCATGACTTTGAAACCGCGTTACGCAAAAGTTACACGACGTTGATCGATTCGTTGGACGATTTAGAGAAGAAATGGCTTTATTCACTGCGAAATTGATATATATTGGAATGAGGAGGATTTATGCGAAATTTTAGAGCTTATCCAAGCAACACAAAAGGGTTTACCCTCGTCGAGATCATGCTGGTGGTGATTATTATCGCAGCCTTGTCGGCGATGGTGGTGCCGCGTTTGGCCGGCCGTTCCGATCAGGCCAAGAGATCGGTGGCCCGTTCCGATATTGATACCAACATTGCCACCGGATTAAAATTATACGAGATGGACAATGGAAATTTTCCGACGACCAGCCAGGGGTTAAAGGCTTTACGTGTCAAGCCGACCGGCAGTCCGGAGGCGCGCAACTGGAACGGTCCGTATCTGGAAAAAGATCCGGTCGACCCGTGGGGTTCAACCTATATGTATGTCTCACCGGGCCGCAACAATCCCGATTATGATCTGTATTCGATCGGGAAAGATCCGGAATCCGAATCCGACGATATCACCAATTGGGAGTAACGGCCGAGTGAGGCGATCAGCGCTGAAGAATAACCGCGGATTCACATTTGTTGAGGTGATGCTGGCTGTCGCGATCTTATCGGCGGGCATTGTCGGGGTGTTCCGCAGCTATTTGATCTCACTGGATCGCATGACACTTTTAACCAATCGGCTCAATGCCACGATTGTCCTGGACAATCAAATCACGTCAATGGAACGTACGCTAAGGGCGTTTAACGCGTTGCCGTTCGAGCTGGATCCCGTCGAGAAAGTCCAGGTTGGGGCCAAGCTGGTGGAATTCAACAAACAGGTCGATATCAGTCAGGTGGCAGAACTCCAGGATATCTTTGAACTCAATCTCACATTAAGCTGGACGGAAAAGGGACGGGAGGTCCGTCTCAACCGGTCCGCGTACCTCAGTAATTTTAAGGACCAATAAGCCGGTCCTCAAATCTTTCAACCGCATATGCGTCGAACGCGCTGCCGATCCCAATCCGGTCTCACACTTGTCGAAACCTTGCTCGCGGTGGCCCTGGTGACCCTGGTCGGGTTGGCCTGCTACAAATCGTTGTCAATGGGCATCGAAGTGTGGCAACGCAGTCAGCAGCTGAACATCGAAGAAGATGTGGCCATCTTTTTTGATAAGCTGAGTTTCGATCTCTACAATTCATTCTTGTTTTCCCAGATCAAATTTGAAGGCAATGAATTTCGCTTTGCCTTTCCCACCATTGTGCGCACCCCCGCCGATAAGTCGCTGCGACTTGGTGAGGATGTGTACGTGGATCAGATCGGAAAGGCGGAGTATTTTTATGACTTTAATGACGACAAACTTTACCGCCGGCAGGCAAATTACAGCGAGGCGGTCCGGGAGCGCTGGGGGCCGAAGCGGGAATTGGTCTCATCCGTCACCCGGATTAAATTTCGCTACTACTTTTTGACCGAGACCGAAGAGATCTCCTCGGCCGAGATTTTGGATGTCCTGCCGACGGGGGTTGAGATCGAAGTGGAATTTGCCGATACCCGCGGCAAGCGTGTGATGAAAAAATTTATTGATATACCGGTGGGCAGCTGATGAAAGGGCAACGGACGAACAACCGGCGCGGCGCGATCTTGATCCTGACGCTATGGGTGCTGACGTTTCTCACCATCTTTGCCGTTCATATCGGCCTGCAGATCCGTCAGCGCATCACCCTGATCTCACGCATCGAAAACCGTAGTCAACTGCATTTTCTGGCTCAGGCCGGCGTCAAAAAGGCCATCGCGGTGCTGCGCCGCGACATGAATCAGCACGCCCAGATCTACACATCGTTGGGAAAGTATGTCCGGCATAATAATCTCGACGACTTTAAGGACATCAAGCTCGGCACCGGCACGGTCAATGTGAAATATGATTACTACCGTTCTGATCCGTCGCAGGCCTCGACGCGTTATGGGTTTGTTGATGAGGAGCGTAAGATCAATATCAACCGGGCGGACCGGCGTGTTCTCAAGAATCTGATCCGGGCCGTCGCCGTCAACGATGATGACGAAGCGGCGACCATCGCCGAGGCGATTATTGAGTGGCGGGAATACGGTTTAACGCAGGTTGCCGGATTTAATAGCGAAGGGTTTTATGCGACCCTGCAATACCCGTACGACATAAAGGACTTTGAATTCGAGGTCATCGAAGAGCTGATGCTGGTGCGCGGGGTGACGCCCAAGATCTACGAGCGCCTGAGGCCGCATGTCACCATCTACGGTGACGGACTGGTCAATATCAATACGGCCTCGCGGGTGATCTTGACGGTGTTGGGGGTGGATGAGGCTGTGGCTGATAAACTCATCGGTGTCCGTTCCGGGGTCGATGAGACCGAATTCACTGAAGATGATTACATCTTTTACAAGACATTTGATATTGCCAGTGAAATCGCGACATTTGTGGACCTCAAAAAGGAGGAGATCGAGCAGATCGATGGGCTCAACGTGTCCAAGCTTATCAAGACCAATTCAAGCTTTTTTACCATCGAAAGTTTGGCTTATGTAGACGTGAATCAGCCGGAATGGCGGGTCAGCTGTACGTACAACGCGCGGGACAACCTGATCGTATATTGGCGGGAAAAATAATCGTTTTTTCTGGATACAATTTTTTTATTTAGGTTATAATATTTTAAGTCGTTTAACCAAAAACATTTAGGTAAAGTTTATGCCAAAAAGTAGTGATTACATTTGTTTTTCGATTAATGCCGATACGTTAAAGATTGTTCAGGTCAAAGGGCAGGGGCCGAGCGCCCGCGTCTCTCAGTTGTTCAGTAAAAATATCAAGGGAGTGTCCGAGGTTGAGCTGCCACGTGTGATTGAAAGCGGCCTCAAAGGATTTGCGTCGAAGTCAGCGAATATCATTGCGATTGTCCCGCCAAGTATCACCACCACTAAAAATATAGAGATTCCGTCGACGAATGATCAGGAAATTCAGTCCATTGTCAACCTTCAGGCTAGTCGACACACGCCGTTTTCCCGAGAAGAGATTCAGATCGGTTATGTGAACATCGGCGTCTACAAAAGTAATTACACCAAAGTATTGCTGGCGATCGCCAACCGTGTTCAGCTTAAAGACCAGATCAAAAATCTGGAACGGGCCGGGCTCAAGGTCAGCAAGGTTGTGTTTGGACCGGAGGCGATGGCTGAATTGATGGGCCGATCGCGGGTCCTCAAGAATGTTTCGGGGCCGGTCGCGGTGATCGATATTGATAAGTCGGCGACAAATTTTGTGATCGTCTCTAAAGGTCGGGCGCTGACATCACGATCCATTCCGGTAGGACGGGCCGATCTACGGCAGGACGCGGCCGGGGCGCAGGCCAAGATCCTGGATGAACTCCAAAAAACGTATGACGCGTATGTCACCGAAGACATCGATCAGGCGCCGGGCCAATACTTCATTACACATCAGGACCAGCACGCCCAGGAGCTGCAAGCCGCGATTAAAAGTCAATTGCAGTGGGAGGCGGTGATCGTTCCCTATACGGATATGATCAAGGTGCCCAAGGGGGTGGCGTCTGCCATCGCGACCGACTACAGCGATGTCTCGTTTTTTGATGTGCTGGCCGCCGCGGCGATGGTGTCTGAAACGCGCATCAATCTGGTGCCGGAAGAAGTCCAGCTGCAAAAATCGATTGAGGAGCAGCGCAATCAGGTGTTGCAGACCGCGGTTTTGTGCATCGTCGGACTGTTCCTCGCCTCATGCATCTTTGGATTGAAGCTCTATTTCAAGAAGGCCTATCTCAAAAATATGGTTGAACAGTATGAAGATACGAGTTTTCAGGTGAAGGCTTTGGAGAAAAAATCAGCCCGGACCCAACTGATTCGAGATTATGTGGAAACGCGGATGGTCAGCCTGGATTCTATTCACGAGCTGTATCGCAACATCCCGGATGATGTGTACCTCACCCGCATCGGCATGGAAGAAGATGGGATCGTCAATGTGCAGGGAATATCTGAAGTAGGTTCACGTGTTTACAATCTCAATACCACGCTCAAGGAAGTGGAGCTGTTCAAGAACGCGGAGGTCAAGTCCAAGAAATCCAAAAAAGACCGCGGCAAAGACGCGCATGCGTTTGAGATTTCATTGAATCTGTTGTCGGCGGGAGATCCGTCGGACAACAGCGAACCAATCGAGCAGCAATAGGAGTCTTATTGTGCAAAAGTTTCTGTCAAAATTATCTCCACGGGAAAAGAAAATATTTTATGTGGTCGTCGGTCTGGTTTCGATCGCGCTGTTTGACCGGTTGTTCATGAATCCGGCCCTCAAAAAGATCAAGGCCACCGAGGTCGAGATCAAACAGCAGGAAGAGCGGATCCGTCAGGATCTGGCCTTTCTGGCGAACCGTGAGGCCATTGAAAAAGAAGCCGAACTGTTTTCCAAATATATTCCGGAAACCATTCCGGATAACGATCAGGTCAACACGGAACTATTCCGGTCGATTGAGCGCCTGGCTCAGGAGGCCAATGTGGACCTGATTAAAAGTAATCCCGGTGAGATCAAGGAGCAGGACTCGCATGTTGAGTACTATGCCAATCTGGATTGCTCCGGGGATCTCAAAGACATCATCAGTTTCATGCATTTGTTGAACACCTCTGAAGATCTCTTCAAGGTTGTGCAATTTTCAATGTCTCCGAAGCGCGGGGTGCAGGACCAAATTTCGACATCGATGCGTGTTGTCAAAATGGTCGTCAAGCCCAGCGCGTAGCGTTGATGTTCACACATTTGTCTATCTTTCCGCCTTATGAAAAGACCTGCCACCATTATCGTTCTTGGTCTGTTAATGTTGGTTTCTATCGCTCACGCCAATCCGGTGAAAGAGCGGTTTGAGGCCGCGACCATAGCTTTTTCCGAACGACGATTTGAAGAATCCATCAAACTTTATGAAGAGACGCTGGAAATCTATCCCAAGTTGGCGCCGGCTTATTTTTTTATGGGGCTGGCTCATCTGGAATTAGGGACGCCTCCGTCGGAAGTGATGTGGCTGTTCGAGAAGACGATTGAGATCGATCCGACCTATACCCGTGCCTATGAACAAATGGGAAAGATGACCTACGGTCAGGGAGATTTTGCCAAGGCCGAAGAGTACTGCTCGCGTGCTGTGGAGTTGGACCCGACGAACATCAGCGCCAAGCTTACGTTGGCCTGGACTTATCTGCTAGGGCAGTCGCGGCCGGATGAGGCGCGGGAACTTTTTGAATCGGTGATTGAGTCGCATGACGCGTCGTACGCGTATCTTGGTTTGGGCATGGCTTACTTCATGATGGATGAGCGCGCTAAGGTCCTGGATATCATCACTCAACTCAAGCAAAAGGATCACAATGATCTGGCTGAACAGTTGGAGATGATGGTTCGTCAGGGGCGCTCGACACGTCCGCAGCAGATGGGAACGCCGCTCTTCGCGCCCCGGCGTCAGAAGTCCGAGCTGGTGCGGGATGAGGCGCCTAGCGCGATGCCGGCGCTTTCCGGTAATCAAGCGGTTGAGAAAATGCCGGTTCGTTTAAGCGGAAGTCTTCCCGGCGCCAATGTCTCCGCCGATCAGCCTCCGTCAACAGGCGCGGAGCGCATTCAGGCGTTGCGGCGATCGCAACGCTACTCCAAAGGCTCCGGATACTAATCTACCGGCCGTCCCTTTCAAATTGATCCCAATCCACTTCAAATACCTGAATATCCGTGCGTCGGGTGAGATCCCGTTCGCGGGTGAACTGCCGAAAATATTTCAGGCCCGTGTCTCCGTAGTAATGCAGGCGCATGAGCATGGACCGGGCGAGGGCTTGATCTAGAAGGACCACGCTGAATTTATTATTCTCCGCCACGAGCATTACAGAAAAGGGGAGTGTGCCGTTTTCAAATTTTTGTTCGATCAGTTCATTGTTTCGGGTAAAGAAAATGCTTTGCGGTGCGCCTCGTCCGAATTTCGGTGAATCGATCCGACAATCCTTGGTCAATAGATCTACTTTGATGTTGCCGTCAAAGAGGACCATTTGTTCGTTGCGATGCATCTCATTGAGCGGGGCATTGTATTTGAATGGTCCGCCGGCCAGCTGCCATAAAAATTGTACATACTCTTTAGAGCTTCGGTCCGGGATTTTGGCCAGCCGTTCGGGGTTTTCATTCAGGGCCTCAATGCTTTCAAAGTTCCAATTGCCGATAAAGGCGAACTGAATATTTTTCTCAATGAGTTCATTGTATAAAAATAGGTAGGATGGGTCCGGCCGCGTATGTGTCAGGCTGAGGATGTGCTTGATCTGTTCAACATCGTCGATCCGTGACCGTAACATCAGTCCGGCCTTGTAGCGGTCCATACGGGTGATGGTTCGCAGGATCGCCACGCTATCAGATACGGAAAATCCCAGTTCAGCCAGATACTCGGCGGCCTGGTTGGCGCTTGAGTTCAGCATCCGCAGCAGGCCGATGGCCTCCTCTTCGGTCTGACTGAGAAACACCCGCGTCATCCAGAAGGCCTGCGGATAGTTGATCGTGGCCCCGTCAAAGGTCACGCGCCGTTTGGCCGTGGCCTTGATGAAATGTCCGGGCGACCACCAGGTGTTGACAATACTGTTGGGCGGTGTGCCCTGTTCGATCTGTGTTAGGGCCGCGTGCCACGTATCATTGTAGATCGGGTTGAGCAATCCGGGGATATTGCGCTGCAGTTGACGAATCGGGATAACGGTCAACGTCACGATCAGGAGTCCGCCAATGATCCGTGTACTATTGCGCAGCAGCCCATTCGATGGTTGTCGCCCCATGAGCCAGTGGACAATTTCGTGGATTTGATTGAGCCCCATCAAAAACGCGATGCTAAACGGAACCAGGCACAGTAAGGCAAACCGCTGCGCGCCGAGCGTGATCCAGATCGAAAACACATAAAAGATTCCCGTCAAAAAAAGCGGTGCCGGTGAATGACGTTCAGGGTTAAGGACAGTCCGGACCGTTTGCAGCAGGATTCCCATGAGTCCGATGCCAAAAAAGATCCGTCCGCCGGTAAGGGCGATGACTTCCGCGAGGGTGGCCTTGTGCAGTTCTCCGACGCTGATATACAGGTCCGGCCAAACCGAGAGTTGGGGTTTGACAAAGTTGGCCAGGGCCTTGTAGCCTTCCGCAAATAGATTGAAAAATTCATGGAATCCGAATTTGACGCCGATCATCGCAAAGCTCAGCAAGCCGATCAAGCCAAAGACAGTCGCCAGCTGTCGAGTGGTTTGCGGTGTGGATGGGCGCAGTTTCCGAAACAGCAGCAATCCAACGCCGGTACCGATCACCACCATAAATACCAGCATCCAGCCCTGCCAGAACATCGAATAGATAAGCGTGGTGAACGCGGCCAAGCACGCGAATATGATTTGGGACCGACGGGACGCGCCGGTCTGTAACGCCTTCATGACCAGGGCGAGGATTAAAAGCGGAAAGAGGGTGTTGTATGGATCGTTGTCATACCAGCCGTACGCCGACCGTTTGACAAATATCGGAGAGCAGGTCAGAAATATGGATGCCGTTAGTGTTGTCACCCACGGGCTGTGAATTAACGCGGCGATCCAGATAAAAACGATCAGGGTTATCGCGGTTAAGACAATCGGCGTAAAGCTCAAGGCGTGTGAGAGGGAGATGTCCGGTTGAAATAACCTAAGGGTGTAGTAGAGTCCGGCGCCGACATGCGGGTGAAGCGTCAGCGGTTCGTAATGGCCGATCGGTGCGAGCATTAACTTGTTGAGGTATTTGCTGCCTTTGATGGTGTCACTGATATGGCCTGTTTCGATTAATTGTTCGGTGAGTTGTAAGAAGTGAAACGAGTCCGACGCGAGCATGTACGGGGTATTGGGTGTCGGTCCAGATTGCGCGTCGATTGTCTGCGCGAGATTTTCAATGGCCTGCCGGATTTTGGCGCCGTCTTTTTTCTGGAGTTCCCGGAACATCTGGTCGCGCAATTTAATATTCTGCGCGGCGGAAATGTCGGGATACTGTTGGCGGATCTGACGGTCGACCTGGGATCGCAGCCGCGACATCACAATGACCGAGGCTTTCTCCGTAGAGTCATTCGGTACAAATGTGCGCAGCGGATACACGCGGTAGTATGTCCCGATGCACATGGCGATGATCCAGATGATCAATCCAATAAAGAGTGAGTGAGTCAGGATTCGTTTGATAGGTCGTTTTCCTTCATCAAAGGTTTTTCTGCCTCTGATTATACCTAGGATCACCGGGTTTTGAATCAAGTTTTCAGAATTTCTTCGAGGTGAGGCCAAGAAAAACCCTGTTAGGGATCTCTAACAGGGTTTTTGAGGAGTATTATGGGCGTTGAAGGGTAGGGGGCCCTTCAACATTAACCCATAATCAACCGATCACCTGAACTTGAACGTCGGCAGGTAAGCTAAACGTCAGTGAGGATCTCGGAAGTCTGAAATATATATCAGCATTTTTCTTTAATTGTAAGTAACTGCCTCAATATACCATAATCGAATTTGAATCATCAATGGAATAATTTGACAATCGCTAGGACTTTTTAATGGAACAGTCACGACGGAGCTGTTTGTGACTAGGCCTTGCTTTTTGAATAGTGTTGCGACCGGTAATTCGTCGGAGACATTCCGAATGAATTTTTGAACACCTTACAGAAATAGGCCGGGTCGTCGAATCCGCAGGCAAACGATATTTGGCTGACGGAGAGTCGTCGATTTTTCAGCATTTTCTTGGCGGCGTCCATCCGAACCTTATTGCGGTACTGGGCGAATGTGGTGTCCAGCTCCTTCTTGAAGATTCGACTGAGATAATGGTAGCTGATGCCGTTATTGCTGGAGACCTCGCGTAGGGTCAGGTCGTTGGAGTGGTAGTTTTGCTTAATATAGCGTACCGCGCGGTTGAGCAATTCCTGCTGCCGCGTGATCTCGCCGTTGGCGTAAAAGTTGATATCCAGCGGGGTAAGTTCATTGTTCACAATATATTCCGTGAACGATGTCAGGATCTTGGTGATTTCCTGCAACTGCCCGTTCTTGAAGCGGAAGAGCTGGTTTTCCCCGGTGTAGACAACGCCGACCATATTTCCATTAATCATGATCGGAATCGCAATTTTGTGGAATTCATCGCTGTCGATGAAGGTCTGTGCCGCGTGAGTTTCTTGAAGCAGGGCGAGCACATGGGGTGGTAAATATTTGATCTGTGAGCCGTTTGATGTTGATGCGGAACTCGTAGTTTCGCTCTTCGGTCCACGATATTTTGAGCGTTTGCCGTTACCTGACCGAAGGGGTGATCCGTCGGTCCTGAGTATTTCAAGGTCCAGGCCACACAGGGCGTGGATAAGATTTCGATTGTGCTGAACTAATGATATTTTCTCGATCTGCTGCAAGAGTAAGTCGTTCATGATCGTCAAACCTTTCGCGTTATCAATGATACCAAGTTGTCATTCGTATTGGAGTTGTGATTAATTGTATATCAATCATTACATTTTTGTCAACATGACAACATCCGACAAACTAGGACAGCCGTTGTTGACTAGCCATTTAGACCGGAGTGGGGTAGGGTGTCTGTGGCTGATTCGGCTCGTCTCGAGGGAGGGAGCCTTTTTTATCCTTCACGCGATTCTCTTGTCGAATATGTTCATAAGTCTATATACACAAGATATTTAAGTTCTTGGTGAAATATGGGGGCGCGGTTCGACAAATCAAGGCATCTGCCCTAGAATGCGACAAGTTGATGTGGGCATTTATCTACTGAAGTGTAAAGCGTTTGTATATATGGGTTTATGGATTTGTAGGTAAAATGAATCAAGCAGGCATGTCGGCCGAGTCAGCTCCGACTGGACAGCGAGTTCGGATCGAGGGGATGCTCAATTTAATGGCATTTTTATATTCGAAAAATTGCTCATTTTTTGAGCTTGCCATAAAAAGCTGCCCGGGTCTGTCCGGGAATGTCTGTTCCACGTCGAGAAAATAGCTATTTCAAAATAGTAAAAATTTGTGCAAAAGTGGTAAAAATTTAATTCTTGACAAAAGTTTCGAGATTTCCTATACTTACGACCCTGCTCAATTAATGGGCATCCTATTTTTTGGGCGGGCCGTTTGAAAGCGAGCAATTTGTTCAGTCGTTGAGAATCGTCAGGCACATGCCAACAAGGGGGAAGATGTGAAGATCGGTGAAACTCTCAAACAAGCAGGACTGTTGACATCAGATGAGCTCGACCGCGCCCTGGACGAACAAAAGATCTCCCATGACCGTTTGGGTGATATCGTCCTTCGTATGGGATTTGCCACCCCGGAATCCATGGCCCCCGCCTTGGCCAAATACTTCCGGATTCCTTTCATTAACCTCAAAGACTTCTACAAGAGCCTTCCGGCGGATTTAATTGATACCGTCCCGGAAGAATTAGCTAAACGCTTTAATATCATACCGATAGAACTCAAAGATAACACGCTGATCGTGGCCACGTTTGACCCGTTAAACCTGCTGGCCATTGATACATTACGGATGAAGACCGGTCACAAGATCGAATGTGTGATCGCGGCCGAAGATGATATCAAGGAGGCGATTGAGTATTGCTACCACAACCTGCCGCGGATGCGCCAGCATATCAAGAAATTTATCGATACCGAGATGGAGACGGCCGAGATCGAGTCGGACTTCTGTGAGGATGCCGAATCCGCCGTCACGTACGAGGCGGGAGACCAGCCGGTGGTGCAGTTTGTGCGTTCGCTGATTGTCCAGGCGGTGAACAGCCGGGCCAGCGATATCCATCTGCAGCCCAAGCAGGACCGGGCGGAACTCCGTCTTCGGGTGGATGGCGTGCTGCATCATAACGATCCGCCTCCGCTGGAGATGTTGGCGGCGATCAACACCCGCATTAAGATCCTGGCCAATCTGGATATCGCCGAAAAGCGTTTGCCACAGGATGGCCGGTTCAAGATCAATATTGCCGGACATGAAGTGGATTTACGTGTTTCATCCTTTCCAACAATCTATGGCGAGAGCGTGGTGATGCGTTTGCTGGATACATCTGCTCCGCTATTGGGATTGCCGCAACTGGGGATGCTGGATGAAGACCTCGTAAAGTTTCGGAAGATGTTGGCCAAACCTTATGGGTTGATCCTGGTGACCGGGCCGACTGGTAGCGGAAAGACCACAACGCTCTACACCGCGCTAAACGAGATCAAGTCAGATGAAAAAAATATTATCACGCTGGAAGATCCGGTTGAATACCGGCTGCCGTTTATCCAGCAGTCGCAGGTCAATGCGAATATCGGTTTTGACTTTGCCCGGGGATTGCGATCAATTTTGCGTCAGGATCCGGATGTCATTATGGTTGGCGAGATCCGGGATCAGGAGACCGCCGAGATCGCCATCCATGCCGCGCTAACCGGCCATTTGGTTTTTTCCACCCTGCACACCAATGACGCTGCCGGAGCACCGGTCCGTCTGGTTAAGATGGGGGTCGAGCCGTTCTTGATCACCTCGTCGATCATCGGTGTGATCGCGCAACGTTTGATCCGGATGATCTGTCCGGATTGTAAACAGCCATTTAATGGTGACGCCGACTTGTTTCATCAACTCGGAGTCTCAATCACGGATCACACCTACTATTACGGACGCGGTTGTTCGAAGTGTATGAACAGTGGGTATAGTGGGCGCAAGGGGATATACGAAGTGTTGATGCCGAATGAAAACATCCGGCGGGCGATTCTCGACGGAGAATCCAGCGATGTTGTTCGTCAGCAAGCGCAGCTAGCCGGGATGCGTCCGCTGCGCGAGATCGGTATGGAGTATTTACGAAACGGTTTTACAACTCCCGAGGAAATCCTCAGGGTAACCCAGGAAACGGAGGAGTTATAGATGGACTTCAAATATATTGCCAGTCACAAAAAGACCGGACAGAAGATTAACGGAGTGGCCAGCGCGGCAAATATGACCGAGCTGGTGATGCGTTTAAAGACCGAGGATCTGATTCCGCTGAAAGTCCTTGAGCTGGACAAGGCCAAGTCGAAAATGCTGTCGGGCCTATCACGATGGCGCGGCGCGCGCGTGTCGGGAAAGGACCTGGCGGTATTCACACGACAGCTGGCGGCGACCTTGAGCGCGGGGCTTCTACTGAGCGAGGCGTTGGAGACTATTGCGGAGGATCAGGAGAATCGAAATTTCGGTGAGATCATTTCAAAAATCAAGACCAGTATTCAGGGCGGTTCGGATTTTTCCAGCGCGCTCGAGCGGTATCCCAAGATCTTTCCGGTGACGTACACGTCCATCGTCAAGTCCGGGGAGGCCACTGGAAATCTGCACATCACCATGGCCAGTCTGGCCAAATATTTGGAGGCGTCCGAACGATTGAAGGAAAAAGTCAAAAACGCGGTGCGCTATCCGCTGTTTGTTTTGGGATTTGCCATCTTTGTCATGATGGTCATCGTGTTCTTCCTGATCCCCAAATTTCAGGGAATGTTTGAGGGGGCAGGAGCGCAGTTGCCACTCTTGACGCGAATGGTGGTCGGATTCAGCCAGGGCGCTATTCACTACGCGCCGGTGATATTCCTGACGGCCGTGGCTTTAACTATCGCTTTTGTGTACTCATTACGTTTTGAGAAGTTTCGTTTCGTCGTCGATAAATGGAAGCTGCGTGTGCCGGTGCTCGGACCGGAGGTCATCCATAAGGCGATGGTGTCCCGTTATTGCCGGACGTTGGGATTCCTGTTAAGTGGAGGTGTCAGTTTAGCGAAGGCGCTGGAAATTACGGCCATCGCGGTCAATCATCTGCCGATGCGCGACGCGATTCATATGGTCAAGCAGCGCGTGTTATCCGGCGGCGCCTTGGCTGAAGAGATGAAGCGGCAGGAATTATTTCCGAGATTGTGTTCCAAAATGACATCCGTCGGTGAGCGCAGTGGAAAGATCCACGAAATGCTTACGCGAACGGCTGATTATTATGATGACGAGTTGGACTCGACGCTGCAGAACCTGACAACCATGCTCGAGCCGATCCTGATTATGTTCGTCGGGGGTATCGTTCTTTTGGTTGTGCTGGCGTTGTACTTGCCAATCTTTCAGATGTCATCAGCGATAAGTTAACGACAACAAGTGTTCAAACAATGGATTTAAAGTAAAGGGGGTAATGATGAGGACAAATAACAAAGGTTTTACAATGGTGGAACTTTTAGTGGTCTTGGTTATCGTCGGGATTTTGGCGGCGGTGGCCACGCCGGTTTTTCTGGGGAACACCAAAAAAGCCAAGGCATCTGAAGCTGTCGCAACGATGAGTTTGATCCGTCAGGCTTTAAGGGATCAATTTGTTAGTAGTGGAGTATACCCGTCTGAGGTCAAGGCTGCAGATCTAGAAAAAAACAAAACAGCCGGTGGATTGGATATTAAAACCGGTACGGCCCAGTATTTTGGTAACGGTGCATTTGAAGTAATTGCCAAAGATAAAGGGAGCGCTCCTTGGAACAATCCAGCGGCGGTCGATTTCATTATTCGCGCCAATGGGGCTTTGTCAAATACCTGCGACAAATCGACCAATTGTGCTCTTAAAAAAGCGGAAACCACAAAGTATCAATTGGAAATGGATAACTCGGGTCGAATATTTGTATCATATGATACAGATGATGCCGGCAAAGCTGTGGATTGGCAAACCTATTAGTCTAAATGGGTAATGTTTATGCTTACGTCTAAACTGGAAAATAGTGCAGGATTTACCTTGATTGAAGTGCTTGTGTCGATCCTGCTTCTGGGGGTGATCATGACCGGTGGTATGGCGTTGTACCACAATGCCAATGAGATCATGGCGTATATGGTCCATAAAAAAGTCGCCATGGAGCTGGCCGATCACGCGCTGGAGGAGATCAAGGAAAAAGGGTATGGTAGTATCGCCGTCACCGATCCGTTGAATCCCACGGAAACAGCCTTGTCATCATCGGTATTGGCCAACTTATCCGGTAAGGAAATCATCTCGGTCAGTGCGCCCGACGCCAAACATAAACAAGTGGATGTCGAGATTCAGTGGAAGGAAGCGAATTCCACATACCCTAAATCGGTAAAACTTGTAACATACATAGCGCAATGAGAAGAAAACAAAAAAAGAAGCGAATTGCAAACAAGGGGTTTTCATTGGTCGAGCTGCAGGTGGCCATGATCGTTGCCGCTGTGTTTATGCTTATTATAGGAGCGGTGGCTCACATCGGGCACCGTTCCTATAATAAACTGCAGAAAGAAGCCCAAATCTACAGCGACCTGGGCCACGGACTCAAGCTGGTTCGCAACCGTGTCCGTAACAGTTCCACCAATTTGAGCATTGTCAACGCGCCTGACGGTGATCCCAGATGGGTCGGAACCAATGTGCTTTTGGTCGACGGGGGAGGATTTGGGCTTTTTCAGGAAACGGGTTCTTCACGTGTTGATTTTGTCTTTGTTCCCGATATCAATAATGTCAATCATCGCGACGCGATATTCTCTATCGATACGGCGGACAATGATCAAAACACGATTGAATTCACCCGCGTGAATAATACGATTACGATTCAGAAAATACAGGGGATCAAGGGCGAGATACCATTTTCAATGCCGGATGTTTCTATTCTGAGGAGGGCCTCATGAAAGATGAACGCGGATCTGTGTTGATTGTGACGATGGGATTTGTTGTTGTGTTTACGATGTTGGGGATGGCGTCGATTCATCATGCCATGAGTGAGCATCGGGCGGTGGCCGCGCGTAAAGCCTCGATGGAGGCCTTTTGGCTGGCGGACGGCGCGGTGCAATTGGCCAAGGCCAAGCTGCCGGCGGTGCGATCAATCGCGGAAGCGGCGACGGTGCTGGACACCAACCGTTCGTTTGACTATGTCTCCGAGACATCGCCAGGCCGCGTGTTTGAATGGAAGGTCCAGGCGTATGGATTGGTGAACGGTGAGCGGCGATCGATTATCGCGAATATCAGTAATTCCAATTTTCCCGATTATCCGGTGACGACGAGTAATCCGATTCCAAATTTGCCGTTCTTTCTCAATCCCGGAGAGGTCAAAGAAAAGCCAAATTTGAGTTTCAATGAAACATTTAATATCCCTGAGGGGACGAATATTCAAGAGTCATTCTGTTCGCCGGGACATGTTTTTGTAAATGATATTGACCCCAACGGATTTGATCAAATCACTTGTCTGACATTTGATACGAATGATGAGGGTGTCGAAGTTCCTGTGCCGCAAAATCCGAATACGATCTTGGTGATCGATGTGACTGGTGCCAATCAAAACCATAATGCGACGCCCTTTATCTTATTTCAAGGATCCGTCGAAGGGATTGTGTACATCAAAGGTGATACAGAGATTATTATCGACGACGGTATCCAGATCAAGGGATCAGTGTTCTTGGAAGGTGAATCGAAAATCATCGCCGGAGGACTGCCGGAGGGATTTACGGGTGATATCAAATTTAATGGACAGGCCGTTGACGGTGCGATTGCCCGCTCGCGATTTGGCGGGTTTCCGACGAATCCATCGAGCCTGGCCGTCAAATCCTGGAAAGAAGTCGAGCAGTTAGACGATAACATTTAACAGGGATGATGTTATGACCAATAAAACACTAACCGTGAATGCCTCAAGTCCCGATGAATTGTCTGTTCAGCTGAGTCAGCTTTCGCTGATGGAGACGGCCCAATACAAGTATGTGGCCTTGTCGATCAGCGGGCCTGATGTGCTTGTTCAGCCGTTTAATATCCCGAATATCAAGATCAAAGATATCAAGACGCGGTTACAGATGGTTTCCGTCGAGCTTTTGAACCTGCCGGCGGATCAAATCGCGTTTGACTATCAGATTTTTTCCAGCAAAGATGGTTCGGTTTGCGGGGTGTTTACCTGTGCGCCAAAGAGTCTGATCAACAGATACAATAAAGTCGTGCAGGATTCAGGATTTGAGGTTATCCGGATTACGGCCTATATTCTGACGAGCATCAACGCGTTTTATCAGGATCATCCCGAAGTGTCGCACCGATTTTGTCTGCTGGATTTTTCCCGGGATGGCTACATCAACCTCGCCGTGATGCATGACTTGAAGTTCGAGTTGCTGCGCAAAGTCGCGTATGACAATTTCAGCGAGGCCTTGTTTGAGATCAAGCAGTCGCTGCGTAGCGCCTGCGCGAAGAGTACGGTGAAGCATTTTGATCACATTTACTTTTCCGGAGATATCCCGGAGCAGGATCGTATTATCAATGAGATCCAGACGACGTTTGACAGTCAGTCGCATTATAAAGATGCCCAGGACGTCAAGCGGGCACAGAATTCGCAGCATGCCCTGTTCAGTATCAATCTCGCCCGGGAGCATGTGGTGTCAGATGAGGTGCGGGGGTACCTGCTGCACGGGTTCACGGCGCTGGTAGGGATTCTGATGGTGATCTGTCTGTGGTCGACATTTTCCATTCATCAGTCAAGTCAACGGATTCATCAGGCGCTTGAGCGGGGAGAGGCGCAAAGTTACGTGCACCAGACTAAAAACTAATCGACTATATCAGAGTAGGTGGTCCATATGAAATATATAAAAATGATACTGACCGACCGGTCCTTTCAAATCCGGCTGGCCTTGATTGCCATTATCGGCATCACCATAGGGTTCCAGCGCAGCACAGCGGCCTATGTGCAAAAACATCTGACGGCCGTTGACTATCATGATCAGCAGCTCGAGCGTCTGGCGGTGATACGCAATCATATCAAGCCCAAAGCACCGGTTATCGTCAGAATGCCCGAGCCGAGAGTCCGGGAGTACGTCCTGGAAGGCTCCAGTCAGATGTCTGACAAATTTCACGCGCTGATCAACGGACGGGTTTATAAGACAGGGGATGCCATTGATGAGTTTGTCGTTCACACCATTACGATGAATTCAGCCGTCCTTCAGCATAGCCGCACAGGTGAGCGGAAAATTCTGCAGTTCACCGGGCCTCAGATTGTCCAGAACTAGAAGATCCTAAACAATTCAGGGCCAAATGGTTTTGCTTGAAAAAAAATTGCATTTTCGTTAGAATATGCAATACTTTAAATCTAATTTTTACCGCCTTCCGTGCGGAATCTGACAGATTTAGAGCGACAAGGGAATTACATTCCTACAGAAGAATACGACAACAGCGACCGCGCAGCGTAATTTATTTTTGTCTAGATCAATTAACATTTGAGCCAATTCAGTTTGTTGGACACAGGGTCTGTTTGCTATGGAATCGAAATCTAATTTTTTGTGGACGAGACTATTCTCGTTAGTGACTATTGTTGTACTTGGCGGTTTTATCTATGCCAATTCGTTAAATGCCCCGTTCCAGATCGATGGACGGGCGAATGTCGTTGAAAATCCCTCCATTCGCGATATTTCCAATCTGGATGCGATCCTTCCGCATTATTCTCATCTAACCAGGGTTCTTCCCAAACTTAGTTTTGCCTTAAACTACCGCTGGGGACAGCATAATGTCCTGGGTTATCATCTGGTTAACAATGCCATTCATATTTTTAATGCCATTTTGGTGTGGATACTATTCTTGGTTATCGCTGATACACCGCGTTATAAGAAGGAAGAGGTCCGAAAATATCGATATGGTCTGGCGTTATTGTCATCGCTGCTTTTCTTGGCCCATCCGCTGCAGACTCAGGCTGTCACGTACATCGGTCAGCGTGCTACGTCGATGGCGACGATGTTTTATCTGATGACCATTATCTTTTATTTGCTGGCCAGGTTGAATCCTAAAATACGTAAGCGCTTTTACTTTGTGTGTATGATATCCGCCGTTTGTGCGATGTTCAGTAAAGAGACTGCCTTCACGCTGCCGTTTATGCTTGTCCTGTTTGAATTTTATTTTCTGAGAACGACCAAGAAAACGCCGGGAGCAGAGCGGACGTTCTCTTTTGTACATTTGGTTTTTATCCTGGCCTTTGCGCTGATCATCCCATTTCTGTACGAGTTTGATTCGGAGTCTATTGTCGGTCGACAAATTGTGTCTCAGTCACACGATATCAGTGAACAGACGATCACCAGCGGATCCTATTTCATCACGCAATTTAGCGTGATTACAACTTATCTCAAGACATTTTTCTATCCACTGAGTCTGAATTTTGACTATGATTTTCCACTATCGCACGGCTTCACTGAATCCGGGACCATGACGAGTTTCATTATTCTACTGGTTATATTTCTTGTTGCTTTGCGCCTGCAACGCGGATTTCAGTTGGTGTCATTCGGCATTTTATGGTTCTTTTTGGCACTGTCCGTCGAGTCCAGTATTATCCCGCTGGCCAATGTCATTCAGGAACACCGAATGTATTTGCCGAGTGTCGGTCTGTGTATCGGTCTGGCCGTCTTGCTGTTTAAATTGCTCAAGTACAAAAGGTTTTATTTCGGTGTGGGGATGGTGATCGTTGCCCTGCTTTCCGTACTGACAGTTCAGCGAAACGCGTTATGGCAGAGCGGTGTTTCATTATGGAATGATGTGATAGTTAAGTCCCCGGAAAAAGTCCGGGCGTACGATGAACTGGGGCTTGCCTATTTGAAGGGTAATCAGTTTGACCAAGCGATGCAGAGTTTTCAGAAGGCCGTGGGTATGAAGCCTGAGTTTGCCCGAGGATTTGGTCACATCGGAGATATTTATCGCATCAAGGGCGATCTCGATCTGGCCCTGGAACAGTACGAAAAGGCCATCACCATTGATGCTGAGGTGGCGGAGTTTTATGTCAATCGTGGACTGGTCCTCAAGGCTAAGGGCGATCAGGACAGCGCGTTTGATGATTTTGCCAAGGCCCTGGAACTTGATTCATCGAATCAGGCGGCCTATAACGCACGCGGGGCCATTTATCTCAAACGCGGGGATTGGGTGTTGGCACTAGCTGATTTTAATAAAGCCCTGCTGATTGATCCGGATTTTGCCTACGCGTACTTGAATCGCGCGCGGCTGTACCGCAGTATTCAGAAAGACCGGCAGAGCCTTGAAGATTTTGCCTGGGCGATCCAGCAAGATCCGTCTTACGTTGAGGCCTACAATAATCGCGGGGTCTTGCTCAAGGATCAGAAACATTACGATCTGGCTTTGAAGGACTTTAACCGGGCGATTGAAATCGATCCGGCACAGGAAAAGATCTACAACAACCGCGGATATATCCACGAGCTCAAAGGACGGATCGATCTCGCCTTGAAGGATTACAACAAGGCCATTGCGCTGGATCCGGAGTACGCGCGCGCGTATCTCAATCGTGGATTCCTCTTCTTGAAAATGAAGAAGATCGACCGGGCGATGGAAGACTTCGACGCCGCGATCGCCACCGGTCAGGAATTGGGTCTCAGTTACTACTACCGTTCGATGGCCTATTATAAGATGAAGCGGTTCCGACAGGCTTGGGATGATCTATCGCAAGCACGTAGTAACGGCTATCAGCCCAGCGAATCGTATCTATCCAAACTAGAATTTGCCCTGTCCAAAAGGGGCCGAAATTAATTTCCAACAGATATTGTTGCTATAGTACAATACAGATCCGGACCGCTTTGGGTATGGGTTCGGTATTCGATTTCAAGCAATCCTGATAACTCGAAGGAGGCATCATGAATTTATTCTGGCGGACATTTATGGTAGGCGTGTTGGTATCCGTGGTGACCCAGCCTGTGCTGGCGGCGGAACGTCCCTATGGTCTTGAATCAGCGGTGATTCAGTACAACATCTCCGGACATATAAAGGGAGAAGAGACGGCGTACATCACGGACTGGGGGGAGCGTGAGGCACGTCATAGTACCTACAAGCTGATGATGGATGGGATCAATCAAGAGCAGCAACGTATGACCCTCCGAGAGGGGGATGTGGTCTACAATGTGGACCTGATTCGCCGTAAGAAGATCCAGATTGATCTCAATAAAAAAATAGCGCCCGGGCTGCACATCGACCTGACCGCCGGCGAGATGAGTGATTACAGCCCAGAGGGTTTGAAGCGCTTGGGAGCACAGGGCAAGGGTGAGGAGACGGTCGCCGGCAAGGTTTGCCGGGTGTATGAGTTGCCGTTTCTGGACGGGACCGTATGGGTCTACAAGAATATCGCCCTGAAATACGTGACGCGTGTGAGAGGATTCCACACGGAATATACCGCTACCCGGATTGATGAGGGCGTGGATATCCCCGAAGAGCGGATGACGCTGCCGGTGGATGTGATTGATATGGGCGTCCTGGCGGAGAATAATATCATGGGATCGATCCAGCCGAATTCGGAGTACAAACCGGTCCAGCCTTAGCCGACCGGGCTGATACCTGCGATATCATGGAAGAATCAGGAAAAATTTGTCCTTCTGCCGAAAAAAAATCAGGGTGAATATCGGCCTAATTGACCGATTCGGCGGATCTGTTGGGATGAAGTAATATCCCTTAAATTGTTCTATATCAATGGTTTATATAATCAGTTGATCGCGCTTACGCTAACTCCTTGATACATAAAGGACTTGGGTCAAAGAAAGCGGTTTCTATTATTTTCTTGTCGCCCCCTGTTTTTTCGAAAATATAGTCTATACTTGAACCATGAAGAGATTGATGCTCACATTCATGGTTTTTTGCTTTCTGGCACCGGCTGCTCACGCCGAGATGTTCTTTATTCAAGAGGTCGTGAACGGCAACACGCTCCGCCTTTTAAATGGGGAAACCGTCCGACTGATTGGTGTAGAAATCCCTGAAATTCGACCGGACATGTCGCTCAGCGAACGCAAGCGCGTTACCAATAACCGGCTGGAAGCCGCTGCATATGTGAGAAGTCTCGTCAGCGGGGCCAAAGCCGATTTGCAGCTAGATGTCCGGGAGCGGGATGAAGAGGGTAATATCCTGGCGTATGCCTGGTTTCTGTACCCCGAAAAGAATGTAAAGCAGGCGCTCGAGTTCAAGGATGATTACCGTGTCGATGACATCGTTGAAGACTGGGGCGAGCACAAATATGTGACGTTTCTAAATGCCGCCATCATCAAGGCCGGCTATGGCGTGTATTCCCAAGTACATGCCGAGAATCAGGAGCATAAGGAGCTTCTGACAAGCATCTATCAGCAAAACACGGTGCCGACAATGCAGGCGATGAAAGAATCGCCGATCGATATCACTCGGGCCACCCCGTAGTGATCCACCTTCCCATCACAGGTCCATTCCGAATATTTTTGTGCAAATTTTGTTGCATTTGGTATAATGGTGTCACATTTTGATATTAACGCCCCCAAGGAATCAAAGGAGTCTCTATGAAAGGTTTGATGAGTAAATTATCTGTAGCCGTTTGTGTATTGGCTATGAGCATAGGTTTTGTCGGCGTGCAGGCTGTCGCGGCTCAGGAATACAAAGACGCGCAGAAGTCGGTCGACGAATACCTTAAGTCGAAAATTCGTATTTCGGGAAGTCTCGATCTATACGATTCAAAGATCGATAAAGTCCGTAATCTACGTTTGATTAACCTGAATGAAAAAACATTTGAGCCCGACGACGATAAGTATCGGGTCAAAGGAGATTTTCGGGACATCAACAGCGGTGACATCCTTGAACTGGAGTTTCATTTTATGAACGAGGGCGGGGAACTCATCGTCGACGATGTCGAGATTGGTAAACTAAAAGCGGCGCCGAAAAAGGCCAAAGAAAAGGCGGAAAAAAAGAAGTACACGCCGGAAGAGGCCAAAGAGGCAATGAAGGCGCATATCGAAAAGAAATCCAAGTTCACCGGAACGTATGGACTTTTTGATCCCAAGACTGAAAAATTACGTCAGCTTGAGCTGATTGAGATGGATGAGAAGGTCAGGAACTTTGGTGTTCTTTATATCTGTACGTTGAAATTTAAAGATGTCGGGACCGATGAGACTGTTGTTGTGGATATGACGCTTACCGCCAAGGAAGGCGATCTGGAGATGAAGACGATGAAGATCAAGAAGCGCATTAAACCGTAACATTAAAAATGAGCATACAAAAGCCGTCTGGAGCGATTCAGACGGCTTTTTTTTGGGACCCATCCTGTCCTGGTGTGTCCAGGGGTGTCATATTGACCGTATCCGGGAATGCAGTATGATGAAGGCATAGATACAACATCAACGCGCAGACAGCGAAGGAGATCAGCATGAAAATTTTCAGTATATTGGTGGTGACGATTGTTATATCGGTGGCGGGTTTGTCAACGGCGCATGCGCACAATGCCTCGGCGGAAAAATTGGCGTCGGGCGTCCAGGATATTATCACGGCTCCGGCCGGGTTTTTCACGCATACATCAGACCGTGTCAATTCGTCAGATGACAAGATTTGCGCCCTGTTTTTTGGGCTCGTCGAAGGCGCGGATACAGCGGTAAGCAAGACTATTACGGGTGTGGTCAATATCTTGACGTTTCCGTTTGCCTCACACCGGTAACCGTGTGACGTAAGTATCAATTTTGGGCCTCGGGTTTGTCCATGAAAGTGAAAAATTGGACAGCTACGGGGCCATTTTTATGGCCGGGTCGATCAGGTCAGTCCGCGCGTGGACGGGATCAGTCGCCAAATGCAGTGACTATTTTCTAGGCAGGTCGAAAACCGTTTGATTCCTTGTATTTCTGCTTTACAGCTCATGGCAAGTCTGATATAAATATTCGCAGGTTAACCACGCATGTATAGCATTTATCCCACTTTAACGTCAAAAGCCCAAACCAAGTGCGTCTTTGTTTAAGGCGCGCTTCTTTGTGTTGGCGAATAAATGTTTGACGTAAGTCTTGGTACGTGACGGGAAAATCCAAAAAATTTCTGGGCCATTAGCTCATCCGGTAGAGCATCTGACTCTTAATCAGAGGGCGGCAGGTTCGAGTCCTGCATGGCCCACCATAAATTTCTTTGACGCACGGCCGTGTGAACGGCGCTGCTAATCCGACAGGAGTTTTCATGAATACGAATATCGAGGAGTTGCGCGAAAAAGCCAAGTTGTTCCGACGAGAAATACTCGAAACCATTCACGCGGCCGGATCCGGTCATCCCGGCGGATCTCTTTCCGCCGTTGAAATTTTAATTTCATTATACGATTACAAAATGAAACACAAGCCCGACGACCCGCAATGGGACGGGCGTGATTATTTGATTGTCTCCAAAGGTCACGTGACACCCGCTGTCTATGTGACGCTCGCCAATTACGGATATTTTTCCAAGGATGAATTACCCAAATTTCGAAAGTTCGGCAGTATCTTACAAGGCCATGTGCATGTCAAGGTTCCCGGTGTGGAGTTCAATACCGGTTCGCTTGGACATGGGTTGTCGGTGGCCAACGGGATCGCGATCGGTAATAAGATGCTCAAGAATGATTCTAATGTGTACTGTCTGATGGGCGACGGTGAGATACAGGAAGGTTCGGTCTGGGAGGCGGCGATGCATGCGTCCCATCGGGAGCTCGACAATGTCTGTGCGATTGTTGACTATAACAAAGTTCAGGAAAACGGTCCGACAAATGATATTAAAAACCTGGAACCTTTGGCGGATAAATGGCGGAGTTTTGGCTGGGAGGTCAAAGAAGTGATTGGGCACAATTTCAAACAGCTGATTCAGGCCTTAGATGATTTCGAAAAGAACAAAGGTAAGCCGTATGTGATCTTGGCACACACCATCAAGGGTAAGGGTGTTTCGTTTATGGAAGGCGAGCGTAATTGGCATGGCAAGGCGCCGAACGCCGATCAACTGAAAGAGGCCTTGGCCGAGCTGGTCTAGGGCGGTGGTATCACGGTAATTTATGAGAATCAAGCTTAATGCAAATGAAAAGGAAAATTAGATGAGCGAAATGATAGCAACTCGGGACGGGTTCGGGAAAGAGCTGGTCGAGATCGGCCGGGAAAACGATAAAGTGGTGGTTGTATCGGCTGACCTGGAGGATGCCACGCGTGCGGAGTATTTCAAGAATGAATTTCCGGACCGGTTTTTTTCATGCGGCATCGCCGAGCAGGATATGGTCGGGACCGCCGCGGGGTTGGCGTTTCACGGATTTATTCCATTCATCAATTCGTTTGCTGTTTTTATGACAAACCGGGCGTACGATCAATTGCGTCTGGATTTGTGTTACAACGATCGCAATGTCAAAGTTATCTGTTCGCACGCGGGAGTTACAGTTGGTGAAGATGGAGCGTCGGCTCAGTGCTTGGAAGATTTCGCGTTGATGCGAGTCCTGCCTAATATCAAAGTGGTTTGTCCGGTCGATGAGATGGAGGCCCGCAAGGCCACACGGATTTTTACCCGCGAATACGGCCCGATGTATATGCGCACGTCCCGGGCGCCTTTTCCGGTGTTAACCAAGGCGGATGATACGTTTGAAATTGGCAAGGCGAATATGTTGCGCGATGGCGCGGATGTCACGCTCATCGGCTGCGGTTTATTGGTCCAGGAATCACTGGATGCGGCCGAGCTATTGAAAAAAGACGGAATTGACGCCCGCGTGATCAATATGCACACGATTAAGCCGATCGATCAGGATGCGATCGTCAAGGCGGCCGAGGAGACCGGCGCGATTGTTGTCGGGGAAGAGCATCAAATGTATGGCGGGTTATGCAGCGCCGTCGCGGAAGTGGTGGTTCGCACTGTACCTGTCCCAATGGAATTTGTGGCGGTCAATGACACATTTGGTCAGTCGGGAACGCCGCAGCAGCTCATGGAGCATTACGGGCTCAAGGCGTCCAATATAGCTGATGCGGCCAAGAAGGCCATCGCCCGAAAGTCTCAGGTTGTCTCCGGGTCTTAGGCAATTTTGAATATCAATTACATTTACGTGTTGAATAAACGTAAGGAGGTTTAGGTGTCCAAATCAACCATTCAACAGTTAGCCGAATACGGTCAAAGCATCTGGCTGGACTATATTAACCGTCCCATGCTGGAAAATGGTGAATTGAAAAGCCGCATCGACAATGGATTGCGGGGTATGACATCTAATCCGTCTATTTTTAACAAGGCTATCGGGTCCAGTAATGACTACGATCAGGCCATCATCAAGCTTAAGTCCGAGGGGCGGTCCACCTTTGAGATTTATGACGAATTGACGATCAAGGATATTCAGGACGCGGCCGATTGTTTCAAGGCGACATACGAGCAAACAAAAGGCCTGGATGGGTATGTGAGCTTGGAGATCAATCCGCTGCTCGCGCGGAAGCTGGAGGAACAAAAAAACGAAGGTGTCCGGCTGTTTCAAAAGGTCAACCGTCCAAACGTCATGATTAAAGTGCCGTCGACCGAGGCCGGATTTTCGGTGATTGAGGAACTCATCGCCTTGGGAATCAATGTCAACGCGACGCTGATTTTTTCTCTGCATCAATACGAGCAAACGGCGCTGGCCTTTCAGCGCGGACTAAAGCGTCGTCTGGACAGCGGGGGAGACATCTCGGCTGTGCATTCGGTGGCGAGTGTTTTTATCAGCCGGATTGACTCGGCGGTTGATAAGGAGCTTGATGATCAGATCGCGGCTTGTTCCAACGACGGGGAACGGCAGGCGTTAGAAGCATTAAAAGGCAAGGCGGCGGTGGCTAACTCACGTATTATTTTTGACCGGTATCAAGAGTTGTTCGCGACGGATGAATTCAAGGCATTGGCAGGTAAAGGGGGCAACGTGCAGCGTGTGCTCTGGGGATCCACCAGTACCAAAAATCCGGCGTACAGCGATATTAAGTACATTACGGAGCTGATCGCCCGCCCGACAGTGAACACCGTGCCGGAGCCGACGTTAGCGGCCTTCTTGGACCATGGTGTTGTCGCGGAGGCCTTTAATGATGACGTGGCGGATTCGCGCGCCATCGTCGATAAACTCCAGCAGCATGGAATCAATCTGACGGCCATCAATGCCAAGCTTCTGGAAGATGGATGCGTTGCCTTTGACCAGGCGTTCGAAGAATTGCTGTCCTCCGTCGAGAAAAAGGCCGAACAGTTAACTGTTTAATTGAGGTTTTCACTTGAGCAGCCCGATCCAAACGGTTCATCATATTTCCAACAAAGATTGGCTGCAAACTCCCCAGCACGACCCGCGCGGATACATCCAGCCGCAATATCTCAAAGAATTATGGTTTCACACCGGGACAATCTGTAACCTGAGTTGTCCTTTTTGCCTGGAAGGATCTAAACCGGGTGACGATCGGCTCAACAAGGTTTCATTGGAAGATGTTATCCCGTTTATCGATGAGGCGTTGCCGTTGGGGGTGGAACGATTTTCATTTACCGGCGGCGAACCATTTGTGATCCGGGACATGATCAAGATTCTCGATTATGCCCTGGATAAACGGCCTTGCCTGGTGCTTTCCAATGCCACCAATCCGCTGAAGTTGCGGCTGAAAGATTTAGAACCATTCAGAGACAAACCGCATCCCTTGAGTTTTCGGATCAGTTTTGATTTTCCCGACCCGGCCAAACACGATGCCGGACGCGGGCAGGGTAATTTTTTCCTGAGCCTGGAGACCATGCGTCAGTTGCATGAATTGGGATTCGCGATTTCAATCGCCCGTCATCGAATGGCCGATGAGGATGTGGCTCAAGTTGACCGCGAATATCAGACGTATTTCCGGCAGGCAGGTGTGCCGTCGGATACCCGGATCGTGAGTTTTCCGGATTTCCTAACACCGGGATCGATTGCCAGTGTGCCGCACATCACAGAACATTGTATGACACACTATCACGATGAAGAGTCGCGCAGTCGGTTTATGTGTAATTTCAGTAAGATGGTTGTTAAACACAACGGCCGCATGCGGGTTTACGCGTGTACCCTTGTCGACGATGATCCGGACTATGATTTGGGCGGTACGCTAAGCGAGGCGATGAAGGTCCGGGTGATGATGAAACACCATCGATGTTATTCATGTTTCGCGCAGGGCGCGTCCTGCAGTGAAATGTAGCCAGGAGAACACAGACATGTCGGAACCGAAAATTATCATATTTGAAAACCTCCATAAATTGTCGGCCTATTTGGTCACGCAATGGATTCAGACGGCCACTGATTATATTCAGCGGACCAGCCGTTTCAGCTGTGCCTTCTCCGGTGGGCGAACACCGGTGGAGTTTTATAATCTGCTGTCCGCCGAACAGGACTTTGAGCTCTGGTCACGCGTGCATATCTTTATGACGGATGAGCGCTTTGTCGATGCGGAGGACAAGGACAATAATTTCAGGCTGATTCGGGATAATCTCCTGAACTATGTGAAGATTCCGCCGGAAAACATCTATCCCATCCCGACCAATGTTCAGACCGTCGGTATTGCCGCCGAGGAGTATAAAAATCGGCTTGTGGGATTTTTCACCCTCGATCAAAACCGTTTGCCGATTATCGACCTGGTTGTGCTGGGTTTGGGGGAGGACGGACATACCGCTTCGCTCTTCCCGCAGACCGAAGGTATTGATGCGCCGTATCGGCTCACCATGCCGGTTAATGAAAATCACCTCAAGTATGAACGCATCAGTTTGACCTTGCCGGTGCTCAATAATGCCCGGCATGTGTATTTTATGGTGGCGGGGAAGAACAAGGCCGATATTGTCCGTCGGGTGATCGAGGACAAAGAGCCATTTCCGGCCACGCAAGTTCAGCCCACCAACGGGGAGCTGACGTTTTTACTGGACGCGGCGGCCGCCAGTCAGCTGAAAGACCAGCAAAAGTATATCTATCGCGATGAAACGATTTCATTGTAAATCACGTCGTTGTCGCGGACAGGGGAAGGATTATGTTTAGACGCGTGAGTCAGATGCCGTCCGAGGAGGTTTTCACCCGGACGCTTTTTGCTGTTTTATTGATCGGTGCTTTTTTTGTGCCGTGGGGGCGATGGGTCTCATTAACCCTTGGTGTCTTATTCCTGATATCCGCGTTTCAAGGTTTTTGTCTGACCTGTTATCTCTACAAAAAATTCGTCAAAAAGTAGCAGTTTAGCTCGAGATTTGAGCTGTATTCGCGGCTGATGTGCGAATTCAAACCCGCCCGAAAATATTAAATTGTCTTATTTTTCATTGTTTGCCGTCCGGCATCCGCTATAATTATTACATAGTCAATATCTATAACTCACGAAAGGCACGCAATTTATGTACTCCTGGAAGCAGCTGGCTGCGTTGAGCCGGGAAGATATTGGGACATTGCAGAATCGAAAGCTCCATTCATTCATCAATGAATACCTGTATCCGTTCAGTCCTCACTATAAAAAGCTATTTGACGATAATAAAATTGATCCGAGGTCGATCAAGACGGTGGCAGACTTGAGACGTATTCCGTTCACTTCCAAGCTGGACCTGATCGATACCGAGCATACAACGGACAAATTCAAAGACTTTATGCTGCAGCCGGATGCCGAGAAGATCAAGAAGGCCTGGCCCACGGGTAAACTGGCGAGGCTGGCAGCGCAGAAGATTTTACACGGCAAAGAACGTGTCGAGCACCGATTGGCCAAGGAATTTCGGCCGGTCTTTGTCACGTACACGACGGGAACAACCAACAAGCCGACCCCATTTTTGTATACCAATCACGACATCGAGAACTTATACATGTCGGGTGGGCGGATGATGCAGTTGTTTGACGTCAAGCCGGACCAAAAAGTCTTGAATATTTTTCCATATGCGCCGCATTTGGCCTTTTGGCAGGTGGTCTTCGGCGGTTTTGCCGCCTGCAATCTGTCGCTGAGTACCGGCGGTGGAAAGACGCTTGGCACCGACGGGAATATCAAGGCGTTGACCAAGATGCGTCCGACGCTGGTATTGGGTGTGCCTAGTTATGTGTATCATGTCCTCAGGGTCGCGGCGGAACAGAAGTGTGATTTGAGCTTCGTAAAGCGCGTTGTTCTGGGAGCATCCAAGGTGACGCGCGGATTCAAACAAAAGCTGGCGTCGCTGCTGGAATCAATGGGCGCTACGGATGTTTCGATCTTTGGGACTTACGGATTTACGGAAGCGCGATGCGCATGGGCGGAAAGCCCGACTCCACTGGATGAATCCAGCGGATATCATCTGTATCCGGACAAGGAAATCTTTGAGGTCGTTGATCCCAAGACCGGAGAGGTCAAGGCCGAGGGCGAGGACGGTGAGCTGGTTTACACCGCGCTGGATTCCCGGGCGAGTTCAGTGCTTCGCTACCGCACGGGAGACTATGTCATTGGCGGGATCATGTATGGTCGATGCCCTTATAAAAACTGGTATATTCCGCGCATATCAAGCGATATTTCACGACTCAGTGATGTGAAGGATCTGCAGCTGTCCAAGGTCAAAGGGGCACTGGTCAATCTCAATCACTTTGCGGCTGTTTTATCCGATGTTGAGATGATTGAGGAGTGGCAGCTTGAAATACGCAAAAAAGACAATGATCCATTCGAGGTGGATGAACTCGTCGTCTATGTGTGTGAACGGCCGGGATGTGATCGAGACGCGCTGGCCGATCAAATCCGCCGAGACATGGTGTCGTCGACGGAAGTTGCGCCGAACCGCGTGGAATTTATTCCGATTCATGAAATGGTAGATCGTTTGCAGATCGAAGTGGCGAATAAAGAAAAAAGGATCGTCGACGCCCGGCCCAAGACGTAGTGTAAATTTGAAACAAATTAAACCGATAGATAGGATATTGTATGAGCCGTATCGCCGTCATCGACGGAATTCGAACCCCGTTTGTTAAGTATGGAACGGATTTTGACAGTTTGTCCGCCCAGGAGTTGGGACGTATCTGCGCGCGGGAATTAATCGAGCGTTCCGCGATTGATCCGTCGCTGCTGGATGAGGTCATTATCGGTTGTGTCGGCCAGCCGGCCGAGGCGGCCAATATCGCCCGGGTCGTTGCATTATTGGCTGGAATTCCGCAGAGCATTCCCGCGTATACGGTGCATCGAAATTGTGCCTCGGGTATTGAGTCGGCGGTACAGGCGGTGATGAAGATAAGGGCCGGCGAAGGGCAATTGTATTTTGTCGGCGGCACGGAATCGATGAGTAACATTCCGATGTACTATCCCAAAAAGATGCAGAATATTTTTGTTGAACTGTCCAAGGCGAAGACGATTACGGCCAAACTCAAGGCATTGGGGAAGATCCGGCCGAAGCTGCTCTTCAATCCGGTGGTGGGTTTGATGAAGGGATTGAGTGATCCGGTATGCGGATTAAATATGGGGCAGACAGCCGAAGTGCTGGCCAAGGAATTTGGAATCACCCGCCAGGAGCAGGATGAATTTGCGCTGCTCAGTCATCAGCGGGCAATTGCCGCGCGGGAAATCTTACGGGAAGAAATAGTGCCAGTTACCCCGGGGCCAGCTTACAAAACCACGGTGATGGATGATAACGGTCCCCGGGAGAATCAGACGATCAAGGCGCTGGCGAAACTGCGGCCGGTATTCGATCGGCATGCCGGGACGGTAACAGCCGGTAATGCCAGTCAGATCACCGATGGGGCCTGTATGATGGTGATGGGGACCGAAGAAAAATGTCAAGAACTAGGACGGGAGCCGTTGGGCTATGTTAAGGCATTCGCCTTTGCCGGGGTGGAACCTGATCGGATGGGTATCGGTCCGGCTCACGCCATTCCTATGGTTCTTAAAAAAGCCGGACTCAAGCTATCCGACATGCAGGCGGTGGAGATCAATGAGGCCTTTGCCGCGCAGGTATTAGCCTGTTTGCGGTGTCTGGAATCTGAAGACTTTACCCGCAAGTTTGGTTATGAAGGGTTTACCGGCGAGATTCCGCGGGATATCCTCAATGTCAACGGTGCGGCCATTGCGTTGGGTCATCCGGTCGGGACGACGGGGTCACGCCTGATCCTGACGATGCTCAAACACATGCAGCGGAATGATCTCAAGTATGGATTGGTTTCATTGTGTATCGGGGGCGGTCAGGGAGCGGCCGTTGTTCTGGAAAGATAGTGATCAGCACGGGAAAAAATTATGTCAGTGAAATTCAGCGAACAAGATAAAATCGGCTATATCGAATTCGATCAGCCGGATTCCAAAGTCAACATTCTGTCGATGGATACCATTCAGCAGCTGGATGGTATTGTTTCCGGCATTCCCGCGAATAAAACGATCAAGGCCTTGGTGATCCGCAGTTTGAAGCCGAATGTCTTCGTGGCCGGCGCGGATATCTCGGAGATCGAGAAGATTGTCGAGCCTGACGACGGCGTTAAAAAAGCCAAGGCAGGTCAGGATATTCTGAATAAGATCGAGGATCTTAAGATTCCGACGGTGGCATTGATCGACGGGGTGGCCCTCGGCGGCGGGTGTGAGCTCGCGTTAGCGTGTCTTTATCGGGTTGCTACGTTTAATCCGCGCGTTCGCATCGGTCTGCCCGAAGTGAATTTGGGATTTGTCCCGGGATTTGGAGGAACGTTTCGATTGCCGCGTTTGGTCGGGCTTTCCGAGTCGCTGAAAATGATTTTATCGGGTAAACCGGTGGATTCCAAAAAGGCGTTACGTATCGGTCTGGTCGATCGACTGCTGCCCAACGCGGGACTGGATGATCATCTGGATGAGTTCCTTAAGTCCGAGGTATTGAAACGTTCCAAAAAGAAAAAGTATCCGCGGATTAAAAAAACGGGTATCATTGGATTGCTGGAGTCAAACCGCTGGGGGCACTCCGTGATCTTCAAAAAATCGTTGAAGAGTGTTCTGGAGAAGTCCAAAGGGTTTTATCCGGCACCGGAACGGGCGGTTGATGTTGTTTCCAAGAACTATTACATGAGCCGAACCGAGGGGCTTGCCCTCGAAGCTGAAACATTCGGTCAGCTGGCTGTAACGGAGATTTCGAAAAATCTCGTTCATGTCTTCTACTTGATGGAGAAGTATAAAAAGTTATCCGTCGACGGGGCCGAAGGGATTGAACCCAGGACAGTGCAGCGCTGCGGTGTGCTCGGTGCTGGAATTATGGGGGGTGGCATCGCTCAATTGATGGCGGCCAAGGATATTCGCGTCCGGCTGAAAGATATCAATTATGAGGCGATTGCACAGGGATACAAAGCGGCTAGTAAAGTATTTGAAAAGGCGGTGAAGATTCGCAAGCTTAATGCCGCCCAGGCCCATGAAAAGATGGCTCATATTACCGGAACGATTGACTATAGCGGATTTGCTCAGACGGATTTTGTCATTGAGGCCGTGGTTGAAAAGATGGAAGTCAAACAAAAGGTGTTTAAGGAATTGGGCGATGTCGTGGCTGAAGATACGATTCTGGCGACCAATACCTCCGCGCTGTCTGTCTCAGAGATGGCATCGGTGACCAAGAATCCCTCGAGGGTGATCGGATTTCATTTTTTTAATCCGGTTCACCGCATGCCATTGGTGGAGGTGATTACCGCACCGCAGACGTCGACCGAGACGATCGTGTCCGCGCTGGCCCTGGTCAAGCGACTGGGTAAAACACCGATTGTCGTTAAGGACTCCAGTGGATTCATCGTGAACCGTATTTTGCTGATTTATATGGCCGAAGCGGGACGGCTGTTGGAAGAAGTGGGCGACATGGAGCGTATCGACAAGGTGGCCACAGATTTTGGCCTGCCGATGGGGCCGTTTCTGTTGTCCGACGAGGTTGGATTGGATGTCGGTCTAAAAGTGATGCGAATTTTGGAAGATAGCTTCGGTGATCGCTTTAAGCCGGTGGAATTATTTGACAAACTTTTGGAAAAGGGACGGTTGGGTAAGAAATCCGGTAAGGGATTTTATACGCATGGTCAGCGACGGGACAGCAACCCTGAAGTGGATCAGATACTTCAGGGGCGCGGCTTTTCCGAGATTGAAAATCATACGATGGAAAACCGGATGATATATCTGATGGTGAACGAGGCCGCGCGCTGTCTGGGAGAGGGAATCGTTGATGAACCGCAGGCCATTGATGTCGGAATGATTTTTGGAACCGGATTTCCGCCGTTCAGAGGAGGACTGCTCAAGTACGCGGACAAGGTTGGCATTAAGCATATCATTGAGCAGCTTCAAAAATTTAAAAAACAGTATTCATCGGACCGGTTTGAGCCGTGTGAATACCTGATCAAAATCAAAGAACAAGGTCATGGATTCTACAACAAGGGTTAGACAATGAAACGATCAACTAGAAACTGGGCGTTAACGGCGCTTATCGGGGTTGTACTTATCGCGGTCGGACTGTATCTGCGATACGACGTTAACCGAATTGTAACCTATACGGACAAGGATAAAATTTTCACCGTGAACCATCCGGCGGGCTGGAAGGTGAAGCGTAATTTTCGAGGGGTTCGGGTGATGTTTGTTTCACCGCTCGACGGAGATTTGGATACGTTTCAGGAAAATGTGACAGTAACGATTCAGGATATTTCGAGTTCACCAATGGGCTTGAAGGAATATTCAGACACGGCTATCCATCAAATGGAAGTTGTGTTTATGAAGAATTTTGAACTCGAAGAATCAACATATGTCGCGACGCTGGGTGGATTGCCGGCTTACAAGGTCTTGTTTACCGGTAAGGGTGAAGATACGGAGATTCGCTACTACATGATCTGGGCGCTTGATGGGAATACAGCCTATCAAATGACCTACACGGGATTGCCGGCGCAGTTCGATAAGTTCTACAGTGTCGCGGACAATATGATGAAATCGTTTACGCTGCTATAAAGACATGAGTTCAGACATGGATGACGCGCGTAAGCTCGAAAACAAAGTCAAGCCGTTATGTCCGGTGTATGAGCAATGCGGAGGATGTGTGTATCAGCATGTTCCGTACAACGATGAGCTTGAACACAAGTTTAGTCATTTGATTGATCTTTTAAAAAGTGTTCCGGGATTTGATCATACGGTGGTAGATCCAGTTGTTCCATCCCCGCGTGAGTATCACTACCGGCATCGGTTAGATCTGCGTTTACTGAAGACGCGGGATCAGAATATATACGTGGGTTTTTCTCCACGAGACCGTTTTGGTGTGGTGGAGATTGACGAATGTCCGATCGCGATGACCCCGGTCTCGGAGTTCATTCCCCGCCTCAAGCAGGAGGCAGCTGATATTCTTCCTGTGAAATACAGGTTGGCCAATCTGGTTGTGCGTTGCGGTGATGACGGACAAGTCCGGTGGGGCGGCATTGGCAAAGGATCTTTGCGAATGGATTCGCGTGATTATTTCTGGACGGAGATTGAAGGCCGGCGGATTTATTTTGCGTTGGAAACGTTTTTTCAGGCCAACTTGTCGATTTTGCCGCGTTTGTTTGAACGCATCCGGCAGCTGCCGATTTGGTCGGCGCAGACACATTTTTATGATCTGTACGGCGGGGTCGGACTGTTCAGTGTGGCGCTGATGGATGTGTATCAGCAGGGGTATTTGATTGAAAACTGTAAGGCCTCGGTTGATCTGGCCCGGTACAACAAAAGTCAATTGGCCACGGACAAGTTTGCGGTGATTGATGGTCGCGTTGAGGATCATCTTGATGCGCTGTCGCAGGCCGGAGCGGCTCACAACGTGGCCATGATCGATCCGCCGCGGGCCGGTTTAAGTGACGATGCCCGGACATTTTTTGTGCAGCAAAAGGTATTTCAAGAGCTGCTGTATTTGTCGTGTAACCCTGAGGCCCTGGCCCGGGATCTAGCAGCGTTTTTGAGTCACGGATGGAAAATTAACCAAGTGATTCCTTTCGATTTCTTCCCTAAGACCCGACACCTGGAAACACTCGTGTGGCTTACACCTAAGGCCGCATGATCTAAAACAAAAAATGACATGAAACAGAATGATATTCCCTATGAGCGGCAGATCTTTGTGTGCACGAATGATTGCGGTGGTGAGAAAGCCAGCTGCGGCGATCAGCGTGGGCTGGATGTCTTTCGGGCGTTGCGAACGTTAGCCAAGGAGCGTGGCCTGCATCCGCGAGTTCGTGTGGCGCAGGCGACATGTCTGGGACAATGCAGCATGGGCGTCAATGTGATGGTATTTCCCGACAATATTTGGTATTCGCATGTCGGGCTGGATGAGATTGAGATTATCGCCGACCGATATCTTACGGCTTAGGAGTCGAGAAGCGTCCTGTGGATTAATAATCCAGGTTTCGGTTAAGACCTGGTGCCAATTTAGTGGTTTTTAAAGGAGATTCCCATGAGTATGTATGACAAGAATATCAGCAAGGAAAAGCGCGAGTCGCTGGAGTTTGCGGAGGATCAGCGCGAAACGCAATGGAATCATCCGAGTTTTGCTCTGCAGCTATTTCAGGGAAAAACAGACTGGGATTTGATCTATCCATGTCCCGCGCAATCCGAAGAAGATAGACGTATCGGGGATGAATATGTGGCCAAGCTCAAGGATTTTCTGGAGAAGAATCTCGACGCTGACGAGGTTGATCGTACCGGAATTATCCCGGAAAAAATCTACAAGGGCTTGTCATCGCTAGGCGCGTTTGCCATCAAAGTTCCCAAGGAGTACGGCGGGCTGGGGATGAGCCAGGTCAATTACAATCGGGCTATACATCTGGTTGCCAGTTATTGCGGGTCGACGGCCGTGTTGCTGTCCGCTCATCAGAGCATCGGTGTGCCGCAGCCGCTTAAGGTATTTGGTACCGAAGAACAAAAAAAGAAATATCTTCCGATGTTCGGCAAGGGGGTTGTGTCCGCGTTTGCTCTCACCGAACCGGATGCGGGAAGTGATCCGCGTAATATGACCACGACCGCCACACCGACGGAAGACGGTCAACATTTTCTAATCAATGGGGACAAGCTGTGGTGTACCAATGGATTGATTGCCGGCGTGATAGTTGTTATGGCGGTCACACCGCCGAAGATCATCAAGGGACGTGAACGAAAACAGATTACCGCGTTTATTGTGGAAATGGACACGCCGGGGATCGAAAAAGTGCATCGCTGTCAGTTTATGGGATTACACGGGATTCAGAACGGCTTGTTGCGGTTTAAGGATGTTAAAGTGCCCCGCGAGAATATTATCGGCGGAGAAGGCGAAGGATTGAAATTGGCGTTGACGACATTAAATACCGGCCGCTTGACGTTACCGGCCGCATCGGTTGGTATTGCCAAGTGGTGTTTATATGTCTGCCGGGAATGGTCTACCGAACGTGTGCAATGGGGGAATCCGATCGGTGAACATGAGGCGATCGGACTTAAGTTGGGGTATATCTCCAGTCATACGTTCGCGATGGAGGCGATGAACTGGCTTTGTTCGCATATGGGAGACGATAAAAAGAAGGATATCCGTCTTGAAGCGGCGATTGCCAAATATTTCTGTACGTATCATAGCTGGTTGATTGCCGACGAGACATTGCAGATCCGCGGCGGTCAGGGATATGAGAATGCGGAGTCTCTCAAGGCCCGCGGTCAGCACGCTTGGCCGGTCGAGCGGGTGCTTCGTGATGTCCGCATCAATCTGATCATTGAAGGTACATCCGAGATTATGCATTTGTTTATCGCCCGCGAGGCCCTGGATCCGCATCTGAGCAAGGCACTGCCGTTACTAAGTAGTAAGACCAGTCTGGGTGGCAAGTTAAAGACCTTTCTCGGGTTAGGGGCTTATTATGCCACGTGGTATCCGTCGCTGTGGTTTCCATCGTTCAAAGGCTACGGTGATTTGGATCCGCAACTGGCGGGCCATATGCGTTACTGCGCGAACGCGTCCAAAAAACTCGCTCGATTGGTGTTCCACAATATGATGAAGTACCAGAAAAAACTTGAATCCAAACAGGCTATTCTGAATCGTGTTGTCGATATCGGGGTTGAGCTCTTTGCTATCGCGGCCACCTGCACGTACGCGGATTATCTGATCAAAACCAACAAAGATAAAGCGAATGCGGTGGAGCTCGCCGATTTGTACTGCCGTATGGCTCGACGCAAGGTGGATGGATTTTTCCGTTCGTCGCGTTCGAACGACGATCGCCAACATTTGTCCGTGTCCAAAAAAATTCTGGCCCGGGAGTTTGAGTGGCTGGAGGATGAGATTATCAAGTCCGCATGAGCATTCTCAATACGTTTATCAACCGTTTCAATATCGTTAAACAGATCCCGATATTCCGTAATCTGAACTGGTTTGATCTGCAGAAAGTCGCGCG
Organism: bacterium; assembly: GCA_030429765.1. GTDB lineage: Bacteria > Omnitrophota > Gorgyraeia > Zapsychrales > Zapsychraceae > JAGOSC01. The sequence continues at coordinate 129,559 of JAUIER010000004.1, read as the reverse complement.
GAAATCCGAATTGGTGGAGATCAAAAAAGGCGAAATTCTCCGTCGAGCCGGCGATCCGCCCGACTATTTTTATTGTTTGATATCCGGTCGATTACGCACATATACCTACGACAAGAAAGGCAACAAAGACAACGTCGACTTTATTCACCGGGGTGTGCATTTCGGGATCATTTCGTTATTGACCGGCGAGAACCATACCTTAACGTACGAAGCGGTCAACGATTCCATTATCCTGCGCATCGATAAGGACGATTTTCATCAAATCCTCAAAACAATCCCCGCCTTAAGTATTGATCTCAATCAAAGTCTCTCCAAGCGCGTTCGCAGCGCCATCAACGGCGTAAAGACCATTTTTGAGAGTACCATCATATCTGTATATAGTCCGTTGAAAGGGACGGGGAGTTCCAGTTACTCCGTTAACCTGGCCATGAGTCTTCAGCTTGAGACCAATAAGAAAGTAGTTTATGTCAACCTGGAATCTGAACCTGAAGATATCGAACGAATACCCAAAAATGAAGTGACGCCGCGATGGAAGAAAGCCCCGCGCGATTTGACGGAAATCATCAAGGACCACGACAGGATCTATCAAAGTATATCCAAGGATGCGACAGGGATTGACGTGCTGAATGTATCGTTTCATGGGAACGGGAAGCTGCTTAAGGATGAAATTAGCCATTTTGTCAGCGCGCTGGTCGGCGAGTATCATTATGTCGTCGTGGATTTACCGAATCAGATGGATGAGCTGGTGGAAGAGACGCTTACGCAGTCAGATATCGTTCATCTGATCACATCGGATCGCAAGGACGATCTCAAGTCGGTTCGAAATGTCATCGACCGGCTCGAAGTGGCGCTGAAGGAAAATTTTAATGAAGAACGGATCAAGGTCATCATCCGGGCGTTTCATCCGCAGATATACCTGTCCTTTGAAGAGATCAATAAGTTTATCGATTTCTATGTTTACACATCCTTACCGCTGATTCAGCGGGATGAGCTCACCCAGGAAATCAATACCGAGAATTTCGCGTTTTTGACATGTCATGACCAGGCCCAATACGCCAAGACGGTCAGGCGGACGGCACGGGAGATCGGCGGAGTGCTGGTGGGGCTGGTGCTGGGCGGGGGCGCGGCCTTGGGCGTGGCGCATGTCGGTGTGATCCGTGTGTTGGAAGAAGAAGGGATTCCGGTTGATGTCGTCGTTGGCAGCAGTATGGGAGCTCTGGTGGGAGGCTTTTGGACGTCCGGTATGACGGTGGATGAGCTCGAAGGCGCGGCACGCGAATTTGAAAACAAGCTGTTTATGCTGAAGCTTTTTGATCCGGTTATTCCGGTCAAAGGATTGGTCGGCGGCCGGGCGATCAAGGCCTGGTTGCGAAAATACCTGGGCAATAAAACGTTTTATAGCGCGAAGATTCCGTTCAAGGTGGTGGCTTATGATATTTTGAGACGGCAGGAGATTGTGATCGACGGAGGTTCGCTGGTTGACGGTATCCGTCAAAGTATCGCTATTCCCGGTGTTATCGAGCCGATCTGTACAAACAATCAGGAAATCATTGATGGGGGAGTTCTTAATCCGTTGCCGACAAATGTGCTGGCCAGCCGGGGGATTAAGAAAATCATTGCCGTCAATGTGCTGCAGTCACCGGAAGACGTGACGGCCGGTGTTGATATCATTGAATCCAAGATTCGTGCGAAGGAGTCAGTCCCCTTTGTGAAGAAGCCGATTTCGTATGTGACGTTTCGAATCGGACGGTTTTTTCATCGAATTCTCTCGCCCAATATTTCGGACATTATTGTCCGCACGCTTCAGGCCTGCGAGTATGTCATCGCGGAGCAAAGCGCGCAGCAGGCGGACGTCCTTATCCATCCCGACCTCGTCGGCATCAACTGGTTTGAGCTTTACAAGGTTGATGATCTGATCAAGGCCGGCGAAGACGCCACCCGGGCCCAATTGCCTGAAATCCGTAAACTCGTCGAAATGCCCGAATAATTCTCCGGTTACCTACCACCACCGATCACTGTATCCATGAATAGCCCATGATTATCAGGGACTTGCAATTTCGGCGTATTGCTGTATATTTAGGGGAGTGAAAATTTAGGATCACGAAATAATATCAAGGTAAGGATTCTATTTGGGTATCTCACCACAGAAATTTGGTGATCAATTGGTCGAGCTGCTGCCGCGGCTGATGCAGGAAATTTCGCGCTACGAAAACAATTCAGTCACGAGCGGTACGATTACCTGTCAGCAGTTTCTCGTCCTGGATCAGTTATCACGAAGGGATGCGTGGACGATGAATGAATTGGTCGATGTCCTCGATATTCGCTTCTCATCTGCGACGGGAATGGTCGATCGACTGTTTAAGCAAGGATTCGTGAATAGAAAGCGATGTACTGAAGATCGGCGTCGCGTTCTGGTATCGATTTCGGCCCAAGGCCAACGCGTGGTAGATGAGGTTTTCGAACAAAAGAAGAATGGAATCATCCAGCTCTTCAAGCGTCTCAACGCAGAAGAGCGGCAAAGTTATCTCGATATCATAAGGAAACTCGTCAATAGTCTATCCACCGCCAAGGAGCGCAGTCATGAGTTGCACAGCCAACAGTCGGTTTAGATCATTTTATATCGCCGCCGTTTTAATTTTATTCTCATCGATATTGTCCGGATGTTCCCAGGAAACCGAGGCCAAGCCGTCAGGTGGTCCTCCGGGCGGATTTGCCACGAATGTGGTCGGATTTCAGTCCGTTCGTGAAGACATCGTCGACAAGATTTCAATTGTCGGTTCGCTCGAATCCAATGAGTCTGTCGATATCAAGAGTGAAATCAACGGGGCGGTAAACCGTATTAATTTTATTGAAGGAGCGTTTGTTGAACAAGGCGACGTTCTTTTTGAGATCGATAAAGAGAAGCTAGAAGCCACATACGCCCAAGCGCGGGCGAATCTCAATCTTGCCGAAACCACCGCCGAGCGGTACAAGAATCTCGTTCAGACCAAGGCCGTATCCCGACAGGAGTACGATGAGACCATGGCGTCACTGGAATCCAATCGGGCCGCTGTAACGCTGGCCAAAGAGCAGTTGTCCGATGCGATTATCCGCGCGCCGTTTGATGCGGTCGTCGGAGAAAGGCTGGTGAGTCTGGGGCAGTTTATCGTCCAGGGCACCCAACTGACGTCACTGTACAGCAAAGATCCGATGAAAGTTGTCTTCAATGTCCCCGAACGTTTTGTGGGACAAGTCAGTGTGGGGCAGAAGGTCCGCCTTCAACTGGATGCGTTTCCCCAGGAGGAGTACGAAGGGGAGGTGTTTTTTATTGCCCCCAAGATCGATAACACCACGCGGACGGCGATGGTCAAGGCCAAAGTCCCGAATCCTGAAGATAAGCTAAAAGAAGGCATGTTTGCCAATGTGGAATTGGTCCTTGATGTCATTGAAAGCGCGGTCCTCATCCCTGAGACCGCGTTGATCATCAAAGGCGATACGGTTTCCGTCTACATTGTTGGCGCGGATGATACGGCTCAGCTGCGGGAGATCCAGGTTGGACAACGGTTCAATGGTATGGCCCAGGTCGTCAGCGGATTACAGGGAGACGAAACAGTTATCACCGAAGGCTACCAGAAGATCGGGCCTGGATCCAAGGTCAAGGTCCGTTTGGAAGATCCTACCGAAAAGAAATTTTATGAGATTATCTGAAATAAGCATACAACGACCTGTTCTTGCCAGCATGATGAGCTTATTGCTAATCCTTTTTGGCGTCGTGGGACTGACCCGATTACCCGTGCGTGAGCTGCCGGATATCGATCCGCCGATTGTCAACGTGCAGACCATCTATCCTGGCGCCAGTGCGGGTGTAATTGAGACACAGATTACCGAACCGTTGGAGGATGCATTGTCCAGCGTGGAGGGGATCAAGAAGATGACGAGTGAATCGCGTGAGCAATTGAGCTCGATCACCATTGAATTTGACCTCTCAGAGGATGTTGATGTGGCCGCCCAGGATGTTCGCGATCGGGTGGCGCGCGTCCGCGGCCGGCTGCCGGCGGATATTGATGAGCCCATCGTGTCCAAGCAGGACGCCGATGCCAGTCCATCAATCTGGGTTGCCCTGTACAGCGAACGATTCTCTACACTAGAACTCACCACCATTGCTGAAAGTCTCTTTAAAGATAGGCTGCAGACGGTGCCGGGCGTTAGTTCGGTCATTCTCGGCGGATCCAAACGGTTTGCCATCCGTATTCGACTGGACTCTGACCGCATGGCGGCGCATCGGGTTACCGTGCTGGATGTGGAGCGCGCTCTCAAAGAGCAGAGTGTAGAGTTGCCGAGCGGACGTGTCGAAAGCTATCAGCGTGAGCTCGCCATTGAAACCCGCGGCCAGCTCAAGACGCCCGAAGAATATAATAATCTGGTCATCCTCAGCCGGGGAGATGATCTTGTTCGGCTCAGAGATATCGGGCAGGCAGATGTCGGTGTCGAGGATGAACGTTCAGTCGCGCGATACAACGGCAAACCGGCCGTGGGTATCGGAATAATCAAACAGTCCAAGGCCAATATCATTGACGTGGCCTCCGGCATCAAGGCCGAGCTGGAACGGATTCAGCCGTTGGTCCCGGAAGGGATTACGTACAAAGTGCCGTATGATGAATCGATCTACATCGAGAAGTCGATTCGCGAGGTATGGATTACACTGGGCTTGGCCTTCGCGTTGGTCGTGTTTGTCATTTTTATTTTTCTACACGATTTTCGATCGACACTGGTCCCGAGTGTCACAATCCCGGTATCGATCATGGCCACTTTTGGGGTCCTGTATTTCTTTGGATATTCGATCAATGTCGTGACGATGTTGGCGTTTGTTCTGGCCATCGGTCTGGTGGTCGATGACGCCATCGTCGTCCTGGAAAATATTTACCGGCATATAGAGCGGGGGATGAAGCCTTTTGAGGCCGCGATTCTGGGGATGAAAGAGATTGGTTTTGCCGTTATCGCTACGACCGTGGCGCTCGTGGCCGTGTTCCTGCCGATGGCCTTCCAGACCAGTGACACCGGACGTCTATTTATTGAATTTGCTGTCGCGATCTCGTTCAGTGTTATTGTGTCGACTTTTGTGGCCTTAACCTTGGCGCCGATGATGTGTTCACGGATACTTAAACCACAGACTGAAAATAAACGGCGGGGGGTGCTTTATTGGTTTGAACGATGGCTGCGCGGACAGCAGCGTTTTTATTTGAAAGTTTTGCGTGCCTCGTTTAAGTTCGCGTTTGTCGTGATCCTCCTGTGTATGGCTGTGGTCGCCGGCGCGTATTACTTTTACCAGAATTTGGAAAGTGAGTTTCTGCCGGAAGAAGACAAGGGGCGGTTGTTTGTTATTGCCCTGGCACCCGAGGGATCGACAAGTGAGTACACTGACCGAATGGTCCGAAAAATGGAGGCCATCATTGACGATACGCCGGAAGTGGATGGGTTCTTTTCGGCCGTAGCCCTGGCTCGAGGCGGCCCCGGGCAAGCGGCCCAAGGACTGTCCTTTATCCGTTTGAAAGAAGAACGCGAACGACATGTGCGGGATATCGTCAATGGACCGCAAGGACTGCGCGGACAGTTTTTCGGGAACATCGAGGGCGCACTTGTGATTCCGATTATTCCCAAGGCGATCGGCGGCGGATTTTCACAGAGTTTTCAACTTGTGTTACAGCATCAGGATCTCAATGAACTCAACCGGATAGCGCAGGAGTTCAGTCAGAAATTACGTGAGGCTGGATTTTTGTTGAACGTCCGATCGACATTTGAGCTCAACAAACCGGAATTACGGATCGAAATCAAACGAAACCGGGCAGCGGTTTTAGGTGTGTCCGTTGAGGATATCTCCAAGGTATTGCAGATTTTATTCGGCGGCTTGGATCTCGCCAAGGTTAACCTCAAGGGCAAGGAGTATGATGTCATCGTACAGCTGGCGCGTAAATCCCGCTTGTCACCGTCGGATCTCGAAAAAGTTTACATCCGCAATAACCAGGGCGAACTGATCCAGCTGATCAATCTGATCGAGTACGAAACAGGCGGCGGGGCCAGCGCCATCAATCACTTTAACCGTTTACGATCAGCGACGATCGAGGCGACACCGTTGGACTTGCCCTTGGGAACCGTCATCGAAAAAACAGAAGAACTGCTGGCGCAGCTCGACGAGAAAGGCTTGCGGTATGAATGGAACGGTGAGGCGGCCGATTTGAAGGAGGCGGGATCGGAGACGATGTTTATTTTGTTGCTGGCGGTGCTCATCATCTACATGGTATTGGCCTCGCAGTTTGAGAGTCTTGTTGATCCGTTCGTGATTCTGTTTACACTTCCGCTGGCCGTATTCGGAGCGCTTGGCGCGTTATGGGGGCTCGGACATTTGGATGCGATGATTCAGGCAGCGCAGCCCGACAGCTTTCTTCATGGTTGGCCGAGGATACCCGCGATGGGTATTAACCTGTTCAGTCAGATCGGAATCATTATGTTGATCGGAATCGTCACCAAGAATGGGATTTTGTTAGTTGATTTTGCGAATCAGGAGTTGCGAAAGGGAAAGGGAGCGGTGCGAGCGATGATGTCAGCGGGAAAGATGCGGTTCAGACCAATTTTAATGACAGCTTTTTCAACGATTGCCGGCATCTTGCCGATTGCGATCGGCTTTGGGGCGGGGGCGGAAAGCCGGCGTCCGCTTGGTGTTGCTGCGGTGGGCGGTATTGCGTTGGGAACTTTTCTAACACTCTTCGTAATCCCGACCGTTTACATTCTGATTAAAGGCAGACGATCCAAAGCCAAGCCGAGTCAATCCGCATCGTCACGGGCTTTGGCCGGAGTGTCGGTTCTATTAATTTTAGTGTTCACGACGAGCGGATGTCAGACCGTGGGTAAAGATTTTGTACGGCCGTCAGTCGACGTCCCGGAGACGTGGAGTCTGGAGCAGAGCGATCAATGGAAGTTTGCCGAACCAAGCGATCATGTTGACCGCGGGCGCTGGTGGACGATCTTTGGGGATGACAGCTTAAACTATCTGCAAAACCTGGCGGCCAAATACAATCACGATATCAAAAGCGCGGTGGCCAATGTTGAACGGGCGCGGGCCATGGCGCAGATTGACCGTGCTGAATTTTATCCGGAAGTGGAATTCAATCCAGATCTCAACCGTTCACGGACGACAAAGAACAGTTTTAATTCCACGTCGGCGAGTACGAGTAGTTTTGTGTCCAACAGCTATACACTTCCGTTGGATTTGAGTTACGAAGTTGATCTCTGGGGACGGGTGAAGCGTGGATTTGAAGTGGGACAGGCCGAAGCCGAGGCCACGGTGGCCGAACTCCGGTCTGTACAATTGATCCTGAGCACCGATGTGGCAATCAATTATTTTGCGTTGCGGGAGTTGGACCGGCAGATAGAGATTATTGATGAGACGCTCAAACTTCGTGAATACGCCGTCAAAATGGTGGATCAACGCGTCAGTGGCGGGATCACCAGTGAGCTCAATTTGAATCTGGCCCGAACTGAACTGGCCAAAGTGCGTGCGGAGCGTGTGGATGTTGTCCGTCGACGTAAGGAGCTGCAGAACGCTCTGGCGGTCCTTTGTGGTCAGCAGCCCGGCCGATTTGTGATCCGTGAGCAGTCCCTCAACACGCGCGTTCCCCGTGTACCGGTGATTATTCCTTCGCAGTTGCTGGAACGCCGGCCTGATATTGCGGAGGCTGAACGAATGGTCGCCGCCGCCAACGCCAAGATTGGTGTGGCCGAAGCCGCGTTTTATCCCAAACTTTCGCTAACCGCGACCGGTGGTTTACGCAGTGTGAAGGCCAGCGATCTGTTTGACTGGGAAAGTCGATTTTGGGGATTGGGTCCGAATGTGTCGCTGCCGATCTTTAACGGTAACCGTTTACGCTCTGAATTGCAGGCGTATGAGGCTGAGTACATTCAAACGGTCGAGGAGTACCGGCAGCGGGTGCTGGAGGCCATCGGCGAAGTCGAGACAGCCTTAAACAATGTCCAGATGCGTAAAGATCAGGCCCGGGCGCAGAAAGAAGTGCTGGATTCATCTCGCAAAACAGCGAAGATCTCGATTTCGCGCTACGAAGAGGGGCTTGTGACCTTTCTCGAAGTGATCGACGCTGAGCGGTCGCGTCTGGATGCTGAACTACAGGCCTCTCAGATCAAGGTCCAGCGTCTGATCCACGCCGTGGAATTGATCAAGGCCATCGGCGGTTCCTGGTAGGCGATTATTCGAGATTGACATTCCGAAACTGAACATCTATGATAATTCGAGTCTGGCGGCTCGACACTTTCATCAATCTTACCTAATTCAATAACCCATTATCCATAGGAACATTATGATTCTTACACAAGATAAAATCACGGCGGATGAACTCTATGACGTGCTGAAAGATGTAAAGGTGGGCGGACAAGTCTGTCAGTATTCTCATAAGAAGTGTGAGGAGCTGACGCCGCTGATCAACGAGATCAAGGCCTTGAAGCGTGAGAAGAATGCCTGTGTTCTGGTCCATTCGTATGTGACGCCCGACATCATTTACGGCGTGGGCGATTACGTCGGTGACTCATATTATCTGAGTAAGAAGGCGATGGAAACTGATGCCGAAGTTATTGTGTTTGCGGCCGTCCGTTTTATGGGAGATACAGCCAAGATCCTGAATCCGGACAAAGAGGTATTGATTCCGGGGCTTAATGACGGATGTTCACTGGCTGATTCGATCACCGCCCAGCAGGTTCGGGATTTGAAGAAGAAGTATCCCGACCATACGTTTGTCTGTTACATCAACACCACCGCTGAAGTCAAGGCAGAATGTGATGTGTGTGTCACCTCATCCAATGTGTATGACATTTGTATCAACATTCCAAATGATAAGATCTATTTTCTGCCCGATAAACTGATGGGTATCAATCTGGTCAACGAATTGAAAAAGCGCGGGATCAAGAAGGAGATCCAGTATTACAGCGGCACATGCTATGTTCACGAAGAGTATGACGCCGAGCAGATCTTCAAGATCCGCACCGAGTATCCAGAGGCCAAGATAATATCGCATCCGGAGTGCAATGAGGCGGTGGTCAAGAATTCCGATTATGTCGGCAGTACCTCACAACTTCTCAATTACATGAAGGAATCCGATAACGATCAGTTTCTGATGTTAACCGAATGCGGACTATCGGGCCGTCTGAGTGTTGAGCTTCCCGGGAAGACGCTGGTTGGTTCGTGCACATTATGCAAGTACATGAAATCGAATACCCTTGAAGATATCAAACGCGTACTGACGGCGCCGACGGAGCGCGATCGGGTGAGGATCGATCCTGACGTCCTGAAACGTGCTAAGGCCTGTGTGAATGCCATGTTCGAATACGCCGGCTAGCTCAACGGGTGACCTCGGGTGCGAATATCCAATTTTCTCTCAAAACTTTTAGTCAAATATATCCCATTCTACATGACGGTGATCCGTTGGTTGTCGTTGACTTCACGAAAGCGCTATGCTAATATTTGTCTAAATTTCTAACCTATTAGAATAGCTACATTTATTACTATGCCGGATCTTGGGGTCGTTACAACGCAATTCTTTACCTGCCATGAACCGCCGCATGAGCTCAAGCTCAAAAGTGGTGAACGGCTGGGCCCTATCACCATCGCCTACGAGACTTACGGACAACTAAATGCCGACAAATCCAATGCCATTCTCGTCTTTCATTCTCTAACATCCGACGCGCATGCGGCCGGTTATCATGAGGGTGACAAGAAACCGGGGTGGTGGAACACCATGATCGGTCCCGGCAAGGCCTTCGACACAGACAAATATTTTGTCATCTGCGCCAATGTTTTGGGCGGATGCAAGGGCAGTACCGGGCCGGCCTCAACCAATCCCAAGACGGGGCGACCGTATGGATTGAGTTTTCCCGTAATCACGGTGGAAGACATGGTCGTGGTCCAGAAACAGCTTATCGATCATCTGGGGATCTCCACATTGCTGAATGTTGCGGGTGGATCCATGGGAGGCTTGATGGCGTTGGAATGGTCGATCAAGTATCCGGAATCACTACGATCGTGCATCGCCATTGCCACCAACACCCGGCATACCGCCCAGCAGATCGCCCTGCATGAAGTCGCCCGACGGGCGATTATGAGCGATCCGGATTGGGAGAACGGCGATTACTACGGGAAATCGATACCGGCGCGCGGGATGGCCGTTGCGCGTATGATCGGTCACATTACGTATATGAGCGAGAAGTCAATGGACGAAAAGTTCGGACGCAAGCTCATGAAAAAAGAAAAGCTGGGCTATGATTTCTCCACCGATTTTGAAGTGGAGAGCTATTTGAATTACCGCGGTGAGAGTTTTGTTCAGCGGTTTGATGCGAATTCCTATCTGTATCTATCCAAGGCGCTCGATTATTTTGATATAACAGCGGAGAAGACCAGTTTGACCGAGGCCTTTGCCCCGGCCAAGTGTCCGTTCTTGGTGATTTCATTCAGCAGTGACTGGCTGTATCCGCCGTATCAATCCAAGCAAATGGTTAAGGCGCTTAAGGCCAATGATCTGGATGTATCGGCGATTCTTATCGACTCCAGTTACGGACATGACGCCTTTTTGATTGAAGTTGAGAATCAATCCAAAGTTGTATCACATTTTTTACAGCGGTTTATCTAAAGCTATGCGTGTAGATCACAAACTCATCGTTGAGACAGTCAAAGAAAATTCCAAGGTCCTGGATTTGGGATGTGGTGACGGATCCCTGTTGGCGCTGCTCATTAAAGAGAAGAAGGCGCATGCCTCAGGGATTGAGATCAACGAACAGGCGATTTATGAGGCGATGGCCAAGGGCGTGAGCGTGTCGCATGGTGATATTGATACCGGCCTTGAGGACTATTCCAGCAAGCGTTTTGATTACGTCATTCTCAATGAAAGTCTTCAAGAGGTGCTGCACCCCAAGAAAGTGATCCTCGAAGCGCTGCGTGTCGGCAAGCGTGTTATCGTCGGGATCCCGAATTTCTGTCATCTCGGGGCACGGTTGCAGATATTTTTCAGCGGGCGGGTTCCGATGACCAAAGGTTTACCGTACGAGTGGTATGATACGCCCAACTTGAGATTTTTAAGTATCAAGGATTTCCGGATATTCTGCCGGGATCATGACATCACCATCGTTCGTGAATGCGGCATTGCCAACAACAAGCGCATCAAGATGTTTGCCAACCTGTTTGCGAATACCGGTCTGTATTTGCTTGAAAAGAAGTAACCAGTCTATCCGAATATCTTCAATTAATCACACATAACCAAAGGAACAGTTATGCCGTACATAAGTCTAAGAGTGGCGGGACGATTAACCAAAGAACAAAAAGACGAGATTGCGCAACGCTTTGCTCAGACCATGGAAGACGTCTGTGGAAAGCCCAAACCCAGCACGTATCTGGTTATTGATGAGGTGCCGCGTGAGAATTGGGCCAAGGGTGATACGTTTCTGGCCTAAGCATCGATGAATTTTTGATGCGTTCCATCGCAGAAAGGGGCGTTCTCAGACGATTTGCATCCGCACCAGTGAACGGTTTGTTCTTCCGTGATGGTGACCACAACCGGATACATTCCCGTCTCTTCATGATTGCCGTCGCAAAACGGCTGTTTGCGGGATTCGCCGCAGGAACACCAGGCATATTTCCCCGGTTTAACGTCAAGTGTGAACGGTTTGTTTTGAGCGTACGAAAATTTTTTCTTCTTCATGATAGATCTTTGTGCGAGCCGTCGCAGTAGGGCGGTGTTTTGGTGTGCTTGCAACCGCACCACGCAACATTCTTTTTTGTCTCGATCTCAACGATAACCGGTGTCATATCGGTGTTACGGTGGCTGCCGTCGCAAAATGGCTGTTTGTCGGATTTGCCACACGAGCACCAGGCATATTTACCGACGTTGGTTTCCTGAACATACGGGGCTTTTTGGGGGACTTCTGGATCAGACATATACGCTCCTTTGGTGACGCGGTTTTGCGTAAACGATTTTATCTTTTTTATTTTATTCGACATGACCAAGAAATACAATTACATAATCATCGGAAGCGGCATCGTCGGTATGGCTATCGCGCGGGCGATCAAGATCAGGCGTCCGGATGCCAGTCTGCTTATCATTGACAAAGAAACCCGGGAAGCCTTTCATGCGTCCAGCCGCAACAGCGGCGTGCTGCATGCCGGGTTTTATTATACGGCTGACAGTTTAAAGGCCAAGTTGACCGTCGCGGGAAATCATGCCATGAAGGAATTTTGCCGACGTCATCAGCTGGATATCAATGAATGCGGCAAACTGGTGGTGGCCCAGGACGCGGATGAGCGGGATACGTTATATGAGCTCGAAAAGCGCGGGCATCGCAATGGATCGAATGTCGAGATCATCGGTGCCGATCAGGCCAAAGAGATCGATCCCAACGTCAAGACCTACGAAAAAGCCTTATGGTCACCGGACACGGCCAGTATCGATCCCAAACAGGTATGCCGTTGTATGCGTGAGCAGCTGGAGTCGGCCGGGGTGGAATTTCTTTTTGAAACCAAATACCTGCGTCGTCAGTCCGGCGCTGTCGAGACCAATCGTGGAAGTTTTCAAGGCGATCGGGTGATCAATTGTGCCGGGTCATACGCCGATACGATCGCCCGGGATTTTGGCTTTGGCGGGCAGTACACCATGATCCCGTTTAAAGGATTGTATCTCAAGTACACCAAGAACAAGACGGACGTAAAGGTGCATGTATATCCGGTTCCCAACTTGCGTAATCCGTTTCTGGGTGTACATTTCACCAAGACCGTCGACGGTACGATCAAGATCGGCCCAACGGCGATTCCGGCTCTTTGGAAAGAGCAGTACGGATTTTGGGACAACTTCCGGTTGGGCGAGATGTTAAAGATCAGCATGGAGGAGGTCAGGTTATTCGCGCAAAATTCATTTGGATTTCGTTCGTTGGCGTTTGAAGAGATGCGCAAGTATCGTAAGCGGTATTTTGTCGGGTTGGCTCAGGCCATGGTCGAGCAGATCGATCCGGATGGATTTACTGAGTACACGCAGCCGGGGATTCGGGCGCAGCTGCTGGATACCAAGACCCGTAAATTGGTCCAGGATTTCGTGGTGGAAGCGGACAAGTCGAGTGTCCATCTGCTGAATGCGGTTTCACCGGCGTTTACGTGCAGCTTAGCGTTTGCCGAGATGTTGCTTGATCAGTATGAGATTGCATAAAGCAATATATTTCAGTAGTTTATGATTCAGATGCCGGGTCGGGCGAATGACGGCGGACAGCTGAAAAATGCTTGATTTACCCTCAAAACCGTGTACAATTAAAGACCAAATAAGTTTTTTTTTGAAGTATATATCAGTTCAACAATCGATACAAAAGACGGAGTCAAATATGGAAATCCGATTGATGATTCAAAGCACGCCCAATCCGAACGCGCTAAAGTTTGTGGTGAATGTCCCGGTCAAGACCGAAGGTAATTTCACGTACAAAAAGGGAAGCGATTGTGAACATAATCCGCTGGCCAAGGCCATATTTGATATCAGCAGTTTCATCACGGAAGTTTATTTTTACGACAATTACATCACGGTAACGCAAGACGGAAAGGCCGATTGGGATGAGTTGGAGGAAAAGATCAAGGCGACCATCATGTCAAATATTGAGCAGCATGATCCGAACTTCAAGACCGAAGAGCCCAAGGCCGAGGCTTCAGCCGAGATTAAATCCTCACCTGAGATGGATCAGATCAATTCGATTCTGGATCAGACTGTTCGTCCCGCCTTACAGATGGACGGGGGGGATATCCAGCTGACGAGTTACGAAAACAATGTCCTGAAGGTTTTTTACCAAGGGGCATGCGGATCCTGTCCTAGCGCCTCGATGGGGACGATGAAGGCGATCGAAAACATCTTAAAAGATCAGTATAATCCGGATATCGTCGTCGAGCTCGCCGAGGTATTCTAATTGAATAGGAAACACATATGAATGATACCGCTTTATCCAAACGAAAATGCCAACCCTGCGAGGGAGGCGTCTCACCTTTGGACCGGGAGGCGGCGGAGACGCTGAGCCGTCAAACACCTGGTTGGGACATTGACGGTGCGGGCAAGCTGATCAGTCGAAAGTATCAGACGCGTGACTTTATGGCCGCGATTGAGTTTATGACCAAGATCGGGTATGTGGCCCAAGCTGACGATCATCATCCAGACTTGCATTTGACCGGTTACCGGAATCTGGAAATTGTGTTGAGTACACATGCCATCGGCGGGTTATCTGAAAATGATTTTATTCTGGCCGCTAAGATCAACGAACTGCATGTGGATTTGAAAAATTAGACGATTGCCATTTTGTCGGCGGCGCCGATCTTCGAGGAGCAAACCATGTTCAAGATAAACCGGAAAATTGAGTACGCGCTGATTGCCCTCAAGCATATGAGCATGAAGAGTCCCGGACAGCTCACGTCGGCCAAGGAAGTCTGTGATGTTTACCATACGCCATTCGATCCGACATCCCGTGTCCTGCAGATCATGACCCAGAATGAGATCCTGCAGGCGGAGCAAGGGGCCAAGGGCGGGTATCAGATCATCAAAGATTTAAACACGATCTCGATGCATGAGTTGTCGAAGATGATTATCGGGCCGATTGAGATCGCCAATTGTTTTCATGGAGATTATTCGAATTGTGAAATTTCATCAACGTGCCATATCATTTCGCCGATGCTGAATCTCAATGAAAACCTCAATAAACTTTTCCGTTCCATAATGATAGGTGATTTGATAAAATCGAAACACTCTCAAGAGAAAAACATTAGAGCCAAGAAATCGCTGGAAGAAATCAACTCTAACTGACCAAGGACAATCCAATGAACAAAGCTGTTGAAGATAAAATGCTGAACGAAAAGACGATCGAAGAAAACGCGTTATCGTCGAGAGAATACAAATACGGATTTTATACGGACATCGAGACCGACCGGATCCCGGCGGGCTTGAACGAAGATGTCATCAATATGATTTGTGACAAGAAAAAAGAGCCTGACTGGATGCGCGAGTGGCGGCTGAAGGCCTATCGCCACTGGTTGACGTTGAAAGAGCCACAATGGCCGAACTTCAAGTACGGTCCGATTGATTATCAGGCCTTGAGTTACTACACGGCGCCGAAAGCCGCGTCGGAAGGTCCAAAGAGTCTGGATGAAGTTGATCCGGAGTTGATCAAGACTTTTGAACGCCTGGGGATTCCGTTGAGCGAACAAAAACGGTTGACCGGGGTGGCCGTGGACGCGGTGTTTGACAGTGTTTCTGTCGGAACCACGCATCAGTCTGAACTGGAGAAGGTGGGGGTTATATTCTGTTCAATGACCGAAGCGATTGAGAATCACCCGGAGCTGGTTAAGAAGTACATCGGCTCGGTGGTTCCCTACACCGATAATTTCTTCGCGACGCTGAATTCCGCGGTGTTTAGTGACGGCTCGTTCTGCTACATTCCCAAAGGGGTCCGCTGTCCGTTGGAATTATCGACATATTTCCGGATCAATTCAGCCGGGACCGGTCAGTTTGAGCGGACCCTGATTGTCGCCGAAGAAGGGAGCTATGTGAGCTACCTCGAAGGGTGTACGGCCCCGATGCGGGATGAAAATCAGCTGCATGCAGCGGTGGTCGAGCTGGTGGCATTGGATAACGCTGAGATCAAGTATTCGACGGTGCAGAATTGGTACTCCGGTGACAAGGAAGGAAAAGGCGGGATTTACAACTTCGTTACCAAACGCGGAAATTGCCGCGGCCGCCGGTCAAAGATTTCATGGACGCAGGTTGAAGCCGGGTCGGCTATCACATGGAAGTACCCGAGTGTCATCCTCAAGGGTGATGAATCGATCGGCGAATTTTATTCCGTGGCGCTCACCAATCATCGGATGGAGGCGGATACGGGCACCAAGATGATTCATATCGGCAAAAATACAACGAGTACGATTGTATCCAAAGGGATTTCAACCGATGAATCGAATAACACGTACCGTGGGCTTGTCAAGGTCCAGCCGTCGGCGGACAACGCGCGGAACTATTCTCAATGTGATTCGATGCTGGTCGGTAACAAGTGTTCAGCCAACACGTTTCCCTACATAGAGATCAACAATAATTCAGCCACGATGGAGCATGAGGCGTCGACATCCAAGATCAATGCCGAACAGTTGTTCTATCTGACCAGTCGAGGGTTGGATATGGAGGCGGCGATATCGCTGATCATTAACGGATTTTGTAAGGAAGTATTCAAAGAGCTTCCGCTTGAATTTGCGGTCGAGGCCGTTAAGTTATTGGAAATGAAACTGGAAGGCAGCGTCGGATAGATCGCATATTCCAGTCTGGAAAATAAAGATCAAACCATTTGAAGGAGTATACAATGATTGAGATTAAGAATTTGCACGCCAAAGTCGAGGCGGATGGGACGGAGATATTAAAGGGAATCGATCTAACGATCAATCCGGGTGAAGTGCACGCCATTATGGGGCCGAACGGTTCCGGTAAAAGCACATTGGCCAAGATTATTTCAGGTCATCCGGAGTACGAAGTCACTGAGGGTGAAATCATTTATGAGGTCAACTTCAAGAAGATCAATATCCTCGACCTCGAACCGGAAGAGCGGGCGAGAGAAGGCATCTTTTTGGCGTTCCAGTATCCCGTCGAGATCCCGGGGGTCAACACAAGCGTATTTCTTCGGGCGGCATTCAATGAGGTCTGCCGTCATCAAGGCGCTGAAGAGTTGGATCCCGTGGCTTTTAATGAATACCTGGAGCAAAAGCTCAAGCTATTGGAAATGGATGACAAGTTCACTCAGCGTCCATTGAATGTGGATTTTTCTGGTGGAGAGAAAAAGCGTAATGAGATCCTTCAAATGGCAATTTTGAATCCGCGCTTTGCCGTATTGGATGAAACTGATTCCGGGTTGGATATTGATTCGATGAAGATTGTGGCCGACGGTGTAAATAAACTCAAGCGAAAGGACAACGCCACGTTAGTGATTACTCATTACCAGCGTCTGCTCAATTACATTGTTCCTGACTTTGTCCATATCCTTTACAACGGGAAGATCATCAAATCAGAGGGTAAGGAGCTGGCTTTGGCGGTTGAGGAAAAGGGCTACGATTGGTTGATCAAATAGGTCGGAGACAATATCAGCGCAAAAGACAAGGATGGAAGATATATGAGTGAAACAGCAATCAAAACGCAATCGTTTATCAAGAATTTTAATGAATTGGCCAAGCAACGGGTTCAGGGTGAGTCCGTGCAATGGATCAAGGATTTGAGACAAAAAAGTCTGTCCCGTTTTACAGAGATCGGTGTTCCGACCAATAAAGACGAAGAGTGGAAGTACACCAAACTAAACGACATTATCAGTCAGACGTTCTCCGCGTCAACGGAGGCGGACTTGGCGGAAAGTCAGTCGTTTGAGAATTACTGCGGTCCGGACGATATCCTCTATGTGTTCGTGAACGGAAATTTTTCGGCCAGTCTGTCTAGATTGAACAAAATTCCGTCGGGAATTACGATCACGTCGTTAAAAGAGGCGTTGAAGTCAAATACATCTCGGGTGCAGGATTTAATCAGCCGGTATGATGTGGGAGAATCCACCACATTTGTGGCCCTCAACAGTGCCTTGACCGACGATGGCGTTTTTATTGGGATTGATGCCAACACGACAACCAAAGAATGTATTCACATTGTACATGTCACCAGTGCATCAGCCGCGGAGGCCCTGAGTTTTCCTCGATCCGTCATCATGGCGGGTAAGTCCTGCGAAGCGACGGTGCTGGAATCACATATCAGTTTTAAGGATGATATCACCTACTTTACAAACGCGTTGACTGACATTTATCTGGCGGAAAACGCGACGCTTCACTATACCAAGGCTCAGCATGAAAGTCTCAAGGCCTATCACATTAACAATACGCGCGTGTGGCAGGAACAAAATTCCAACCTCGACAGCATTTCGGTCCAGACCGGAAGCCGTCTGAACCGGAACAATCTGGATATTGTCCTGAACGGCGAAGGGATCAACTCGACGCTAAACGGTTTGTACTGCCTTTATGGTCATCAGCATGTCGACAATCACACAGCCGTCGATCATCGATTTCCGAACTGTATCAGCAATCAGCTGTACAAGGGGATTTTGAACCAGTCCGCTCGGGCGGTTTTCAATGGCAAGATATTTGTGAAACCTATCGCCCAGCAAACCAATTCTTATCAGCTGAACAAAAATTTGCTGCTGGGGACGGATTGCCGGGTGGATACCAAACCGCAGCTGGAGATCTTTGCCGATGATGTGCGATGCACCCACGGTGCGACGATTGGTCAGCTGAATGATGATGAATTATTCTATCTGCAAACCCGCTGCATCGGTAAAGTGGCGGCGAAGAAGATGCTTGCCCGCGGGTTTGTTGATGATTTGCTCAACACCATTCAGGATGAAGAGATTAACCGCAAGCTTCATATCCTGCTCGAACCATCATTTGCTCAACTATAATGAGTTCATCAACCGTACAGTTTGATATCGACAAGGTTCGGAGTGATTTTCCGAACCTCGCCGTCGAGATAAACGGTCATCCATTGGTCTATCTGGACAATGGCGCGACGACATTAAAGCCTCAGTGTGTCATCGACGCGGTTTGCCATCATTATTCAGCGGAAACCGCCAATGTGCACCGCGGTGTCCACACGCTTAGTGAGCGCGCGACGTCGGCCTATGAAGGGGCGAGGGAGCGTATCCAGTCATTTATCAACGCACCGGCGCTGGAGGAGATTATCTTCACCAGCGGGACCACTGACGCGATTAATCTTGTGGCTCAGTGCTATGGCCGACGGTTTGTGGAGGAAGGCGACGAGATCCTGATCACGGAGATGGAGCATCACTCCAACATTGTCCCGTGGCAGATGTTATGCGAAGAGCGCGGATGTGTTCTTAAGGTCGTCCCGTTCAATGATCGAGGTGAGCTGTGTCTGGAGACTTTTCAGAAGCTGCTCAATGAGCGGACTCGACTGGTCTCGGTCGTCTATGTGTCGAATTCTTTGGGGACGATCAATCCTGTCGAGAAAATCATAGAGCTCGCTCATGCCAGGCAAGTGCCGGTTTTGTTGGATGCCGCGCAGGCGGTCAGTTATTTCCCGATCGATGTTCAGAAGCTGAATTGTGATTTCCTGGCCTTTTCGGGGCACAAGTTATTTGGTCCGACGGGCACCGGTGTGCTGTACGGAAAGGCCAAATGGCTTAACGAGATGCCGCCCTACCGGGGCGGGGGTGATATGATCCGGTCCGTCACTTTTGACAAGACTGTTTATAACACGCTGCCCTACAAATTTGAGGCCGGTACGCCTAACATCGCCGGTTTTATCGGTTTGGGTCGGGCGGTACAGTATGTGCAGGATTTGGGATTGGCCAATACGCACGCGCATCGGGCCGATGTATTGGCCTATGCCACCGCTGAACTATCCAAGATCGACGGAATCCGTATCATCGGGACGGCCCAATCCAAAACGGCGATTTTGTCATTTATTCACGAAGATGTGCACGCCCATGACATGGGAACCCTCGTCGATGAGGAAGGTGTGGCGATTCGGACAGGGCATCATTGCACCCAGCCGGTCATGGACCATTTTGGGATCAGCGCGACGTCACGGGCGTCCTTTTCGATCTACAACACGAGAGACGACGTCGATCGATTTGTGCGGGCGGTGCAGAAATCCATTGAACTCTTCCGGTGAACGTCATGCCAGATCCGGACACGCAGTTGTATCAGCAGACAATTATCGAACACAGCCGGGCGCCGAAGAATTTTGGTCCGCTCGAGAATGCGTCACATCATGCCGAAGGTTACAATCCAATCTGCGGCGATCACATACATCTTTATTTATTGATCACGGACAATACGATCAGGAGTTTCCACTTTGACGGAGACTGCTGCGCGGTGTGTAAGGCGTCGGCGTCGTTGATGACCGAGGCGCTCAAAGAACAGTCCGTTGAGGTCTTTGATGACGTTCTGCAATCGTTTCTTAAACTGGTTGATCCAAAGGTCAGATTGTCAGACGTCCGTATCCCTGACGCACTCAGAATCTTTGCTGGAATACGGGAGTACCCGTCACGTGTGCATTGCGCTACGCTGCCATGGAAGACAGCAGCCAATGCGATCAATAATCAATCAACGATAACCAGTACGGAGAACTCGGCGTGACGCGTACCGTCGATCAATTAAATCGTCCCATTCATGACTTGCGAATTTCAGTCATCGACCGATGTAATTTTCGTTGCAGCTACTGTATGCCCGAGGGGGAAGGTCAGTCGTATTCGTTCATGAAAAATGATCAATGGATGAGCTTTGAGCAGATTCTGAGAGTCAGTCGAATCTTTGGGGAGCTAGGAGTTCGCAAATACCGTATCACCGGCGGAGAACCGTTGCTGCGGCCGGGATTGCCGGGCCTGATCCAGGAGTTATCGGCGCAGCCGTATGTCGAGGATCTGGCCTTAACGACAAATGGGGCGTTATTGTCGGATTATGCTGGGGATCTGTTTGCCGCCGGGCTCAAGAGATTGACGGTGAGTCTGGATGCGCTGGATGCCCGCGTGTTTCGGTCGATGAGCGGACATCGCGGAACTTCTCGACAGGTGCTCGATGGCATTAAAGCCGCGGAATTAGCGGGCTTCTCGAACCTCAAGATAAATGTTGTGGTTCAGCGTGGCGTCAATGATCATCAGGTGATTGATTTGATCGAGCATTTTCGCGGTTCGGGGCACATCGTCCGGTTTATCGAGTATATGGATGTCGGCACGTGTAATCACTGGCAGAGCGACTATGTGGTGCCATCCAAAGAACTCTTGCGGCGTGTGTCGCAAGTTTATCCGTTGAGGGCGGTTGATGAGAATTACTTTGGAGAAGTGGCCAAGCGCTACACTTTGCTAGACGGCAGTGCCGAGATTGGATTTATCTCATCGATCAGTCAACCGTTTTGTGATTCATGCACCCGTGTGCGGTTAACGGCCGACGGACGGGTGGTGACATGCCTATTTGCCAGTGATGGTCATAGCATCCGAGAATTCTTAAGTGACAGTATTCCTGACGGCGAGTTGAAGGCGCGAATCGCCGGCATTTGGTCCCGACGGCGCGATCGTTATTCGCAGGAACGGCGATCTAAGTCAACCTCACAGGAAGATGATAAAATGGAAATGTTCCAGATCGGTGGATAGTTTCTCGGGGGATCGGATATTTAGAGTGATGTAAGTATAAGAAATACATTGTTTTACAGAAAAATTAACTTTTTGCTGGATCAGTCGAATTGTGATATAGTACTAGAATCAATAACACCTTTGGGAAAGGATCTCGCTATGAATCAGCTCTGTCGAATGTCATTGTTCACCACTTTGGTCTGTCTGGCTGTTCCATTTTTTATCAGCCAGGCGCACGCCGACCAATCCATTTACCAAAAACAAATACGCGAATACCGCGGGGCTCAGGCCATTCTGGAGGATCAGGTCCTGGAAGACAACGCCAGGCTTCGACGCAACTATCGCAGCGCGCGCGAGCTTAACCGTGAGCTTTATCTTGAGAACAATAAACTTCGCGAGGATTTCCGCAAGCTCAAGGCCGAGAACCGGGAATGGACCCGGCGCGTCAACGACCAGCAGCAAAAGAATGCGCAGTTGCAGTCAGAATATGAAGCTCAGGTCAAATCCATCAAGGAGCGCCTGGCGGACGAAGAACGAGAGCTTAGGGCCAGCATGGAAGATGAACGTCAGCGCCTGATGGCTGAACAAAGCGAATTACGCAACCAATTTTCAGTGGAGCGAAGTCAGCTAGAGCAGGAGTTAGCGAAAGAACGGCAGGCTGTCAAAACACAGATGGACGAAGAGCGACGGCAATTTATGGATGAGCAGGCACAAGCCCGAATTCAGTTTCAGCAGGAACGTGATCGGGCCAATCAGGAGTTTTCGGAAGAGCGCATGCGGCTGCAGAAAGAACGTGATGCCGCCCGTGCCAAATATGAAGCGGAAAAACGCCGCATGGAGGAAGAGCTGGCGAAATTGAACCAGAAGCATGGCGCGCTGGAAATGAAACGCAAGATGCTGTATCAAAAAGAAAAAGAGTCATACGATGCCTTCCTGAATATCTACAACCGTCGTAAGGCCAAGTTGCAGGAACTACGTAAGGCCATCGAATTTCATAACCAAGAAGAAAGATCGTTGATCCAGGCGTTGGAGGAAGAGCGCTCGGAATTTCTGCGGATGCAGGATGATTTCTATGACACCCAGCGGATGTTGTTGGAGGAGCGGGTCAATAACTAGGATCGGACGTATTTGTCAAAAGCGCGTCGAACCATACCAGGCCGGCGCGCTTTTTTTTTACCAAATCACGGCCGAAATGTGATCGGGTTTACCGTCGAGGTTGCCGACAAAACGCACTTCGCGGACCAAGTCCAGATTAAATCTCTCTTTGGCGAGCTGGGCCATCTTTTGCGACAGGTCAAAGACGTCCTGCGCCGTGCCATTGTCATCCCGTGTGATGATATTGGCATGCTTGGGGTAGATATATGCGCCACCCGATCTTAAATCTTTGCCGCCTGCCTGTTCCAGAAACCATCCTGTGGCCTGTCGGCGTCCGGCCTTGGAGGTGGGTTCGATGTTCCGGAAAAAACTGCCGGCGCAGGGGTGACGTTTGAGGTCGGGATGTTTCTCGCGGCGGATCGCCAGTATTTCTTCGCGCTCGTTTAACAGAGATTCCGTGGAACCAGGCGCAAGTTGGATGATCGCCTCGGCGACAATATCCGGACTGTCTTTCAGGCTTGAGTGCCGGTAGCTGAACTCGATCTCGGCAGCCGGAATTTCAATGGCCACTCCTTGAGGGTTGACCAGCACAACGGCGACGAGGCATTCCGCAATCTGCTGACCAAAGGCGCCGGCATTCCCCACGATCGCACCGCCGATGGTTCCCGGGATACCGCTGGCATAGTTAATTCCGTGAAAACCCCGTTGGGCCGCATACAGTACGAAATCATCCAGTATTGTCGAGGCCGACACCCTGAATTGATGATCGGATAGAGGTTTGATGATTGGTTGCTCAGAGACATACCGGATCACGCCGCAGTTGATCCCCGCATCACTGATCACCAGATTAGAGCCGCCGCCTATCAAGATGAATTTCTCATGATTGGAATGGGTGAACGTCACGGTCCGTTGGAGTTCATCTGTTGTCTGACAGTGAACTAAAAATTTCGGCAGTCCGCCCAGCTTGAACGTCGTAAAGTCACGCAGAGGCTGATCGGTGTGGATGGCTAAATTAAATTTTTCGGGGGAGACAGAAGGCATGCGCTGACCCTAGTCCGGATTTGAGTGAACCGTTTGATCCATCAATTGTAACCGCTGGCGGATTTGTGAAAAGGTATTGTTCAGCGAAACGATATTTTTCAGGCCCAGGGCCGCCAGGTTTTCGACGACGGCCAGCGAACGAATACCTTTGGCGCAGAAAAAATAAACCGTGGATCCGTCTGCCGGCATCCGGAAAAGCGACGGATCAAATCGGCTGCAGGGTAGATGCATGGAGTCGATTTCCTTAAGGGGCGCCATCGCCCGTTCGTACGATTCACGGACATCAATGAACGTGGCTGAACGTATGGTTTCGTCTGCCAGCTGTTCGATGTCTGCCGTCCATTCATGGTGAGGTTCATATTGCCCCGCATCAATGGCTGTAATCTTTGGTTGGCTGCTGCATACCGGACATTGCGGGTTGACGGGCTCAGAGATCTTCTGAATGTTCATATGACCGAGATCAAACAGCAGGGTCTGACCGATATTTTGAGGTGCACCCAACAGCCAGCGAATCGCGCTGAGCGATTGAAGGTGTCCCATGGTCGCGGCAACATCACCGAAAACACCGCTATCCTGACAGGTTCCGATGCATCCCGCTTCGGGCAGCTCAGGCCACACGCATCTTAAACAGGCGGTCGCTCCGGGAATGTACTGCCGTAACTGTGCGTCATGTTGATACAAACTGGCTTGAATCAAAGGGCGGTGGTATAAGACAGCCGCATCGTTGAGTAGAAATTTGGTGGCAAAGTTATCCGTGCAATCGAGGATGATATCATATGTCGGCAGGATGGATTTGATATTCTGTGCCGATAGTTTCTGGTCGTGAATAATGATCTGAAGCGAAGGGTTGAGTGCCTGGACGCGTTGGCCGGCCAGTTGGACCTTGGGTTGTCGGATATCCGAGTGCGCGTACAGGTGTTGCCGATGCAGATTGTGCTCTTCTAATTGGTCAAATTCAGCGATGCCGATCGTGCCGATGCCGGATCCGGCTAATCCCATCAACGCGGCCGAACCCAATCCGCCTGCGCCAACGACCAAGACTTTGCTGTGATTTAGTTTTGATTGTCCGGCCGATCCGACTTCCGGTAAGAGCATTTGTCGGGAGTAGTATTGGGCAGGATCAATGCGATTGGCCGGTTGTGCGCAATTGACCCAATCCGATTGCCCTGAGGTATAAGCTTCTTTTTTCCAGATCGGTAAACGCGATTTGATTTCATCAATCAGATAACGGCAGGCCTTAAAGGATGTGTCCCGGTGCGCGGATGACACTCCAATCCATACGGCGGTGTCGCCAATGTCAAGGGCGCCGGTACGGTGCTGACAGATCACCTGATGTGGATTGAATAGTTGACGGACTTCCTCAAAAATTTTCTGAATCTCGTTTTCGCACAGATCCGGATAGGCCTCATAGAAGAGGCCTTTCACCGCCTGATTGTTGTTGTGATTACGGACGATACCTTCGAAGATGTTGACGGCTCCAGACTCTGGTGTCTTGAGTCGCGACGTCAGCTGGGCAGTGTCGATCGTGTGGTCGCAGAGGGAAAATTCCATGGCGTTCGCTCGGATTGATCGTGACGATTAATATGTGATTTTGACAGTGCCGGCAACGATACGGCATTGACAGCTGAGGCGATTGTTGCGGTCCATGCCAAGCGCGTCTTCTTCATCGTTGAGGTCATTCAGATTTTCCTGTCCTTCAATGATCTCAATTTGACACGTGCCACACACGCCGGAGTTGCAGCTGAAGGGAATGCCTTCGTTTTCACAGATGTCATCTATTTTTTCACCGTCGGGGATGTCGTGTTCGATGTCGTCGATGATTAGTTTAGCCATAATATCTCTAGATCTTGGGAAGCGCGAATACGATGTTTTTTTCGGGGTTTTCAAACTCATGCACGACGGATTCTGGATATTTGGCCTGAATCCGTTCCACCAGTTGATCCACAATGATTCGGGGTACTGAGGCACCGGAGCTGATCCCGACCTTTTGACGATTTTCGAGGACGCTTAAGTCCAGTTCCTCAGCGGTGTCAATGATGTAGCTGGGACAACCGGCTTTTTCACCTGTTTCACGAAGGCGATTGCTATTGGAACTATTGGGCGAACCGCAGATGATGATCACATCGCAGTATTTGGCCAGATCCTTAACCGAATCCTGTCGATTCTGCGTGGCATAGCACAGGTCTGATCGTGGAGGCGCATTGAGCTGCGGAAATTTTTCCTTGAGTTTGTCAATCATGGCCTGCGTGTCGTCGACAGACAAGGTTGTTTGTGTGATAAAGGCAACGGGCGCGTCTGATGGAATATCCAGTTTGTCGATGTCGTCCTCGTCCTCAACGATATGCAGATAATCGGGGTCGACATAGCCGGACGTTCCGATCAGTTCCTGATGGCCGCGGTGACCGATGAGGATGGTCTCCAATTTTTGATTGGAAAACTTGACCGCTTCATTGTGAACCTTGGTCACCAGCGGGCAGGTGGCATCGACATACTGCAGCTTTCGTTCTTCGGCCTGGGCAATTACCTGCGGCGGTACACCATGGGCGGAGAAAATCAACTTTGATCCTACGGGTACGTCCTTGAGGTCTTCGATAAAGACAACACCCTTGTTCCGAAATTCATTAACCACATACGTGTTGTGGACGATTTCGTGGTAGACGTAAAGAGGCGGTCCATATTGTTTTAGGGCGCGATCGACGATTTCAATCGCGAAGGAAACGCCGGCGCAAAATCCCTGAGTTTTGGCGAGATAAATGTCCATATTCTGTGTGTATTGTGAGTTTTGTTCGGCAAATCTGCTTGATTTGACTTGTGAATTGTGTCATTATATCATGATTTTACCGAGAGTAAATACTAATTCATCCCGATCACGAAAGCAAATCTTTTATCATGGAGCAGCTCAAACGCAGAATAACCCCAACGGTTTACGTCGGAGAGGTGCCGCTTGGCGGCCAGCATCCTGTGGTGGTTCAGTCGATGACGGACACGCCGACCGCCGATACGGAGGCCACGCTCACACAGACGATGGCCCTGATTGAGGCCGGATCACAAATGGTCCGTTGGACGGTCAATGACGCGGCAGCGGCGGAAAATGTTCCGCGAATCATTGATCAGCTGCGCAAAAAAGGCTATAACCAACCGATTATCGGAGATTTTCACTTTAACGGTCATACACTGCTCAATAAGTTTCCCGACTGCGCCCGGGCCCTGGCCAAGTACCGGATCAATCCCGGCAATGTTGGGAAGGGAGATCGGCATGATGATAATTTTGCCCAGATTATTCAAGTGGCGATGAAATACGACAAACCCGTGCGGATTGGGGTTAACTGGGGCTCATTGGACCAGGAGCTGCTCACCGAATTGATGGATCAGAATGCGCGGCTCGAGAAGCCGGCGGATTTTAAGCAGGTGACGTACAACGCGATGATCCAGAGCGCCGTCGGCAGCGCGAAGCTGGCCGAATCGCTGGGGATGGCGTCCGACAAGATTATTCTTAGCGTTAAGATGTCCATTCTTCAGGACATGGTGAATGTATATTCACGCTTGGCCAAAGAATGTGATTATGTGTTGCATCTGGGATTGACCGAAGCCGGCGCCGATGTTCAGGGTATCGCATCGAGTTCGGCCGCCTTAGGCATACTTTTGCAGCAGGGGATAGGCGATACCATCCGCGTTTCACTCACGCCACATCCGGACATTCCGCGTAGTCGAGAAGTTGAGGTTTGTAAACATATTCTCCAAAGTATGGGGTTGAGATATTTTAAGCCCAGCGTCACCAGTTGTCCGGGGTGTGGACGGACCAGCAGTAATTACTTCCAGATACTTGCCAGTGATATCAACGAGCACATTGAACGAAAAATGCCGCAATGGAAAAAAGAATTTCCCGGCGTGGAGCGGATGAAGATAGCCGTGATGGGATGTGTGGTCAATGGTCCGGGTGAGAGCCGGCATGCAGATATCGGTATTAGTTTACCGGGCACTTCCGAGGAACCGATCGCGCCGGTCTACGAAAACGGCGCTAAAACGTGCACGTTAAAGGGGGATCACATCAAAGAAGAGTTTGTTGCGATTCTCGAGCGACATATTCAGCAGAAATTCGGATAAATCCTACCGACGAATTTTTTCCCGCCGTTCAATAAATTTCTGAACATCCTCAATATTTCTTTTAGCATCTTCCATCGTCGGGTCAAGCTCCAGGGCCTTGGTGAGGTGTTCGATGGCCTTTTCAAACTTACGTTGGCGCGCGTAGAGGATGCCGAGATTATTGTGGGTCTTGGCATAATTTTCATCGTTTTGCAGGACACGTGAGAAGTAGATCAAGGCCTCGGCGTATTGTTGTTGCTCGACCAGAATCGCGCCGACGTTGTTGTTGGCATCGAGATGCATCGGATCGACCTTGAGGGCTTTCATGTAGTAGAGGTTGGCTCGGGCGACGTCATTTTCAGATTGGTACAACGTGCCGAGATTGTTATAGGCGTCCGCATAATTCGGATTGATCTTGACCGCTTTTTGATAGTGTTCAATGGCGCCAAGCACATCGTTCTTGTCCTTAAGCAATGAATTGGCGAGATTGTAGTGCGCCCGGGCATAGCTGGGGTTGTGCATCAGGATGCGGTTGTATAGTTTGATCGGATCCTTCCATACCTGGTTTTGCCGGATCGTCAGGGTCATCTGCGTAACCAACAACGCGATGAAAAATATCTCGACGATCCATTTTTTACGCATCCGTCGGTATAGGTAGCCGAAAAACATTCCCAGAAGGATAAAGTAACCTACCGAAGGAAAGTACAGCCAGTGCTCGGCCATGTAGGCATTGACCGGAATTAGATTGAGAAACGGTAATAATCCTACGAGGAACCATCCGATCGCAAAGCTCATCAGTGGATAGTCACGACGTTGTTTGAAGAACAGGATCATCATAAAGATGCAGACCGAAGCCCCGGCAATGAACTGACTGTCGCCGAACTCAAAGGTTTTCTGACCGTATCCCATATGTAAGTTGATTGGAATAATCAGCAATCGGATGTACGAAAATACAGCGACAAACGCACCGGGTACACGCTGCATCAACGAGGTATCGGACGGATTATCCAGTTCCAACGCTGGAATGATCACACCCATCAATCGAACCGTGATGTATCCAATGCTGAGGATGATCAAAGGCGAGAGGGCTCCCCAGCGAATCTTGGTTTTAAATGAAATGTGATAGAGGATCAGGATCATCGGAACGCACAATGCGTGTTCCTTGGATAAAAGTGCAAAACAGAAAAAAATCACCGAAAGCAGGAGGTTGAAACCCTTTTGAAATCCAGGACGTTTTTTGTCGGCAAAGATATAGGTCCCGATACTCATCAGCATGGCGACCGCGGCTAACGGATCGGCCCGACCGGATATGTAAGTGATCGCTTCCGTGTGAATGGGGTGTGTGACAAACAGGAGCGGAACGCAGAACGCGGCCCAGCGGTTGAGGGACAGGATCCAAACCAATTCCAGCAAACAAATCGCCACCAGACAGTGCAGCAGGATATTTGTGATGTGATAGCCGACGGGATTATTGCCCCAGAATAAATGATCGATCATGTAGCTGAACATCTGAAACGGTCGATAGTAAGAATGTTCGACATCCTCCGAACCAATCGTGCTTGTTAAGATCTCAGGCCAATTGTTTAAGTCTTTGATTTGCGCGTTTTCGGCGACCAGATACTGATCGTCCCAGATAAATGGAGTCCAGATCGTGGAGTAGTAGCAAATAGTTCCGAGCAATACGATGCAGAACGCGCTGAAGATAAAGTGTGATGATTTTGATGAAAATTTTCCCATAGTAAATATTCTCAGTGTTTGACCTAAAGTCGAATGACCCGGTCTATGTTGCGCTTCGAGAAGGACACATATTCCGTGAAGCCGGCGGACTTGGCCAGGGCGTAGGCCTGTTTGAAGTCAGCCCCGACATCTTCCGGTGTATGAGCGTCCGATCCGAACGTCAGAGGAATGCCCGTGGCTGCGTAAATCTTCAGGCAATTCTCCGCCGGGTATTGTTCTTCACAGGGTTTTCGCCAGCCAGCTGTATTGATTTCAATCGCCACGCCGGTTTCCTTGAATACCTGAGCTGTTTGTTTAATTTCGCCGGTCAGATCGATGGTGGCTCGATGACCGAATTTTTTCACAAGATCGCAGTGTCCGATGATGTCGAATAGGCCGGATTTGGCGCTGCGGCGCAGCAATTCATAATAGTCCGAATAAACCTGATTTACGTCTTCTTGGTCCCAGCGTTCCCGTTGGTCCGGATCGTCAAATCCCCAGTCCTTGATAAAATGGACCGATCCAATGATGTAATCATAGTCATAATCGTCAATGATGGCCTGGGTTTTGTCCTCGTATCCGGGGATAAAATCGGCCTCCAGGGCCATCTTGATGCGTAAATCATTCTTGAAGCGCTGTTGTGTCTTCTCTATCATTGCGTAGTAATCCGGCAACTGGGACATTCCCATCGTCACGCCTGGATCGACCATATGCACGAATGGAGCGTGATCGGAAAATCCGATCTCCTCAAGACCGGCGTCTAGCGCGGCCTGGGCGTATTCATCCGGCCAGCCGACGGCGTGTCCGCACAGCGGTGTGTGCATGTGATAGTCATAAATTGGCTGCATCAAGATTCCTTGGTTAAACGTGCGTATTATAACATACCTGTAGGTCAGTACAAGAATGATTTGATTTTCTAACTTGCTAAAAGATAATGGGTTGCCGTCCTTTGTGGATTGACACCCCCAGTCGGCTATGATATCATCCAGTGACTTATGACGGAAATTTCTCAAAATAAAGCCGCCCTTGTCACAGGTGCCGCCCGGCGAATCGGAGCTGCGCTCAGCCTTAAATTGGCCGAGATGGGGTACGATATTGCCTTGCACTACAACGCATCGCGGTCTCAGGCCGAAACATTGGCTGAACAGATCGAAGCCAAGGGCGTTCGATGTGCGTTATTTCAGGAGGATTTAGGTCAATCCGCCGCGTCAGATTCTCTAATCAGCTCCGTGACCGATCAGTTTCCGAGATTACACATGTTGATCAATAATGCGTCTGTATTCCGAAAGGATGCATTGCGCGGGACGAAAGAGCAACAATTTGACCTGCATTTCAATATTCATCTGAAATCGCCGTATTTCTTATCCAAAGCGTTTGCTTCGCATGTCGACAATGGACATGTCATAAATATTCTGGATACCAAGATTGTTCAACAGAAGACAGAGCATTTTTCTTATTTGCTGAGTAAAAAGGCATTGGCGGACTTGACCCGGATGTCGGCGGTCGAGCTGGCTCCTGATATCCGAGTCAACGGAATCAGTCCGGGATTGATCCTGCCGCCCGAGGATCAGGACAATCTATATTTGGACGCTCGGGCCAAAGATATTCCGCTAAAGCGGCGCGGCGACATCATGAACATCACCCAGACGCTGGAGTTTCTCGTCACGAATGATTTTCTGACCGGTCAGATCATCGCCGTCGACGGGGGAGAGTTTCTGGTATAAATATTTTTGCATCTAACAACTCAAGGATTCCTATGGAAACTATACGAATTACCAATTTACGATTGAGGGCGATCATCGGGGCCAATGATTGGGAACGAGATCATAAACAGGATGTGATCATCAATATCAAACTCAAGTTTGATGCCAGTGCGTCGATCGCGTCCGATGATTTGTCGGACACCGTGGATTACAAAACCATCACCAAGAAAGTAATCGCCGCGGTGGAGCAGTCGGAGTTTTTTCTCATCGAGAAGCTGGCTGATGTAGTCCTCAATATTGCCATGGAGAACTCCGCCGTCAAAAAGGCCAAAGTTCGGATTGAAAAACCGCACGCATTGCGTTTTGCTGATAGTGTTTCCGTTGAGATCAAGAAAGAACGTGATGACTAGACGGGCGATCATTGGATTGGGGTCGAATATCGAGCCGGTTCGGAATATTCAACGGGCCCGGGAAATTTTGGCCGAGGAGTTTACGGTTATCGGTGAATCGGAGTTTATTCAGACCAAGCCGGTGGGTTATGCGGATCAGGATGATTTTATCAACGGAGCCGTTTATGTGGAAACGGATCTGTCCATCGGGCAATTCGTGAAAACGTTAAAGCGGATCGAGAAGGACATGGGGCGAAAGCGCTCTCAGCTCAAGTCCGGTCCGCGGAGTATCGATTTGGACCTTGTGGTTTATGAAGGTGAAATCATTGATCAGGATTTTTATGAACGGGACTTTCTTAAGGAATCGGTTTTGGAATTGATCCCGGATTTGGATTATTAGCCCATGTTTCCATATTTACTGATATTATTCACCGTCGTTCCGGCGCTTGAGCTGGTGTTGCTGATTGAGGTGGGCCGGCACATTGGTTCCATCAATACGTTGCTCGTGATTGTGTTGACTGGAATTCTTGGGGCGTCATTGGCCCGCTATCAGGGGTTTCTTGTCTTAAACAAGATTCAGACCAATCTGGGCAAGGGGCATCTCCCCAGTGAAGAGTTGATGGATGGGTTGATGATACTGGTCGGAGGTATTGTATTGCTGACTCCGGGGTTTGCCACGGACGCGCTGGGATTTATGTTATTGATCCCGCTCACCCGCACGGCAATCAAAAAACTGGTCCGAAAGCGTATGGAGGATATGATCCGGAAAGGTCAGATTGTTCAGGTTAATCAATTTCAGACCCGCGATGATGGGTATACCGATATTGACATATAATCGAAATCGCTTGAAATCGGAGCGGGGGTTGTTATCATATCGAAAATTAATCACTAATTAAGGAAGAGATATGCTTCGTTACAAAGACAAAGTGGTCGTGGTGACCGGATCGACCCGGGGGATTGGCCGGGAGATTGCTACAAACTTTGCGCATGAAGGCGCGCAAGTCATTATTATGGGGCGCAATGAAGGTTTGGCGCATCAAGTTCGTGACGAGATCGTCGGGCAGGGACTGAAAGCGGATAGTTTTGCATGTGATGTCACAAACCTGGAAAATGTGACAGAAATCATCAACAAAATTCTTGACAAATATAGGGGCATTGATATATTAATTAACAATGCGGGCATAACTAAGGATAATTTGCTCCTTCGAATGAGCGAATCCGACTGGGATGATGTCATTAACGTCAATCTCAAGGGTGTTTTTAACTGCACCAAAATCGTCGCCAAGGTTATGCTGAAAGCCAAGCAGGGAAAGATAATAAACATTTCCTCGATCATTGGAATTAGCGGAAATATCGGTCAAGCCAACTACGCGGCGAGCAAGGCAGGGATGATTGGATTCACCAAGTCGGTCGCGCTGGAATTGGCCTCTCGGGGTATAACGGTTAACGCAGTCGCGCCGGGATACATCGAAACGGATATGACGGCTCAGTTAAAGTCCGCTGCTCAGGAAGAGTTACTTAAACGAATTCCACTCAGAAAATTTGGTCGACCAAGTGATGTTGCTCACACGTGTCTATTTTTGGCATCGGATGCAGCAAATTATATAACTGGACAAACAATCGTCGTTGACGGTGGTATGGCGATTTAAAAATTTGGGGGAACCTTAAGGAGGGTTATAAATGGCTGTTGAAGACAAAATCAAATCAATCATTGCCGATCAGCTAGGTGTTAAAGGTGATGAAGTTACACCAGAGGCATCGTTCATCGATGACTTGGGTGCCGATTCTCTGGACACGGTAGAGCTTATTATGGCGCTGGAAGAAGAGTTCAGTGTTGAAATTCCAGACGAAGACGCCGAAAAGATGACCACAGTCGGCGATGCCATCAAGTATATCAATGAAAAGGGCGGCGCATCCGCTTAATTTTCAGTATTTTCTACATCTCATCTAACTAAATATTCAGCACATAAGTCGCCTCGGCGCTCGCGCCGAGGCCTTATATTTTTGTCTCATGGATAAAAAACGAGTTGTCATCACAGGGTTAGGCGTCATTTCTCCTGTCGGTGTCGATACAAATTCCTTCTGGAAATCGATCGTCGCCGGTAAGAGCGGCATTACCGCCATTTCACATTTTGACGTTGCTGAATTTACCAGCCGGATATCCGGTCATGTGCATGACTACGATCCTCTGCAGTTTTTCTCTACGAAAGAAGCACGTAATCTCTCAAGATTTGTACAGTTCGCGGCTGTGGCCAGTCGGGAAGCGGTGGCAAATGCCAAGCTCGATATGGACAAGGTCGACCGTGACCGCGTGGGGGTTCTGATCGGTTCCGGTATCGGAAGTATCGGAACGGCCGAAGAGGAGTACCACAAATTTATGGAACGCGGGCCACGCCGTTTATCACCCCATTTGATCCCGAAAATCATTATCAATGAGGCAGCCGGACAGGTGTCTATCGAAGTGGGCGCAAGGGGGCCGGCTACATGTGTGGCCACGGCATGCTCGACGGCAACGAACGCCATCGGTGACGCATATCGGTTTTTACAATACGGTGATGCGGATGTCATTATTGCCGGCGGAACAGAAAGTGCGACATCGGTCTTGGGTGTCGGCGGATTTTGCGCGCTTAAGGCTTTAAGTCAGCGCAACGATGAGCCCGAGCGGGCGTCCCGTCCGTTTGACAAGGAGCGTGATGGATTTGTGATGGCCGAAGGTGCCGGTGTGGCTGTTTTGGAAACGCTTGAACATGCCAAAAAGCGGGGAGCTCCAATCCTCGCCGAGATGGCTGGATACGGACGTACATCGGACGCTTATCATATCACCGCTCCGGAATCATCTGGAATGGGGGCCACACGCGCGATGCTGCTGGCGATCCAGGATGCGGGACTCAAGCCGTCTGATATTTCCTACATCAATGCGCATGGTACATCAACTCATCTAAATGACAAGGTCGAAACGCTCGCGATCAAGAATGCGTTCAAAGAATATGCGTCCAAGACACCAATCAGCTCAACTAAATCGATGACGGGTCATTTACTCGGCGCAGCGGGCGGGGTTGAGTTTGCCGCCAGCGTCATGGCCGTAATCGATGATATTATCCCGCCAACGATCAATTATGAAAATCCTGATCCGGATTGTGATTTGGATTATGTCCCCAATGAAGCCCGGAAACTGACTGTCAACAGCGCGATGTCCAATTCACTTGGATTCGGCGGCCACAATGCCAGTGTTGTGGTGAAGAAGTTTCAAGAATAATTTTTCAGATATCCCCAAAAACAATTGGCTTGAAACTCTGCTTCGTATGCGGTAGTCTATGGGTTTGAAAAATCAAAGCAGGACGTTTTATATCTTAGGAAGGAAGAACGCATGAAAGAATACAATATAGCTGTGGTTGAGGGAGACGGAATCGGACCGGAAGTTGTCCGCGAAGGACTGAAGGTCATCGATGCGGCTTCGGAAAAATTCGCATTTAAGGTCAAGACCAAGAAATTTGATTTCGGCGGAGAGCGATACTTAAAGACTCAGGAAGTTTTGTCCGACGAGGAAGTCAGTGAGTTGGCTAAATATGACGCCATTTTTCTAGGCGGAATCGGTCATCCGGATGTAAAACCCGGTATATTAGAGAAGGGAATCCTGCTTAAACTGCGTTTTGATCTGGACCAGTATATCAACTTACGCCCGGTCAAATTGTATGAAAATGTGGAGACTCCGCTCAAGGGCAAAGGGCCGGAGGATATCGATTTTATCGTTTTCAGAGAAAACACCGGAGGGTTGTACACTGGGGTCGGAGAATTTAAAGACAAAGGAACGGCCGATGAAGTCGCGATCCAGTCAATGGTATACTCCCGCAAGCAGGTCGAGCGTTGTATCCGTTACGCCTTCGAGGCGCTTAAAAAACGTCATGAAAATAATCCGTGGAAAGGTCTGACCCCTGAGCAAAAAGATCAGGGATTTTACGCAAAGCTTACGCTGTGCGGTAAAACCAATGTATTGACATATGTGTTTGATCTGTGGCAGCGTGTTTTTGACGAAGTTGCCCAAGAGTATCCTCAAATCGTTCCGGATTACTGTCACGTCGACGCCATATGTATTTACATGGTTGAGGATCCCAAACGTTTCAATGGGATTGTGACGAACAATATGTTTGGCGATATTATCACTGATTTAGCGGCCGTTACGCAAGGCGGGATGGGAGTGGCGCCAAGTGGAAACATTAATCCGGACGGTGTCAGTATGTTTGAGCCGGTGCACGGAACGGCGCCGTCTTTTGCCAATCAGGGCGTGATCAATCCGATAGCCACCATTTTAACCGCCGTGATGATGCTGAATCATTTAGGTGAAGTTGAGGCAGCAGCCGCGATTGAGGCGTCCACCAAAGGTGTGATCAAGCAAATGAAATCAATGCTCGTCGGGAAGATGGGATACACAACCAGTCAGATCGGCGATATGGTTGTTGACGGGATTAAATCATAGAAGGATAGAGGTTGAATGATGAAAAAATATAATGTGGGAATTGTAGGGATACGCGGGGCTGTCGGCCAGGAAATGCTGAGAATTCTTCAGGAGCGGGATTTTCCCGTGGATCAATTGCATCTTTTTTCAACAAGCCTCACCGAAGATACAAAGATTGACGGGCATTTTTATCAGGCATTAAACGAGACGAATGCCAGGGATAAATTTAAGGACGTGCAGATTGGATTATTCTCTCCAGGGGCGTCGGTGAGCAAGGTGATTGCTCCGCTGGCCGCTGAAGCGGGGTGTGTCGTTATCGATAACACCAGCGCCTTCAGGATGGATCCAGATATTCCATTGGTTGTTCCGGAGGTTAATCCGGAAGATGTGAACCGTCAGAATGGAATTATTGCCAATCCAAATTGTTCAACGATTCAGATGGTGGTCGCGTTGAAGCCGTTGCATGATTTTGCCCGCATTAAGCGTGTGGTGGTGTCCACTTATCAGTCGGTGTCGGGGGCTGGATCGGCGGCCATTAATGAATTTCATGCGCAAAGTCAGGGTGACATGACGGTGTCAGCTTTTCCTTATCAAATTATGCATAATCTGATCCCTCAGATCGATATGCCCCAGGACAATCTTTACACGAAAGAAGAGATGAAGATGGTTAACGAGACCAAGAAAATTATGCATGACGATCAGATCAAGGTCACGGCAACGTGTGTCCGTGTGCCGGTTCTGCGGGCGCACTCTGAATCAGTGAATATCGAGACAGAGTCAAAGATTACAAGGGACAAGGCTATTGAATTACTCTCCAAGGCACCCGGGGTTACGGTAATTGATGATCTGGCTAACCAGAAGTATCCGCTGCCACTGGATGCTCAGGGTAAGGATGATACCTATGTGGGGCGCATTCGGGAGGATGAAACCGTCGAGAACGGACTGGATATGTGGATTGTATCGGATAATCTGCGAAAAGGGGCCGCGTTGAATGCGGTTCAGATTGCCGAAGAGCTGTTGCGTCAGAAAGTGATCTAATCTGTTTTTACGATTTAAGTGGTACAGCGGCCATGGCGAACTATAAGCTGACGATAGAGTATGACGGAACTAATTTCAAGGGGTGGCAAGTTCAGGGTAAGGGTGAGCGAACTGTCCAGGGTGAAATTGTTCAGGCGTACCAAAAAGTATTTCGGGAAAAGATAAAATTGATCGGGTCAGGCCGCACTGATACCGGTGTTCACGCCTTGGGGCAGGTGGCCAATTTTCACACGGAAATAGATCGGCCTCCCGAAGATATTCGAAATGCCTTGAATGCGACGCTCGCTGATGATGTCGTGATATTGAGGGTGAATCGCGTGGCCGATTCATTTCATGCGCAGTATGCCGCCAAGCGCAAGACTTATCGGTATATCATTCTCAATCGGGAATTGCCCTCGCCGACGCGTCGGTGGGGGATGGCGCAGATTTCCTCAGCCCTGGACGTTGAGGCGATGAAGTCCGCAGCTAAGGCGTTTGTCGGCACTCGGGATTTCAAGTCTTTTACATCCAACAATCGTTCCAATCAGGGTAAAAGCACCACCCGTACGGTATATGATCTGCGAGTTGTCCGAAGAGGGGCACAGATCCATATCGATATCACCGCGGATGGCTTCCTGTACAAGATGGTTCGTAATATCGTAGGGCTGCTGATTGAAGTGGGGCAAGGAAGGTGTTCTAAGTCTCATATTCTCAAGGTTTTACGGGATAAGGATCGCCGGGCGGCCGGTGTCGCCGCCAAGGCGCACGGGCTGTACCTGCTGAAAGTTAAGTATTAGAAATACAATAATTTAATGATTGACAAATAATCGCAAAGTGATATACTTTTGTCTTATTATCAGTCGTAACCTCCTATATCAATAAGGATTTCAAATGAAGCAAAAAACATACATGGCGAATGCTGCGACGGTCGAGCGAAAATGTTACGTGATTGATGCCAAAGATCAGGTTTTGGGACGGTTGGCGGCCAAAGCGGCAACGATACTGCGGGGCAAGCACAAACCGACATTCACACCGCATTGTGATACCGGTGATCAGGTTATTGTTATCAATGCCGAAAAGATCCGAGTGACCGGTAACAAACTCAACGACAAAGAATATCAGCGCTATTCAGGTTATCCATCAGGACAGAAATCAGTCAAACTAAAGGTCATGCTTGAAAAAGCGCCGGAGCAAGTTATTCGATTGGCGGTTAACCGCATGATCCCAAGCGGTCCGTTGGGCAACAAGATGCGCACAAAACTTAAAGTATATGCGGGGGATTCACATCCGCATCAAGCACAAAAACCTATTCCACTAGAAATCTAGTCAAGAAAACGGAGAGTAATTTAAGATGGTTGAAATTGTAAAATATGGAGCCACTGGTCGACGAAAGAGTTCAGTTGCGCGTGTCAACATTATGCCAGGCGATGGAAAAATTCGTGTAAACAAACGCGAGTTTAAGGATTATTTCCCACGAGAAACTGACCAGATCATTATTTTGGAACCTCTTAAATTGACAAACACACTTGGAAAGTTTGATATCAGCGTCAAAGTTACTGGCGGTGGATTGACCGGTCAAGCCGGGGCTTTTCGATTAGGTTTGTCTCGAGCCCTATCTTTATGCGACGCAGAAAATAAACCCGTACTCAAAAAAGCACTCATGCTAAGGCGTGACCCGAGGATGAAGGAAAGACAGAAACCTGGTCAAAAGGGAGCACGTAAGAAATTCCAGTGGGTTAAGCGTTAATATCAGCACGACATTTCATATCGAATTTCAAACCTACCTCCCAGACTCAACGAGTTTAAGAGGTAGGTTTTTTTATTTTTAAATTTTGATTTGAATTACAAATACAAGGATCTCAAATGATTAAAGTCGGCATCGTCGGTGTCAGCGGATATTCCGGATACACCGCCCTAGACTTACTTTTGAAACACCCGGAAGTCCGGGTGACATACGCCAGCGCGAATAATACGCAGGGTGAACTCTCAGAGATATGGCCGCAGTTAAAAGGGCGAACGCGTCTGACATGTGAGAAATTCAATGTCGATAAGGCGGTTGAGACATGCGAGCTTATTTTTCTGGCTGTTCCGCATACAGTTTCCATGCAGATTACACCGTTACTGCTTGATGCAGGGCTCAAGGTCATTGACTTAAGCGGTGACTATCGACTCAAGTCAAGCGTCGAGTACAAGAAGTGGTACAATCAGAAACATACGGATGGAGCCAACCTGCGTAAGGCGGTGTATGGTATGCCTGAGCTTTATCGGGCTGATATCGCCAAGGCGTCGCTGGTGGCTAACCCGGGATGCTATCCGACCGCGGCGATTCTGAGTCTGGCCCCGTTGATGGCCACGCATCCTGACATCATTGAGTCCATCATCATCGATGCCAAGTCCGGTGTGTCGGGTGCCGGACGTAAAGCGTCCGTGGCGCTAAGCCACGCCGAAGTCAGCGGCAACTTCAAGGCCTACAAGGTGCTCAATCATCAGCATGCGCCCGAAATAAATTTGTATCTTTCCAAATTATCCGGTCAGCAAAATACGGTCAATTTTGTGCCTCATCTGCTGCCGGTGAATCATGGAATCCTCGAGACTATTTATGTCTCCCTTAATTCCAAGATCCAGTTGAAAAAATGGCACACGATCTATCGAAAGTTCTACAAAACCGAGCCGTTCGTACGTTTGGAAGATCTGGGTAAGCAGGTTGAACTCAAAAATGTAGTCGGTACGAACTACTGTGATATCAGTCTGGCATTAAGCGCGGATAAGAAATTGCTGGTGATCACCGGTGTTATTGACAATCTTTACAAAGGTGCTGCCGGACAGGCGATTCAGAATATGAACATAATGTGCGGTTTTGACGAAGGCGAGGGATTACAATGAGCGCCCCGGACCACGGGATCACCCAAGCCAAAGGCTTTAAAGCCAATGGTGTTTGGTGCGGACTGAAACGTTCCGGCAATGAGGATCTCTCGCTTGTGTATAGTGAAGTGCCCGCCATCGCGGCTTGTGTGTATACCAAAAATTCGGTTGTCGCCGCGCCACTCATAATTTGCAAGAAACATTTACGCAACAATAAAGCGCAGGCCATTGTTATCAACAGTGCCAATGCCAATTGCTTTACGGGTGATCAAGGATACACCGATGCCAAACAAATGACAGAACTAACAGCTAAGTCATTGGGATTAAAGTCGTCGGATGTGCTCGTTGCATCCACCGGAATCATTGGAAAACCGCTCAAGATGGATAAAATCGCCGAAGGCATCGCCCCGCTCGTGGAAGGGTTAGATAAGTCCGGTTTCAGAAAGTGTGCCCGGGGCATCTTGACCACGGATACGGTTATTAAACAGAAGGCCGTGGAGTTCAAGATCGGATCGAAAACGGTCACAGTCGGCGGATGCGCCAAGGGGTCCGGAATGATCGCGCCGAACATGGCGACAATGCTCGGATTTATCACAACGGATGCGGCTATAACACCGAAAATGTTGAAGCAAGCACTGCGTCAGGCCACCGAAGAATCATTCAACTGTATTACTGTTGACGGTTGTATGAGCACCAACGATATGGTGGCGGTTTTGGCGAATGGGTTGGCTGAGAACAAGCTGATTGAAGCAGAGGGTAAATCATATGACTTGTTTTTGGCGGCGTTGCGTGAAGTTTGTGTGGATATGTCCCGGAAGATTGTGTTGGACGGCGAGGGTGCCTCTAAATTTGTCGAGATTAATGTGCTTGGCGCCAAGTCACACAAACAGGCCAAGGAAGTCGGTCTGGTGGTGGCCAATTCAATGCTGGTCAAGACCGCGGTGGCCGGATCGAATCCCAATTGGGGACGGGTGGCAGCGGCCGTTGGGTCGCTGGGTATCAAGTATATCACCGAGCGCAATTTGGATATCAGTTTCAGTTCTTTTGATAAGGCGGAGATTCAGATCAATATTAAACTCAATGCCGGGCAGGCCAAGGCTACCGTCTATACGTCAGACCTATCCTACGAATATGTTCGGATTAATATGGAGTACAATTAGGTTATGGACGACATAATTAAAAAAGCCGGCGTGCTGATTGAAGCGATTCCGTATATTCACGAGTTCCGGCACAAGGTGTTTGTCATCAAATATGGGGGCAGTATTCTCGAAGACGAGCAGGTCCGCCGCAATGTTTTACAGGATATTGTTTTTCTTAGTTATGTCGGGATTCGGGTGATTCTTGTGCATGGCGGAGGACCATATATCAACCGTCGGCTCAAAGAGCTGAATGTCAAGAGTGAGTTTCATGAGGGGATGCGGATCACGGATCAGCAAACACTGGACGTCGCCAGCGAAGAACTGGAAAAGCTGAATCAATTGATTGTCTCCGAGATACAATCACTCAAAGGTGATGTAACCGGATTGCATGGTCATGAAAACATCATTCATGTGGTTAAGAAAAAATCATCCAAGGATCTGGGTTTTGTGGGAAGCGTGGATTCGGTTGACAGGAAGATGCTGAATGACCATTTGGAGATGGGGCGGATCACGGTCGTGTCTCCAATCGGTATAACGGTTGAGAAGATTCCACATAACATCAATGCCGATGAAGTGGCCAGCGCGATTTCAAATTCGATGAACGCCGAAAAATTGGTATTACTGACCAATGTACAAGGTGTTTTAACAGATCCGGAAGACCCGAGCTCATTGTTGTCCACGTTGACGGTTAATCGTGTTCAGGAGCTGATTGAAAGTCAGGTGATCGACGGTGGCATGATTCCCAAAGTTCGGTCATGTATGGAGGCGTTGATCAGCGGGGTCCGGAAGACTCACATTGTTGATGCCCGAATTCAGCACGCGCTGCTGTTAGAGTTCTTTACTAACCAGGGGATTGGTACCCAGATCGTTCAAAACACCCAGTAATTGTAATCATGGAAAATGATCAAGTGAAAAAATCAGAGATATTCAAGAATTACGATAAGTACATATTATCGACCTACACACGGACGCCGGCTGTTTTTGTGAAAGGTAAGGGGATGGTTTTGACGGATGTCGACGGCAAAAAGTATCTGGATTTTTTTCCGGGCTGGGGTGTCAATAATGTCGGGCATTGTCATCCCAAAGTCATGGCGGCTGTCCGTGACCAAATCGGCAAGCTGATCCATATCCCGAATAATTTTTATCATGTCAATCAGGCCAAATTGGCCAAGGAAATTATCCGTCATTCATTTCCCGGCCGGGTTTTCTTCGGGAACAGCGGGGCTGAAGGATGTGAAGGTGCCATCAAATTTTCCCGGATCTACGGACAGGGCAAGCGGTACGAAATTATCACAATGAAACGTTCGTTTCATGGCCGGACCATCGGTGCGATGACGGCGACCGGTCAGCCAGCCTACCAGAAAGGCTTTGAGCCGTTGCCGACCGGATTTAAGTATTTACCGTTCAATGATATTGACGCGGTTAAGTCCGCGGTCACCGATAAGACGGTAGCGATTATGCTCGAACCGGTGCAGGGTGAGGGCGGGGTCAACGTGGCGGATAAGGAATACATTAAATCGTTGCGGTCCCTCTGTGACGAGCGTGATATCCTGTTGATCTTTGATGAGGTTCAAACCGGAATGGGGCGGACAGGCGAGATGTTCGCGTTCAAGCATTACGGTGTTCGTCCGGATATTATGGTCCTGGCCAAGGCGTTAGGCGGCGGGCTTCCGATCGGCGCGCTTGTCGTCAAGGAATCTATCGCGGACTATTTTAAGCCGGGGATGCATGCCTCGACCTTTGGCGGTTCACCACTGGTGACCAAAGCGGCGCTGGGTGTTTTCAGCGCGATTAAGTCTGATAACATGCTTAAGAATACCCGTGTGATGGGGCGGTATATCATGGACAAATTGCAGGAGCTTAAAAAAGACTTTGCCATGATCACCGATGTTCGCGGCCTAGGGTTGATGATCGGTATTGAATTGGATCGTCCCGGCAAAGATATCATTGACTACTGTTTTGAGCACGGGGTGATCATTAATTGCACGCAGGGTAATATTCTACGGTTTATGCCGGCCCTTAATGTGACCAAGAAGCAAGCGGACAAGGCGTTGTATACATTACGAAGAGCATTAACTGAGGTGACTGAATAATGAAAAAACGTGACTTGATAAATCTAGAACAATTGTCGCAGGAGGAGATTTTGCGGATCCTCGGCGTGGCCATGGCCGTGAAGCATGATGTGTCGCACTCCGCGCATTTACTGAAAGGAAAGTCCATTGGACTGCTCTTTCAGAAACCGTCTAATCGGACCCGTGTATCATTCGAAGTCGGAATTTCTCAGTTTTCCGGTAATTGTGTTTATTTGGGGCCGGACGAGATCAACCTGGGCGTACGCGAAACCGTGGCCGATGTGTCAAAAACATTGTCGAGATATCTGCACGGAATTGTTGCCCGGACCCACCGGCATGAGGATATTATCGAGTTGACCGAAAACGCGTCCATCCCGGTGATCAATGGATTGTCGGATTTGTATCATCCGTGTCAGGGGT
Source organism: bacterium (assembly GCA_030429765.1). Taxonomy (GTDB): domain Bacteria; phylum Omnitrophota; class Gorgyraeia; order Zapsychrales; family Zapsychraceae; genus JAGOSC01. The sequence goes on along the minus strand of JAUIER010000004.1, from coordinate 86,368 downwards.
TAACGGATTTGTTTTCGATTAAAGAAAAGCTCCAGCGGCTGGAAGGGGTGACCATCGCCTATATCGGTGACGGTAATAATGTCTGTCATTCACTCATGCTCGCGGCGGCAAAAACCGGTGTCCACATGAAGATTGCCGCGCCTGCTGGTTATGGACCCAATCCGGATATTCTGCAACGCGCGATCGAGTTGGGTCAAGCGACTGGTTCTGAAATCTCGGTGACCCAGTCTCCTCAGGAAGCGGCCCAGGGGGCGAACGTGATCTATGCTGATGTTTGGGTAAGCATGGGGCAGGAAGACGAGCGTGATAAACGTCTGGCTGATTTTCAGGGCTTTCAAATCAATAAGGCTTTGACGGATCTGGCGGATCCCAATTATATTTTTATGCATTGTCTGCCGGCGCATCGGGGTGAAGAAGTGACGGCCGAGGTGATCGACGGTGAACATTCGATCGTATTTGATCAGGCGGAGAACCGTTTGCATACACAAAAAGCGATCATGAATTTTATATTTAACACCTGGTAGGAGGAAATCACATGAAAAAAGTTGTATTGGCGTATTCGGGTGGATTAGATACATCGTGTATTATTCCGTGGCTGAAAGATCGAGGGTATGAAACCATCGCCTTCATTGCGGATTTAGGTCAGGGAGATGATTTCAAGGAAATCGAGAAGCGCGCAGTCAAGTCGGGAGCGTCCAAAGTTTACTGTCTGAATTTACAAAAGGAATTAATCGAAGATTACGCGTTTAAGGCGCTGAAGGCTGGAGCCGTTTACGAAAACAAATACTATTTGGCCTGCGCGTTATCACGACCGTTGATCGCCAAGCATCAAGTGGACATCGCCAAAAAGGAAAAGGCCAAGGGATTGGTCCATGGATGTACCGGAAAGGGCAACGATCAAGTTCGTTTTGAAACCACCTATCGATTGATGGCTCCGAAGATGGAGATCATCGCGCCGGTCCGCATCTGGGAATTCAAAACGCGGGACGAAGAGATTGACTATCTCAAGACGCAGAGTATCAAGATCAATGTCACCAAAAAAAGTCCATACAGTATCGATACCAATATTTACGGGCGCGCGATTGAATGCGGTATCCTGGAAGATCCCTGGCAAGAGCCTCCGGAAGATATTTATGCCATGACGAGCAATCCTCTCAAGGCTCCTAACAAGCCGACCTATGTCGAGATCGGATTTGAGAAGGGTATTCCCATCAAGATTGATGGTAAAGCCTACAAACCGGTTGCCTTGATCAAGAAACTCAATGAGCTGGCCGGTAAGAACGGTGTCGGTCGCGTGGATATGGTCGAGAATCGATTGGTGGGGATCAAGAGTCGGGAAATTTATGAAAATCCTGCCGGAACAGTCCTGAACGCGGCGCGATTGGAACTCGAAGCGCTGGTATTGGACCGGGACACCATGTATTTTAAGGAACAATTATCCCAAAAATATGCCCAACTCACGTATAATGGCTTGTGGTTTACGCCTTTGCGCGAACAAATGGACGCTTATTTTGATAAGGTGTGTAAGTACATGACAGGAACGGTTCGACTGAAGCTATATAAGGGAAGTGCACAGGCGGTCGGACGTCAATCCAAATACTCTCGCTATCAGGAACAATTAGCCACGTATGGTGAGGGTGATCAATTTGATCAATCGTTGGCCGAAGGATTCAACACTCTTTGGGCGATGCCATTTCAAAAATAATGTCACATGATTAGCAAACAGGAACTGCCTTATGGGTAAATTTTGGGGAAGTCGCTTTGATGGATCTACGGATTCACTGGCCGATGAGTTTAGTTTTAGTATCTCATACGATTGCCGCCTGGCTTTGTATGACTGTATCGGCGGGATTGCCCACGCCCGGATGTTAGGCGAATGCGGGATCATTCCAAAGTCCGACGCAAAAAAGATCGCGGCAGGCCTGAAACGGATCGGTAAAAAAATCGAATCGGGTCAGTTTAAATTTGATCCCCGGGAAGAGGACGTCCACTCGAATATTCAATCGGCCCTGAAAAAGGACATCGGAGCCGCGGCGGATCGTCTGCACACGGCGCGTTCGCGCAATGATTTAATCGTGCTGGACATGAAACTATATTGTCTCGTCGAATTGAATTTGACGATTGAGATGATTTCCGATCTTCAGCGCTCGATCCTTGAATTTGCCAAACGTCATCGCGAAATTATCATGCCTGCCTACACGCATTTACAGTCGGCTCAACTTGTGCTGTTGGCTCATCATATGCTCGCTTATGTTGAGATGTTGGAGCGGGACAAAGGGCGTCTCAAGGATGCCATTGTCCGGATGGATACCAATCCGCTGGGCAGTTGCGCATTGTCCGGCAGTACTCTTCCGACCGACCGAAAGATGGTGACTGAGCTCTTGGGATTTCTGGCGACAACAAACAATAGTATTGATTCGGTCAGCGATCGGGATTTTATTATTGAATCGGTCTCGGCGTTGGCCATGATGAGCATGCACTTCTCACGCATGTGTGAAGATCTGATCGTTTGGGCGACCAGTGAGTTTAATTTTGTGGATATTGATTGGTCAATGTGTACCGGTTCGTCCATCATGCCGCATAAAAAGAATCCGGATATTTGTGAGCTGATCCGGGGGGAGACAGGTACGATTTACGGTAATCTCAATAAACTGCTGGTCTTATTGAAGGGATTGCCATTGACGTACAATCGGGATCTTCAACTGGATAAGCCGCCACTGTTTGAGTCAGTTGAAAAGATGCAATTGATGCTGCAGCTGCTCGAAAAATTGTTTCAGACGCTTAAAGTCAAGCCGGACCAGATAGCGATTCAAACGGGCAATGAATCGTTTTACTCCGTCGATATCATGGAGTATCTGATTCAGAAAGGGGTGACATATCGAGAGGCGCATGACACAGTCGGTAAGTTAATCAAGGGATGTCTGGATCAAGGCGGGCGGATCGTCGACTTAACGGAGGCGCAACTGAAGAAGTACCATCCTAAATTTGCGGCCGATGTTAAAAAATTACTCAAACCGGAGATATCCGTTAAACGTAAAAAATCTTATGGGTCGACATCGCCAACGTCTGTCGCGCGTCAGTTCAAGTATTGGGAAAAGATTTTAAACTAACAGATAACCTTGCAGGAAAGTTCCATCAGGAACGCCGGAAAGAACACTATGCACGATTTCAAATACAAGAATAATCATTTATATTGTGAATCCGTTAAGATTGAATCGATCGTCAAGAAAATCGGTACGCCATGTTATGTCTACAGCCATAACACACTTGTCGATCACTTTACCAAGATCAAGAAGGCGTTCAAGGATATCGATCCGCTGGTTTGTTTCGCGATGAAATCCAATGATAATCTCGCTGTACTTCGGACGCTGGTCAAGCAAGGCGCGGGGTTTGACATTGTTTCGGTGGGAGAGTTGAAAAAGGTGCTGATTGCCGGGGCCGATCCTCAGAAGATCGTTTTTGCTTCCGTCGGCAAGACCGAAGACGAAATTACGTATGCCATGAAGAAGGGAATTCTGCTGTTTAATGTGGAATCTTTACCCGAACTCGATGAGATCAACCGAATTGCGAAAAAGCGTAAACGTAAAGTCAAAGTGGCGCTTCGCATCAACCCGGACGTCGAAGCCCCGACATATTCCCAGGTGGTTACCGGAACGCTCAAGAATAAGTTTGGGATTGATCTAAAGACAGCGCAGAAGATCATGAACATGACCAAGAAATATACACATATCGTCTTTAGTGGATTGCATGTGCATATCGGGTCGCAGATCACGGAAGGTGAACCATTTGTGAAGGCGATTCGACGGGTGATTGAGTTTCAGAAGAAACTGGCCAAAGATGGTATTGAGTTGGAGTATCTGGATATCGGAGGCGGTCTGGGGATTATTTATAAGGATGAAAAGCCGCAGACGGCCAAGGATTTTGCAAAGAATGTTTTACCGCTGCTGAAGAAAACAGGTCTGAAGATTATTATGGAGCCGGGCCGATTTATCTCCGGTAACGCCGGTATCTTTGTGACCAAGGTGTTATATGTCAAGGACAATGGTGTTAAGAAGTTTTTGATCGTAGACGGCGGGATGAATGATTTGATGCGTCCGACGTTGTATGGTTCGTATCATGAGATTGTTCCCTTGAAAAAGCGAACCGGACGAAAGGTTAAAATGGATGTGGTCGGACCAATTTGCGAAAGCGGGGACTATTTCGCGAAGGACCGTATGTTGCCGTCGTTGAAAAAGGATGACTTGTTAGCCTTAATGAGTGCGGGGGCGTACTGTTCAGTAATGTCGAGTAACTACAACATGCGTGGGCATGTGCCGATTGCCTTTGTCAAAGGCAATAAGTTTGAGCTATCCCGCAAACGGCAGACGTTTGAAGAATTACTCGACGGCGAACGGATTCCCAAATTTCTTAAATAGGAGGGTGTGATGCGGCTTATTTCTAGAGTTGGTCTGCTGTTGACTGTTGTTTTGTTGATGTGTCCTGCCAATGCTATATCACACGAGTCAGACAGTCCTTCTTTGGTGACCGTGACTGGCGAGGCTCAGGTCAAGGTGGAGCCGGATGAAGTCATCATCACGCTGGGTATTGAGACTTGGGACAGGGATTTATCCACCGTCAAGTCGGAGAATGACCGTCAAACACAAAAGCTGATCGACGCCGTCAAGCAACTGGGTGTCGAGTCCAAGCATATCCAGACTAGCCATATTTCGATAGAGCCCCGACGAATCAACAAGTACAACAGCGAGTTGCGTCGGGATGAACTGGATTTTATCGAGTACTATGTCCGAAAAACCATCGTCGTGACAGTGAAAAATGTTGACCGCTTTGACGAGCTGCTCAGTGCGGTCGTTGTGTCGGGTGCGACACACGTTCATGGGGTGCAATTCCGGACCACAGAGTTGCGAAAATACCGCGACCAAGCGCGGGCGTTGGCGATCAAAGCAGCCAAAGAGAAAGCAACGGATCTGGCGCAGGAGTTGGGGCAGGCTATCGGTGATCCGCACGCGATTACCGAGTATCCCACGAACTGGTGGTCGTGGTACAATCACTCCTGGTGGGGAGCCTCCGGGGGCGGTATGATGTCACAGAACGTGGTGCAGAATATTAACTCGGGATCATCGGCGCAGACGGCGGACGGAATCTCATTGGGCCAAATCAGTGTAAATGCCAAAGTGAATGTAAGTTTCAGGATACTCAACCAATGAAGACAATATCATTTGTAAAAATGGCCGGCGCGGGAAATGATTTTATCGTCATCGATGCGCCGCGTGAACGTATCAATTTAAAGAAGTTGGCCGTTAAGATGTGTGACCGTACCGACGGGATCGGGGCGGATGGACTGCTGGTGTTGGATGAGTCCAAGAAAGCTGATTTCAAGATGCGTATTATCAACGCTGACGGTTCGGAGGCCGAGATGTGCGGCAACGGCGCGCGATGTATGGCGGCCTACATTGTTCGACATCGTAAACCCCGTCAGGAAATCTTTACGATGGAGACGCTGGCCGGTGTGCTTGACGCCCAGGCTGACGGTGAAGTGGCCGATGTTCGTCTGAGTCCGCCGCAAGATTACCGTCCGGATATTTCAGTCAAAATAGACGGACAAAAGACGACGATTCATTACATTGACACAGGTGTACCGCACGCCATCGTGTATGTGGATGATCTGTCATCCACCGATGTGAACCATTTAGGGCGGATTATCCGTTATCACGACGAATTCAAACCGCGTGGGACCAACGCGAATTTTGTCGAATATGCCCAAAAAAATCTGGTCCATTGCCGAACCTATGAACGGGGTGTGGAGGGTGAGACCAAGGCCTGCGGAACCGGCAGCGTGGCGGCCGCGATTGTATCCTACCTCAAACAGAATCCCGACGTCACCACGAAACGTAAGGCGTCGATGCGGGTGAAGACGCGCAGCGGAGAGGTCCTCAGGGTGACCTTTGACCTGGCCGACGGTGTGATCTCGAATGTTCATCTCAAAGGCAGTGCAAAATTTATCGCCAAAGGCGAATACTATCTGTGAAGCGACAGATAGTCTGAACGAATCATCATAAACAATGGAGGCTTTCATGTTTTCAGGATCGATAGTAGCGTTGGTAACGCCATTCACCGAGACCGGTATAGACGAATCCAAGATCAGGGAGCTGGTTGAATTCCAGCTCGAAAACGGGACCAACGGGATTGTTCCGTGTGGAACAACAGGAGAATCACCGACGTTAACGCCTCAGGAACACAATCGGGTGATCGAGGTCACGGTGGATGCGGTTAACAAACGCGTGCCCGTTATTGCAGGAACCGGATCGAATTCAACGCAGGAGGCGATTGCGCTGACCCGTCACGCTGAGAGTGTGGGGGCCGACGCCGCGTTGGTCGTTACGCCATACTACAACAAGCCGACTCAGCAAGGCCTGTATCTTCACTTTAAAGCGGTCGCGGACAGTGTCAAGATCCCGATCATTCTATACAACATTGAAGGCCGCACAGGCAAAAATATCGAAACGCCTACGGTGGCACGGCTGGCGAAGGATTGCCGCAACATCGTCGGGGTCAAAGAGGCGTCCGGTTCATTGAAACAGGTGCAAGAGGTACGGGAGGCCTGCGGACCTGACTTTATTATTCTATCGGGGGACGACGCGTTAACACTGGATATGATGGATCTCGGCGGGACCGGCGTGATTTCGGTCGTGGCAAATTTGATCCCTCAAGATGTTTCAGCCATGGTCAAACTGTATGCGGAAGGTCAGAAGGACGAGGCCCGGGCGATGCACAACAAAATGAAGGATCTTGTCGCGTCAATGTTTGTCGAGACCAATCCGATTCCGGTCAAGAAAGCGGCCGAGTTGATCGGGCTTTGCTCGGGACGTGTCCGGCTTCCGTTGTGTGACATGGATCCGGCTAATTTGGAGAAGGTCAAAGCCGCTCTTCAAGAATACAATCTTTTAACCGCCGTGTAGCCGGAGGAAAGCGAATATCATGTTGAATTTAGCGATAAGCGGGGCCCATGGCCGCATGGGACAGGCGATCATCAAATTGGCCTTGGCCGATGCGGATATCAAAGTTACGACGTTACTTGAACATTCGGCGCATCCTAAATGTACGGAATCCGTCTCTGGGGTTGATGTCTATACGGACAACGCCAAGATCAAAGGCTGTGACGCGTTGATCGAGTTTACCTTGCCTGACGGCACGCTTGATAATCTCAAGGCGGCCCAATCACATGGAGTGCCCATGGTTATCGGGACGACGGGATTCACCCAGGATCAAATCACCCAGATTCAGGCGGCGGCAGAGGACATTCCGATCGTGTTTGCCAGCAATATGTCAATCGGCGTGAACATCCTGTTCAAGCTGATTGAGATCACGGGGCAAGCCATAGGCGCGACGGATATTTCCTTGACGGAGACACATCACATTCACAAAAAAGACAAGCCCTCGGGAACGGCGAAGACGATGGCTGAACTCGCCGAGAAATCGTCGGGTATCAAGGTGTCCGAGATCGACGCGATTCGTGAAGGGGAAGTGATCGGTGATCACACCATTCGTTTTGAATCCAACGAGGACGTACTGACAATCTCGCATCATGCCAAGGACCGCAGCATGTTTGCCAAAGGGGCTATTACAGCCGCCAAATTTCTCAAAGATAAAAAGTCCGGCCTGTTCACCATGCAGGATGTGCTGGGCCTCAACGCGATACGATAGAAAGGACAAGCTGTCATATGAGCACACAAGCCAATCTGAACCTGGAATTTGCCGATCGATTAAAAAAGTTGCCGCCGTATTTATTTGTGGAAATTGACAAAGCCAAACGCGCGGCGATCGCCGAGGGGCGTGACGTCATCAATCTCGGCATCGGGGATCCCGATTATGCAACGCCCACACATATCATTGAGGCGATGAAGGTCGCGTTGGATGACGGAGATAATCATCATTATGCGCTGGACGCCGGGATGCCGGCGCTGCGTAAGGAAATCAGCGCATGGTTCAAGATCCGGTTTGCCGCTGATCTGAACCCTGACACAGAAATTTATCCGTTGATCGGGTCCAAAGAGGGGATTGCCCATTTTCCATTGGGGGTCATTAATCCAGGTGATAAGGTCTTGCTGACCGATCCGGCCTATCCGGCTTACCGTCCGACGATTCAGTTTGCCGGCGGGAACATTGTAGATGTGCCGTTAACGGCTGAAAACAATTGGCTGCCGGATTTGAATGACATCGCCAAGCATGGTGATGCCAAGATGATCGTTATCAATTACCCGAATAACCCGACGGCCGCTGTGGCCACACGGGAGTTTTATGAAGGTTTGGTCAAAATCGCCCGTGAAAACGGAATGATCATTCTCTCAGATATGGCTTATTCGGAGGTGTATTTCGACGGACAAAAGCCGCTGAGTATTTTTGAGATCGACGGGGCCAAGGACGTGGCGATCGAGTTTCACTCATTATCCAAAACCTATTACATGACCGGTTGGAGAATCGGCTGGGCCTGCGGTCATCCGACATTGATCGCGGCGCTGGGTAAAGTTAAGTCCAACTATGATTCAGGGATTTTTTCGGCGATTCAGGTGGCGGGTATAGCGGCGTTACAAAGTAACCCGTCGGTGACGCAGGCGATGCGGGATCTCTATCAGGACCGGCGCGATTGTCTGGTTCAAGGTTTGAACGGCTTGGGTTGGGACGTACTGCCGCCGAAAGCGGCCTTCTATGTCTGGGCGAGGCTTCCCAAAGGATTCTCGTCGTCGATGGATTGCGCCAAGACCTTCTTGGATCAGGCCAATATCGTCGCCACGCCGGGCAACGGGTTCGGTGCCGGAGGCGAAGGCTTCATCCGCATGGCCTTAACGGTTGAGCGATCCCGTCTTGAAGAGGCAGTCGATCGTTTGGCGAAGGTCCTGTAGTTGAATAATGCTTTTCTTGGGATCGGCACCAATTTGGGTGACCGGCATCTCAATCTCGAAATCGCGCTGGGTCTCCTGGACGATCCGTCCGGGGGGACCCGTGTCGTCGATGTCTCCTCCATCATCGAAACAGATCCCGTCGGAGGACCACCCCAGCCTGATTTTCTAAACGGTGTTGTGCATATCAAAACCGATCTCTCACCGCGTCAGCTATTATCCCGACTACAACGAATTGAATCCGGCATGGGCCGCGTACGGACCGTACGGAACGGACCGCGGGTGATTGATCTTGATATTTTAATGTATGATGATATTGTAATGAATAGCCGGGATTTACAGATCCCGCATCCACGGATGTTTGAGCGGCCCTTCGTGATGAGACCCTTGAGTGATTTGTTATCAATCGACGAGATCGAGCAGATTTATGCGCCAAATTAAAAGTCCCGCTGTCCTACAAAAAGAAATTCGGCAGCTGATCCGAAAAGGTAAGACGATTGGTTTTGTCCCTACCATGGGGGCCTTGCATGAAGGTCATTTGTCGCTGATTAGAAAAGCTCGACGAGAAAATGATATTGTCGTCTTAAGTATTTTTGTTAATCCCTCCCAATTTGATCCCAAAAAAGAAGATTTTTCAGCCTATCCTCGAGATAAAAAAACTGACATTTTGTTGGCAAAGGAAGAAAATGTTGATATAATTTTTTTACCGACGACGGATATGATGTATCCGACGCCATTTTTGACAAGTGTTGAAGTGGCTGAGTTAACCCGGAACTTATGCGGACGGTCCAGACCGACGCATTTTCGGGGCGTGACAACAATCGTCGTGAAGCTCATTAATTTGGTATTACCGGACATTATGTACTTGGGGCAGAAAGATGCGCAGCAGGCCTTCGTCCTCAAGCGAATGGTGAAAGACCTTAATTTCGCCACTAAAATAAAAATATGCCCGACCGTGCGAGCCAAAGACGGTCTGGCTTTGAGTTCACGCAATCAGTATCTGACGTCCGATCAGCGTCGACAAGCGCCGGCGATTTATGAAGCGCTCAAAAAAGCGCGACAAGCGGTCAAGTCAGGAGTTACAAGCAGTCAAAAGATCAGGAAGCTGATCGAACAACATATTAGTCAACACACCGACTCCAAAATTGATTATATTGAATGCGTGGAAACTGAAACACTAAATCCGGTAAAACACTTAAAAGGAAATATTCTGATTGCTCTCGCTGTGAAATTCAACACTGCCAGATTAATTGACAATATTCTGGTCCAGGCCAAATGAAATCGCCCAATTATAAAGTCAAGGTGGGAATTATTGGGTGCGGAGCAATTGGGTCTCGTATGGCTGAAAGTATTACGAAAGACCTCAAAAAAGACTGCAAGGTCAGCGGGCTATTCGATGTTGACCGGAACAAAGTCGACAAATTATCTCAGCGTCTGAAGCTCAAAGGGGTTCGCAAACGTTCCCTTGATTCTCTAATCCATTCCAGTGACTGTGTGGTAGAAGCAGTCAATTCTCCCAACACCACAGAAATCATCGAACAGGCCATCCGCGCCAAAAAGAGTGTTCTGGCGATGAGCGTCGGCAAGCTGCTGAAGGCCTCCAAGCTATTCAAGTTGGCCAAGAAAAACAAGTGCTATATCCTTCTTCCGTCGGGCGCGATTGCGGGCGTCGACGCCATCAAGGCGGCGAGTTTGGTCAAGACCAAAAAGATCACGTTGACCACGCGCAAACCAATCAGCGGATTTCAGGGTAACGACTATCTGGATAAAATGGGGATTGTCATGAGCAAGATCAAAAAAGAGACGACAATCTTTTCAGGTTCGGTTAATGACGCGGTGAAGTACTTTCCTCAAAATATCAATGTGGCGGCTACGATTGCCCTGGCCAGCCAAATCCCTCAGAAGCTTCATATAAAAATTATTGTTTCACCAGCATATAAAAGAAACATACACGAGATTGAACTGGATGGCGAATTTGGAAGAATCGTGACACGCACCGAAAATGTGGTGTGTCCGGATAATCCCAAAACCAGCTATCTGGCAGTGCTTTCCGGTTTACAGACGTTGAAGCAATATTGTACCGGAATTCTCATCGGAACTTAATAATTTAGGAAAGGGGGTGAAGATATGGCTACTCAGAAGGTTGCAAAAGTAGGCGTCAAAAAAGAAAAGGGATACCTTTACTTTGTTGACAAAAACGGCGACATTTCCTGCGCAAAAATGGCGCGCGGAAGCAAAAAGGGTGGTAAGCCTAAAAAAGTCGCTAAGGTAGGCGTTAAGAAAAAACCTGGATATCTGTACTTCATAGATAAGAACGGGGACATCTCTAGCGCTAAGATGGTTCGCGGGGGAACAAAACGCAAAGCCAAAAAGAAAAAGACCGTAAAACGCAAAGCAGCTAAGAAGAAAGCAACAAAGAAAAAAGCAACAAAGAAGAAAGCAGCTAAGAAGAAGACAACTAAGAGAAAAGCAGCGACGCGTAAAGTTGCCAAGAAAAAAGCAACGAAAAAGAAGGCGACTAAAAAGAAAGCTGTGAAGAAAAAAGCGACAAAGAAAAAAGCCGCTAAAAAGAAAACAGCTAAGCGCAAAACTGCGAAGAAGACGACCAAAAAGAAATCAACTCGACGTCGATAGCGGCGAGCGGTTTTCATAGAAAAACAACCCTTGTTAAATGTATCAACAGGGGTTGTTTTTTTATTGGTTGACGGTTGGTCCAACCTGATCTAATATGTGATTTTTGCCCGAAAATCACTCATTTCATGAAATCTAATTACATCACAATTCGTCAGGCCCGGGAGCATAATCTCAAAGGGCTGGACCTCAAGATTCCCCGGGATAAGTTCGTGGTTGTGACGGGGCTCAGCGGTTCCGGTAAATCGTCTTTGGCTTTTGACACGATTTATGCGGAGGGGCAACGGCGTTATGTCGAGAGCTTGTCGGCGTATGCCCGGCAGTTTTTGGACCAGCTGCAGAAGCCGGACGTCGAGTCCATTGAAGGCCTGTCGCCGACGATTTCAATCGAGCAGAAGACCACCAGCCGGAATCCCCGCTCCACGGTGGCTACCCAAACGGAAATCAGCGACTATCTTCGTCTGCTGTTCGCTTCGATCGGAGTGCCGCACGATCCCAAGACCGGCAAGCCGATCGAGAAACAATCGGCCCAGGAAATTGTCGATCAGATCTTGCAGTCACCGGAGGGCAGTCGTGTGATTATCCTGGCGCCGTTGATCCGTGGTAAAAAAGGTGAATACCGTACGATTAATAAGGATGTCGCCAAGGCCGGATTCGCCCGCATTCGGGTGGACGGTCAGATTCAAGACGTGTCGGAAGAGGTAAAGCTCGATAAGTACAAGTTGCATACAATCGAGGTGGTTGTTGACCGACTGAAGATCAAGCCAGGTATTAAGAAGCGTCTGACCGACTCAGTCGAGACCGCGCTTGAGGTCGGTGACCGGACAGTGACGGTTTATTTCAACGAGGAGCAATTCGAGAAAAGTTTCAGCGAACGATATTCCAGCGAAAGCGGTTTTAATATCGACGAAGTCACGCCGCGTTTATTTTCATTCAATTCTCCGTTCGGGGCGTGTCCATCATGTAACGGATTGGGGACGCGTATGGAGATTGATCCGGAGCTGCTTGTTCCGGATCCCGATAAACCCTGGATCAATGCCATCGCGCCGCGTAATCGGGGACGCAGTCACTATCTGATGTATTTTCGAGCGGTCATGCGGGAGATGGCGTCGTTATACGATATCGATCCCTACGAATCTTATAAAAAGCTCAAGAAATCTTTCCGGAAGATTATTTTTTACGGAAACAATGACACCGTGTGGGGCAAAAAGTATGAGGGTGTGGTTCCGTATTTGGAGCGGATGTTTAAAAACACGGATAGCGACTGGCTCAAGGATGAGCTGTCGCGTTTTATGTCGGTGCTTCCGTGTCCGGATTGTCACGGGATGAGGCTCAAGCCCGAGGCCTTGTGTTTTAAAGTCAATGGACTGAATATCGCGCAGATCAATCAGTTTTCGATCAAGGACGCCAAGAAGTTTTTCAAGACGATTCAGCTCAATAAAGAAGACACGCAGATCAGTCAATTGATCACCAAGGAGATCAATCGGCGTCTGGATTTTTGTATCAACGTCGGGCTGGATTACCTGACGCTCGATCGGATGAGCTCCACCTTGTCGGGCGGAGAGGCGGAACGTATTCGATTGGCCACCCAGGTAGGTTCCGGTCTGACCGGTGTGATCTATATTCTCGATGAGCCAAGTATTGGGCTGCACCAAAAAGACAATCAGCGTTTGTTGGCGACACTGCATTCTCTGCGGGATATCGGCAATACCTTAATCGTTGTTGAGCATGACGAGGAGACCATCCGAAAGTCCGATTACATCATCGATCTCGGGCCGGGGGCGGGTGAGTACGGTGGCGAGATCACCTATGCCGGACGTACATCCGGCATCCTTAAATCCAAAATATCACTGACCGGAAAGTATCTGACGGGTCAGTTGAAGATTCCTGTGCCTGACCAGCGAAGGCCGGTGAATACCAAGCGCCAGATCCGGATCAAGCAGGCCAGTGAAAACAATTTGAAGAATGTTGATGTGGCGATCCCGTTGGGCACATTGACATGCGTGACCGGTGTGTCAGGTTCCGGTAAGTCGAGCCTCGTAAATGAGATCCTGTTTAAGTCATTGGCCAAGACGATCTATCAGAGCAAGGAAAAACCCGGGCGGCATAAATCGATCACCGGGGTAAATCTGATTGACAAGGTGATCGAGGTGGATCAGTCGCCCATCGGTCGGACGCCGCGCTCGAACCCGGCGACCTACACCGGTGTGTTTTCGCATATTCGTCAATTGTTTTGTCAGCTGCCCGAGGCCAAGATGCGCGGTTATAAGCCTGGGCGGTTCAGTTTTAACGTAAAGGGCGGCCGGTGTGAGGCGTGTCAGGGGGATGGTATACGGAAAATCGAAATGCATTTTCTGCCCGACGTTTACGTGGAATGTGAAGTCTGTAAGGGACGGCGGTTTAATGAACAAACGCTCGAGATTCAGTTCAAGGGGCATTCGATTTGTGACGTGTTGAATTTGTCCGTTACCGATGGGATTCAATTGTTTGAGAACGTCCCCAAGATCCGCCGGGTGTTGGAAACGTTGAACGATGTCGGGTTGGGATATGTCCGATTGGGTCAACAAGCGACAACATTGTCCGGAGGTGAGGCTCAGCGGGTTAAGTTGGCCAGTGAGCTTCGAAAGCAGTCGACAGGCAACACGCTTTACATTCTGGATGAGCCGACGACCGGGCTTCACTTTGCCGACGTCGATAAGCTTCTCAAGGTGCTGCAGCGTCTGGTGGATAAGGGTAACACCATTCTGGTGATTGAACACAACCTGGATATTGTCAAGAACGCCGACTATGTAATTGATCTCGGACCGGACGGCGGCGACAAGGGCGGAGAGATCGTCTTCGCCGGAACGCCTGAGGAATTGGTTGATCATCCGACGTCCCACACGGCCAAATATCTCAAACCGTTGCTGTGCGAGTAAGTGACAGTGTCGCTAGCTCCAATCATATCGTCACGGATTTCCAAATACTGTTTCTTAAATGCCTCTGAGAACAAATCTTACGAGGACTCTCAGGAATCGCTGATACAAAATTGAAAAGCCCCCAAAAGCTGATATAATAGCCCGCATGAACACCCTCACACGTATGTTTACCCGATTTTTACTCTTGCTTGCGATATTTGTCCCGCTGATGACCGCGACACCGGCCGCGGCGCAGAACAGTGATAGCGAGATGTTTCTGGTGGCGCAAAAGGCCTTCGAAGACGGCTTTTATGACGTCGCGATTCGCTATGTCAACCAATTGCTCGAGCAGTTTCCTGAGACGCAGAAACGAATTCAGGTCGAATTGCTTTTGGGGCGATGTTACTTCTTTAAAGGGCAATACCTCAAAGCCTACGAAGTTTTTAACGGTTTAATGGCGCATTCCGAGTACAAGGACGCGACGCTGTATTGGCTTGGTGAAACTTATCTCAAGGGAACGGACTACAAGCAGGCCAAGAAACACTATCTTCAACTCATTGAGCTGTATCCGCAATCGGTCTACACGCCGCAGGCATATTATTCTTACGGATGGGTGCAATTTGAAGAGGGGCAGTATAAAGAGGCCCGAAAGACATTCCTTGAACTCAAACAAAAATTTCCCGAACATCAATTAACATCCGATTCGGCGTTCAAGCTGGGTGAGATCGAGTACAACCTTCAGAATTATTCGGAAACGATCACATACTTCTTGGATTATCTGGATAAGTTTCCGCGGACAACGAAAAAGGCTGAGGCGTACTTCTACATCGCGGAATCACATTACTATCTCGACGATCCTTTGACGGCGGTGACCTACTACGCCAAGACCGCCGAAATTTCCTACGAAAGCAAAGTCATTCTTATGGCCAAGGTGAGTATGGGGTGGAGCTATCTCAAACTCGAGAAGTATAAACTGGCCGGCGATAGTTTTGATTCAGCGCTGGCGTTTGCCAAGGAAAAAGGGATTTTATCAGACGATGTCTTTCTGGGGCAGGCTACACTGTATACGCAGATGGAGGAATATGACAAAGCGCTAGAGGCCTATGAGCAGCTGATTGCCAATTTTCCGAAAAGTCCGCGTGTTAACGAAAGCTATCTGGGTATCGCCAACATTCACTATAAGCGCGAACAGTATGCCAAGGCCATTGACAACTATAAACTTTTGATTGAGCGATTGAAGGAACGTCGTTTGTTTTCAGAGCTGCATGAGAAGGCTTACTTTGGGTTGGCCTGGGCCTATTTAAAGAACGATAACTTCAAGGCGTCGATCCAGAGTTTTGAAGAGATCAAACAGCGGGCGGATAAGAAAACCGTTAAGATCAGCGCGATGACGCAGATCGGTGACGCCTATCAGGACATCGGGGAGCTGGAAAAATCGGTGATCATCTACGACGAGATTCTCGGTGAGTATCCGGAGAGTCAGTACACGGACTATGTGCAGTACCGTCAGGGAATTGCGTTGCTGAAGATGGAACGGATCGAGGCGGCCACCTTGTCGTTTCAGAGTTTGAGAACGAATTTTCCGACCAGCAAGTATCTGTCGGATGTCAATTACTACCTCGCGATCGCGTATTTCAAGAAAAATAATTGGACAATGGCCAAGAATCAAATCGAGGATTTTCTGAAAGGGATCGGTCCGCAGAACGAGCTGATGTCAGAGGCTGTTTATATTCTAGGATTGTCACAGTTTAATCTCAAGGAATACGATGCCGCGATCCAGACATTTCGACGGATTATCAAAAATTATCCACTTCAGAAAGAGATTGTGAAGACGGCGGAGATGGGAATCGCCAAGAGCCTGTATGAAAATAAATCGACGGCTGAGGCGATTTCAAAGTTTAGTAATATCATCATCAAATATCCCCAAACGCCGGAGGCCCAGGAGGCGATGATATGGCTGGGTGATCACTATTTGGAGGATGGGTCCTACGCCAAGGCCGTGGACTATTATCGGACGTTCATCCGGACGTTTCCGGGCAGCGAGAGCCTGCCTTTGGTGCGTTACGAGTTGGCTCAGTCTTTGTCGGCGCTGAACCGTTATGATGAAGCGATTCAGACATTGAATAGGATCACGGAGAAAGACGGTCGCGATATCTTCGTTAAGGCGCGGCTGGCGATCGCGGATATTTTTTCCCAGGAAATGGATCCTGCGGCCGCGATTAAGACATACAATAATATCATTGAGAATTCACCGGCCTTTAAGCGCGACGCCTATGTCAAAATTGCTGACGTGCAGCGACAGAACAAAGAATACACGCAAGCGATAGAGACGCTGCGTCTGGCCATCAATGCCCAGATGTCGGACAGTTTGTACAAGGATTCGGAGATTCAGTTTAAGATTGCCGACACCTATCAGTTGCTCAATGAGCCGGAAAAGGCCGTCGATGAATACATGAAGATTCCGTATCTGTATTCAGATGATCAGGACGTCGTGGTTAAGGCCTACCTTAGGGTGGCGCGGATATTTGAAGATAGCGAGGACTGGGCGCAGGCCACGAACGCCTATCAAAAAGTCATCGACACCAAGGCCAGTGAAATGAAATTTGCCAATGAGCGCTTGGACTGGATCAAGCAGCATGGCATTTAAGATATCTAGAACCTAGAGTCAGGAGGAAATTTTATGGGTGGAATATGGGAAATGAACGCCGTTACGCTGATCAAAAAAGGCGGACCGCTGATGATTCCATTAATCTTGTGTTCGGTATTTGCCTTGGGAATAATCATCGAAAAGATCATCTATTTTTCCTTCATCAAAACCAATGTTCGTCAATTCAAACAAAGTATCTTTGAAGATTTGAAGCACAATAAGATCAAGGAGGCGGTGCACCTTTGTGATCACAGCCGGTCACCTGTCGCGAAGATCATGAAGGCCGGTATCATCAAGTTTGGTGCGCCACGGGATGAGATCAAGGAGAGCATGGAGGACGCGAGCCTTTTCCAGATACCCAAACTGGAAAGCCGGCTGGGCGCATTGGCGACGATTTCACAAATCAGTCCGCTGATCGGACTGCTTGGGACAGTGACGGGGATGGTTACAAGTTTTCATACCATTCAGGTTCGGGCCGCTTCATTGAATCCGGTAACGCCGGGCGATTTGGCCGGCGGGATCGGGGAGGCCTTGTTGACAACGGTCGCCGGCCTGGCGGTCGCGATTCCCACATTTGTCGCCTATAATTATTTTGTCAACCGGGTTAATCACTTTACGCTGGAGATGGAGCGCGGGGCCACGGAGCTGGTAAATTTCATGACGCAAATCACCGAGACAACGGTTTAAGGAAGGGTTTTAAATGCGCTTTCGCCAACATTTGAAACTGGAAAAAAGCCCGCGTCAAATTGATATCGCGCCGCTCATTGACGTCATTTTTCAGCTGTTGATATTTTTCATGCTGTCATCATCGTTTACGTTTCAGTCCGGGATCAACGTCAAGCTTCCCAAGGCTGTCACCAGTGACGTCATCAAAGATGAGAACATGATCATTACGATCACCAGTGAGAACGTGACCTATTTGAATGGAAAAATTGTCAGCACCAAAGAGTTGGAAGAGATCCTTAAAAATCCAATCAATAAAAACCGGCCGATCCTGATCAAGTCTGATCGTCGGGCGTCCGTGGGACGTATTGTGGATATTTGGGATTTGTGCCGGAATTATGGAATAGAGCGGGTGAATATCGCCACAAACCAAGACAACTAACAATGTCTGTCCTCATCAAGAATGGTTGGCCGGTCCAAGCGTTGGGAATTTCATTTCTCATTCATTTGCTGTTGTTAAATCTATTCATATTCGTTGTACCCGTCAAACCCGAGCCTCACAAACCGGTCATGGTGTTTTTTGGCGCATTGTTTAATCCCGGCGAAATTTCGGCGGCTGCGATCCGCGGTGAACATGATGATGTTCTGAGGCCGACCTCGGATATCGAACTTCCCAAGACGATTTCTCCCTATGACGACCGATCGGTCCCTAAGCCATCATACAAGGCAACCATCGATATCAAGCACAAACCCTCCCCCCGGGTGGTGGACGCGCTTGAGGCTGACACTGAGGGCTTTGAGGAGGTCTTGGATGATTTGGGGATCCCTGCACCTGTGAAGTACGAACCCTTGAGGTTTCAGACCAAATGATTGAAATATCCGTGAGTTGGGCTGTGGCTGTCTTTTTGTCGGTGCCGATCACCCTTGTTTTGGGGGTATGGATATTTTATAATTGCAGAGACGAGGAGCCGACCGATAACACGGAATTTCTGACCCGGTGTCAGTATTGCGGGCATATGTTTTTTAATTATCGCCGTTCCGAAATAATTGTGTGTCCATTGTGCAAGAGTTACCTGTCGGCTGATTTGACGGATAAGCAGGGAGATCATCAGAAAGATGCGACTCAAATCCATAAACAATGAAAGCGGAGTAATCCTCATCACGGTGATCGTGATTGTTGTGGTGATCATGGGGGTCGTGATTTCCGTGATTAGTATGAATGTAAGTCAGACGCGTTTGACCGAAGGTCAGTATCAGTCACTGCAGAGTCAGTTGCTCGCCTCAGGGGAGGCCCGTCGAGCGGCGGCAGAATTTCAGGCCGGCCTAACCCCCTCGAATACCCCTTACACCGTTACCGTCAGCGGGGTGCCATATACCGTAAGCCTGCGAACGACAGGCGGCGGACTAATGGGATCCAGTGTAGTCGAAGTCACCGTTGACTATTAAACGTCCTGCCTAAAACTTCCTAAATCATTCTATCAAAATACTTTGCAAATTGTTTGACAAGCATGAGCTGTTATAGTCTAATAAAATTTAGACAAATATTTCATGTTTTGCATCAATATTTCGTTAATCATTGTGATTATTGAAGTTGCGTAACTTTTCCTTCAAAAAACGGTGATCGATTCGGCAAATTTGTCCTGCCGGAGCGGTTCAATGTTCACGTGTTAGTTGGCTGATCAAGCCTCCTGACCAATTCTATAAAAGTGTATGGCTGATAGCAATCAAGTCGGTATTTACTGGGGTGAGACCAAGATTTTGTTTGTGGGCACCAATCAAGGCAAGGCCACTGCGCTCTTCAGTATTCCGATCGATCCCAACGATCAGAATTTGGTTCCCGGAGAAGGGTTTACGGATGCCGGTAATTCTCTAGCCGCCAGTATCCAGGCCGCGATCAAACAGCACCGGATCAAGGCCAAGGAATTTCATCTGGCCCTGCCGACCAGAGAGATTATTTTCCGGTCGTTTGTCATTCCCTACATGCCGTCCAGTGAGGTCAAGGGGGCGGTTGTGTTTGAGGCCGGGAAGTATGTTCCGTTTAATCTCGATCAGCTTAAGTATTCCTATTATCCGATTCAATTTAATCAGGGTACAACCAAAAAGTACCGTATCATTTTTGTGGCGATCCGCCGTGACACGCTTGAAGAATACCAGAAGATTTTGACCAAGGCCGGATTGTCGATCAACATTATTGAGCCGGCGCAGTTGTCTTTGGCCCGGGCGTTTACATCGGCGAATCTGCTGCCGGAAGGCGATGTGCTGGCGATTGTTGAGCATGAAGATGAGTACGGCAAGATCACGGTCATATCCGACAAGATTCCAATTTTTGTCCGTGAGTTTCATTTAAAGATCAATCCTTCCGTAGCCGACGATGCACCGTTGGTGGATACAGATCCCAACACAAAATTGATCAATGAATTAAGGATTTCGCTCGACTATTTTTCCAGGCAGGATCGGACGTTCACGGTGTCTCGGTTGATTTTGGTATCTGAGAATATGAGCAATGAATTGATCGGCGGGATCAAGGCAGATTTGGGGATGGATGTCACGTCGCTGTCCAGTAAGCAGGTCTTGGGGCAGGCCAAGGCCGATGATATCAACTATCTGAACGCGTTTGGTGTGTCGATTGTCAACTCGGTGAATCTAGAGGCCGAGCTCAGTTTCTCGGGCGGAAGGTCCAGGGCCAAGAAGACCAAATCCAAGGCCTCCATGGAAGCCAAGCTGCCCTTTAGCATCAAGGCCATTTTGCCGACATTATTAGGTTGTATTGCCTTGATAGGCACCATATTTTTTGTCACCCAGAAATCGGTTGATAGTGCGCAGAAAAAAGTTGATCAAATAGTGAAGGAGTTGGATATATTCGCGGAAGAGGACATCGAAACCATTGATTTGAGAAATTCACAGCTGACCACCAAGCAGCAGTACTATGATGATATCCGCATATCGAGTGATATCGCCATCTTTTTTACCGAGGTGCCCATGTTGCTTCCGGAAGGGGCGTGGTTTGAAAGTATGAGTGTCAGTTACAACGATAGCGACACGAAAGATAAACCGGTCATTAATATGAGCGGTTATGTCTATCATGAAAACGTGAATGAGCAGTTCCGTCTGGTCTACCGGCTGCAGAAAAACTTAAAGGACGACAAGGTTCTGACAGAATACTTTAACACGATTGATATTTTAACGACCGAATCCAAAAACTTACAGGGATTTGATGTGACCTACTTCAAGATCAAGTGCGAGTAAATTATGAATATTGCCGAAGCGATTAATAAGCTCCAAAGCATCGATGTTAAGGACCTCAAGAACATTGACCTGGTCAGTGTGCAGGATAATCTCCGTGGGAAACCCGAGATTTTAATCATTATTATATTGATCCTCTTGAGTTTGTCTGCAACAATATATTTGTACATCAATTCCAAGAAAACCATCAAGGAATTGGAAAAAGAGCATGTTGCGCTGGTCGAGAAAATGGATGCAGTCGATCGATTTAAAGAGCATGAAATAAAGCATAAGAATTTTTTGGATGAGTTTCCCGAAAGTATTGTTGCTGATGATCTTATTGATCGTATTTCGGGATTTGCGATTGATCGTAATATTAAGATAATATCTTTTACGCCCGCACAGGAAATCAAGTCAGATTTTACGCGGGTGGAACGGGTTAATTTTAACGTGGCGGCCGACGAGTATAGCCATTTGATTGAGTTTCTCAGGGATGTTGAACATGCCCCGTTCGCCGTACGGATGGAGAATGTCTCGGCTAAATTGCGAGTGGCGGAGACCCGGCGTTCACGCCGTGGTCGACAGGAAGAACCGGAGGTGCCTAGCGATCCGGTGATCTCGGCAACGATTTCAATTGCGGCCATAGAATTGGATGAACGAAAATGATCAGATTAGTCCGGATTGGCATGGTATTCGGAATCGTTTTGCTTAACAGCCTCTGGGTGCACGCCCTTGAGGATGAAGATATTGCTCAGATCCAAAAAGAGGTGGCGGATATTCCAAATCCATTTCTGCCACAATTGCCTGAGAAGCCCAAAGAAGTTGAGCAGCCCGTAAATCCAGCAGACGATAACAAGCCCGACACAACGGTCAGACCCAAGGATCCGGTACGGACGGTGACACCGCGTCCGGCCGTCAAGACGACACCGCCACCTGTTCCCCGGCCAAATTTTAAGGTTTCCGGGATTATCTGGAATTCCGACCGTCCGCAGGCGATCATTAACGGTACCGTGGTAGACGTGGGGGATAAAGTCGGCGAATTCAAGATTGAATCAATCACCCAAAATGAAATCGGAGTTTCAGTCAACGGGACTCATCTCAAGGTGAATCCATAAGGAGTGTTCATGCGTCGAAAATTATGTTTACAGCTGATGTTGGGGATTTTACTTTGTGCGCAGCCGGTTTTAGCGGAGCGGTATTCGGAGTACGATTATTACCTCTATCCGGACCGGGAGAAAAAGATCTCCCTGGATCTTAAGAATGCCAGTTTGACAGACGTTCTGAAGATGTTTTCACAGCAGTCCGGTATGAATTTTATCGCTTCGGCCGAAGTGGCCAGTCAGTCGATCAATCTCTATCTCGATAATGTCTCGGTGGAAGAAGCTCTGGAACGTATCCTTTCGGCGAACAGTCTGACCTACGAGATTCAGCAGGGCAGTAACATCTTTATTGTCAAGCCGCTCAATGTGCCGGAAGTTCAATTAATGACCCGGGTGTATCCCCTTCGATACGCCACGATTCCCTCGTCCAAACTCAACACCACACTTTCGGCGTTCGAGAATGGTGGGGCGGCATCGAGCGCCGGTGAGACGGCCGGGATTGTCAGCGCGGTTCAGGCGGTGTTGTCACCGAATGGCAAGATTGTTGAGGATATGCGGACCAACAGTCTTTTCATCACCGATATTCCCAGTCAGTTTGATTTGATCGAACGTACGGTCAAGCAACTTGATGTGCGTATTCCGCAGATCCTGATTGAAGTGGAGATGCTGGATATTTCCAAGGATACCTCAGAACTGCTTGGTGCTAAGTTTGGTTCGACGCCGGTGACTTTTTCAGGCGGCTCGAAACGTGGATTTTTTCCGTTCAATTTTGACAATATCCTCGAGGATAATATCGATGAAAGCGGGCGGATTGCCGGCGCGTCCACCACGTTTATCGAGAGTCAGGATTTGGGAAGTGCCGACACGCGTTACACCACGAGTAATATCTCTTTCGAAGGTCTGACATTTTTACTGCAGTTTTTGCGGACGAATACAGACACTCGCAGTCTGGCCCGGCCACGTATTCTTACGCTCAATAATGAAACGGCAGAGATCAAGATCAGCACGAATGAGGCCATCGGATTGACCAGCAGTGTCACCGGGGCGGACGCCGGTACGGAAGCCACCACGGAAGCCGAACGGGCGGACACCGGGGTTATTTTGACGGTCACGCCACAAGCCAACGTGCATACAGGCGAGATCACCATGGCGATTGAACCCAAGGTGATCCAGGCCACGGCCGCGACAGGTTTTGTGGGGGCGGATCAGTTCAAGAATACCGAGGAGCGTGGAAGTAAATCGATTTTGCGTGTAAGAGACGGAGACACGATTATTCTCGGGGGCCTTTTAAGATCCGAATCATCAGACGTGCGGCAGCATGTCCCCGTGATCGGCAAGATTCCGATTCTGGGAGCGGCCTTCCGGCACAAAGATAAGACCGAAGAGCAGCGGGAACTGGTGATCTTTATTACACCGCAGATCCTGGATGAAAATTTTAATCGTAAACTCTCCATGCCCACTCGCCAACAGCAGATCATCCGGGAACAGGATTATAATCTTCCACGTAATGCCGCCGCCATCGAAAGAGAATTATCATATATCGAACAAAGACGTTAATTTATGGCCAGACTTCGAATCGGTGAAATTTTAATCGAGCAGGGTTATATTACCCAGGATCAGCTGCAGACAGCCATTGATGCCCAGAAGCAGGAAGGCGGACTGATCGGTGAGATCCTCATCAAGATGGGAATTATCACCGAAGACGATATGACCTCGGCGTTGGGGACTCAGCTTGGGATTCCGTTTTATTCATCTGATACCCCGGAGATGCTGCGCCCCAAAGAAGATCAGGATCTTGACAAAATCCTTCCGGCTGACTTTGCCAAAAAAAATACAGTACTGCCGCTTTCGAAAACGTTAAACTCACTGACCTGTGCCGTCGCGGATCCTTTGGACCTTTTGATGTTGGATAATTTGCGGCGGATTACCGAGTGTGAGATCAATTTGGTGATCGCGGCCGCATCGGCCCTGCAAAAGGCGATCAATGAATTTTATTTTGGCGGATCCTCGACAAAGGATGGCGGCCGGACGTCGCTGTTGGGGGCGGCAGTTGAAAGTTCTTTTGAGCGCGCGGATGACGATGATTTTATCGCTCCGGTGAAGAACGATTCTTCATCGGCTGATTTGAGTATTGACCGTTTGATGGAAAAGGCCTCTGAGGCGCCGGTGATCAAATTGGTTGACCTGATCATCCGACAGGCGATTGATGAGCGGGCGAGTGATATTCATATCGAGCCGTTTGACAATACACTTCATCTCAGATATCGCATTGACGGTGGGCTGATTGATATTCCTCCACCGGCCCCGCATTTGCATCTTCCGATTGTGTCGCGGATCAAGATCCTGGCCAAACTGGATATTGCCGAGAAGCGACTGCCGCAGGATGGGGCGCTCAGTGCCAAACTGGAAAATCGTAAGGTCGACATCCGTGTTTCCACGGTGCCGACCGTATGGGGAGAAAAGGTGGTTATGCGTATTCTGGATAAAGACGCGGTGCCATTGCAGCTGACCAATTTGGGATTTAATACCAAACAGGTCGAACAGCTCAAAAAGGCGCTGGGATCACCCTATGGATTGTTTTTCGTGACGGGCCCCACGGGTAGTGGTAAATCCACCTCGCTATACGCGGCTGTCAATGAAACGCTGGATCCGACTAAGAATATCATGACGGCCGAGGATCCGGTTGAATATCGGCTTGAAGGGATTAATCAGGTGTCGGTCAAGACAGAGATTGGCCTGACCTTTGCCGTGGCGCTTAAGGCCTTCCTGCGTCAGGATCCGGACGTCATCATGGTCGGGGAGACACGCGACCTTGAAACGGCCTCCATTTGTGTCCGGGCCGCATTGACCGGTCACTTTGTATTAAGCACGCTTCACACCAATGACTCTCCTTCAGCGATTACCCGTCTGGTAGATATCGGTGTTCCGAATTATCTGCTCACACCTTCTCTGGTTATGATCCTGGCTCAACGTCTGGCCAAGCGAATCTGTCCTAAATGTAAAGAGCCGTATGAGCCCGATCCGGCGCAGCATGGCGATTACAAATTTAATGCCGACTTGATCTACCGGCCCAAAGGCTGCAGTGAATGTAATAATGTCGGTTACAAGGGGCGATGTGTGGTTGGCGAGGTTCTGGAAATCGACGACGATATCCGAAAGCTCATCGGTGACGGCGCCTCGCATGCCCAACTCAAAGACTGCGCCCGTAAAAATGGAATGCTGACGCTATTTGAGTCCGGCCTTAAGCTTGTCGAGCAGGGGACAACGAGCTACGAGGAAGTGTGCCGGATTAGTCTGGAATAATTCTGTACTCATATGCCGAGATTTTCATACACAATTCGTGATCAGAACGGGAAAACGTTCAAGAATGTCATAGATGCCTATGATCGCGACGCCGTCGTGTCTCAATTGCAGCGACAGAATTATTTTGTCGTGAGTGTTGATGAGGTTAAGTCCGGTCACAAACGGTCTGACGCCAAGTCCAAGAAGAAGTCGGAAAAGAAATTCAGTCATAAAAAAGTCAAGATGACGGACATGCTTGCTTTTGCCCGACAGCTGGCGACGATGCTTGAGGCGGGGGTCACGCTGATTCGCAGCCTGGATGTTATCCTGACGCAGGTCCAAAGTGAGTTTTTGGCCAACGCCCTCAATCAAATTCGGGCTGATATCGAACAGGGAAGCACGTTAAGCGACGCGTTGGCGAAGCATCCCACGGTGTTCAATCAGTTTTGGGTGAGTCTGATCGAGGTCGGGGAGGCGTCCGGAACGATCCCCACCGTTCTGAATAAACTGGTCTTCTATCTCGAACAGCAGGCGCGGTTCAAATCATCGATTGTTTCTGGAATCATTTATCCGATCATCTTATTTGGTGTTTGTGTCGGGGCGGTGGTGTTTTTTGCGCTGGTGGTGGGGCCGAAGTTTGAGGATATTTTCAATCAAATGGGGGCGGATCTGCCGCTGATCACGACTGTGCTCCTAGCGATCTTTAAGTTTATTAAGGAAAAGTTTTTCCTAATTGTCCTTACCCTTGTAGGGGCCGGATGGGGATTCCGTAAGTATATCAAGACATATCACGGCCGGATGAAGTTTGAAAAGTTTCTTTTCAGGTTACCCACATTTGGCGAAATTTTTCAGCTGATTGTTGTAGAGCGCTTTACCTCACAGATGTCGATCCTGATTGACGCAGGGGTCCCGATCCTCTACGCGCTGGATATTTCGGAACGATTGGTGGACAATCATACGTGTGCGCTGATCATTCAGGATATTAAGGAGGGCGTCAAAGGCGGCGAGCTTCTGGTCGGTCCGATGGAGCGTAGCGGATTTTTCCCGCCCATGGCGGTCCAGATGATCATGGTTGGGGAGGAGACAGGTGAATTAAGCAAGATGCTCAAGCATGTCTCGGCCTTTTACCAGGATATTGTTGAGACCTTTATGTCGCGATTTGCCACTATTGTGGAGCCGTTTATGCTGGTATTTATGGGGGGAGTGATCGGAACGATCGTCCTGGCCATGTTCCTGCCGATGTTCAATCTGTCTCAATTAGGGGGCGGATAGGGATATTAAAAAAAAGCACTTTTTTCTTTCCGATACAGTAATTCTGCTGTAAATTAATTATATTCATTAGGTTACAAGAAAATAAGACAAAAGGCCGCGCGATAAAATAGTAGCGCTTGCTTGTTTGACAACGTCATTTTTATATGTTATACCTGCTGTAGAAATAAAAAATCAGTGTTATTGCCAAAGGTAAACTACTCGTAAGGGTAGGACACAAAGCCAAGGGCCCAGGGACATACCTGGGCAGCCAGCTATCAATAGCAATGTGTGCCTATTCTACAGTTGTGGAATAGGTCTTTTTTTTGGCCGGCTGGAGCGTATCACGTAACTCGAGCCTTTTTCGAAATCTCGCGATATATAGCGGATGCGAAATAACCTGATGAACAACTAAAATTCGAACTTTAAGGAGTAAAGAAAATGAATATTAGAAACACTAAAGGTTTTACACTACTGGAAATCATCATCGTAATCATTATCGTTGGTGTACTTGCGTCTTTGGCGCTACCTCGCTTCTTTAGTACTGTCGAGTTTTCTCGTTCAACTGAAGCGTTAAATGCATTGGGTGTTATCCGAAAATCAATTGCCCGATGTGCGATGGTTAATAACAACTCATTTGGTTGTGACAACTTCGGAAACGTCGATATTGATGATCCGGGTTCAGAGCCTGGCGCGCATTTTTCTTATGCATGGGTTAACTCACCGCCAAGCACGTATACCATCACAGCGACACGTAATGCTACAAACGGTGGGGACGGTTCAAGTACAGTTGTATTGGCTGTCAGTCCTACAGGGCAAGTTCGTTCCGGGACAACATCGTTTAGTTCGATCAAGTAAGAGTATCGTAGGACATAATACAGAAGTAGAAAACAGCATCGAAGCTCGGAGTCTCTGGGCTTCGATGTTGTTGTTTTAGTGAACTTTCGTGAAAGATCTGTATATGAGCGATCAATCCAACATCCGGTCTACAAATGGATTTACGATCGTCGAGGTTTTGGTGGTTGTCATCATTATCGGTGTGTTTGTAACGGTGGCGTTGCCGAATTTCACGACGGTCTTTGAAAAAACCAAATCCGCCGAAGGCCTGCAGATACTGGAGGCCCTGCGTAAAGCGCAGTGGACGCATTATTATGAGAACGGGAACTTGTTTACGGCGACACTGGCCGATCTGGATGTGGATATCCCGACCCCTCAGCATTTTGCGGCCATAACCGATGCGAGCATTTTGGCCGGTGCGACGCCGTCCGATGATGTCGCGACAATTACACGAACCGGCGGGCTATACACATTTTCGATAACCGCGGATGGTGATATTGCATGTACCAGTGCGACAACAGTCTGCGGAAAGTTGGGGTTCTGATATGAACATACTAAAAAGGTCCGGATTCACCATTATTGAACTGCTGGTCGTTGTGGCCTTAATCGGCTTAATTGCCGCGTTCACGATTCCTGACTTTTCCAAGTCGATTGCCAAGTCGCATGAGCGAGACCTTGTCATGCAGTTAACCACGCTGCACGGAGCCAGTCTGATCTATGAGGCTCAGAACGGGGCCTATTGGGTGGCGACCAATGAAACCAATATAGGTACCATTAACAACGCGCTGAATATCAACCTGATCGCACAGGACGGAAGTACCTTCGACTATACCAGTGACGGATCGACATTTACATTTGACGGAACCTGGAATGGATTTACAGTACGGGTGACGGAAGCTCCAATCGCTCCGGGAACTAATCCAAGCTGTGGCGGCGGGACCTGTCCCAGCCTGTAACAGGATGGTGAATCGATGCTGAGAATGAATAATAAAGAGGGGTTGGTTTCCATGATGGAGGCCATTGTGACAGCGACGATATTCTCCATCGCTTTTCTCGGCATCTATGTTTCATTGTCCATGATTCATCCCACCGGTTCCAATTCCATGGAAAAGCTTAAAGCGGCGTATGTGGCCAAGACATTTATGGACTCCTTGCATCAGGGTGTGCGGGCCGATATGTGGAGTAATGGGATTATGGCCACCGGATCATTCAATACAGTGGTGAACGGTTACGCGATTACCTATAATATCGCGGATGTTCCGGGATTAAATTTACGGCAGGTTAACGTCATGATTGATTTCTAATGCGTATCCATAACCAAACAGGACTATCATTAACCGAGCTGTTGATTTCCACGGTGATTATCGGGACAATCATGTTGGGGATTATGACGTTCTCGACGTCGGTACGTCAGATGCAATCGGCTTCATCACGCACGCGTTACACCGATATGAAGCTGGCCGCGGCCATGAAGGCGCTCAAACGTGATGCCCTGCAGGCCATCGGTGATCGGCTGAGTCCCGGCATTGTGGTCAATTCTGGAACATTTGAGACGATTTGTTTCCGGCATGATTTGGCATTAACGCCGCTGGATTACACCGACGACACGTGGGCCTGCTGGATGTCGTCGACGTCAGATGTGCTTAGGCGATGTTTTGATCCTTCGACCATGCCACCGACGAGTGTAGCCGAGTGCACGGCATCGACCGACGACCGTCAGTATTTTCAACTGACCAATACCAATTTTTTTACGATCAACACCGGAGGCGGGGGACGATTTGATTCGGTGACGTTAACTTTATCCGCGCATGACATCAATGCGCCTGTAGATCCGCTAACCAATCCCGAAATGACATTAACGATGGATGTCAGCCCGCCGGCCCATTCCCGATAGGATTTTATGCATCGGTTTTATCAGGACATTAATCTTGAAAAAAATTCCTCTGTCACATTGACGGACGCCTCCGAGGTGCATCATCTCAAGAATGTATTGCGTTTGACGTCAGGGGATCCGCTGCAGATTTTTAACGGGGCGATGGAGGCGCAGTGTGAAATTCAGTCCATCGATTCTCAAGGCGTCAAGATCAAGATTGTGAAGGTGGTGCATCAAGAATCTCTCAAACCGGTGATCATCCTGGCCTGCGCAATCCCCAAGCGCGGCAAGTTTGAAACAATTATTGAGAAGACTACAGAGTTGGGTGTCGACGAAATTATCCCGTTGCAGACCGAGCGGACTGAAATTATCATCAAGCCCGATCGGCTGCCGTCGAAGATGGCGCGATATGAAAAAGTCGCGATTAATGCCGCCAAACAATCCCGCCGGGCGACGGTTCCCGTCATCCACCCCGTGACTGGATTTAAAGATTGTATCGAGGAGTTGATTCAGCGTTCAACGGTACTAATGCCGAGTTTGTCCGGTGAGGTCAAGGATTTGAAATCTGTGTTGCCCGGCATTGATGTGGATCAAAACCTGTCAGTACTCGTAGGTCCTGAAGGCGACTTCACCTCGTCAGAATATAGTCATGCCCATAACGCCGGATGTCATCCGGTGAGTATTGGTCAGACCGTCCTCAAGGTCGAGACCGCCGCGATCGCGACTGTTGGGTTCTGCCGGCTATTTTTTAACGGTTAAAGTGATTGAGTAGGTGTCGGGCCGCTTCATGCTGATAAGGCGTGTTGGCCGCGTTGAAAGAAAGGAGCAGCTGCTCGAGGGCTGCACCCTTGTATCCCAATTCAAAGAGAGTGATCGAGGAGGCGATGGGTTCCATATAGCTGTAGCGGAGCCGGTCGATTGGACCCGCATTCAAGATGGTTTCGACCCGTTGTTGGTAGTCATGGATAAATTGGTCCTGTGATTTGAGATGGTTCACATATAGTCCATGGGTGTATTCACGTTTCATGAAAAGTACATTGTCTCCGTCAATCATCGCTAGTTCCCAATTTGGATTTTTCGAGAAGAATAACAGCGCCTTACGGCTTGCCAGTTTATTGGCATCCAGTAAAATTCCCTTAAAACCGATGTGCTGCTGCATTTCCGGCCAGAACCGTTGTGGATCATGCAGAACAGCATTGTACATTTGATTGGCCTTCAGATTAATTTGCCGCGTGTCACTGAACGTTCGAATGCCGGGATAGTTGTGCCACATCAGATAGCCGCCGTAGATGTCATCATTGAAAAGGCGGCCGGCGAACTTGTGATTGTTGAGCAGATCGCGGATGCTGTGCGGGGCGTTTTGTCCCGTAAGCAGTTGATGAAATCGGAAGATCCGTCCGTCCGTAAAAATTAGTTGCCGTTGACGCTGCCATCCGATCGATGCCATGAGAATGCACAGGATCAGTGTCATCACCGTGATAAATCCACCATTGGGTAATTTGGTTGACTTTTGATCCACGGCATAGCTGTCCACAAAGATATACAGGCAGACCAGCGCCATAAAGACGCCCGCCCGACGACCATATGTAAACATAAACACCCCGAATACCAGCAGGAGAATATTTCGAAATTGGAAGCGCTTGTCCTTGATAATACCGAGGATGCCAGCGATTAAAGCAGGGACCACCCAGGCATAGGTCCAGGACAGTAGATTCACCGGAGGCTGCAGCTCATTGATCGTGCGGCTTAGATGTTGAAACTGAATGTATTCCTCAAGCCAGAGAGTCTTCAGCGGATGCAGCAGTCCATTGATCCCGTATGGATTGAAGACGAACAAGGCCAGAAACACGACGAGAGCATTCGCATAACCCAGGGGCTGAGATACCTTGGGCCGATGGGTGCTTCGGGGGTTGATCCATGTCACCATAGAGGCCAGCAGGCACAGGCCGATGGTTGTCACACCGTACATAAAACTGCCTAGATGGATGTTGATCCACAGAATCCCGGCGGGGATCATCGGGAGCAGCGATTTGATGCGACCTGATCGGCCAAATTCAAACAGACTGATCAGGAAAATTTGTATATAGATAAAGTTGAAGACATGTGGGCGTAAATGGGCGCGGTCCTCTATCGCCAGGATCAGAATCAACCCCAATAGGATGGCGATATTCCGCGGTAATCGACGCCAACTATACCGGATCAATAGTCCAACGCTGATAGACAGGAGGAGGACGCGAACGACCTTGAGGCCCAACAGTCCGTATGATTGGTGGACGAGGAAATAAAACAGGCTGCCCAGCCATTGGGTCAGGATCCATGGCGTCTGTTCTTCGGCAAAGGGGAATGGATCGACGCTCGGGATCATCTCGGTCCGGGCAATGTGCTGGCCGGCCTTGAGATGCCACCAGATATCACCGGTTTCGACCGGTAAGAAAAAGGTAAAGGCCGCGATCACGGCGAGCAGCAACAAGCTGGCCCAGTTGACGGCGGAAAGTGCAGAATTTTTTGTCATAAGCGAACCTTTTTCAGCAGTATAGCAGTTTGAAATTGGACGGTAAAATGAATATTCCAGAATTTGGCCGATCGGGGCCTGTGAAATGATCGGTTATTTGGGGGTGAATTGTAAAGGTATGTTTTTCAGCGGTTTATAAGAAATTTACTCGGCAGAATTCATTGACAACCCATATACTCTCATGTATAATTCCCTTCTCGAAATCCCTTGCTTCTAATCACCAATCTTTTAGGAGGATATCATGGCTGAACAAAAGAAAACAGCTGATGTGGAAAACAGGAAAAAAGCCTTGGATTTGGCCTTGTCCCAAATTGAAAAGCAGTTTGGACAAGGGTCGATCATGAAGCTGGATGGCTCAACGGCAAAGAATATTGAGGCCATCCCGACGGGATCTATGAGTCTGGATTTGGCGCTGGGTGTCGGCGGTGTACCGCGCGGCCGAATTATTGAGATATATGGTCCGGAGTCATCAGGTAAAACCACGCTGACACTGAGTATCATTAATCAGGTGCAGCAGATGGGCGGCGTGGCCGCGTTTATCGACGCTGAGCACGCCTTTGATTCCAGTTACGCCAAAAAAGTCGGCGTCAAGCTGGATGATTTATTGATTTCACAGCCGGACACCGGTGAGCAGGCCTTAGAGATTGCCGAGACACTTACACGATCCAGCGCGGTGGATTTGATCATTATCGACTCGGTGGCGGCGTTGACACCACGGGCCGAGATTGAAGGCGATATGGGTGATTCGCATATGGGGCTGCAGGCACGTCTGATGTCGCAGGCCTTACGGAAACTTACGGCCATCATCAATAAGTCTAATACCACGATCATCTTCATTAACCAGATTCGGATGAAGATTGGGGTGATGTTTGGATCACCCGAGACAACCACCGGAGGCCGAGCTCTTAAATTTTACTCGTCGGTGCGGATAGATTTACGGCGTATCGAGACCTTGAAAAAAGGCGACGAGATGATCGGAACCAAGGTTCGGGCCAAAATTGTCAAAAACAAGGTGGCGCCGCCATTCAAAGAAGCCATATTTGAGATCCATTTTAAAGAAGGTATCTCAAAGACCGCGGATATTCTGGATATCGCCGTGGCACGGGATATTATTAACAAGTCCGGGGCGTGGTTTTCTTATGAAAACGAGAAGATCGGTCAAGGAAAAGAGAACAGCCGTATCTTCCTGAACAACAACGCGAAGATCCTGGCGAAGATTGAAAAGCAGATATTGGCCGATATCAAGGCCAAAGAGAACGAGTCCTAGAGCCGACGACGAATGAATCCAGGTGATTCAGGGAAAATCACGGCTCAGGCCCGGCAGATTGTGTACCGGCTGCTGAAGATTCGACTCCGCAGCGAGCAGGAGATTCGCAGCCGGTTACGACTCAAAAAAATCCCGGAAACAACCGCGGATGACGTTGTCGCCTACTTTAAGGAATTAGGCTTGATCGACGACCGTGTGTTCGCCCGGAAATGGATCGCTTACCGCCAATCCAAACCGTACGGCAGAAGCCGGATCCGGTTTGAACTTCGAAACAAGGGCATTCAAGAAGATATATTGAATGAGGAGTTGCGGCAGGGGTATGAAGACTTCTCTGAGGAGCAGGTCGTATGTGATTTGGCCGAGCGTCGGGCGCAGAAGTACGACAACATTGATCCGGAGAAACGACGAAAACGTATATACGACTATTTACAGCGACGAGGATTCGCTCCAAACACCATTATCAAGGCATTAAAACATTATGACAGTCAACGAAATCCGCAGTAAGTATCTCAAATTTTTCGCCTCGAAAGGGCATACCATAGTTGAAAGCGACTCGCTTGTTCCCAAGAATGATCCTACCGTTTTATTCACCACGGCCGGCATGCAGCAATTCAAACGCCAGTTTCTCGGACACATCGACGAATACACCCGCGCGACCACATCCCAAAAGTGTATGCGTACCGACGATCTCGATGAAGTCGGAGTGACGGATTTTCATCATACCTTTTTTGAAATGTTGGGGAATTTTTCGTTCGGCGATTACTTCAAAGAAGATGCCATTAAGTGGGCCTGGGAGTTTCTGACCCAGGAACTTCAGATTCCAGCCGACCGGTTGTGGGTGTCAGTCTACGAAGAAGACTCTGAAGCCGAAGCGATTTGGCGTGATCAGATCAAGATTGACCCCCAAAAAATCTTTAAGCTCGGCGGCAAAAGCAATTTCTGGCCGTCGAATGCCAAGGAAAATGGACCGAATGGTCCCTGTGGGCCATGTTCGGAAATTTTTTATGATTACCATCCCGAGGCCGGTACATTTCCCGACGATCCCGACGATGAGATGGGGCGATTTTCCGAGGTCTGGAATCTGGTGTTCACTCAATATAATCGTCAGGACGGCGGCGTGTTGGAGCCGTTGCCGGGAAAGAATATCGATACCGGAATGGGGCTGGAGCGATTGGCGGCTGTCTTACAGGGTAAGAAAAATAATTTTGAGACAGATGTGTTTGCCCCGATTCTCAAGGCCGTGGACGCGCATGTCAGCATTGATGACAGCCAATCGGACCGCAAGTTGCGCTATGTGATAGCGGACCATCTGCGAGGTATTTGTTTTGGTATCGGCGACGGTGTTGTTCCGTCAAATGAAGGACGCGGATACGTCATTAAGAAGCTGATCATCGACAGTTCCGATATCTGCCTGCGGGCCGGAACCAAGGAGCCGGTAATCTACAAACTCGTTCCCGCGCTGGTTGAGGCGATGCGTGAGCAGTATCCGGATATGATCGAAAAATCTGATGATATTCAGCAAACCGTCAAGTCTGTCGAGATGGCTTATATTAAGGTCCGTCAGGAGCGTCTACCCGAATTCGAGGCGGCGGTCAAGTCGGCCCAAACCGCCCAGGACCTGGGGCAGGTGATCTTTGCCTATCGAGACACGTATGGATTGGCGCTGAACACGATTGAAAAGGCGCTGGATGATATCAGTCTCGACGAGAAATTAGTTAAATCAGCGTGGTCAGAATTTGAGACACTGATGAAGCATCAGCAAGAGCAGTCCAGGGCGTCCAGCAAGATGACCGGTGATGTCTTCACCGGCACGGAACTCCAGCTGGATTTACCCAAGACGGAATTTTTAGGCTATCGTCAGGCCGAGAGCACCAGTTCGGTTCTCAAGCTGTTTATCGGATCAGATCGTGTTAATGAGGTCAAAGCGGGAGATCAGATCAAGTTTGTGCTGGATAAAACACCTTTTTACGCCGAGTCCGGTGGTCAGCAAGGTGACATCGGCCAGGTGACATCGGATGACGGTTTGATCCGTGTGACTGATACCCAAAAGATCGACGATGTGTTTGTCCATTTTGGGGTCGTGGAATCCGGGACTTTCCGGACTGATTCGATTGTCAAGGCGATCATTAACATTGATCGGCGGTTATCGATCATGCGGAATCACACGGCAACGCATTTGATGCAGTCGGCCCTTCGGGAGATTTTGGGAACGCATATCAAGCAGCAAGGATCTCTCGTCGCTGAAGACCGGTTAAGGTTCGACTTTTCACATCCCAAGGCCATATCACCCAAAGAACTTCAGGCCATTGAGGACATGGTCAACTTGTTTGTCCGAGCATGTGATCAGGTGACAACTGAATATTTAAGTATCGAAGAGGCCCGGCAAAGCGGGGCGTTGGCCTTCTTTGCCGAGAAATACGGAAAGACGGTTCGTGTGGTGACAATCGGAAATTATTCCAAGGAGTTTTGCGGCGGGACGCACTTGGGTTCAACCGGACAGATTGGAGTATTCAAGATCGTCAGCGAATCGGCCATCGCTCAGGGGATACGGCGGATCGAGGCCAAGACCGGAACAGGTGCGCTGGATTATATCAGCACACAGGAAAAACAGTTGTCCGAGCTTGCCAAACTTTTCAAAGCGCCCGTCGAAGAAGTCACCGACAAGGTCAAGGCGCAGGCCAAGAAGCTCAAAGATTTGGAGCGGAGTTACGAGCAGCTTCAATTTGAAGCGCTCAAGTCAGTGGTTGAGGGAAGTCTTAATGATGTCCACGTGGTGGACGATGTGGTCATCTACAAAAAAATTATTCCGAACACCGACATGGCTGTTTTGCGAAAGGTGTCGGATTTTCTCAAACAAAAACTGCCATCCTCGCTTATTATTCTCGGGGCGAGCTCCGCCAATGGCGCGTCGGTGTTGATATCGAGTTCGGAAGCGGCGATTGCCAAAGGGTGGAAGGCCAATGAACTGATCCAGCAGGCTGCGCAAAAGATTGGCGGCCGGGGAGGCGGGCGGCCTCAATTGGCACAGGCAGGGGGTAAACAATCGCAAAAGCTTGACGAGGCGGTTGATTACGTGTACGACGTACTTACTAAAGGGTAACCATATGAAAACACTTACACAAACCGGGCAGGCGCTGCAGAAACTTTACAACCGGAATATGTACGCCCGAAAGAAACATGTAGAGGAAAAAGTACGGCGGATCATCGAGGATGTCCGTGTGAATGGTGATGAAGCCGTGATCAAATATACCAAGCGGTTCGACAAGGCCAACCTCAAGTCCAAAGAACTCAGGGTGTCCGAGGCCGAGATCAGCGGCGCCTACCAGTCAATTACCAGCGACTTTATTTCCAGTCTCAAGGTGATTATCAACAACGTATCGGATTTCTATAAGAAGCAAAAACAAAAACCAGCGCGCATCAGCCATGACGACGGGATTTTATTGAAGGAAAATATCATCCCGTTGGATTCGGTGGGGGTCTATATTCCAGCGGGAACGGCCCCGTTGGTCTCATCTGTGTATATGACAGTGATCCCGGCCAAGATCGCCGGTGTCAAAAAGGTTGTGATGATGACGCCGCCTGACGCCAATGGACACATTAATCCACACATTCTTGCCGTAGCCAATTTGTTAAATGTCGACGAGATCTACAAGGTCGGCGGGGCTCAGGCGATTGCCGCGACTGCCTTTGGAACCCGGTCCATTCCAAAAGTGGATAAGATTGTTGGTCCGGGGAACATGTATGTCACCGAGGCCAAGCGGCAGCTCTTCGGATATGTCGACATCGATATGTTGGCCGGTCCGACGGAGTTGGTGATCATCGCCAACCGGTACAGCAATCCCGATTATGTGGTGGCCGATCTCGAAGCCCAGGCCGAACATTTGGACGGGCTTTCGGTTCTCGTCACGACATCAAAACGATTAATCAAACAGGTCAAGAAGCGCACGACTAAAGGCTACGCGATTTACGCCAAGAATATCGATGAAGCTATCGATATCACCAACAAGATCGCGCCGGAACATTTGCAGATTCTGACCAACAGTCCGGCTGCGGTGGCCAAGAAAATCACCCATGCCGGCGCCATATTTCTGGGGCCATATAGTCCGACCGCACTCGGGGATTACGCGGCCGGTCCATCGCACGTGCTTCCGACGCTTGGAACCGCGCGGTTTTTCTCGGGGTTGTGTCTGTCAGATTTTAACAAGAAAAGTCATGTGATTTCGTATTCCAAACGGGCGCTGGAACGGATGCGGCCGGGGATTGAAAAAGTCGCCAAGCTTGAAGGTTTGCCGAAGCACTATGAGTCGGTAAATGTCAGGTTTCAATAGAAAGGAAGTCAGTCAATGAGTGAGCGTAAAGCGTCGTTAGAACGAAAAAGTCGAGAAACCGAGATTGCCGCCGAGGTCAATGTCGATGGCAAGGGACAATCAAGTATCAAAACGCAAATTGGTTTGCTGGATCACATGCTGGAGTTGTTTGCGTTTCACGGATTTTTTGATTTAGATCTGAAAGTCAATAAAGCCGACCTGGAAATTGATATTCACCACACCAACGAAGACATTGGTATTGTGTTGGGAAAATTGTTTCGCAAGGCGTTGGATGAAATGCGCGGGATCAAACGTTTCGGTGTAGGGTTTTCTCCGATGGAATCAACGTTGGGGCGCACGGTATTGGATATCAGCGGGCGTAGTTACTTTAGTCTGGAATGTCCGGATATGAATTCCATCAAGGATCAGGAGAATTATTCGATGAAGTACCTGGAGCACTTTCTTGAATCTTTCGCCAACGGATTGGGCGCAACGCTTAATGTCAAGATTGAGCATCCCGATGAAGACCTGCACACCAATGTCGAGACGGTTTTTAAGTCGCTGGGGCAGGCGCTGGATCAGGCCACACAGGTCGATCCTCGTCGAGAGGGAGAAGTGCCGTCAACCAAGGGAATTATTGATTAACACATGAAGGCCTTCAATCCGCGAACAGTTTAAAACTTACGATTGAAGGCTTACGTGTGTATGGAATAAATGATGATTGCAGTTATTGATTATGGAATGGGAAATCTCAGAAGCGTTCAGAAGGCGCTGCAGAAGGTTGGCGGGGATGCGCGTATCACCCATGATGCCCAGCAGATATTAGCGGCGGAGCGCGTTGTGTTGCCAGGCGTGGGGGCCATGGGCGCGGCGATGGACAAGCTCACCGAACTCGGGTTGGTCAACAGCATTCATCAGGTGATTCAAAGCGGGAGGCCGTTCTTAGGGATATGTGTGGGATTACAGCTGATGTTTGAGTCCAGTGAAGAAGGGACTAACACGCGTGGGCTTGGTGTATTTGAAGGTGGTGTTAAGAAATTTTCTCAACTCAAGGTTCCGCAGATGGGCTGGAATGAGTTGACGCTGACACAAAGGGATTGTCCGTTATTCGAGGGGATCAGTGACGGGGCGGAAGTTTATTTCTGCCATTCATATTACGTCGATCCGGATGATTCTACCATTGAGGCGACAAGCACAGATTACGGTATCAGATACACGTCCGCGGTTCGGCGGGACAATGTATTTGGTGTCCAGTTTCACCCGGAAAAAAGTCAGACCGTGGGTCTGCATATACTAAAAAATTTTGTAGGACTATCCATATGATCATATTTCCAGCCATCGATATTCAAGGCGGTAAAGTCGTTCGATTAATTCAGGGAAAATTTGATGCCGTTACGGAATACTCACATGATCCGGTATCGATCGCTCAACAATGGCAGGAGATGGGGGCCGAATGGCTGCATCTGGTTGATCTCGACGGGGCCAAGACGGGCAAGATTCAGAACCTGGACGTCATCAAACGCGTTGCCAGTTCCGTTGATATTCCGGTGCAGATGGGCGGCGGCATCCGCACCAAAGAGGATATCGCGCAATTGATTGAGGGAGGTGTGTCGCGTGTGATCCTTGGAACCAAGGTGCTGGATGACACAACATTTTTAGTGGATGTGTTATCGAGCTGGACCGACAAGATTGCGGTGAGCCTGGATTGCACCAATGGTTTCGTGGCGCGGCATGGCTGGACGTCGACGTCGGACGTCAAGGCCACCGAGTTTGCCAAAGAGTTGGAGCTTTTAGGGCTTAAATGTCTGATCTATACCGACATTGCTCGCGACGGCATGTTGACCGGACCTAATTATGAAGAGCTTAAGAATATGCTTGATGCCACTAATATTCCGATCATCGCCTCTGGTGGGATTGCCAGTCTTGATGATATCAAGCGTCTTAAGAGTCTCGAGGATCGAGGTATCATGGGGGCGATCACCGGTAAGGCGATCTATGAAGGCAAACTGGATCTGAAAGAGGCGCTGGCGGTATGTTAAAGAAACGAATCATCCCTTGTCTGGATGTCAAAGATGGACGTGTGGTTAAGGGGACTAATTTTGTTGATTTGCGTGACGCCGGTGATCCGGTAGAGATTGCCAAGGCCTATGATCAACAACATGCCGATGAGATCGTGTTTTTAGACATCACGGCAAGTCATGAAAAGCGTGGGATCATAATCGATATTGTAAAGCGCACCGCTGAGGAAGTTTTTATGCCGTTAACGGTCGGCGGTGGGATCAACCGGGTGGAAGATATACGGGAATTGCTGAATGCCGGGGCCGATAAAGTGTCGATCAATACATCGGCGGTGAAGAATCCCGAACTGGTCCGTGAAGCAGCAGCTTGTTTTGGAAGTCAATGTATCGTGGTGGCGATTGACGGAAAGCGTGTGGATGATCACTGGGAAGTGTTCACGCATGGCGGCCGGACACCGACGGGGATTGACGCGGTCGAGTGGGCGGCCAAGATGCAGGACTACGGAGCCGGAGAAATTTTACTGACGAGCATGGATGCCGACGGAACCAAAGATGGCTATGATCTACCGCTAACCGCGGCGATCAGTCAACGTGTGACGATTCCGGTGATTGCGTCCGGTGGCGCCGGAACCCTCGAAGATTTTTATCATGTTTTCGATCAAACCGGAGCGGATGCCGCGCTGGCCGCGTCCGTCTTTCATTATAACGAAATACCGATTCATGAGGTCAAGTCGTATCTGCGGGAACGAAATGTCCCGATTCGACGTGAATAGGATATGAAAAGTTTAACACAAACAGAATTTTTGAAATTGTGCGATCGCGGGAACTTGATTCCGGTTTACCGGGAGATCATGGGTGATCTGGACACGCCGGTTTCGGCGTACTACAAAATCGCCCATGAGGCCAAGTATTCGTTCCTGCTTGAATCGGTGGAGGGCGAAGAAAAGGTCGCCCGATTTTCTTTTTTGGCACGGAATCCTGAATTGGTATTGAAAAATAAAGACCACCACATTTCGATCACCGAATTCAATCGAGGCAAGGCGCGAACGCGCGAGATGCAGGTTGATGGTTCGCCGTTAGCGGTGATCCGTGACATCATGAAGGCCTACAAATTTGTGAATGTGCCGGATTTGCCCCGTTTCTGCGGCGGTTTGGTGGGCTACATGAGCTATGACACGGTGCGGCATTTTGAACGAATTCCGGCCCAGACCGAGGATGACCTCGAATTACCCGATATGTACATGATGCTGGCCAAGGACATCATCATCTTTGATCACCTCAATCACCGGATCAAGGTGATCAGCTGTGTCAGCGTCGATCCCAAGGCCACCAAGGCCCGAAAAATCCAGCTGTTCAAACGCGCTCAGAAGACCATTGACGGGCTGATCCGGGAGCTCAATCAGCCTCTGGTCGTTCCCAAAAATAAAAATGGACGAAAGGCCTCGAAATCTGTAGAATTGAAGGTTAAATCAAACCTCACGGAGGGTGAATTCAAGAAAATTGTCACCGAGGCCAAAAAGCAGATCCGTGCGGGTGAAATTATTCAAGTTGTTCTTTCGCAGCGTTTTGAAGTCGGATTGAAGACTGATCCGTTTAACATTTATCGTTCGTTGAGGGGGTTGAACCCTTCTCCATATATGTACTGCCTGAAGTTTGACGGCATACAGATCATCGGTTCGTCACCTGAGCTGTTGGTCCGGTGTGAGGACGGGGTTGTCGAAACTCGACCGATTGCCGGTACGCGTAAGCGCGGCAAGAATGAACGTGAGGATGAAGCGCGGGCCAAGGATCTTTTGTCGGACGAAAAAGAGAAGGCTGAGCACATCATGCTGGTCGACCTGGGACGTAATGATCTTGGACGTGTTTGCCAACAGGGAACGGTTCATCTGTCGGAATTTATGTCGATCGAAAAGTATTCGCATGTCATGCACATCGTCAGCAATGTCCGCGGCAAGCTCAAGCGCGGGATGGATGATTTTGATGTGTTGCAGGCCGCCTTTCCGGCGGGTACGGTTTCCGGCGCGCCGAAGATCCGCGCGATGGAGATCATCGAGGATCTGGAAAAGGTTAAACGCGGACCTTACGCCGGGTGTATCGGTTATTTCAGTTTTTCAGGTAATCTCGATACATGTATTACGATCCGTACGATCGTAACGCATAAAAACAAGGCCTATGTTCAGGCCGGGGCCGGGATCGTCGCTGATTCGGTTCCCAAGAAAGAATTTCAGGAAACAGAAAACAAAGCTAGAGCGCAGATCATGGCGATTGAACTAGCACATCAACACAAATAAGAAAAGGACAGGGAGTAAAAATGGAAGTAAGAATACGTTTACAACGCATTGGACGGTCATCGAAGCATCGTTATAACTACCGGGTTGTGGCTATGAGCCGCGCGAAGGGTCGTGATTCACGTAATCTGGATATCATCGGACACTACGATCCGGCCAAACAACCGGCGGAGATTGTCATCAATCATGACAAGCTCGATAAGTGGATTTCTAACGGGGCATCAATGTCAGACACCGTTCGCACTATTGTCAAGAAATCGAAAAAAACTGTTTAATCGATTTACTAAGTAAGGAAAATTTATGTCACCTGATCAAGCGGCAAATCCCTTATTGGCCACGCCGATAATTCCGTACATCATCATTTTCGCAATCTTCTACTTTATTCTGCTCAAACCGCAGAAGGACAAGCAGAAACAGCAGAAGGAAATGATCAATCAGCTCAAAAAGAACGACAAGGTCGTGACGGCCGGAGGGATTCACGGGATCGTGACCTCGGTGAAGGACCGCACGGTCATGATCCGGGTGGATGATAATGTCAAGCTGGAGATGGATAAGGAGTCGATCTCTACGGTGATCAAAAAATAAATTGTTTGAAAGCAGGTTTGAATTTCGCGGATCAGCTTAAGGCGGAATTAACCTGAATGAATTAAGGAGTTTTCATGAAAAAGTCGTTACGCAATCGCATTCTCGTTATATTGGGCGTCATCGCCGCTTCGATATATTTAGGCTTTCCAATTGAGAAGAAAATCCCCTTGGGACTTGACCTGAAGGGAGGAATGCATCTGATCATGCAGGTGGATTTTGAAGAGTTGGATGAAAACGCGAGAAAAGATGCGGTATTGCGGGCGATTGAAATCCTTCGCAATCGAATCGACAGCTTAGGTGCTGGCGAGATGGTTATCCAGCAACAGGGTGAGCAGGAGATTCTCATTCAACTGCCGGGAGTTACCGATCGGGATACCGCATTGAGACTAATAGGTGATACTGCCAAAATGGAATTTCATCTGGTCAGTGATAATCCAACCTTGATGAGTCGAGCGATTGAGGGTGATGTGCCAAGTGGCTATTTGCTGAAGTACACCAAGGATGAGAATGATCCGGTCCTACTTGAAGCGGATGTGGCGATGACCGGCGACAGTATCGCGGACGCGATGGTGGATTTTGACCAGGCCCGACAACCCTATATTTCGATGAAGTTCAACGCGGACGGAACTAAGACTTTTGGAAAGCTAACCAAAGACAATGTGAATCGACGACTTGCAATATTGCTGGATGGTAATGTTTTATCAGCTCCTAATATCAACGAGCCTATTCTGGGTGGGAACGCCCAGATTACGGGGCGTTTTACGTTCGAAGAGGCATCACTTTTGGCTCTATCACTTAGGTCCGGTGCGCTGCCAGTTACGATGACTCTTGAAGAAGAACGAACGATTGGGCCGTTGCTGGGTAAGGATTCGATTAATGCCGGGATTACGGCTACAATCACCGGGGGAGTCCTGGTGTTGATTTTCATGTTGGTTTATTACCTGCAGGCCGGGATGATCTCCAGTATTGCGCTGGCCAACAACTTGCTTATGATATTTGGCCTTATGGGATTTATGAATGTCATGTTACCGGCATCCCAGTTGACGCTGACGTTGCCGGGTATCGCCGGTATCATCCTGACCCTGGGGATGGCCGTTGACGCGAATGTTTTGATCAATGAGCGGATCCGGGAAGAGGCCAAGACAGGCCGGCCGCTGCAATCGGCGGTAAATAATGGCTTTAGTAAGGCTCTCAAGGCCATCGTTGACTCGAATACAACGACCTTGATCGCGGCCTTCATGTTGTTTCAGTTTGGATCGGGGCCGATCAAAGGGTTTGCGGTGACGTTATCAATCGGTTTGATC
Source organism: bacterium (assembly GCA_030429765.1). Taxonomy (GTDB): domain Bacteria; phylum Omnitrophota; class Gorgyraeia; order Zapsychrales; family Zapsychraceae; genus JAGOSC01. The sequence goes on along the minus strand of JAUIER010000004.1, from coordinate 42,793 downwards.
GCCAGTCTTTTCACAGCTCTTTATGTAACCCGTACAATCTTTGATCTCAGTATTCATCTTGGTTTGCTCAAAAAGATCAAGATGCTCAGCTTCTTCTCTGATACGAAAATCGATTTTGTGTCCAAACGTAAGATCTGTTTTGTCATTTCGGCGATTCTTGTTTTGTTAAGTGTATTCTCATTGGTCCAGAAAAAGGAAGCGGCTTATGGAATCGACTTTGTGGGAGGGCAGATCCAGGAGTATCGTTTTGAACGCCGTATCCCGGTTGATGATTTGCGGGATGTGCTTAACGCGGCCAATTTACCGGATGCCGTTATCCAGCAGTTTGATCAGTATCCGGAGAACGTGATGATCCGAACATCCGAGGATACAGAAAAGGCGGTTATGGAGGCGTTCCGCTCCAACTTCACGGATAATTCCTTTGAAATCCTTCGTATTGAAAAAGTTGGTCCAGTCGTCGGGCAGGCGTTACGGAAGGCGGCTGTTCTGGCGATTATCTTCGCGTTGGGCGGTATCCTGATCTATGTGGGATTCCGGTTCTCGCATTTTGATTTCGCGACGGCCGGGATTATCGCCTTGCTGCACGACGTATTTATTACGCTGGGGATGCTTGTTATGTTCCACCGGCAAGTGGATCTTCTGGTGGTCACGGCCTTGCTGACGATTGCCGGTTATTCGATCAATGACACGATCATCATCTATGACCGTGTCCGCGAGAATATGGCAAAATCCGGACGCAAGTCCCTGCCGGAGATTATCAACCTTAGTATCAATCAGACACTAGGACGTACGATCCTGACAACCATCACAACCCTGATCGTTGTCTGCTCACTGTATTTCAAGGGCGGTGAGGTCTTAAATACATTCGCGTTGACGCTGCTGATCGGGTTTATCGCGGGTACTTATTCGACCATCTTCATCGCGTCTCCACTGGTGCTAGCCTGGGAAAAAAAGAAAAAGAAATAACAATAATCACACGTCACACGTCGGGAGGCTGAGGAGACGTGTGATGAGCCTATGTGATTATCATGTTTAAGTCTTTCGAGCTTTTCACGGGTCAGGAGATCGATCCGGAAATCATCCTCAATAATCTAGTCGCCTACCGTTACACGAAAGTCAAGAAGACGTCACAAGAGGGGGAGTTTGCCCGTCGGGGTGAGATTCTTGATATTTATCCGGTTAATTTTGACGGACCGATCCGTATAGATTTTGACGATGATAAGATCCGGGCAATTGCCAGCTACAATATGGTGTCGGGTAAGTCCATCTGGCAGCATAAGGCCGTCATCATCCTTCCCTACAAAAAGCGTGAGTCGAGAAAGACTGATGTCTTCTCCGCTGATATTCCGCTGAACAATTTTGTTGATATCGAATCCGGCGATTATGTGGTGCATTCGCAGCACGGGATCGGCCGGTTTCTGGGTGTCGAGACGCTCAATGTCACGAATAAGAACAAAGATCACTTTGTTATCGAGTATGACGGCGGTGATAAACTATTTGTTCCCAAACATGATCTGCGGCTGATTCAAAAGTATGTCAGCTTTCACAAGCGACCGCCACGGTTGTACAAACTCGGCAGCAATGAGTGGAAACGGGTCAAGGCCCAGATCCAGAAGCGGCTGCAGCGTCTGGCGGCGGAGATGCTGCACATTCAGGCGATGCGGGCGACACTCAAAGGTCACGCATTTTCATCCAATCCCGAATGGGAGGCCGAGTTTCAAAAGGGTTTTCCTTACGAGGAGACCGAAGATCAGATCAAGGCGATGGAAGCCGTCGACAAGGATATGTCGATGGAGACCCCGATGGATCGATTGTTGTGCGGGGACGTCGGATACGGCAAGACCGAAGTCGCTATTCGCGCGGCCTTTAAGGCGGTCAGTGATGGTAAGCAGGTCGCGGTGCTGGTCCCGACGACGATCCTGGCCGAACAGCATTTCTATAATTTTTCCAAGCGGATGAAACATTTTCCGATCCGGGTGGCGATGCTCTCGAGGTTTCGCACACGGGCCGAGCAGTTGGCGATTATCAAGGATACGATTGAAGGGCATGTGGATATTCTGATCGGAACGCACCGATTACTATCCAAGGATATCGGATTTAAAGATTTAGGCTTGATCATCATTGATGAAGAACAACGTTTTGGTGTCACGGCCAAGGAACGGCTCAAGCATATGCGCTTATTGGCTGATGTCTTGACCTTGACCGCCACGCCGATTCCGCGTACGCTGCATATGGCATTGACCGGCGCCAAGGATATGTCGATTATTTCCACGCCGCCGCAAAAGCGTATCCCGGTCAAGACTGAAGTGATTGAGTTTGATGAAGATTTGATCCAGAAGGCCATTAACCGCGAGTTACGGCGCAAAGGGCAGGTCTTTTTTCTCCATAATCGCGTTGAAGATATCCAGCAAATTGCTAAAATAATAGAGAAACTCAATCCCAAGGCCAAAGTCGCAGTGGGCCATGGGCAGATGTCCGCCAAACAGCTGGAACGGATCATGCTGGATTTTCTGGAGGGCGAAGTGGATGTGCTGGTTTGCACGACGATCATCGGGTCCGGGATCGATATTCCCAACGCGAACACACTGATTGTCAACCGGGCGGATCATTTTGGGTTATCGGAATTACACCAATTACGAGGTCGAGTGGGGCGCTCGACGAGAAAATCATACACTTACTTAATTGTGCCGTCGGCTCGCATTCTTTCGAGCGTGGCCAAGCATCGAATCGACGCGATTAAGAAATTCAGCGGACTTGGCGCCGGATTTCATATCGCCTTTGAAGATTTGCAGATACGGGGAGCCGGTAATCTGCTGGGACAGGAACAGTCCGGGTATATTGCCAGCGTTGGATTTGATCTATACTGTCGACTGCTGAAGGAATCGGTTGAGCAGCTAAAACGAAAAAATGAGGATAAATTACATGCGAGGAATTAAATATACTTTGACGATACTGCTGGCGTTATTAATGTTGACGGGCGTAATATCGCCGCAGCCGACCTACGCCGTTGACGACGCCATTCTGGCGGTGGTCAATGATGAATTGATCACGCTCAAAGATCTGCGAGACTATGTGCGCGGGACCTATGTGGCGCTGGTGGCCGAGGGGCGTGACCCCGAGGACATCAACAAGGTGATGCTGGACTTGGAAATCAACGGTCTTAACAAGCTTATCGAGGATAAACTATTGTTGAGCAAGGCCAATGAGATCGGGATGAACGTGAAGGAAAAGCTCATCGATCAGAAGCTGGAAGAGGTCAAGGGCAGGTATAATTCAGAGCAGGATTTTATGAAGGCTCTGGTGAGCAACGGTGTCACGGTTACGGATCTCCGGAAGAAGATTGTGGAACAGCTCAAGATTGCCTTTGTGATTGATCACGAAGTCAAGTCCAAGATCTACGTGAATCCCCAAGAAGTTACCGATTATTACGAGGCGAATATGGAGCGGTTTCAGGACAAAGAAAAGATCTTCGTGGAATCGATCTACATTCCCTATGAGTCCAATCGCAAGGACGCGATTAAGCGGGCGAATGTCGCATTGGAATTGATCAAAAACGGCGAACCGTTTACGGAGGTCGCCAAGGAATATTCCAAGGCCTCGTCGCTGGGAGAGGTCGAACGCGGTCAGCTCTTGCCCAAGATTGAGAAGATCGTCTTTCATCTCGAGCGGGATAAACCATCGGACGTGATCGAGGTTGAAAGCGGCGCCTACATATTTCTGGTCACCAAGAAGTTTCCCGCGCAATTGGCTTCACTGAGTGACGTCAAAGACTTCATTACCGAGTTTTTATTCCGACAGAAACTGCAAAACGAACTGCTGAGCTGGCTTGAGAATCTCAAAAAAGATGCCTACATCGAAATCAAGCAATAAGACCGTCGGCATCACGATGGGTGATCCAGGCGGTATCGGCCCGGAGGTTACGGCCAAGGCCGTGTCCCGGGTAGCGCGCGCATTTCCTCGCGTTGATTTTTTGCTTTTCGGCGAAGATTGGATCATCAATTCCGTTCGTCGCCGATTGCCCGCCAATTGTCACATTAAAAATATGTCGGCCATCAAACAAAGCCAGTTTAAGCCTGGACGGATTTCATCCGCGCATGGTAAGGCGGCCTGGCTGTACCTAAAGCAGGCGGTCGTCGCGCTCAAGGATGCGGAGATCCAGGCGCTGGTAACGGCGCCGGTCTGCAAAGAGGCCATTGTGCCATTTGACCGCAAGTTCGTCGGTCACACCGAATTTCTCGCCGATGCGGCCGGCATTGATCATGTCGGGATGCTGTTTGTGGCACGAAAGATGCGGACGATTATTGTGACGCGTCATGTGCCACTCAAGAACGTTCCACGGCTGATCACGCAGGATTTGGTGTATCAAACCATTATGCTCACGGCCAAAGGGCTTAAGGAGCAGTTCAAAATCCGGCAGCCTCGGATTGCTGTTTGCGGGCTCAACCCGCATGCCGGAGAAAATGGACTGCTGGGTCGTGAAGACCGCGAGGTAATCGTTCCCGCCATTCAGGCCGCGCGCCGGCGGCGTGTAAAAGCGGAAGGGCCATTTGCTGCCGACACCCTATTTGTAGCTCATAACGCGGCCGCTTATGACTGCATTGTCGCGATGTATCATGATCAGGGGCTGATCCCGATTAAGACATTGTATTTTAATGAGTTGGTCAACATGACGATCGGGCTGCCTTATGTCAGGACATCGCCGGCGCATGGCACGGCATTTGATATTGCCGGAAAAAATCAGGCGGATCCATCGTCAATGGCCGAGGCTATCCGATTGGCCGCCAGATTGGTGTAGGAATGCGTCCCGACCGTGGAAAGATCCCCCGCCGTCATGTCCCCAAGAAATCACTGGGCCAAAACTTTTTGGTCAGCGAGGCTGCCCGTAATCGTATTCTGACAATTTGTGATATCCATTCTGGTGATGAAGTGCTCGAGATCGGGCCCGGCAAGGGCGTTTTGACGGAGCAATTGCTTGAGCAGGCCCGCCATCTAACCGTCGTCGAGAAAGATCAAGACCTCGTCAAGCTCTTGAGGGAGAAGTTTGCGGATCACGCATCTTTAACGATTGTGTCCGGCGATATACTCAACTATCAGATTCCCGAACAGGGTGACCCGATTAAAGTGGTGGGAAATATTCCCTACAATATCTCGACACCGATCGTCGAGCACATGATCGCTCAACGCGAGCGCATCAAGGTGTTTTTTATGACGGTGCAGTTGGAATTCGGTCGGCGGTTGGCGGCCCGGCCGGGGAACAAGGATTACGGATCGCTATCGTGTTTCGCGCAGTACTTCAGTGATGTGCGTGTGCATTTTCAAATCAAAAACACGGCATTTAGTCCGGTGCCCAAGGTCAATTCCTGTTTTGTTGAGATGCGCTTTCTTGATCAGCCGCGGTATCCGGTAGACGACCCGAATGGTCTGTTGCGGTTTATCCAAATGACGTTCACCAAGCGCCGGAAGATGATTGCCAACGCGTTACCGGTGGAGGTCTCCCGTGAGGAGATTGTCGAGCGACTCGAGACGCTGCGTGTGGATCCCAAGGTCAGACCCGAACAAATATCACTTAAGACATTTGTCGATATCTACAAACAGTTTAGAATGCCTTAAAATGGCTTAGGAATTCCAGTCCTTGAACCAGTGGTTGACGACGTTGTCGTGTTTGACGTCAAAGGCGAACTCCAGGATACGGCTTTGTTCTTTTTCGACGATGCCGACAAAATGGATCCCGACCCGGTAGCGGTCGCCCTGTTTTTTGATCCACATCACTTTACCGGTCAAACGGATGGATTCTGTATCGGAGAGGGAAATGTTCAGCGCGATCTTCTGACCGTTGTGCAGTTTTTCCGTGGTCAGCATGGAAATCCCGCTGCAACTGAGATTTTGCGACAGGCCCTCGTGTTGGTTGGGATTGCTCTCACGCTGAAAGATCACTGTATTTTCAATGATCCAGCGTGGGTGAATGCGTCGTTCGGCGGAAGAGTCCATATTTGGTGTGTATGATGGTTAATATATTGACGTCGATCCTGATTTTATCACAGGGCGCCAGGGTTTTTTAGTGAAAAAATAGTCGAATTCACCTATAATTGAAGCGATGCCAAATAAGTATTCACGCAAAATTGTTATAACCGATTGAGAGCAAATGGAAAAGAAAATTTACTATCATGACACCGACGCCGGGGGCGTGGTGTATTACGCGAATTATCTGAAGTATATGGAGGAAGCTCGCACCGAGTTTCTAATCGAGCGGGGGATTCAGCCGCAAGGTGAGTTTCTTTACGCTGTCCGTCAATGCAACGCCACCTACAAGGCCCCGGCGCGCTACGGCGATATCATCCGTTGTGAATCTGAGCTGCTCAAAATGACAGCCGCTCAGCTGATGTTCCGTCAAACCATTCGCCGCGTTAAGGATGAGCAATTGCTGGTCCGCGCGGAGGTGACGCTGGTCAGTCTCACTCCGGACTTTCGGCCGGTGCCCATTCCCGATGAAATTCGGCAAAAGCTGATGTAGTTTAGACTTGTGATTTAGGGGGTTTGATGGTACGATACTGTTTCAAATTTTTGTTAAACTCCTACGACTATTAACAATACAGAAAAGTAGCGCTTATGATTTCAGAAGACGATGTGAAGTATGTGGCCGGATTGTCCCGGATTTATCTGCAGGATCATGAAGTCGGGTCCCTGCAAAAAGATCTGGAAAAAATCATCGGCTATGTGGAAAAACTGCAGAAGCTGGATGTCACGGACATCGAGCCGACCAGCCATGCCTTACCACTCACCAATGTGTTCCGGGATGACGAGATCAAGCCGTCACTTGACCGGACCGAAACCATGAAAATAGCCGTTGACCAGCGCGATGGCGCCTTTAAAGTTCCCAAGGTGATCGAATGAATCTCAATGAATTGACAGCCCATGAGCTGATCGATCAGATCAGTTCTTCACAAATATCGCCGCAGGATGTGCACAAATCCGTGCGGGATCAGATTGACGCGGTGGATTCCAAGGTGAAAGCTTACCTCCGTCTCAACGATAATCCGCAAAACTATGACGCGGCATCACCTTATCCTATCCCGATTGCCATCAAAGACAATATGTGTATGCAGGGGATTGAAACCACCTGCGCTTCCAAGATTTTACAGGGATTTAAGTCGCCCTATGATGCGACGGTAATCCGAAAGCTCAAGGACAGCGGAGCTATTCTCGTTGGGAACACAAACATGGATGAGTTCGCGTTTGGTTCATCGACGGAAAACTCAGCCTTCGGTCCAACACGGAATCCCTGGAACCTTGATTGTGTTCCGGGAGGGTCATCCGGCGGTTCGGCGGCAGCCGTAGCGGCCAACGAAGCGATCTGGTCGATCGGATCGGACACCGGAGGATCGATTCGACAACCGGCGGCCTTCTGCGGCGTGGTCGGGCTCAAACCCACTTATGGACGCGTCTCCCGTTATGGTCTGATTGCATTCGCGTCGAGTCTGGATCAGATCGGTCCGTTCACCAAGGACGTACGGGATTCGGCTATGCTACTAAATATTATTGCGGGTTATGATCCTATGGATTCCACCAGTGCCGATGTCCCGGTGCCGGATTATACCAAGGCCCTAACTCAGGACGTCAGCGGTCTAAAAATCGGGATTCCCAAGGAGTATTTTATTGATGGATTGGACGCGGAAGTCAAGGCGGCCATCGACGAGTCGATCAAGGTCCTCAAGGATTGCGGAGCCGAATTTGTGGAGATTTCATTGCCGCACACGGAATACGCGGTGGCGACCTACTATATCGTGGCCACGGCCGAGGCCAGTTCCAATCTCGCCCGATTTGACGGGGTGCAATATGGACTGCGATCGTTTCCCGAAAAGGTCCGAAAATCATCGTTGATCGACATGTACGAAGAGTCGCGTGATCAGGGTTTTGGTCCGGAGTCCAAACGCCGGATTATGCTGGGCACGTACTCATTATCATCGGGATACTACGACGCCTATTACCTGCGCGGGCTTAAGGTGCGGACACTCATCAAAAATGATTTTGAAAAGGCCTTTGAGTCTGTCGACGCGATCCTGACGCCGACGTCACCGACGACGGCCTTTAAGGTCGGAGAGCGCAGCGATGATCCGTTATCGATGTATCTTTCGGATATCTTTACCATCTCAGCCAATCTCGCGGGTATCCCGGCCATGTCCATGCCGTGTGGTTTTTCTCAGGACGGTCTGCCCATCGGCTTGCAACTGCTTACCAAGGCATTTGATGAGGAAATGCTGTTTCGTATCGCGCATACATACGAGCAAAACACGGAATGGCATAAGCGACGCACAAAATTTAATTGAGAACGGACGAACATATGACGACAACACAAACACAATTTGAAACAGTTATCGGACTTGAGGTTCACGTCCAGCTATCAACTCACACTAAGATGTTCTGCAGCTGTCAGAATATTTTCGGCGAGGATCCCAACACGCAGGTGTGTCCGGTATGTCTGGGCTTGCCCGGATCGCTGCCCGTTGTAAACAAAAAGGCCCTGGAGTTTGCCATCCGTATCGGTTGCGCCTTGGGGTGTAAGATCAATTCGTTCGTCAAGTTCGACCGCAAAAACTACTATTATCCGGATTGCCCCAAGAATTACCAAATTTCGCAGTTTGATAAACCCATTTGTTATGAAGGGGCGATCGATATTCCCACAGAAGACGGAACGCACAAAACAATCGGTATCACACGGGCGCATCTCGAGGAAGACGCTGGAAAACTGGTCCATGCCGATGACTGCAGTCTTGTTGATTACAATCGAACGGGAACGCCGTTGCTTGAGATTGTCTCAGAACCGGATATGCGCAGTCCGCAGGAAGCGTATGATTATTTGCAGAAACTGAAATTGATTTTGTCGTATCTGGATGTCTCCGATTGTGACATGGAGAAAGGGAGTCTGCGATGCGATGCCAATGTATCGATCCGAGAAATGGGCGCGACTGAGTTTGGGACCAAAACCGAATTGAAGAATATGAACTCATTCAAAGCCGTTCGTACGGCCTTGGAATATGAAATCAACCGGCAGCACAAGGTTGTCCTGTCCGGCGACAAGGTCATTCAGGAGACGTTGCTGTGGGATGAGAACAAAATGATGACGGTCTCGATGCGAAGCAAAGAAGCCGCGCATGACTACCGGTATTTTCCCGAGCCTGATTTGGTGCCGTTTACCGTTGAACAATCGACCATTGATGAGGTCAAACATCATCTGCCGGAATTGCCGGAACCCAAGCTGAATCGTTTCATCGACGAATACAAGCTATCCGAATACGACGCCACCATCATTATTCAGGAGCGATGCAAGGCGAATTTCTTTGAGGATTGCCTGAAGATCTATCCGGATGGCAAGAAGGTGTCCAACTGGTTGAATGGCGCGGTGCTGCAGGAAATGAACGCGCGTAAATCGGAAATCACGGATATTAATTTAACGCCTGAACGTTTGGTCGAGTTGATTAAGAAGGTTGACGACGACACTATCAGTAATCTGGTGGCCAAGGACGTACTGGGAATGATGCTGGATTCCGGAAAGTCATCGGCTGAAATTATTGACGAGAAAGGCTTGGCCCAGGTGTCGGATGACGGGGCACTGGACGCGCTGATCGACGAGTTAGTCAATGAACATCAAAATATTGTGGAGCAAATCAAAGCCGGTAAAGATAGTGCCGTCGGCTTTCTGGTCGGACAGGCGATGAAAAAATCTCAAGGAAAAGCAAACCCCAAGAAGGTGGGCGAGCTAATTAAAAGGAGGCTTCTTGATGGGTAAAAAAATTATCGTTATTTTGGGAACGATTGTGGCATTTTGTTCGGTCACAACGCTGGCGGTCTCGCAGATGAGCCGCAAAACCAAAAACGATCTATATTCACAGATCGAGCTGTACAGCTATACGCTGACGACCATACAGGCAGACTATGTTGAGGAGATTCCGCCCAAAGATCTGATCTACGGATCACTGAAAGGGATGTTATCAACGCTCGATCCGCACAGTCAATTTCTGGATCCGGACGAATACAAAGATCTTAAAACCGAGACGCAAGGAAAGTTTGGCGGTTTGGGGATTGAAATTTCCATCCGTGACGGGCTGTTGACGGTTATCACGCCGATTGAGGATACACCAGCCTGGAATGTAGGGATCAAGGCCGGTGACCGCATCGTCAAGATCGAAGACGAACTCACCAAGGATATGACGTTAAGCGAAGCCGTCAAGATGATGCGTGGTAAGCCCGGAACTGAAATCAACATCACGGTGTTACGCGAGTCTGAATTCGAGATCAAAGAGTTCAAGATTATCAGAGAGGTTATCCATATCCAAGATGTCAAGAATACACAGATTCTCGACGACAAGATCGGCTATATCCGTCTGGCTGAGTTTCGCGAAGATTCAGCTGAAGAATTCCGCAAGGCGCTGGACGAATTGGGTGATCAAGGGGCGGACAGTTTAATATTGGACCTGCGTAACAATCCAGGAGGATTGCTCAATGTGGCGATCAAGATCACGGAAGAATTTCTGCCGGATGGTGCTCCGATCGTCTCTACCAAAGGTCGCCGTCGTTCACAAAACACAGAAACGCGTTCGACCAATAAGAACCATTTAATCGATTGGCCGATGGTTATCCTGATCAATGAAGGTAGTGCGTCAGGGAGCGAGATTCTGGCCGGAGCATTGAAGGATAACAAGCGGGCGATTGTCCTTGGAGAAAAGTCGTTTGGGAAGGGGTCGGTACAGTCGGTGATCCCATTGCCGGACGGGTCTGGATTACGTCTGACGACCAGTAAGTACTTCACGCCGTCGGGTGTCACCATTCACGGCAAGGGGATTGAGCCGGATATTGTCGTCGAGTCAATTCCACCGGTTGAAGACGAAAAAGATGAAAAACAGAAGAACGTCGATAAAATCTTCGATGACCTGGAAGTCCAGGATTCCGAAGATCCGGAAGCCGTCAAGATGAACAAGAAGGAACGCGAAGACCGAGAGCGTCTGCTTAAAGACAATCAGGTGCTCAGCGCGATGAGCGTGCTTCGCGGAATCCGCGTCTACAAAACGTTGGGTGGAGATCCAGCGCTGAATGATTTCATCACGCTGCCGCCGGAGCCGGAAGAAGACGAGGAAGAATAGTGAACATCCTGGGAGTCGAGACGTCATGTGATGAGACGTCGGTCGCGGTTGTTCAGGACGGCCGGACAATTCTCTCCAATGTGGTCGTGTCGAGCCTCAAGGAACACAGCAAGTACGGCGGGATTATCCCGGAGATTGCTTCACGCCGGCAACTGGAATGTATTCATGCCGTTTCCGAACAGGCGCTGGAAAAGGCCGGGCTTAAACTGTCGGACATCGACGCGGTGGCGGTGACGACTCATCCGGGTTTGATTGGTTCGTTACTTGTGGGCATCTCTTTTAGTCGGGCGTTAGCGCATCAACTCGGCATTCCGCTAATTGAAGTTGATCACATCCAGGCACACCTGTACGCTAATTTTTTACGACAACCTGATGATCAGTCGCCTCAGCCGCAATTACCAGCGGTTGGATTGGTGGTGTCCGGCGGGCATACGACGATGTTTCAGGTCGAAACCTTGCCGCACTTCAAGAAGCTGGGACAGACCCGTGATGACGCGGCCGGTGAGGCTTTTGATAAGGTCGCGCGCATTCTCCAACTAGGCTACCCCGGAGGGCCGGCCATTCAAAAAGTCGCAGAATCCGGTAAAAACAGCGAGATACAATTTACATGCGCGGCAATTCCTGATACATTAGATTTTAGCTTTAGCGGTATCAAAACGGCGGTCCTTTACCATCATCGGGATCATCAAAACGATGAGACCTACCGGGTGGATCAAGTGGCGTATGCCTTTCAGGAAAGTGTCACCAAGGTGCTGGTAGACAAATGTATGGACGCTTGCGCCAGTTTGCAGGCCTGCACCTTGTTGGTCGGTGGCGGGGTGTCAGCCAACACCCGATTGCGCGAGCGAATGATGGCCGCGGCCCAAGCGCGTTCCATCGATGTGCATATTCCGCCGATGGCCTTGTGTCTGGATAATGCCGCGATGATTGCCGGTTTGGGATATCATTTAAACGGTAAGGTTCGACAAGAATAACATATTCGACACAGAAAATTTTTAGATCATGTCAGGTTGGTTTAAATCAAAACCAGAGGAGGAAGAAATGGCGCTAGGACGAAAGGCTTTGAAGGAAGAGTCGAACGATAAGTCGATCGAAATCAATGCTCAGATGCAGGGCTCGCTTAAGTTTAATGATCCGGTCAATCTGAAGATCAACGGCGAATTTACGGGAAGTCTGGAGGCCAAGGGAACCTTGACAGTCGGTAGTGCCGGCATCGTGAACGCCAACATCACCGGAGATAACGTCGTGATCGCCGGGAAGATCAACGGTGATATCACCGCGCACGTCATGCTGGTCCTTATGCCGACAGCGATTTTGACCGGCGATATCAAAACGCCGAAACTCAATATCGTGGAGGGAGCGATCTTCCAGGGTAAATGTCAGATGTCAGGGTTAGGGGCCGAAACCACTTCCGAAGATTACCTCGGGATCGATGAGGTTGCCAATTATCTGGAAATTGATCTTCAGGAGATTGAAGCCCTGGCGAATGCGGGAAAGATTCCGGCGACCAAACAGGGCAAGGCATGGAAGTTTGATCGCGGACAGATTGATCAATGGGCCTCATCGGGGCGTGTGGACTAAATAGCATCCGGGATCTCAAGATATGGCGACAACAACTCAATATGTATCCGTGCGCGAAACGGCGCAATTGCTGGGAGTCTCAGAAAAGAAGATCATGGATCTGATCCAGCAGCGTAAATTACAGGCGTACAAGATTGCCGACAAATTCCTTCGTCTAAAAAAGTCAGAGGTGCTGGCTCTCAGAAACACGGGTGATGTCGAAAGTGAGGACGTTCAGTACGAATACACCTCTTCTGAGCGCGTGCGGGATTTTTTCTATTTCAATGACTACTATATCGTCTCAACCGTTATCGCGCTGGTCCTGCTCTATATCATTTTTTACACCTGAGAAAACACTTGATATTTCACAGACAATCACGTAAAATTCTATAAATTTTTCACTTCGATTTTTTGAAACTGCATTATCATCGGACCTGTTCCGATCTGATCAACATATAGACAATCATCTTTTGGCGGGGTAGCTCAGCTGGTTTAGAGCGTTCGGCTCATACCCGAAAGGTCGACGGTTCGAGCCCGTCCCCCGCTACCATTAAATCCACAGAAAAATCTCCGGAGGCCACATGTCATTGAAATCTTTGACAGCGGCAATTTTAGGTGTCCTAGTCCTGTGCCGTTTGTCATGGGCGGAAACAAATTTTGAATTCTTTTTCAAAACGGAAGACAATTATCGAGCGGTCAAGGTTGTAGAGGTCCGGGCGATCAACCGTTTTGTAATCTACAATTCGGATAATCAAAAAGAGATTATCCGGATGATTGGACTTAAGCCCGTCGAAGCGCCGCGTCAACGGCGTGTAGAGACTGAGCGCGATCAGTACGGATTTCGTCTCGAGTCCGAGGTCGAGCACGACCGGCCATGGGAAGAAACGGCCTTTGAATCGGTTCAGGAAATGCTGATGGATCAAACGGTCCGTCTGGAGTTTGATTCCACCAAGAAGGACGACGATAATTATACGTTGGCTTACGTCTTCATGGAGAAGGCCGGTCAAGAACGGTTTATCAATCAGGAAATCCTTCGGCAAGGATGGTCTGATCTTCAAGTCCGTCCACCCAATACCAAATATCGCAAAGAACTTCAGGCGGCCTATCGCGAAGCCCGGCGGGAAAAAAGAGGACTGCAGGGGCAGTAATTATTTCTCTTCATATGGATTTGCTAAGCGCTACCCAGGACATGATCAGCAAGCAACGATTGTTTCACTCAGGTGAACGGGTGATCGTCGGTGTCTCGGGAGGAGCAGACTCGATGGCGCTGCTGTGCGCGCTTAATGAGCTGAAATATGAGCTGGGCCTCACACTGGGTGTCGCGCATTACAATCACCGTTTGCGGCCATCGGCTGACGGCGATCAGGAATTTGTAGAAGATGTGGCACGACGTTTGAATGTTCCCTGCTACTCAGCTCGAAGTAGATCGCTGCATCAAAAGTCCAAAGGTTCCCTGGAAGAGCGGGCCCGTAAGGAACGGCTGCATTTTTTTAAGAAAATAACCGAAAAGCATGATTTTAACAGCGTGGCGCTGGCTCATCACCGGGATGATTTGGCCGAGACCGTGCTGATGCGGATCATCCGGGGGTCTGGACTTCAGGGGTTGAGGGCGATGCGGGCCGAATCGGTCATTGATGGTCTGCGGGTCAAGCGTCCGTTCCTGATGATTGCCCGACCGTCCATTATTGAATATTTGAACGCGCGGCGTGTTACCTACAGGGAAGACCCCTCGAATCAGGATACGAACTTTACACGCAATAAGATTCGCCATGAGCTGATGCCTTTACTAGCTGGCGAATACAATGCCAATATCAACGAATCTTTGGTCAATATCGGCCTGCAGGCCCAGGAAGATTTTGAGTATCTAAGCGTTCAATGTCAGAAGGCGTTCAAGCGGATCAGTCACGTTTCGTCATCAGGCAAGAAGGTGTCGATCGACGTCGTTGCATATTCGCGTTTGCCGGTGACCATTCGTAAAATGATCATCCGGCGCTGTTATGAGCACCTGAAAGGTGACACCAATCGGTTAACAAGCAGCCATGTGCAGCAGGTTCTCGAGATGAATCTGCTGGATTCGGTGGCTCCCCGGATCAATCTGCCAGCGGGGGTTGTCGTCAAGCGTCAGAATCAGAAATTGCATTTTTCCCGGACGAATAGTACTTGATTATGCAAGTAATTTAGCTATAATTGGGTAATTGTTAACCGCTAACCATCCACCCCGGCTATACATATGACAAATCCAGATTTCAATAAAAAGCCGCCGCGGCGTACGCCGCCCCGGCGCAAGCGTCCCCAACAACCCAACAACAACTGGGTTTTTTGGATCGTTTTGGGCTTCATTCTGCTCTTGATGATGAGCCAAACCAGTACGATGACGCCGACCGGTCCAGCCAAGGATTTGACCTACACGGAATTTTATCACCTCGTCAAAAACAATCCGGAAACTCAGCAGATCGAAAGTATCGATCTGATCGAGAGTATAGAAAACAATAACATCAAGGGAAAGATGGCGGATGGTTCCGAATTTCGTCTGAATATTCCCAAAGAAAATGAATCGCTGATTAACATGATCTCGGCGGACAAATCAATCGAGTTTTCAGTCAAGCCGCCGCCGACTTTTCTCAAGCAAGTTTTCTTTTCCTATCTGCCGATTTTCATTGTCATAATTTTTATATGGTTTATTTCCCAACGCGGCGCTCAGATGGGTAACAAGATCTGGTCGTTCGGGAAGTCCCGCGCCAAGATGAACACCAAGGAAAACAATAAAATCACGTTCAAGGATGTATCGGGGGTTGATGAGGCCAAGGAAGAACTTCAGGAAGTGATTGCGTTTTTGAAGGATCCGAAAAAATTTGAACGGCTCGGAGGGAAAATTCCTAAAGGGGTGCTTTTGGTCGGACCTCCAGGGACGGGAAAGACGTTATTAGCCAAGGCGGTGGCGGGTGAAGCCGGAGTACCGTTCTTTTCGCTGAGTGGTTCCGATTTTGTGGAGATGTTTGTTGGTGTTGGGGCATCGCGGGTCCGTGATTTGTTCGAGCAAGGGCGTAAGGCCTCACGCACGTCGGGCAAGGGAGCCATCATCTTTATTGATGAAATCGACGCTGTCGGTCGCTTACGTTTTGCCGGAATCGGCGGTGGAAACGACGAGCGCGAGCAAACACTCAATGCTTTGCTGGTTGAGATGGATGGTTTTAACAACACCGGCGGTTTGATTCTGATTGCGGCGACCAACCGGCCGGACACCCTGGATCCGGCGCTGTTACGACCGGGACGTTTCGATCGACAGATCGTCGTAGGGTTACCGGATATCAATGGACGAGAGGGAATCCTGAAGGTCCATTCCAAAAAGATCAAGTGCGATGATGATGTTGATTTGCGTAAGATTGCGCAGCAAACAGTCTATTTTTCCGGCGCGGATTTAGCGAACGTCTGTAACGAAGCAGCTCTGCTCGCCGCGCGAAAAAACAAGGAATCCGTCGGTATGGATGAATTCAACGCGGCAGTCGAACGGGTAACGATGGGGCCGGAGAAGAAGAGTCGATCGGTCTCCAAGAAAGAAGCGGAGTTGGTCGCTTACCATGAGGCTGGACACGCGTTGCTGTCCCTGTATCTTGACGAGGTGAACACCTTCACCAAGGTGTCCATTATTCCTCGCGGGATGGCTGGCGGATACACATTAACACCGCCCACGGAGGACAAGCATTATCACAACAAAAAAGAATTGTTGGGAATGATTACGGTATCGCTGGGTGGACTGGTGGCCGAAGAACTGCACTTGGGAACGACCTCAACGGGCGTATCGGGAGATCTTCAGCATGTGACAAAGATCGCGCGCAGCATGGTCTGTGATTACGGGATGAGTGATAAGCTTGGTACGCTGGCGTACGGTCAACATGATGGACAGAGCTTTCTGGGCCGCGATATCATGAAGCATCAGGACTACAGCGCCTCTACGGCGAAGATCATCGACGAGGAGGTTCAGGAGCTCGTCACCACCGCGTACAAGCGGGCCAAGAAGTTGTTGTCGGATAACATCGAACACTTAAATAAATTGGCGGCTGTTCTGATGGAAAAGGAAATGATGACGGTTGATGAAACCCGGAAGCTCCTGGGAATGACTCCGGATGAGGATGAAGATGATTCAACCGGCCCCGTGATCAAACCCGATACCACCGAACAGCTGTGACACATACCATTGTCAGCAAAAGTCAAGCAACGTAAAAAATTCAAGTTTAGACCCTGCCAGCGAACCATAACGTTGGGGTATTCGACCCAGGTTATGGGGATCATTAACGTAACGCCTGATTCGTTCAGTCAGGATGGTCAATACCAGTCATCAATAAACATTCGCAGTATCGTCAAGTTTGCCCGTCGTATGGTGCGCGATGGTGCTGATATGCTTGATATCGGCGGTGAATCCAGCCGTCCGGGCGCTCGTCGGGTATCGGCGTCACAAGAGATGGACCGTGTGATCCCGGTGATTGAAGCCCTATCGCGCGAGGTTTCCGTGCCGATTTCCGTGGATACGTATAAAGCTTCGGTGGCGCGTGCGGCTATCCGGGCGGGAGCTGAGATAGTCAATAATATCAAGGGATGCCAGTTAACCGATTCAATGATCCGGGTTGTGCGTGAGACGGGGGCAGGTATCATTCTCATGCATATGCGCGGCAATCCCCGTAATATGCAAAAGCAGTTGGAGTATGTCGATGTCATCGATGAAATCACGGGGCTTTTGCGCAAATCCATTGAAAATTGCTTGGAAAGCGGAATCAAATCGGATAGAATCATTATAGATCCCGGTATTGGCTTTGGAAAATCTGTCGAACATAACCTTACGATTATCAACCGTTTAGCGGACTTCCAAAAACTGAAATGTCCGATGGTGATGGGCACGTCACGTAAATCGTTTATAGGGAAAGTATTGGATGTCGATGTTGACCAGCGACTATATGGAACCCTGGCCAGCCTTTCGGCATGTGTGATGAGAGGCGCGCACATTGTACGGGTGCATGATGTGGCGGCGGCACGCCAGGTATGTGATCTAACCGACGCTATCATTAACGAAAAAGAAATCAAACATGTTTGAAATATTTAAATTCGGAATTCCTGCCGTCGAGATTTTGATCTTGTGGGCCTTTTTTTATCGTATCCTGGTTTTCTTTGAAGGGACGAGGGCGCTTCAAGTCCTTAAGGGATTTTCCTATTTGCTGATTATTTTTTTCCTGTCCAAGTATCTTGCCTTTAATACATTGAACTGGCTGCTGACCAAATTTTTCGGGATTTCTATTATTGCGTTGGTGATCATCTTTCAACAGGAACTTCGGCAAGGGCTGGCCCGTCTGGGGCAGGGACATTTGTTCAGCTTGGCGCTCGAGGAGTCACAATTGGTCGCCATCATTGAGGAACTGACGTCGGCGGCCTTCAAGTTGTCGAATGAACGGGTTGGGTGTTTGATTGCCATTGAGCGCGAAACCAAGCTCAAGACCTACATTGACAGCGGGGTGGGCATTGACGCGAAGATATCAGCGGAGCTCATCAAGAGTATCTTTATGCCGAACGCGCCGCTTCACGACGGCGGATTGATTACCCGTAAGGACCGGATTGTCGCCACGTCCTGTTTGTTTCCATTGTCGGATAATCCGAATTTCAGCAAGATCATCGGTACCCGTCATCGGGCCGCCTTGGGACTGACCGAACAGACCGACGCGATTGTCATCGTCGTCTCAGAGGAGACAGGAGAAATTTCCGTGGCGTCCAATGGAAGGTTCATTCCGATTGTGAACCGTGAGCGTTTGGTTAACATTTTGAAAAGTCTGTTAATGGTGGAAACCAAAAAAGAAAAATGAAAACATTCTTTACCAAAAATATCGTCTTAAAAGTGGTGTCATTGGGATTAGCGATCTTTACCTGGTTGTATGTTAACGGTGAGTTGGCTAAGTAGTCGATGTTGACGCGGTCTTTCCAGAGGTTCATATTATGGCGAAACTAGGTGTCAATATTGATCATGTCGCAACCCTGCGTCAGGCGCGAGGGGAGTTTGATCCGGATCCCGTGGAGGCATGCCGGGTGGCGGTGCGAAACGGGGCCGATAGTATTGTTTGTCACCTGCGTGAAGATCGGCGTCACATTCAGGATGACGACGTCGTGCAGATTCGCAAGGCGGTCAAATGCCCCTTGAATCTTGAGATGTCGATTAATCCGCAGATCATTAAGTTGGCTAGGAAGGTGGGGCCCGATTATGTGATGTTTGTCCCGGAGCGTCGTCAGGAAGTGACGACCGAAGGCGGACTGGACGTTCGCCGACATTTCAGGCGAGTACAGCGTGCGGCAGGTGATATCGCCGATAGCGGGATTGTCGTCAGTATGTTTATCGATCCGGTGCAGTATCAGATTCGTGAGGCCCAGGAGGCCGGCGCGCAAATCGTGGAATTGCATACCGGCAAATACGCAAACGCACGAACCCGGGCGGCACAGGACCGTGAATTGTCGAAGCTCAAGAAATGTGCGGCCTACGCCAAATCGCGGGGTTTAATCGTTCATGCCGGTCATGGACTCAAGTATCACAATGTCAGTGCCGTCGCACGCATCAAGGATATTGACGAGTTGAACATAGGACATTCCATTATATCGGAATCAATTTTTACCGGCCTTGCCTCGGCGGTGCGCCGAATGAAAAAGTTGGTGAGCTGATCGTGATCCGCGGACATGGGGTGGACATAATTGAGATCAGTCGGATCGAGGCGGCGGTCGAGCGATGGGGCGACAAGTTTTTAGAGCACGTATTTGTTCCGTCGGAAATCGAATATGCCCGTAAGTATCAATCGCCGGCCAAACATTTCGCGGCCCGGTTTGCCGCCAAGGAAGCAGTTTTCAAGGCCATCGGCGATCAACCCAACCTGGGCTGGAAAGACATTCAGATAAGCAATGACTCGTTTGGGCGTCCGCAGGTCCGTGTAAAGCTCGAGGGATTCAAGGCCAAAATTTTCTTATCTTTATCGCATTCAAAAACGCATGCAGTTGCCAGCGCCGTTATTACGGAATAATCCCAACAGTTACAAGAACACCTTTGGACATGCTCTTATAGTGGCCGGATCCCGGCGCATGATTGGCGCGGCCGTTTTGTCATCGATGGCGGCCTTTCGGACGGGGGCCGGATTGGTGACGGTTGGACTTCCTCGGGGGTTGATAAAGGTCTTGCAGAAACGGGTCGCACCTGAGGTGATGGTTTTGCCTTTACCCCAGACGTCAGAACAGACTGTTTCGGCCAAAGCCGCGGATGAATTAAATGCAAAACAGTCTACGTACAGCGCTATGGGTATCGGGCCCGGTTTGTCACAAGAAGAGTCCACCGCGAAGTTTGTAACAGATGCCCTGATCCATTTAAATCTTCCTGTGGTCGTTGATGCCGATGCGCTGAACATATTGGCGGCCGATGTGTCTTTGCTGAAGCTGCGATCGGCTCCTACGGTTCTCACGCCGCATCCAGGCGAGATGTCCCGGTTGATCGGTCACGAGGTTCCTCAGGATGAGACGGGACGTCAACAATTGGCTATAGAATTCGCCCACACATCCGGGTGTGTGGTTGTGCTCAAGGGGCATCGAACCGTTGTGGCGGACGCCCTCGAGGGCATTTATTCCAATGAGACGGGCAATGTCGGTATGGCCACAGCCGGCAGCGGAGATGTTCTCAGCGGGATTATCACGGCCCTGTTGGCGCAGGGGGTCGAAGCCGGCGAGGCGGCCCGTTTTGGTGTCTATTTGCACGGAATGGCCGCGGATCTGGCTGTCCAGACCATCGATCCGGTGAGTTTAATGGCATCGGACATCATTGCCCACATATCACCGGCATTGGGAAAAATCAGGGATAATCTGACAAATTGATGTTGACGGCCTCCAGGGCATGGTGTATACTTACTATTAATTAGAAGTTCTTCTAATTATACATTCCCCAATCATTATCATTTCAAAAAACTTTAGCGAATATCAACAAAATTCATGCGGATTTCTGTATGAAATTTCTGTGTTTTCAGCCAGAAGTATATCCGTTTGCACCTATAACTGTGAAGGAAAATCATGTTTCAAGCAGCTTGTAATCAACAACTTATGAGAATTAAACGATATTGCGCCATTGCCGTGCTGATTTCATTCGGGTTGACATCTGTCATGCCTGTTTCCCCGACATATGCCCAAACGGAGCCATCGGCTCGATTGGCTCTGCCTGAACCCGGCACTCTGGTCCAATCCAGCCAATCCTACACACCGGTAATCGTTAACGGGATCAAGATAAATCCGGACAATCCATTTGAGTTTGATTTTGTCATCGATACCGGAGACGATCGGCTCGCCGGCGATGATCTTGAACGAGAATCCAAAAAGCTCATCAATTATTTTCTAGCCGCATTGACCGTTCCGGAAGATCAGCTGTGGGTGAACCTTTCACCTTATGAAGATCAGCGGATTATCGCGGATGGTTTGGTCCGGACCGAAATGGGCCGGGATATGCTGGCTCAAGATTACCTGCTCAAGCAATTGATGGCTTCATTGATGTATCCCGAGCGGGAATTGGGACGCGCATTCTGGGAACGTGTTCATCAAAAAGCCTATGCGGAATTTGGCACGACAGATATTCCTACCAACACATTTAACAAGATTTGGATTGTTCCTGAACGGGCGTCTGTCCATATCCATGAAAATACGGTATTCGTCGTTGATGCTCATCTGAAGGTGATGCTCGAAGAAGATTATTTATCCTTGGCTGCTCATCCAGGCGAGTCGATGAACAATGAAGATCCATGGAATGAAACCACCAAAGAGATTATCCGTACGATTCTCATTCCTGAAATTGAACGAGAGATCAACAGCGGGCGAAACTTTGCAAATCTACGGCAGATTTATCATTCCATGCTGCTGGCCACCTGGTACAAGCGGAACCTTCGTGAAGGTGTCCTCGGGGAAATTTATCTGGATCAAAACCTGGTCGGAGGGATTGATCATGTGGATCCAAAAATCAAGCAGGATATCTATCAGCAATATGTCGAAGCCTTTGAAAAAGGTGTTTTCAACTATATAAGGGAAGATTTGGATCCGGAATCCAATATGCCTATTCCACGTCGCTATTTTTCCGGAGGATTGGAATCATTTGACCAAGCGGTAATTGCCGAATCCAATGAGGCAATGGAACTGATCCGTCGACGCAGCCGCCGTGAGCATGTCACGGAGACAGTACGACTCGATGTTATCCCCGTGGACGCCGCGATGTCTTCCGACGAGCAGCGTCTAGCCGGACTAAGCCGCGGATGGGGTATCAAAAGGGGACCGCTGACCGCTAACGAAAAGGCTTTTCAACGTCAGATTCTGCCGCAGCTGCAGCTTAAAGGATTGACGGCCGCGGAGGCGCTGGCCCTGAGCAATGCCTTGGTTCGGGCCCGGTTGAGCACATTACGTTATCTGGTCGACAGCGGGTATGTCACTGTCGAGCAATTAGACAAGGTTGTCGGATTGGATCCGAGCGTTGATGTCGAGCCATTGGTGCAGCGTCTTCGTGAAGATCAAACACGGCTTCGCCAATCCAATACCCTCAATGAGGCGCAAAAGCAGAAGGCTTCAGATTTTCTATTTTCAAAATTTATGGTTTATGAACGATACACGGCCCTGAATGAACATTTTCCTCCCGTATTGTTATTGAAATTGATTCGCACGAATGTTGATCCTGCTTGGTGGGGCCGGGTGGGAGAGCCGGCTTACAGCGAGTTATCACCCGTGTTGGGAACCCATAGCGCCAAACGGTGGATTGCGGATCATCCGGATGATCCGGTGGGATCGTTTGATCGCGTTCGCGCTGATTATGAGACTCTGCGGACCAAGATCGGCAAGAATTTGGCGACGCAATGGACGCTTGATCACAAAGATCCGCTTAGCGCATTTAATGATTTGATGGATGGACTCGGTGCCGAATATTCAAAATTGCAGGAGTCTCTGGGTGCATATTTGGCTTTACGCTGGGTCCTAACGAATACCAAGGATCCCTTAGGCGCGTTTGAGCGACAACAGCAAAAATTGGGTCCAAACTACGCGCGACTGGTCCAGGCCTTGGGTGAATATCCGGCCAAGCAATGGATCGTTGCTCACAAGACCGATCCATGGGGCGCCTACAACCGCATGCAGCGTAAATTAGGACGCGAGGGGGTTCGATATTTAGACAGCGAGCTTGGATCGCATCTGGCTGTCCAATGGGTCATTCACCGAAGCAATCCGGTGGATGATTGGATGCGAGAAGGCCCATCCCGCGTGGCCGAGTTGGTCTCAGCCGGGGTCAATGAAGCAGAGGCCAAGAAGGCGCTTGTCGCATTCGGTACCGACGCCACGACCACTCAAAAATGGTTGGCCGCGCTGAGGAGTCTGAGAAGCATCGATGCGCAATTGCCGGTCAATACGGTATTCAGAAAAATGACACGGGCGTCGGTGTCTACATTCGCAACATTTTTAAAAGACAATTACAATTTGAGTGATGAGCAACTGATGTTTGTATTGCGTCCATTGGGCGAGTTAGAGCTGGATCAGGGTGACCTGGACGAAACCATACAAACCGCTAACGATTCCGCTATGCTCAACGATGTTGAACCTCAATTGGCAATGAATAATCCATTTGCGGCTGTATTGCGAAGTCTTTGGAATGGGCCGATTGTGTCCGGAAAACAACGTGCGGAAGTTTCGTTTCCAAGTTATTTCCGCCGACAGGCACTGCAAAATGTGGCCCCGGACCTCGAGGCATTTGCCAGTGATTTGTTGGGTGTTAAAGTGGATTTAATGATCGTGCCATTGGGAGGAACGTTGTTGGCCGTCGATATTCCGACGAGTCCCTTGTCCTATCGAATTAGAATTTTGACGGCGGGTGAGGCAGCATTGCCGGCCTATCTCAGTGCAGATCACGCCCGAGCCATACATGAGAAGTTGGCTGATCTACTCAGACTTGCATCAGAGAATACAAACCAGGATTTCAAGCTTGACCGTCAAAGCGTGGAGTCAAGAATTTGGAACTTATCACCGCTGGCATCGCAACGGACAGATTTGGACGAGGCCTACGTGAATGACTATCTGGAGTTTGCCGATGTGTTTTTGCCGGCCGTCTACGGTCGAACTCAGGCGATCGAATCGGTGCGTCAACACATGCTTAGCGCGTGGGACAGTGCTGAGAATACCGCTGAGCGTTGGAATCAAATCCGTGAACGTTTATCCGAAATGTTTACCCCGGGAGATCGGGATCAACTCAAGGCCCGCCCGTATCTACAGGCGTTTATCGTCGAGGAAGGTTACTCATTGCAGCCGACCGGCATCGCGCAATTCGCCCAACAATGGAGCGAGCGGACACAATGGCCCGATTTTGAAACGATGCAAGGAATATATGCGGATGTCAGAGTCGTGGATGCCGCGATGACATCGGGTTCGCCGCATACGCTGGATATTGCCGCGGCGAAGTTGGGCTTGTCAACGGATACATTGATGTTTGAGCTTTTAATGAACCGTGTGCAGGATGAAGAGATTATTAAGATTATTTGGGATGTCCGTCAGGCCAAAGAGGATGCGTTACAGGGGGATCCTAACGCCAATGCATTTACCAGTTTTGACAATCTTAAGCTGAGTCCGTATGAAGGGGTTCAAAAATTTGCCCATCTAATCGCCACATTTCCATCGGTCTTCATCAAGTTTCTCGATGAGAGAGTTCGTCATGGTGTTGAGAAGCCTGTCCGTGGTGTGGTCACGCTGGCGGATCGGCAAGCCGGGGAGCAGAAAGTCGAGGCTCTGAAGACGCAGCTGGCCGGAGCGGACGCTCAAACGGTCGATCGGATCTATAGAGACATGGCAGTGATTCGGTTGGGATTTGGACTTAAAAATCAGATCCGGGAGGTTCTAATTGGGCAGGTCCATTTGCAACGGATACCGGGAATCGTGGAACGAATCTTGGACCTACGTGATAATCAACCGGACGCGTTGACGAGTTATGACGCATTAGTTGGAGCAGTCCCCGAATTCTCCGCCTTGCTTACCCCGGAATTAGTGGAGCGTATTAATGCCTCTATCGTGAATGATTTTATGAAGGACAAGATCGGTAGGATTGAGAATTCAGAGATGGCCCGTGCGTTACAGACCCGTGTGGCCATGATCAAGGCGTCGCAGGCCGATACGTCCACGTTGCTCAAAGCTCTGGAAGGGCAATTGACCGAAGACGAAGCGGACGCACTGTCTGCGGAAGGTCGTGAATTTAGAACCTTTCCCGAGGGAGTTCAGCGAAAAGTGCTGGAACAGTCAGAGGTCTTGTTCCGCCTTGATTCGTTGGTTAAGGCGTATGAGCGTTCGGGGAAAAGACGACCACGATCATTGGAGGTTGTGCGGCATGATAAGTTTCCTACGGTTATCTTGCCTGATCCCGATGTTTACACGCCACCTTCCCAAGAAGAAAGAAGAGATGCTGGGCTGCCAGTCTACAGAGTGAGAAACAGTGCGGACGTTCTGGCTCATTTTCAACAACAGCTTAACCGATTCCCGAGGGTAGTAGTCGATGGGGAAGAGAGGATTCAGTTTTCCGAGTTTCCGGCATACCTTTTACGTCCTAAAGGCGAGCCGAAGAACCAATTAACACATCTTCTTTTTCCGGAAAATATGATAACAGTTCCAAATGCAGACCGATCCATTCAATTCTATTCATCTACGACATTTCCGCAAATAACTTTACTTGCAGATCAGGATCCAGACGAATTATTTGTTAAGATCTTATCACAGCGTGTAAATGAGGATGGAATCATAGAACAGTCTTCTATAATTTTAGGTATGCATGAAGTTAGCTTCATATCTGACATTTGGGACACTTTCTCTAAGACTGACAGACAAATTTTAGCGCAAAGGGGGTATGGGCCTGGCATGTCTCATCAGCAATGGGCTCAGGCAATTAATCGTGACATGGTTTCGGTTCCTCCTCGCGCGACAATGTCCAAGACTAGACGATTGAATTATTTTCGAGAACTACCCATGCTTATAAATTTACGCGGTACGATAGGTACTAATGGTGTCTACAATATGCTTCCTGAGTTTGTCCTGTATGCACTTGAAAACAATAGGTTTTATTATGATGAGGAAACCCCAGTTTCAGATGAAAATGAACGTCTTTACGATTTGGGTGATGTCCATATTCATTCATTGGCAAATCCAATGAGTCCACTGCAAAAGGCAGTTGCCGATAAAGTCGGAGTTGATGTTGTCAGACGAAATCCATCTATTCCTGATATATGGGAGCGTCGAGACAGTCAAACTCTGTTTTCGGCAATGAGCAAATTTTATTTTGGACGAGAAATCAAAGCTATGACAACGTTTGCGGGAATTATTACAGTTGATACAAGGGGTGGCGTTCAAGGGGCCCGTTATTTTGATTTCTACAATGTTGACCTCAAGTACTTGTCGGACTTAAACGATAGAGCTTACGAAGAATTAATGAACTCACCTAATCCTGATGTCGACTTGCTTGCTGAACACTATCGTTATATCGACAGTGTGACCACTGAAGATTTTGGCACAGAGGATACATCTGATCATGTCGGAGATCCAGATTACGACCGTAGTCAGGACCCGAATATCGATTTTGCTATGCAGAGTGACGAGGTGGGTGGGATTGATTTTCACCCTGACAACTGGAGCATTGAATCCAATGGTTCGTCGGCTGATATCCAGGCTATGCAAAGCACGTTCGAGTCTGCTCCATCAGGACCGATTCAGGGGATTGTGCCAGTCATTCTCAATATTTCTCCTGTAACACACTTTCCGATGTTGCTGGGATACTCGGAGTCGCAATCCAGGGAGATTTTATCACGGCTGGACCGGGAAGATCGTATGATCGGTTGGATGACATCAACATCCGGTTCGGGTAACGACTCACCGTTCAACCCATCATCATCTGATAATCCGGTGCAAGCGACTCCCGCTGTCTCTGAAGAATTGTGGTTGCGACGGACGGCATAGTCGTTTAGGTTCTACCCGTCGGATTCTGATCTCCGGTTTAGCGTATTGACAACACGAGAGTTTTATCCCACAATACGATATATGACAGCGATTCACCGTGACTACAAGATTACTCCTCCAAACGGGACGGATAAAGTTCTATTGCATTCCTGCTGCGCGCCGTGTGCCGGCGAAATCATGGAAACCATGGTGTCCAGCGGAATTGATCTTACCATCTTTTTTTACAATCCCAATATACATCCCCGTGACGAATATGAGATGCGTAAACAGGAGAACATCCGGTTTGCGCAAAAAATGAATATCCCCTTTATTGATGCCGACTATGATCGCGACAACTGGTTCAAGAGGGTCAAGGGGTTGGAGTTTGAGCCCGAGCGCGGTAAGCGGTGTTCTGTATGCTTTGACATGCGATTTGAACGGTCGGCGCTGTTCGCCCAGGAAAACGGATTTACGGTCTTTACCAGTTCATTGGGGCTGTCACGCTGGAAGGATATGGATCAGATCAATGAATCTGGGCTTCGGGCGGCGAGCCGATATCCCGGGATCGTCTATTGGACCTACAATTGGCGCAAACGGGGCGGTTCTGCGCGTATGTACGAAGTGGCCAAGCGCGAGGAATTTTATCAGCAGGAATATTGCGGCTGTGTTTATTCGCTCCGGGATACCAACCTCTGGCGCCTTAAGCAGGGACGCGAGCGTATCGACAAGGGGACCAAGTTTTATAAGGATCCCACCACCGGTTATCAGGAGTAGCCGGCAGGGATGGATTCGGAGCTAAATCGCTCTAAATGATTGACTAGTTTAAGTTTAGATCAGACTAGTCAGCTTCGCCTTTCAATGTTATACTTATCGAGTTCTACGAGCCATAAGATTGGAGACCTATGAAGGGCATAATTTTAGCCGGCGGACGAGCGACCAGGCTGTTTCCTATCACCAAGGGGACTTGCAAGCAACTGTTACCGGTTTATGACAAACCGATGATTTTCTATCCGCTATCGGTCCTTATGCTTGCCGGTATCCGCGACATTCTGATTATCAGTACACCTCACGACCTACCGAATTTCAAGAATATCTTTCATGATGGATCTCATCTGGGAATTTCCATCTCCTATAAGGAGCAGCTAAAGCCGGCTGGTCTGGCGGAGGCGTTTATTCTAGGGGAAGACTTTATTGGCGGAGACAGTGTGTGCATGATTCTTGGGGACAATATTTTTTATGGTGATCAGCTCTCCGGTCTTCTGAAGCGCAATGTGAATTTACAGGAGGGTGGATCGGTCTTTGCGTATAATGTTGTGAATCCGCAGCGTTATGGGGTTGTCGAGTTTAGTGACGATGGCAAGCCTCAACAGGTTGTGGAGAAGCCGGAGCATCCCAAATCCAATTGGGCCGTTACAGGTATTTATTTTTTTGACCACAATGTTACGGATGTCGCCAGGAACGTCAAACCCTCAGCGCGCGGCGAACTGGAAATCACCGATGTCATCAATTCATATATGACCAAAGGCAAGTGTCATGTGGAGTTTTTGGGGCGGGGAATGGCCTGGCTGGATACCGGGACCTATGATTCATTGATTGATGCCGGCCTGTTTATCAAAATTATCGAAGAGCGTCAGGGATTGAAGATAGGATGTGTTGAAGAGATCGCTTACCGCGAAAAATTTATCAGCAAAGAGCAATTATTGAAATTGGCGGATGAATATAAGACATCTTATGGCGACTATCTGAACCGTGTGGTTGATTTTAGATACGATTTATAAGTAAGTGACGCAAAACCTGTATTATAAAACGGAAGTACTCTATGAAACCAAAATTACTAGTCACCGGCGGAGCGGGATTCATCGGAAGTGAGTTTGTCCGTCAGCAGGCCGATAAGTACACAATTGTTGTAGTAGATAAACTGACTTATGCTGGAGACAGGCATCGTTTAAAGACGGTGGCCGATCAGATTGAATTTGTCAAAGCCGACATCGCCAATGTCAAAAGGCTGAACGAAATTTTTAAGCGCGTTAAACCGGCGATGGTGGTGCACTTTGCCGCCGAAACACATGTTGACCGGAGTATTCAGGATAATCACCCTTTCATCCAGTCCAATATTATCGGGACTCAGAATTTGGTGGACCTGAGCCGGACGTACAAGGTTAAGAAATTTGTACATATCTCGACAGACGAGGTCTATGGCGACAGCACCTCAAAACACAGCCGGTTCAAAGAAACGGCGGCGCTGAAACCCAACAATCCATATTCAGCCACCAAGGCAGCGGCTGAATGTATCATCCGTTCGGCCATACGGACCTATCAGTTTCCCGCTGTTATTGTGCGTCCGGCCAATAATTATGGTTTGTGGCAATACCCTGAAAAGTTTGTTCCTGTCATCATCCTTAAGTCTCTACATAATCAAAAAATTCCTGTGTATGGTAAAGGGCAGCAGATTCGAGAGTGGCTGCATGTGTCTGATTGTGCCCGCGGGATTAACATGATTCTGAAAAAGGGGAAGGTTGGTGAGATCTATAATATTGGCAGTTACTTTGAACGCAATAATATCACAACAGCCAGAACAATTTTGGATTACATGAACAAGCCGCATACTTTAATCAAGTACGTCAAGGATCGGCCCGGTCATGATTTTCGCTATAGTGTTGATTGTTCTAAATTGCGGAAGCTCGGATGGAAACCTCAAATTCGATTTGAGGTCGGCATCAATAACACTATTCAGTGGTATACGGAGAACGTCACCTGGCTGGAGCGAAAGATGGATTTCCTTCAAAAATATTGGTCAAAGGTCTATAAGTCATGAAGTTGATTATACAGATTCCCTGCTTAAATGAAGCTGAAAGTCTGCCCAAGACGCTGTCGGAACTGCCCAAGCAGATCGATGGGGTTGACGAAATTGAAGTGTTGATTATTGACGACGGAAGTTCAGACAATACATCGGAAGTGGCGAAACAGCATGGAGTGCATCATGTCATCCGTTTGACCAAGCGTAAAGGGCTTGCAACAGTTTTTTCAACGGGGTTGGATGGATGTTTGAAGCGTGGCGCCGATATTATCGTCAATACGGATGCCGACGGTCAATATAAAGGCGAGGATATACCCCGGCTGATAAGGCCGATCCTCGAGGGGCGAGCTGATATAGTCGTCGGAAACCGTGATATTGAGAATGTAAGACAGTTTTCGTGGGTCAAAAAAAGGCTGCAGCGCTTGGGGAGTTGGGTGGTCCGTCAGCTGGCCCATTCGAAGATTCCCGATACGACGACAGGTTTTAGGGCCTATAACAAAGAAGCCGCGCTGCGTCTGAACATCATTTCCAACTACACATATACGTTGGAGAGTATTATACAGGCCGAGCATAAGAATTTAGCGATCGAAAATATAACTATTTCCACGAACCATGTGGATCGCCCATCACGTTTGTTTAAAAGCATGTCGCAGTACATCAAACGTTCGATGATTACCATAGTCCGCGTGTACTCCATGTTTAACCCATTTAGTGTGTTTATCCGGATTGGAAGTATATTCCTGGTTATCGCTATGGTTATTGGTGTGCGATTTGTTTACCATTATCTGTCAACCGGCGGTGTCGGAAAGATTCAGTCGTTGATCTTACTGTCGATCTTGTCGATCATCGGATTTCAGTGTATCATTATCGGCATTCTGGCCGATCTGATTTCAGCCAATCGGCGTCTCGTCGAGGATACACTGTTGCGGGTTAAGAAAATAGAGCTTAAGCTGAAGTCCAGTCAATCTGACAATTAGACTCTTTGTGGGTGGACGTCCTCACGCGAAACATTTCGAGAATAAAATATGCGTAAAGAGATGTTGGTATTTGGTCAGCCGTTAATTGACCAATCTGAAATTGATGAAGTCGTCGACAGTATGCATAAGGCCTGGCTGGGCACCGGTCCTAAAGTCCATCAATTTGAGAAAGATTTTGCCGCGTATAAAGGCGTTTCACACTCTGCGGCTGTCAATTCATGTACGGCGGCCCTTCATCTAGCCTGTTTGGCGCTTGATCTCAAGCCGGGAGATGAAGTCATAACCTCGTCGATGACATTTTGCGCAACGGTCAACGCGATCATTCACTCCGGCGCGACGCCTGTCCTGGCCGATATCAATCCACAGACCCTGAATATTGATCCAGCGAGTATTCGGCAAAAAATTTCACCACAAACACGAGCGATTTTAGTGATTCATTTTGCGGGGTATCCATGCGACATGCAGACTATTTCGGCGCTGGCTAAGGAGCATGATCTGGCGTTGATCGAGGATTGCGCGCATGCGATTGAAACGGAATATGACGGCCGAAAAGCCGGGACGTTTGGCGATTTTGGATGCTTTAGTTTCTATGCAACCAAGAATATCACGACGGGTGAAGGGGGGATGGTCACCAGCCCTCATGAAGAGTTGATCAACCGGATCAAGATCATGGCGTTGCATGGAATGAGTAAAGACGCCTGGAAGCGTTTCAGCGACGACGGTTATAAGCATTATTATGTGGTGGACCGGGGATTTAAATACAACATGATGGACATTCAGGCCGCGATCGGACTGCATCAGCTCAAACGAATCGAGACGTGTTGGGAAAAACGTCGAATGATCTGGCAGCGGTATATGAATGAGTTCAAAGATTTGCCGATTGACCTGCCGGCCGAAATTTCGTCCCAACATCGGCACGCGTATCATTTGTTCACGATCCGCATTGACTCTGAACGTTGCGGACTGTCCCGTGACGAATTTTTGGAAGCCATGACGCGTCTGAATATCGGTGTCGGCGTGCATTATCTAGCCATTCCGGAGCATCCATATTACCAGGAAACATATCAATGGAATCCGCAGGATTATCCACATGCCGCCTTGTACGGACATCAGACGGTGAGCCTGCCATTATCTCCCCGGTTGTCGGACGAAGATGTTGAGGATGTTGTGGCCGCTGTGAAGCAAGTGCTGGGATAATTGATGAATATTCAGATTATTACAAGCTCCTATCCGGCTTTTCCGGGTGATCCCGGCGGAACCGCAGGGCTTTTTGTCGAATCGTTCGCCCAAGAGCTCGTTCATCAGGGGCATCGGGTTGTTGTCCAGCCGGTGCAGCGAAAGTCTTCGTATGAGCCTCAGGGAGGAGTGATTGTTGAACCAATTCCCTGGCAGGGGGGAGACCAGGTTTTGGCGGCGATGAGCTTGAGCAATCCCGGGAACTGGCGGACCTTTTATCGATTTTTCAAAGACGGCCGGCGGAATACACAGGCCATTCATCAGAAATATGCCATTGACCGGACATTGTGTATGTGGGTTGTTCCATGCGGCATGTTTGGATATTGGATTCACAAAAAATTTAACGCTCCATATGATGTCTGGGCGCTGGGTTCCGATATATGGAAGATCCGTAGAGTCCCGATTATCGGGCCCCGCATGATCACGCAGATTATCGGACGGGCGCAGGGTATTTTTGCTGATGGTGTTCAATTGTGCGCGGATGTCAAGGCGATAACCGGTCGTAACTGTCAGTTCTTGGCGTCGACCAGGAAATTACCTGAGCCCAACGATGTTCCCACACTTAAGCCTGAGGGAAAAAAGCATTTTCTGTTTGTCGGGCGTTTTCACCCTAACAAAGGACCTGATCTATTACTTGAGGCGGTGAAGCTGATTAAATCAGAGGTCCGTGAGAGAATTCACGTTCACATGTATGGACTGGGTGATATGGAGGATAGATTGCGGCATATGATCCGCGAACTGAATTTACAGGATTGTGTGACGCTCAACGGACCGATTCAGGCGCAGGATCTGGCCAATGTTTTAAAAGCGGTAGATTATCTTGTGATCCCGTCGAGAATCGAGAGCATCCCGGTGATCTTTTCGGACGCGTTGCAGATGGGTGTCCCCGTCGTATCCATGCCGGTGGGGGACTTAACAAAAATGATCAACTTGCATCAGTGTGGTGTCGTCGCCGATGAAGCGAGTGCACAAGCCCTTTCTGTCTCGCTAGAGGCTATTTCCGGCAGAGATTCAGAGCAGTTTCAGATGGCTATAAAAAAAGCTTATCAAACTTTCAGTATTGAGCAGTCGATATCCGAATGGTTAAAATCATAGCGGAGGCAGGCCATGTATCATGAAAATAAAAAACGATCGATAGTCAAGACCATTTCGTGGAGGTTTTTGGCAACTCTGACCACGGCGATTATAGTTTATATGTTTACAGGACAGCTGATATTGGCTTTGTCGGTGGGCAGCATCGAGGTTTTGGCCAAAATTGTCTTATATTTTTTCCATGAGCGAATGTGGAATAAAATTAATTATGGCCGTAGAAGTATTGAGCCATTTGCCGTATGGGTGACGGGGCCTCCCAGTGAAATGAAATCAAGGGTTGTAGATCAAAGTGAAAAATTTTTTAAGAAGAATCGGTTGCCCTGTGAAGTATTTGATGAAGCCACACTCAGCGGTTTGCTGCAGGTCAAGGCTTCGACGGAAGATTCTGTTCGTACGCTGCCTGAGCAGGCGGCCAATTTGGGTTCATTACTCGAGAAGAATAATGTTATCGTCATCTTGTCGTTTGATTTGCCGGATGCTGCGACTCGAGATCGGGTTGTTAAATTGTTCCGTCGCTATGTGGAAATAGACGTGCGAGATTCTACCAGTGAACGCCCTGCGTACTTTCAGCCGCGTCAGACAGTGATAACTGATAAAGAGGCTGAACCCGCGGTCATGAAAAAAATCCGAAAAACTTTGAATACTATGTTGGTATGATGGATAAGGTTGAGCTGGTAGATGGCATCACGATAGGGAGTGAAAATATTAGTGAAGGTTCTGCTGAATGTTTAGGTCTCTCTTTTTGGTTGAGTCGTGAAGGATGTGGAATGGTTAACGCCATACTGGGAGCGGCTTCGCAAACCATCCGGATCGAATCGGAGGAAGGCGACTGGGCCGCGCTTCCTTTATACAAACGTCATATTCTTCCCGGAATAAATTTGCTATCGGGATATCCATATGCGCGAATTTTTGGAAATCAAACGCTATTCCTCCGAAATCTCAACAAGATCATCAACGTTTGCTCGACATCCGGGGTGGCGAAACTTGAACTCACATTGTCGGGCGATGAAGTCGAACTTGTTGGCAAATTTGTAAAGTTGGGTCACCCAGCAGTCTCTCATTCCAATCAGGTGATATTCACTCGCCAAATAGTAGGCATATCCTCCCTGGCCGATGCCGGTGACTTCCGGGAAGCCTTTCATGGAAAAACCCGATGGTCCATCAACAAGGCCGTAAAATCAGGAGGTGTGTATCGGGTTATTGATTCTGGATCCGCGCAGCCGGCGCAAGATATGTACAAGCGTGTCATGAAAGAGAAAGGGGCTCCAGCTTACTATGGCGTTGAACGTCTTCAGTACATCGTTGATGAACTATATCCGCGGAGTCAAGGAGTGGTCTACCTGGTCGAAATGAATGGGAAGGTGGCCGGCATGGCGGCCGTTATCTATTCGGGGTCTACAGCGCATCTTAAGCAAGTAGCTGTTCCTCGGGAGTTTTCCAAGCAACGCTTAGGAGATTATCTGGTAGCGGCTGTTCAGTACGAGGCTTCCAAGGCGGGGATGAAACATTTTGATTTTATGGCAACGCCGGAGTTTGAGCCGGGTGTAAAAGAATACAAGGCCAAATGGGGCGGGACCACGCAGCCGGTTGAAACGATCGTGATTTCCGTCAAGCCGGTTTTGTCGCGAGTGATTGATTTCCTGCGATGGTTAAGCCGTAAGATGGCATCGTTTAGATAATGTCAAACAGGAGACAGTGACACGTGTCCAAGTTTATCAAGTCAGTGGTTCGTGGATCTGCTTGGTTGATCGCGGCCAATATTCTGACAAAAACCTTAAATATTTTGCTGGCCTTTGTCCTGATTCGGGGGCTTGATGTCGAAACCTATGGCTTCCTGATGACGATTTGGGGTGGAGCTGCCTTGTTGGCCGGCGGGTTGGATTTGGGAATGAGTCAATCGCTAGTGCGCGATGGAGCTCGTAATCACAGAATTATTCAGTCTCTTGTTCAGCATATCATCCGGATCCGCGTACCATTGACGGTGGTGATGCTGGCGGCCATGATTATCGGCGGTGAGCATTTCGTCGATTATTCGCTGGAGCCGCATTACATGTCCAGAACGCTATTGATCGCCTTTGCGGCCTTCATACCAATCGTCGATAACTGGCATTTTCCATTTGCCTTCCTTTGTCATATATTTAATGAGTTTAAAACGGTAGCGATCTACCGTTGTCTCTACTTTATCGCTGTGCTGGCCGCCGTGGCCGCTTGTGTTTTCCTGTTTAAATCTGTGGAATTGGTGGTCTTGGCCTACGCTTTGGTTACGGTTATGGCTATTTTTATGTTTTGCAAGTATGCCAGCCGGTTAATCCCCACGGAGTCGCAGACCGAAGTGACATTTAAATTTGCTATCAAGCAGGGGATGCCTTTTTTTGCGATCAACATGCTGGCCTTGTTTTACATGCGGCTGGAGTTGCTGATGTTGGGTTCGATGATGGGCTCGTTTGAATCAGGTGTGTATTGCGCTCAGTATCAGATTATCGTTTTGTTCTTCATGGTTCCCGCATTGGTGCACATGACGTTGATGCCGAGCCTCTACAAAAGATCAAAAGAGACTGATTTCTTGCGTAAGGTGTTTTCGATCGCCAGTCGATATCTAAATTTGTACGCGCTATTAGTTATTCCACTGATTATTTATATGGCGGAGGAGCTTATGGGGTTTGTTGGTGGCGATGAGCTGAGGGCTGAGGCTGATGGTTTACGCTATTTGGCTTTGATGTTGCTGTCTTTGTACGCGACCATATCATTAAATTTTCTGAATGTCCTGGATTTTCTGGGTAAACGGATAGCGTTTGAGTCTATCGGAATTGTAGTCTTGGTTGTTGGCGGAATTATTGTTATTCCCCAATATGGTATCGAGGGATTGGCCTTGGTCGCCTCAGGGGCGTATGGCCTAACGGGAATACTGGCCATCGTTAATCTGAACCGGTACGGAGTTGTAGATGTTCCGCTGTTTTTTAAGGATATAGGCCGGATAATTCCTGCCATCGGGTTGAGCTCAATCATCTTTGTTGTGGGGCCGGATATGAAATGGGTCAATGCCTGTCTATACATCGCCATATCCTTAATAGTCCTGTTTGTCACCCGTTTCTGGAATCAGACCGATGCGCGTATTTTGCGGCAGGTTATGGAGTTGCGGCGAATTGCTCCCGAAAAGGTAGCTGATTAATCAGGTTATTGAAAACTGTGAGCGTCCTTGCTATGGCTGATGGGACGTGATATATTCTATCCATATGGACCAAAAAGAGCATTGGGACAAAATTGCAGAGCTTGGACCCATGTCGGTCATCGATCCAAAAGATAAAAAAGGGATGAAGAATCAGTACATCCGTTTTATCAAAGATTTGGCGGTCGAGCGGCATCTGCCCGATCAGGATTCACTGATTATGGATTTTGGATGTGGGTCTGGAAATTTATCCAAGTCATTTGCCTCACAAAAACACCGTATTCTCGGTATAGATATTTCAGGACAACAGCTAATTCTTGCGGCGCAGGGGAATGATCCGAAATTCTCCAAATTCGTGCAGTTCGATGGGGATACCATCCCGATGAAGGATCAGTCGATTAAGTACATCATCAGTCTTGGAGTACTAAACTATATGGTAAATGATGAATTGATGTTGGGAAGTCTCAAGGAGCTCTACCGGGTATTAGCCGAGCGTGGTGAAATGATCGCTACGGCTCAGACGCGGCGTGTTGATAAGTATTATAAGAACGAAGACAAGCTTATGCGGCCAGAAGAAGATTTTGAACGATTGTTTGAGCAAGCGGGATTTATTGTTGAGAAAAAAGAATATCTGCGTCGATCGCGCTTTCCCTTGTTGTATTTGGTTCAGTTTGGATTGATACCGGTTAGTGGTTTCAAAACGGTGTCAAAGATTGACAGCTTTTTCGCCAAATGTTTTCATCGGCCGTATTTCAATTATGTTGATACATTGTTCATCCTTAGAAAGAATTAGAGGATTATATGCAGAATTCTGAAGTTATGCCCCCATTGCCGCAGAAGTATAAGCTTCCGCCTATTGTCAATCCCATATGGCATTTAAGTAATTTAACCAAGTCTTCAGGAGCTTGTGAAAAGCTTAAAGAAAGTATTCGGGATCAATACGGGGTCAAGCACTGCATGCTTTTGGATCGTGCCCGCAGCGGGCTTTATTTGCTCATTAAAGGGATGGGTTTATCCGAGGAATGGATTTCCACGTCCTTTATGCACCGCCCGGCGAGTGTCGTGCTTAAAAATTTTGTGAAGACGATTCGATTGGCCTCAATCTATCAGGACTTTAATATCGATGTCGAAGATTGTGAGTCCTTGATTACACCGCAAACTCAGGTGATTATGGCGTCACATATTTATGGTAAGGCAGCGGACGTGACTCGATTACGTGAGATATCTGATAAGAATAATATATTTCTTATCGAGAATGCCGTACATATGCCCGGGGGCATTGATGTGAATGGTCGACGGCTGGGAAGCTGGGGCGATGCGTCTATTTTGAGCTTCAATGTGGATAAACCGGCTGGGGCGATTCTCGGCGGGGCCTTAATCACAAACCGTGATGATGTCTGGGAAGCGGTCAATGCTCAGCCGATGGGCGAAAGTAATAAGAAGGAATGCTGGAACCGAATTTATAATTCGTATTTGTCTTACCATCTCAAACATTTAGTTTTGAAATTGCCTCGTACGCAGCATTTAAGGGAGGCCAAGGATGGTGTCAAAATCATTGAATCATTCAGCGTTGATAAGTATAAGACATATACGCCCCGAACCATTCATCCGTTGCAAGCGGCGGCCGCAACACGGGGAATCAGGCAGAGTTTGGAAAACTGCCGCAAGCGTATCAAGAATGCAGAATATTTGTCAGGACTACTTGCACAGAGTGATAAATTGATCTTGCCGACAACATCTCCGGAATGTCCGAACACCTATTTGTATTATCCGATCATCCTCAAAAAGCCACTGAATCGCCATGATATTGCCGTCAAATTATGTGATATGGGAATTGAAACCAAATGGCGGTACTATCCGATGCATTTACAGCCTGGTTTTACGGATTGCCCAAGTTCTGATATGAGTAAGACGATGGAATATTGGGAACAGCATTTATTGATTCCATGTGGAGTGAAATGTACGGAATCACAATTGAAATATTTAGCGGATTCACTTCTTAGTCTGCTGTAAGTGTTACACGTCGCGAACCTTCTTCGCCACACATAAATATCCCAAAGGCATAACCGATTTCTCAAACAGCCAAGCGTCCAGGCAGACCATTGGTTTGACGATGAGCCATTTATTCAGAAAGAATATTATGTGTTTAATGATCGGGATGTGAAAAAACAAGCATAGAATCACCGTCGAAATTTGGTGCCCCAAAAAGCACAGAATTCCCCCGCAGGTTTTCATTTCCGTGATTTCAAATCCATTTTCTGTTAGCAGCGCGGTAATTCCATAGTGAGTGTAACGATAGTAGTCATGCGGTTGTTCGTGTAGTCGACTGAGGTGAGGGACGGACATAATCAGTGTTCCGTTGGTCTTGAGAGCGCGATTTAATTCTTTGGCTCCTTGAAACGGGAGTGGGACATGTTCCAAGACTTCAAGACAAATGATGGTATCATATGTCTTGTCCGGGATCATATTCATGTCCAGTATGGAGCCGATATAGGTCACGCCGTCTGTTCTAGCTTCCACATCTAGCGTGTCGTACTTAGATGCTTTTTCCTCGATGATTGTCTTAAACGGCATATCGCCGCATCCGACATCCAGAACGTCGCCTTGGATATGCTGACGAAATGTCGGGATGATAACCCTGACGAGCGCATGTAGTGCGGGGGAGAAAAATTGACGGTCTTCGATATTCGGAAGTTCACGATCGATTCTATGTCGGTTTTTTTCGAGGAGTTTCTTAAGCATAGATTAAAAGTAACAAAAATTATTGGTAAAACTGACGAGTACATTGACGACGATAGTCTTCATGAAGATCGCGACCAGCAGCATGATAAGCGATCCTCTGGCGACAACCCGGGCCCATAGATTCGGAATTTCAGGTGCCCGGCGGGACAGTTCGTGCAGAAAGTTGACGCCTAAAATGATCAAGAGCGGATTGGCCGAGATGATGTATCGTGACTGAAAGGCGGTCCACATCGTAAAAAATAGCAGAATGGCGATCGATCCGATCCTAAGAATCCTGTCTTCATCCGGACGATCCTTCAATGGGATAAAGAAGGACAAAAATGCAAAAAAATAGATGAGCGAAAATTCAAGTAATCGGTCCGGATAGAACGTATGCGACGATCCGTAAAACGTGGCGCCGGCCCAGCTGGTGATCGGCAGATGGAGAATATTAAAACTCTTGAGGATGGAATCCATAAAAATCACGGCCACGGCGCATGACGCAAAGAGTTTAATGTTCTGGATGGCGCTGGGGGAAAGATCTTCCTTGAATTTCTTGCCCAGTCGCAAGACAGCAAAGCCAGCCAGAATATAAAGTCCGATGTTTCGCACAAACTTCAGCGAGTGTCCCTTGTCCGAATGCAGTTCGACCTGCATGCCCACATAGTTTGATCCATAGACGGCCAGATTCCAGAGCAGCCACGGGGTTAGCAGCAGGATGGGCATAGCCAATCCGATCAGAAAGGCCCGGTTTTTTAGAAGTTTTCGATCATAGATCAGGGCATAAGCGATCATAATGACCGTTCCTATACCGCCGGTGTACTTGGTTAATGCGCTTAGTCCACTGGCGACTCCGCTCCAGATAAACAGGGCGTCCCGTTGTTGCTTGATGGCCTTGGCCGCCAAGTAGAGGCAAAGGACGGTAAAAAAGGCCAGCTGGCTTTCCATCCAGACTTTCTGCGCACAGATAATCGACATCGGATCAACGGCCAGGACGGCGGCGGATAATAGTCCGACGGTGCGATTATAGATCAGGGCGCCAAGCGCATAGATAAGCGGTATCATGAGCAGTCCGAAGAGGGCCGGTACATAAAAGGCGGCGATCTCATTAAAACCAAATAGAGTAAACGAACTCGCCAGAAACATGGTAAATAAGGGCGGATGTTTGAAGATGGGTTTGAAAAAGTAGGCCGGAACGACGGGATGGTTCTTATCCAGCAGTTTTTGGCCCATTTCATTGGCATTATAATGCTGCAGGCCGCTGCGGATTTGGTGTCCCATTCGAAAATAAACGGCCTCATCGATCGAGCGGGACGGGCTATGAACAAAATTATGCTGCCGGATGTAGAAGGCGGTGGTGACTAAAAAGCCGAGAGCCAAAATAATCCAAATATTACTCTTTGAGCTGGAAATTTTCATATAATATTGATATACAAGATTTTACCGAAAATATAGGTGTATGGCATTAAAATAACATACGGAATCGCGAAAAGCAACGTGAATTCTGGGATCTCATGTGTCATGGTGGCTATACGTTTTCGGGTTCAGCAACGGGCGGATTAGCCGCACCACCAGGTGTTTGGCCTCGTCAGTACATAAGCTATGTTATTTCATTCCATTGAATTCGTACTCTTATTCTTAATTGTCTGGTGGCCGGCTGTTTTTGGGAATTCACTCGTCCGGCGAATTGCCCTGCTGCTGGCCAGTTATATCTTCTATATGTGGTTCAGTGTCCCGCTGGTGGGGCTGCTGGTGTTTTCGTCGGTGCTTGACTTTTTGGTCGGGCGCTGGATGTATCAGACAGATGATCCGGCCAGGCGGCGGATATTTCTGCTGATGTCCCTAACGGGTAACTTAGGGATGCTGTTCCTCTTTAAATACTTTAATTTTTTTACGGGAACCCTGAATAGTCTTTCCCAGGTCTTTACCGATCAAGCGCCGATTCCCCATTACGATATCATCCTGCCGATGGGGATTTCATTTTACACGTTTCAGACATTGAGTTACACGATTGATATCTACCGAAAGCAGCTCAAGCCAACGAATAGTTTGCTGACCTTTGCGTTATACGTCGCTTTTTTCCCTCAGTTAGTGGCCGGGCCGATCGTTCGTGCCAGAGATTTGATCCCGCAGCTTGTGCGTGGGGTAAAGTTTGGGCCCAATCAGCTTCGTTATGGATTGGGGTTGTTTGTCTTTGGATTGGTTAAGAAGACGGTGATTGCCGACAATCTGGCGGTTTATGTCGATCAGGTCTTTGCGAATCCGGCGGCTTATTCGGGGTTTGAAGTGCTGGTCGGCGTGTACGCCTTTGCCTTTCAGATCTATTGTGATTTCTCGGGCTACACCGATATGGCTCGCGGTGTAGCGTTTTTGTTGGGATATGACATAAAGCTGAATTTCAACTTTCCATATTTCGCGTCCAGTGTGCGGGAATTTTGGCGGCGTTGGCATATTTCCTTGTCCACATGGCTGCGGGACTATCTTTACATTCCGCTTGGCGGAAACCGCGGCGCACGCGCGAATCATTTGCGAAATATCATGATCACTATGCTGCTGGGCGGGCTGTGGCACGGGGCCAACTGGACATTCGTGATCTGGGGCGGGATCCATGGGATTTGGATTGTGATTGAGCACTTGCGTCGTCGAGCGATCGTCCAGCCGACGGGATGGCCGTATGTGATCAGGGCTGTGTTGACGTTTCACGGGGTTTGTCTGACATGGATATTTTTCCGGGCGCAGTCGCTCAGTGAGGCGCTGCAGATGATTCGTCAATTGACGGCGGGGTTTGATGTCACGCACATACCGGTATCGGTGGGGGTGTATATCCTGTTGATGCTCGCAGCGGATGTGATTTATGCTAAGACATCATTCAGTCAGTTTATCTTGCGGCAGCCGTTGCTGTATTGGATCTTTATTTTTAGTGGGATTTTTACGTATATGATTTTTGGGAACATTGCAGGAGGAGATTTTGTCTATTTTCAATTTTAATCGCATACTTAAGGAGTGTCTTTATGCCGTGATTGCTTTGTTCATGGTTTTGGCTGTGGCCGAAGGGGTATTGATTCGATTCAATAATTTTGGTTATAACGGGCCGGATACGATGAAGAAATTTAATGACCAAGGGCAGGAGATTTATAGCGGCCAACCCTGGCGGAAGAATGAATTTCGACGGCAGGTTTATCGAAATTCCGATGGATTTCATGCGCTGGAATTTGATGTCGATGAAACGGCCACATATCGGATTGCGATCATTGGCGATAGTTTTCTCGATGCTCGACAGGTATCCCGTCGAGAAAATTTTGCGCATCAGGTTCAGTCGATGGTGGAGGACGTGCAGGTTTTTACATTGGGCTTTGCTGGATATCGCCTTCCATTTCTTCATGCATTTTATTCGAAGTATTTTCCAGGGATTTTTTCTCCTGAAAGTGAGTATGGAGGGATCAATGCGGTGATATTCACGGAGCGCAGTCAGGACTTTCATTATATTCATCAACATTACATCAAAGATGGGAAAATGTTGATTGGGTGGCAGAGTCGCGCGTTGTGGCATCTCAAATATTTTCTTAAACGAGGAATCAAAGAGCAGATGGGGTCAAATATCAATATGGTGAGTCTGCTGGCGTTTCGATTCTCGCGTATTCTGGAGAGTAATTTTCTGCGATCGGTTGAGTTGAAAGATGATCACTATGACGTTGTGCGCAATGTCTATCGTGAGAGAATATTTAAGCCTTTGCTTGAAATGACCCGACAACGGAATATGGCGCTGGGCATGATTTACATTCCCCAGCTCGAAGAGCTTCAATCCAATCCAGAGGAAGTTGAACGGATTCGGGCGTTATTCTTTTCGGTCTATGATGAGTTGGGAATTCCATACATTGATATGCATCCGTATCTTCAGGATCATCCCGAGGCCTATTTTCCGGTCGACGGTCATTTAAGTGTGCGCGGTCACCAGATCGTCGCCCAAGCCCTCCAGCAATTTATCCGCCGGGAATTCTATCCAAAAAATTAGTGTCAGGGTGGATTCTAGTTTCTAGTGCAACATTTTATTAAAAACTTCAGCAGGGGTGTAGTAACCATGAATTTTCCGAGGTCTATCATTAATTAGATTTTGAATATATTT
>JAUIER010000033.1 GCA_030429765.1 bacterium | reverse complement strand
GCGATTGATCTGAACCGTCGAGTGTAAACGTTCCATTTTGGGCTAATAATGAACCGCTCGTCAGATTCAGATTACCGAATACATTCACCCCAAAGTTACTCGCCGCGTTGACATCCAGTGTTCCGTTGTTGATTGATAACGATCCGTTTACATCTAACGCATCTTGCAGCTCCCAACTTCCGCCTGCCCCATTGAAGTTGACATGCGTGAACGATTGCGCATTCGTGGTGATAGTTTGTGATGTCGTCGAATCAAACGTCACGGTCGACGTTCCGGCATCAAACG
Source organism: bacterium (assembly GCA_030429765.1). GTDB lineage: Bacteria > Omnitrophota > Gorgyraeia > Zapsychrales > Zapsychraceae > JAGOSC01. The sequence goes on along the minus strand of JAUIER010000033.1, from coordinate 5,911 downwards.
ACCCGGCTGCGTCAATGATCCAGTTACCGCCCACAGCGATATCCTGATCATTGGTATTTGCATCTAAATCTCCATCTACGACTCTAAGTGTTCCGTCTACGTCAAGTGAATCAATCAGCACAATGTCGTCATCCGGCGGGGCTCCGGAATTGTTAATGACTAGGCTATAGAATGATTGACCGTTGGATGTGATCGTTTGATCAGCCGCTGTGTTATCAAACGTAACCGTACTTGTTCCCGCATCGAACGATCCGCTGGCACCAACCGTCCAATCCCCGAACAAATTGATTAGCACGCTATTGGTATTGGCATCCAGATCCCCATCCGTAATTGTCAAATCACCATTGATGTCCAGGTTATCAACCAGAGTGATATCATCGCTACCTGATGCAGCTGTGTTATTGATCACCACATTGGCAAAACTTTGTCCATTCGATGTGACCGTTTGATCAGCCGATGTGTTATCGAAGGTCACGGTTGATGTGCCCGCATCGAACGATCCGCTCGGACCAATCGTCCAGTTACCGAATACATTGATCGATGCGGTATTGGTATTGGCATCCAGATCCCCATCGGTAATGGTTAATGTGCCATTGATGTCTAATGCATCGGACAGGATAATGTCGTCACTGCCGCTGGCGGCTGTGTTATTGAGCACAATGTTGTTAAATGACTGTCCAGATGATGTGATCGTTTGATCCGCGGATGCGGAATCGAAGGTTACCGTCGTTGATGTCCCCGTAAATAATCCACCGGTCATATCCCAACCACCTGAGACATTGATTGATGTATTTCCATCCGTTCCGGCTGAGGCATTCAGCGTTCCGTTTAGATCAAAGGTTCCGTTGATATCGATCTCAAAACCATCGGTTATCAGCGTATCGTTGCTGTTAATTGTCATGGCCGATGTGGTGATGTCTGACGCAAATGTCACATTGTTATCCACGATCACATTACCTAGCGCTGTCCCGCCATCGGTCGTTACAACCAACGATCCATCCAGTGTTAGATTACCTGATCCAGCCGTCCATGTACCGCCGGTTTTCGTGAAGGCTCCGGATACATTCACACTGGTATTGTTCGTAGAGAAGTCGATCGCCCCATCGGCCATCGACAATGTTCCATCGATGTCGATCAAGGCATTCGGGGTGATGGTTCCGGAGTGACCGGATTCGATCGTGATCCCGCCGACATTGAATAACGCGTCCACCGTCGCATTGTTGGAACAGCTATCAGTAAAGACCGCGATATTTGTAGAGTTTGGAACACTCGCGCCGCCCCCGAATCCACAGGCCATTTCCATGTCCGCCCAGTTGTTCGGATCACTGGTGTTACCACCTGGGGAGCCCACCCAGTACCGCGCGTTCTCAAAGATCCACTGCGGTGATCCGGTGCCATCGTCGTTACCGCCGCCATTGATGGACGAGAAGGCATTAATATCATGACCGCTCGTTCCGATGACTTGTGAATCAGAGACATTCACAAAACTCACCTCTTCCATCTCGGCCACATCGATATTCCAACCCACTCCCGGCGAACTTGAGACCAGTCCGAGCAGATTCCCCATCGTTCCGCCTATGGTCAGGCTTCCATTGACCGTTGTCGTGGATCCGGATTCAAACGTCAATGTTCCCGCGGTCGTGACCGTTTTATCAAAATGATAGAAGGTCCAGGAACCATTCAGCGATTGATCCGACCCGTCGAGTGTAAACGTACCATTCTGAGCTAATAATGATCCGCTGGTTAGATTCAGATTGCCGAATACATTCACCCCAAAGTTACTCGAGGCATTGACATCCAACGTTCCATTGCTCAATGTCAATGATCCGTTCACATCCAACGCGTCTTGCAGCTCCCAGCTTCCGCCTGCCCCATTGAAGTTGACATGGGTGAATGATTGCGCATTCGTCGTGATGGTTTGTGATGTCGTCGAATCAAACGTCACCGTTGATGTTCCCGCGTCAAATGACCCACTAGCCCCGATCGTCCAGTCTCCACCCACCACGATATTCACATCATTGGTATTGGCATCCAAATCCCCATCAGTGATTGTGAGCACGCCGTTGATATCCAGGTCGTCTGTAAGCACGATGTCATCGCTGCCGGCAATTCCGGTATTATTGATAACAAGGTTATTAAAGACCGTCCCCGCTGACGTTAACAATTGATCGGAACTCGTGGAATCAAATGTAACCGTAGTCACTGCTCCCACAAAGCCTCCGCCTGTGGTATCCCATCCGCCGGTAATATTGATCGATGTGTTTCCATCCGTCCCCGCCGCAGCATCCAGCGTTCCATTGACATCCAATGTCCCGTTGATAACCAGTTCATACCCATCGGTGGTCAACGTTTCGCTGGTCACAATCGTTAGGTTGGATGTTGCAATATCCGACGCGAACGTGACATGCGCTCCGATGATAACATTGCCGAAGTTGGTTCCGGCATTCGCATTCATCGTTAAACTACCGTCGAGCGTCAGTTCTCCGGTTCCCGCCGTCCATGTCCCGGCTGACTTTAAGACATTGCCGGAAATATTGACATCGGTGTTGTTCACGGATGTGTCAATCGTTCCATCATCCATCGTCAACGTCCCGTTGACATCCATTAAGGCATTAGGTGTGATGGTACCTGAATATCCGGATTCGATGGTGATAGCCGACACATTAAACACAGCATCCACTGTCGCATCGTTGACGCAGCTATTCGTAAAGATCGCAGTATTGGCCGTGGTCGGAACACTTGCCCCGCCGCCGGATCCGCACGGCATCTCCATATTGGCCCAATTTGCGGAATCACTGGTATTTCCGCCAGCGGATCCTACCCAATAGCGCGCGTCCTCAAAAACCCACTGCGGCGAAACTGTGCCGTTGTCATTGCCGCCGCCATTAACGGCCGAGAACCCGCGCATGTCATCTCCGCTTGTACCGATGACATTGGAGTCACTGACATTCACGTACACCGCATCCTCTGCCTCTGCTACATCGATATTCCAGGCCACACCTGGATTACTTGACACCAACCCCAACAGATTTCCGACCGTACCAGTCAGCGTGAGGGATCCGTCGATGGTATAAGTCTGCGTGGCCTCAAATGTTAATGTCCCGGCCGTGACGACTGATTTATCCAGATGATGGAAGGTCCAGGAGCCGTTAAACGTCTGATCCCCTCCATCCAGCGTAAACGTACCGTTTTGCGGCAGCAGATTTCCAGAAGTCAAAAGCATATTACCGGCGACATTCACCGCGTAATTGTTGCCCGCACCAACATCCAGCGTTCCATTGTTCAGCGATAAAGTGCCGTTCACATCCAACGGATCCTGAAGCGTCCAGCTTCCTCCGGCACCGCTAAAATCGATATTTCCAAACGCCTGACTGTTGCTCGTAATCGTCCGTGCCGTTGTGGCATCAAATACCACCGTCGATGTCCCGGCATCAAAAGATCCACTTCCACCGGCCAGCCAATTACCATTCAGATTGATTTGAATAGAGTTTGTGCCGGCATCTAAATCCCCGTCGGTAATCGTAAGTGTCCCGTTCACATCCAGGTTATCCATGAGAATGATATCGTCACTGCCCCCGGCCGCCGTGTTATTTACAATGAGATTATTAAATGATTGTCCCGACGAGGTAATTGTCTGATCGGCCGATGCCGAGTCAAATGTAACGGTCGTTGAAGTCCCTGTAAACAATCCACCGGTCATATCCCATCCACCCGAGATATTAACCGACGTGTTTCCGTCACTTCCAGCGGAGGCATCTAATGTTCCGTTCAGATCTAATGTACCGTTTATGTCAATTTCATAACCATCCGTAGTCAGCGTGTCATTGGTATTGATGGTTAATGCCGATGTACTGATATCAGATGCGAAACTGACATTATTATCCACCACCAGATTCCCCAATGATGTTCCCGCGTTGACGTTGACTGTTAATGGTCCATCGAGGGTTACATCACCCGTACCGGCCGTCCATGTTCCACCGCTCTTGGTAAAGCTTCCCGATATATTCACATTGGTATTGTTGACCGAAAGATCAACCGTCCCGTCATTCATCAGCAACGTACCATCAACATCAAGTAATGCGTTAGGCGTAATCGTCCCGATGTATCCGGCCTCAAGCGTTAGAGCGCCGACATTGAGCGCGCTGTCAATCGTCGCGTTATTTGTACAACTGTTGGTAAAGACGGCTGTGTTCATCGTTGTCGGCACAGAGGCGCCTCCACCCGACCCGCATGACATCTCCATATTCGACCAGTTCGCCGGATCACTGGTATTTCCACCGGCCGATCCAACCCAATACCGCGCGTCTTCAAAAATCCATTGCGGTGATCCGGTCCCGTCGTCATTCCCGCCGCCATTAATGGATGAAAAGGCGGTGATGTCATCGCCCGATGTCCCGATAATTTCAGAATCCGACACATTCACATATAGAACTTCCGTCGGACCTGAAATATCAATATTCCAGTCAACACTGGATGTACTTGAAACCAGACCAAGCACGCCGCCGATCGTTCCCTGCAGCGTCAGCGACCCGTTCACCGTGGTTGTACTCGCGGCCTCAAACGTCAGAGTTCCGGCCGTTGTGACACTTTTGTCAATGTGGTAGAACGTCCATGAACCGTTTAGCGACTGATCAGCCCCGTCGAGGACAAAGGTCCCATTCTGTGCCAATAAAGCCCCGCTGGTTAAGTTCAAATTACCCGTTACATTAACGGCATAGTTGTTCGCCGCGTTGACATCCAGCGTTCCGTTATTCAGGGACAATGTTCCATTTACATCTAAGGCATCCTGAAGTTCCCAACTTCCGCCCACCCCGTTAAAGCTCAGATTTCCAAAGGACTGATTATTGTTCGTGATCGTTCTGGCCGTTGTCCCATCAAAGACGACCGTGGATGCGCCCCCATCAAAACTTCCAGCAGCGCCCATCAGCCAATTACCAAACACATTGATCGATACTGTATTGGTATTGGCATCCAGATCCCCATCGGTAATGGTTAATGTGCCATTCACATCCAACGCATCAGATAGAATGATATCGTCGTTTCCACTTCCCGCTGTGTTGTTAAGAATAACGTGGTTGAAGGATTGACCCGAAGATGTGATCGTTTGATCTGCGGATGTTGAATCGAATGTCACCGTTGTACTTGTACCAGTGAATAATCCGCCGGTCATATCCCATCCACCTGAGACATTAATTGATGTATTACCATCAACGCCGGAAGAGGCATCCAGTGTTCCGTTAAGATCTAAAGTACCGTTGACGTCAACTTCATAACCATCTGTTGTCAGTGTATCGTTGGTATTAATGGTTAAGGCCGATGTGGTGATGTCTGACGCAAATGTGACATTGTTATCCACGATCACATTACCCAGCGCTGTTCCGCCATCGGTCGTTAGAACCAATGATCCGTCCAGCGTCAGATTACCTGATCCAGCCGTCCATGTACCGCCGGTTTTCGTGAATGCTCCGGATACATTGACATTAGTGTTGTTGGTTGAGAAGTCGATGGTTCCGTCCGCCATCGACAATGTTCCATCGATGTCGATCAGGGCATTCGGCGTGATGGTTCCGGTATGGCCGGATTCGATCGTGATCCCGCCGACATTAAATAGTGCGTCCACCGTCGCGTTGTTCGTACAGCTATTCGTAAAGACCGCCGTATTCATCGTGGTTGGCACGGAAGCTCCCCCACCCGATCCGCACGGCATCTCCATGTTCGACCAGTTCGCCGGATCGCTCGTATTTCCTCCCGGTGACCCGACCCAATATCGTTCTGTGTTGAACATCCAATGCGGTGACGCGGCCAGCTCATCGTTACCACCCCCATTGATCGATGAGAACGCCATGATGTCGTCCCCGCTTGTCCCGATCACTTCAGAATCGGAAACATTGACGTATTCCACGTCCTCCGG
>JAUIER010000025.1 GCA_030429765.1 bacterium | reverse complement strand
GGGTGGATTCTAGTTTCTAGTGCAACATTTTATTAAAAACTTCAGCAGGGGTGTAGTAACCATGAATTTTCCGAGGTCTATCATTAATTAGATTTTGAATATGTTTCAGTTTAGCTTCAGAGACGTTAGAGAAGTCGGTATGGCTTGGAAAGAATCTGCGAATAATAGAATTGGTATTTTCATTAGTACCTCGTTCCCAAGGTGAATAGGGATGCGCGAAATAAACAGTAATATCGGATTCTTTAGAGAATATTTTATGTTCAGCCATTTCGGAGCCTTGATCATAGGTTAATGATTTTTTTAGTTCTTTGGGTATTTTCTTAAACTCTCTGGCAAAAGCTTTACGAACAACAGTAGCGTCACGACTTTTAAGTTTGACCAGAAGAGTAAAGCGGGTGGTTCGTTCAACTAGCGAACCGATACAGGATTTATTATTTGATCCCATAACAAGATCACCCTCCCAGTGGCCCGGAATTATACGATCAGCCACTTCGGCAGGACGCTCTTCAATGCTTAAATAATCTTGAATAGGGCCGCTTTTCTGACGGGCTTTCCGAGGTTTCCGATTGTTATGATGCAGTTTAAGATTGGCAATGATCTCTTTTTTAAGTAACGTTCTGGGGTAAACGTAAATATAGCTGTAAATGGATTCATGGGAAATTTGCATGGACATATCCTTAGGATACAGAATTTTAAGGCGATTGGCAACCTGTTGAGGAGACCATTGCTTCTTAATGAGATGATCAAAAACAAATTCGCGTAGTTTCATGTTAGTATCAAGTTTTCGGTTTAAAGATGTTTTGTGTCTATTTTGAAAAGCGTATTTTTCAGCAGGTATGGCCCGGTAAAATTTACGATGTGTACAAGATCTTCTTATCTCACGGCTAATGGTAGCTGGCGAGCGAGATAGTCGGACTGATATGTTCCGGATGCTTAAATTTTGAGCTAAAAATCGGCTGATTTCTTCTCGCTCTTCGACTGATAATCTTTGATACTTGGCCATTGGCAACTCCTTTGATCTAATATTCTATCAGATTGAAGTGTTGCACTAGCTACTTGAATTTACCCAGAACTCGCTAAAGTTATGTTTCACAATAACTTGAGACATAATACAAACTACAGCCAAATGCCCTGTCCCCGAAAGGGGACTGTCCCCTTTCGGCTACTGGAGGAAGAACGATGACTACCACAAAGCGGGCCTTACAAATTTTAATGGTCGTGACCATCGCCATCGGCACAGGACACTTGACTCCGGCCATACATTTCACTGAAGCCGCCGATCCGCCCAAACTCTCGTCCTCACTCGCCAAGAACCTCTACCGCCAGGCCCAATTTTATTTTGAAGAAGGGATGGACGCCAAGGCCAAACGCGCCTGTAACGAGATGCTCAGCTGGGCCGAGGCCAACAATGAGCCGGGCATTGCCGACGAAATGCGCGACATGTTGTCCCAAATCGAGGCGCGCCAAAAACCCGCCCCAACATCGGCCCCAGCCGTTCGGAAGACAACCAACCGAATCGCCAATAACCAGCCATTCTGCGGCTATGGATCACCGGAAGAAATTCCTCACACCGTGGTTAATAAAATAGTTACTCGAGCGCCGAATGAATTTATCAGTTGTACTACAGACACGGACTGCATCGATGTCGAGGGATATTGCGGCGTCAGCCGGGTGATCAACAAACAGTCAAAGATGTGTTTTGAGGCAGCCGTCGAAATTTTCAATTCCAATGCCGATTGTATCGACATGACCGCACCGGTGATGGGTACGCCGGTTTGCCGGGAGGGGATCTGTCATCGACATTTTACGTTTCAATAATCGCAACGACCGCAAAAACAAAATGCTTTAGCCTTTGATTCGCGCCCGTTCGGGATTATAATCGATAGCATGAACCGTTTAGCCGTCAATCTAGCTAAATTAGCGGTCGCTGTTAATTATGGTCTGCCGGTCCTGAGTCTGTGTTTTTTGGGACTGGGCATCTGGGTATCCCGTTATTTTCATGTCCTCACGCTGATCTTCGTTTATCTCACCGTTCTGAATATCTACTACCTGAAATTCCAAAAAGAGCACGCCATTTTGCGAAACTTCGGAATATTGGGACGACTTCGATATATGCTGGAGAGTATCGGACCGGAATTGCGTCAATATGTCGTGGCCAATGATTATGAAGAACGTCCATTTAATCGCGAAGAACGCTCGGAGATCTACCGAAAGGCCAAGAATATCAACTCTGCCGAATCGTTTGGTTCACGTAAAGAATTCAATACCGAGGAGATTAAGATCCGGCACGCGCTGTATCCGCTGAATCAAAACGAGGTTGAACGTTTTCAATTGACGTTCGGCGAAGAACGCCAGCTCACCAACGCCTATACAATCCACAAACATATCATGATCAGCGCGATGAGCTACGGCGCGCTTGGCAAAAAGGCCATCCGCGCCCTGGCCCGCGGCGCCCGGCAGGCGGGTATTCCCATGAATACCGGCGAGGGCGGTTATCCGGAGCAACATCTCAAGGAAGGGTGCGATATAATTTTTCAGATCGGCACGGCCAAATTTGGGGTGCGCAACGACGACGGAACGCTGAATGAACAAAAGTTGCAGGACATTGCCGCCAAAACTCAAGTCCGGATGATCGAGATCAAATTGTCCCAGGGCGCCAAGCCCGGCAAAGGCGGATTGCTGCCCAAAGAAAAGATCTCCGCGGAGATCGCGCAGCTGCGCGGTGTCCCCCGCGACCGGGACATCATTTCACCCACACATCACCTGGAATGCACAGACAACACCTCTCTGGTTGAGTTCATCGCGCGGGTTCAGCGAGTATCCGAGCTGCCCACGGGGATCAAAATGTGTATCGGTTCCCACGATGAATTTCGGCAGCTGGTCGAGGAGATGATCCGGCAGGATACCTTTCCCGACTACATCGCCATTGACGGGGCGGAAGGCGGAACCGGAGCGGCCCCTAAGGCCTATATCGACACGTTCGGGATGCCGCTGCTGCCGGCGCTAAAAGGCACTCATGAGATCCTCAACGAGTTGAATGTCCGTGGACGGCTTAAGCTGGTCGCGGCCGGCAAACTGATCAACCCCGCGCGGCAGATCATCGCCATGGCGCTCGGCGCTGACGCGATCTATTCCGCGCGCGGCTTTTTGTTATCCATTGGCTGCATTCAGGCCATGCAGTGCGGCAACAACACCTGTCCCGTCGGCATCACCACCCATAATCGCCGGCTGCAGAACGGTCTTATCGTCTCGGATAAATTCAAGCGGGTGATCCACTATGTTGATAACCTCGAGCATGAATTCTACGAACTGCTGGCCTCGATCGGTTGCCGTCGAGTTCAGGACCTGGATATCCGCCATCTGTATATTCCCGCCAACACGACGATATCCTCCTAAATCAGAACTGCTCAATCAGGCGAATCCCGGCCGACCAGCCGTTTTCCAGCCCCTGATCCGCATATTTCTGTACCTGCTATTGCCATGCCTCAGAATAAGCGATATAATCGGCGCATGACTAAACAACTCTTAACGATCCCATTAGGACGAATTCTTATATCATTCATAGCGGCGCTTAGCATCGGGTGTTCCTCAACCACCACCCAGCAAGTCTATCATCCCCCGCGTTTGGAGCTGGCTGGACGCGGCACTGTCGGGCTCATAGAATTCTCCGATAACGCCGCTCCATCGGTCGGCGAGTATCTAACCCAAGAATTTGAAACAGCCCTGTATGCGGCCCAGGCCGATATACCAATCCTCAATCTGGGAAAACTCGGCGCGGTCCTGCATGAAGTGGGGGAGCCCGAGCTGAATTTTCGGGCCATTCAAAAAATTGGTCAGCGCTACAATGCTGACTCGATCGTGCACGGGAACATGGTGTATTCGGATATCGAGACCGACTTTGATCTCAAGCAAATTCATCAGCTCAAGGCCAGGGTCAAACAAACCCTTCGCGCCAAACTGTCAATCAGCTTTCATGACACGGAAAGCGGAGCCAAGTTTTACAGCAACAGCGTCGGCTGGAACCGTAAACTGTCGAACATCCAGCTCGATGCCCAGGGAAATATCCGGGTCAATGATGACGGTCGTAAAAATGCCTACGAAAAACTTGTCCCCGATATGGTCCATGACGTCACACGCGACCTAAGGGGAACATATACCACTCGTCGGGTTCCCAAATAACCAAGGGAGAAAGCTATTAATGTCAGGGTATAACAGCGAACATCGATCGAGCCGGCGGTGGATCACGATCGCCTTGACATTCGCGTGCATCCTGCTTTCCCACCCGGCCTTATCCATCGAACCCGAATTTCAACCGGCCGTCGTGATTGAACAGGTTCAGTTTTACCGGGACGGAGGGACCGTCGGGATCGAGCTCAGCGATGCCAATCAACGAAGTTTATCATTCTGTCTGGATCAACAACTCAACTCGCCAACCGCGGGGCGGGTGTATGTCCGGGCCCTGCACCCATCGGATCCCGATGCTGTCCTGGTGTCTCAAGGCGGCGCGGAGGAACGCGCTATTCTCACCCTTTTACGGGCGTGGCTCGGGGAGCAAATCCCGCTCCAACCGGCTCAACGTCAAATGATCACCACAACCAACGATTCAATTGAAAAAAGAATGCGGACCCTGCATATCATCCAAGTCGTACAGGAAATTCAGGACAGCTTTGAGGATGAGCCTGACTTGATTGATCCCGCTTACAATTGCTTTGACATGCACGGGGATTTTCAATGTTTTGCTGAATTTAAGATGTCCGCTACCGCGGCGATGCCATCCGTTGAAGTAGAGGGCTTCGTGAGTGACTTCGGCTGCCAATCGGATGCTGATTGCTATGCAACACGTGAGGGCGGATGCGTAACCGGCCAGGCCATGGCCGAGACCATGGGCGATCAGATTATCGACGGTAATCCCGCCAATCCATGTCGCTGCCTGACCGGACCGGTGATGTTCGGCTGCGTGCCGGAAAATAGCGAATATAATCCTGCGACAACGAGTTACGAATAAAAAAGCCTACACGTTGTCAATTGATCACTCCTAGAATACTTTGCACAACCGACAAATGTGATTGGCTTCGTCCACTAGAATGGTGATATAATAACGTACGAGGTGGAGTATACTATGAAATTGTTCCAATTGATTATTATTTCAAGTTTTGTCTTCAGTTTGTACATGATCGGACTCATGCATCATGATTTCCACGGACACATCCGGATAAATGATGCAATTTCGACCACTCGAATGGACGGTAATGATCTCGTTCCACATACAGAGAATGATGCAGCTGCTATCCCGAAAAATTCAGGTTTCCAGGAATACGTTGAACCGCAGCTAAGACTAATATCCTGTCTATAATTGTCAAATACTGTCCTATTGTTGTATGTGAGATTGATAGAATTCCATATGCGATCGCTCATCTATATCAGCCTCTTATTTTTGATAGGTATTTACATAGCGGGAAACAAACCGCCGGCTGCATTTCGTCCGGCCCCGTTTGATCATCAGGACGTATCCCAACCCTCTGGCAAGCCTCACATCGTTCAAGGATTTCAAGCGCCGCAGAATGGACCGGCCACCCGGCATACCGGCCTCGTTGTTCCGCCGGATTATCAGGAGATTCAATTACTCAACGCACCGCCCGAATCGTCAGCCACACTCAGAACAATCCAGGCCATCGAACGTGTCTATCAACCGGCATATGAATACACTTACTGGCCGCCATGGGATGAAATCAAGGCCGTTCAGGCGCAGGTGCCGCGAGCGTTTCACACGCCCAACCAGACTATGATTGTGGTACCCCGGATTAGCAATGGCATCGAAGGTGAATCGATTACGGCCATCGAGACCGACACGTTCGTGCACATCAAGGTCACTCATACGCTGGATGATCATTATTTTGTCGACAGCGGCATTCGCTGGGTCTTTCCCAAAATTGACAAACCAATATATCTTGAAATAAACGAGCAACCGACACAATTTTATTTTCAACCGCACGACAAGGCCAAAGTAGGGACAGCCCCCACATTTCGTTGACCATTGACTTTATAAAGTGGAGCTCTCCCGCATTAATAGGAGCGAACATGCGAATCCCCAAGTACTGGAAATGCGAAGCCATCACACTGGATCTGCCCGAAGGGCCGACAACCATTAACTGCTGGGGCGGATCATCCGTCTCCGAAGAGGATGCCCGTCAAAAAGCCATCGAGAAGGGAGCAAAGATCAGCAACAAGATACATGGATCGCACAGGGAGTTTGAGGACTACGAAAGCGACATCCGTGAAGAGATCCTGCAGGAGATCAGCCCCGATGCGGTGGTCACCCGCAACCGCTATGGTTCCGAGGTGCTCAACGCCCGCACCCTGATGTTCCTCGACATTGATTATGTACGTTGGTCACTGCTGCATATCTTCAACAAACCAGACGTCAAGGCCGTCGGGATCGCCCGCATCCGAAAACTTGCTCCAAAGTATCCCAGGCTCAGCTTTCGAATCTATGAGACCTACAAGGGCATCCGCGCCATCGTCCGGGGCAATGATCTGGAGGCCAAATCCCGCGCGGCGCAAACCATGATGAAAAAGTTTCAGTGCGACGGCCTGTATGTGTTTTTGTGCAAGAAACAAAACTGTTACCGCGCACGTTTAACACCCAAGCCATTTCGTATACGCCTCAGAAAAATGCGTTTTCAGTTCCCGTATGATCCCGCGTCCAAGCCGGCCATGGAACAATGGCTCACTGAGTACAATACCAAGGCCCAGAAATACAGCACCTGCCGTTTTTTGGAGGAAGTCGGCCACTGCCCAGCCGACGAAGAGTTGGTGACGTTTCATGATCAAAAGACCCGCGCGTTGGAAAACCATCCGCTGGCCTAGGACTTGTTGTGACGGACGATATCCGGTATAATCCGGATTAAAACGACTAATTCAATCCAATGTTAAATAGGCAGGAACGACCATGGGAAACACACTCTGGATTCTAACGAATAAAAGAGAAGACGATGATTGGGATCACTCGTTGATTCTCAAAGAAGAAAAAGCGCTGAATAAACTGGCGGACACCCTGGGCGTGCCCAAGATCAGCGATTATTATGATTTCTCCATCCTGCAAGGTGAATACGGGGTGGAGGTTGAGCCCACCCGTATCGTTCCCGACGAGGCGGAGCGCATCTTTCAAACCATCCTGTCCGCGATCCAGGACGGCCGGGCCGGGAAACTCAAACGATGCGATGAAATCGCCGAAGAGCTCACGGATTGTCTGGAAAAGATCCGACATGCCAAACAATCGGGAGAACAGGTCCGGTTGGCGATTGTGTCCTGAGCGAAGGAGATCAGACACTTGCCTGTATGCCAGCAAAATTCTACCCCAGTGTACCGGGCATTCGTTTTAGGACAGATATCATTAACAAATATCTATAGCTTATAAATCCGTAGAAACCTCCGAGCCTTAGGATAGCATGAGCACTATCAAGGAAATCCTTAAAACCGAAATCCAGTTCCTATGTTTTAAGTCCGTCAAACCCGACCTAAAACGGATGGGAAACCACTATATGGCTTTTGGCATCATGGCCTCATGGATCGCTGGGATAGGGCGATACTGGGATAATCCGCGGGCCGAGTGGTGGCAATATGCCGGCTTGGGATCTGTGCTGTACATATTTGTGATGGCATTGATTTTGTGGCTGATCATCAAGCCACTAAAACCACAAAATTGGAACTATAAAAATGTATTGATCTTTGTCGGCATGACATCACCCCCCGGCATATTATACGCCATCCCGGTCGAACGGTTTACGTCGATGGAGTCCGCACAAATGATAAATATGTGGTTTCTCGGCGTTGTCGCTCTTTGGCGTGTAATGTTATGGATTCTCTATCTAAAACGATCGGCACGCTTAACAGGATTTGTGCAGTTGATTGGAGCAATCTTGCCTCTGGCCATCATCGTGTCGATTCTGGCGTTCTTAAACCTGGAACATGTGATCTTTAGAATCATGGGCGGGCTCACCGACAAGGACATGTCTCCAAATGATGGTGCGTACGTAATTGTTGTGTTATTAACATATTTTTCGATTCTGGCGTCTCCAGTCCTGTTGATTGCCTACATCGGCAGCATTATCGGCATTCATCGAACCAATAAAAACTCAGCAACCACGACTTAGATAATACTCCATATGAAACTCGGGTTGATTTCGATGAGCGGCGTTCACATTTGCGATCCACAACTTGTGGATGTCGTCAAGACTTTGCCTGGGTTTATGCACCGTGCTCAGACCATTGCCTCACTGCCCAACTTGGGACTGTTAACTCTGGCCGCATTAACACCTGCGAATATCCGCATGTCCTACCATGAAATCGATTCGTTTGACGATTACAAAGATCTACCGGACGACTTGGATATCATCGCGATTTCCAGTCCGACAGCAAAAATTCAAGAAGTCTACAGGCTGGCCGATCACTATCGGGCCCGCCATACTAAGGTTATCCTGGGAGGCTTACATGTGACAGCGCTCCCGGAGGAGGCCGCTCAACATGCGGACTGTATCGTACTTGGCGAAGGAGAAATCTATTGGTCACAGATCATGGCGGATGCCCAGCACAATACGTTGGAACCAATTTATGACGGGCGTGACCAAAGCTATGATCTTTCAAAAAGCCCCATTCCGCGATACGACTTATTAAATGTGGCGGACTATGACCGGTTGACAATACAGACTCAACGAGGGTGTCCATGGCGGTGTGAATTTTGCGCTTCGTCGATTAGTATATCTCCCAAATACAAAACCAAACCCGTGGAATTGGTCAAAAAGGAGCTCGCCTGTATCAAGTCTCTTTGGAAAAAACCCTTTATTGAGCTTGTGGACGACAATACATTTGTAGACAAAACATATGGCAAACAACTGGCTCACGTATTTATGGGACAAAATACCAAATGGTTTACGGAAACTGATATATCACTGGCCGATGATGACGAATTATTGGGTTTGTTGCGAGACAGTGGCTGCGTACAGGTCCTCATTGGATTTGAAAATTCCAGCCGTTCCGGTCTGGAAAATCTCGAGCTGAATACCAATTGGAAGGCCCGTCAATTGGACCGGTACTATCGTGCCATTAGCAAGATTCAAAGCTACGGTATCTCTGTTAATGGCTGCTTTATTCTCGGCTTGGATGGGACCGACCAGTCGAATTTTAGTGACGTACTTACTTTTGTCAAACAAAGCCAGCTAACGGACGTACAAATTACCGTTCAAACTCCGTTTCCAGGGACACCTCTGTATGACAGGCTCCTTCAAGCCAATCGACTGATAGATCCAACAGATTGGTCAAAATGTACGTTATTTGACGTCAATTTCATTCCTGATAGAATGACCGTATCGGAGCTCGAGGAAAATTTTCGTCGCCTTCTGGTAGAATTGTATGCGATAGATTACACGAAACGCCGGCGTGAACTTTTTCGCAAAAGGTTCAGAAGCAAAAAAAGAACGCTCCCCGGATAAAAATTACACGTATTACCTCAACACGAAAACAACTGTCAGCACCATATTTAATATTATTAAAGAGATTTCTGACTTATTCGATAGAATAAATAAGTCGTCATCTGATCCAGCCGTTCATCGAGGATCAAAATAATCAAGGAGGCCAATCATGAAAACATCAACCTTTAACGCCGAAGACTACGCGGCTGTTCTCTTTGACATGGACGGAGTTTTGACTAAAACCGCTAAAGTCCACGCGACCTGCTGGAAAAAGATGTTTGATGAATATCTCCGGAGATATTCAGACCAAAATAATATCCCCTTTGAACCGTTCAGCATAGAGAAGGATTATAAACAGTTCGTGGATGGTAAACCCAGGTATGTGGGTGTGCGCAGTTTTCTAGAATCGCGTTCTATCGTACTCCCAGAAAAGTCGGATGACAACAAAGACAGCATACAATCTTTAGGAGACCGTAAAAATCAGCTGATACATGACGTACTCACGACGGACGGAGTCGAAGTATACCAGGACACATTGAAATTTATCAGGCACATTAAGCAGAAGGGACTCAGTATGGCGCTGGTAACCTCCAGTCGCAACTGCGATGCCATTATCAATGCAGCGGGGCTTGGAGACTTATTTGAAATCCGTGTGGACGGAAACGTAGCCCTCGATCTTGGGCTAACGGGAAAACCCGCCCCGGATATTTTCATAGAGGCGGCGAAACGGGTGGGGGTCGCCCCGGACAAGGCCGTTGTTGTTGAAGACGCCATATCGGGAGTTCAGGCCGGTGTGCAAGGCGGGTTCGGACTGGTGATCGGTCTGGATCGGGTCAACGATTCAGAAAGTCTCGTGAAAGCCGGAGCCCATCTTGTCGTGTCCGATTTAACCACAATTATACCGTAATATTAGATAGCTATCACAACGATGAGTGCAAAAACTGCTGCTCAATAAAGGAGTACTTTTCTCATGAAACATCACAAAATCTTCTTACCACCCGAAGATATCTATCCAATTGATGATTGGAGGATCGTTCAAAAAAGTTTTTCAGAAAAATATCTCGCCCAGGATGAAACCTTATTTGCCGTAGGCAACGGCTATTTAGGCATGAGGGGAACCCTTGAGGAAGGAGTTCCGTGCGCACAACGAGGGACGTTCATTAATGGTTTTTATGAATCATGGCCGATCCACTACGGCGAAAAGGCCTACGGCTACGCGGAAGAAGGCCAAACCATGGTCAACCTTCCGGACACCAAAATCGTCAAAATTTATGTTGATGATGAACCGTTGGCCCTGCATGTCGCAGATCTTGTTCAATACGAACGGGCACTGAATATGAAAGACGGAATCCTTGCACGATCCCTAGTCTGGAAAACACCAACTGGCAAAGAAGTTCAGATCAAATCAAAATTGCTGGTATCAATGGAGTACCGCCATCTGGCGTTAATTACCTATGAGGTTGTCGTTCTGAACGCCTCCGCCAATATCATTATTTCTTCCAAACTCATTCACGATGATGACCGTGTAGTACATGCCGACGATGTCCATGATCCGCGAAAGGCCGGACAATTTGAATATTCGGTACTTAGTGTCGAGCATGATATTGTGCAGGACGACCGTATTGTCTTTGGTTACAAGACTCAAAATAGCGGCATGACCCTGTCTTGCGGCATGGATCATCTCATTGAGACAAAAAATCAATACAAACGCAAAATAGAACGCGCACCACATGAGGGAAAATGTGTCTATACCGTCTTCGCTCAGGAAGGTCAGCCGTTCCGTCTTGACAAAATAATATCATATCACAGCTCGCGCAGAGCCGACCCCAAAGATCTGTGTAATCGCGCCGAGCGCACCATTGATCAGGCGATTACAATGGGAACGGATCGCGTGATCCAATCACAAAAAGATTACATGGCAAAGTTCTGGAATTTAAGTGATATGGAGATTTCAGATAGCGATTACCGGACACAGCAAGTTTTACGGTTCAACTTGTTTCATATCTGTCAGGCCACGGCCAGGGCAGAAGGAACAGGGGTCGGAGCCCGGGGACTGACCGGGTCCGCCTATGAGGGCCATTACTTTTGGGACTCCGAAATCTATGTGCTCCCATTTTTAACATACACTGAACCGCGCATCGCGCGCAATGTCCTCAAATTCAGGCACAGTAAACTGGATCAAGCCCGCGAGCGCGCCCGGCATCTCAATCAAAAAGGGGCGCTGTATCCCTGGCGGACAATCAACGGCAATGAAGCCTCTGCTTTTTTTGCCGCTGGAACAGCTCAGTATCACATCAACGCGGACATCATGTACGCCGTAAGAAAATATGTGGAGGTCACCGGAGATGAAGACTTCCTATTTGACTGTGGAGTGGAAATGCTGATCGAAACCGCCCGTCTTTGGTATGATCTGGGCTGCTTTCCAAAATATGGGGATGGGGAATTTCGTATTCATGGTGTTACCGGTCCAGACGAATACACAGCCGTGGTCAATAACAATCTCTTTACCAATATGATGGCCCGGGAAAATCTTCGGTTCGCCATCGATACTGTCCGTCGCATGCAGAAGGAGCGTCCGGACGCCTTTGTCACCATCCAGCGGGAAACGCAACTTGATATGAACGAGCTCGATGACTGGCAACGGGCGGCGGACCATATGAATATCCCTTATGATGAAGTATTGCAGATCCATCCGCAAGACGAAAACTTTCTCAAACGGGAGATATGGGACCTGGAAAAAACTCCAATTGAGAAATTTCCATTGCTGTTGCATTACCATCCGCTGGTGCTCTACCGTCATCAGGTAATCAAGCAGGCCGATGTGGTCATGGCGATGTTTCTGCTGGGTAACTATTTCACCCCCGAACAAAAAAAACGCAACTTCGACTATTACGAACCGCTCACGGCCGGTGATTCTTCACTGTCCGCCTGTATTCAGGGCGTCTTGGCCTCGGAGCTGGGCTACTATGATCTGGCCCGGCAATATTTTCATCATACCGTCCTGATGGACTTTGGGAATGTCGCCGGGAATGTGGCCGACGGGGCCCATATTGCCTCTATGGGAGGCTGCTGGATTTTTGTGGTCTACGGCTTGGCGGGACTGCGCGATTATAACGGACAGATCAGTTTTAATCCGCATTTATCGAATGGGATGACGTTTCTCAAATTTTCGCTGTGCATTCGAGACGCCATTTTGCGGATTGAAATCACCCCCCATGAAACCAAGTACCTGGTCACCGAAGGCGATTTTCTGACAATCACTCATAAGGGCGAAACCCTGGATCTTAAACAAGGAGAAATGGTGGTGCGCCGCGACCAATAAGATAACCATTGAGGGAAACATGCCGTATGTATCATGTTGAAGTCAGGATGACCGACGATAGCCGATGGAGAATGAAAACGTTCTGGCAACTCTTTCTGAGCATTTCATTATTTTTCGCAATCTTATTTGTGCAAGGATGTGATCAGAAATGGCACAAACGAGATGTCCGATCACGGTTAAAGGAAGTTGCCAAAATGGAGGACCAGGAACGTTTAAAGAGCCTGGCCCTATCCGATCCTTATGAAAAGGTTCGTGAAGCGGCTTTCAATCGTATTACCCGCCAAGATATCTTTGAGGATATATTTCGGCTCAGTCGGCGCTGGGAGGTACGACTGGCCGCGCTGAAAAAACTGGATAGCGTCGAACGCAGGGTTGAACTGGCACTTCAAGATAACCGACGTGAGTCCCATCAAGTCCTTATTCCAATCCTGATTGAAATCAATGATCAAGAAGTTCTGATTGAAGCATTTCAAAAATCTGCCCCCTATCAAGGGAAAAAAGAAATCGCGCTCAAAAATATTTCCGACCAAGCCTTCTTGAAAGATGTCTTATTTGGCGCCTTTAAAGAAAACTTTCGTCTCATCGCCTTTAACCGACTCCTGGAACTAGACGGTCTCGACGAGGATACTCTAAAAAGGGTGATGAAGACTTCACGGAGGGATCGTGAGCTACGGTTAGCTGCATTTGAACAGATCGGTGATCTGGAGTTTATCAAAAAACTCGCCTTATCCGAACCCAAGGGGGAAATTCGCCATCGCGCAACCCAGCTATGGACGAAGACTCTGTCCCCACAACTCGCGGATCAAAACCAGATTAAACGTCTCGCCCTTTACGCTTCAAATTCCAAAGCTCAAACCTTTGCCTGGGACCTCTTACATGATCCAAGACTTCTCGAGGATATCGCTCTTAGAGGCGAACAAACCTGGCAGCGAATCAAGGCCATCGAAAAAATCACCAATGACGACATTCTCAAGCAGTTGACATTCAATGATCCCGAACAACAAATTCGTGAGGCGGCTGCCCAACAAATGTCTAACGAAGAACTATTATTCAAGATCATCATGACGCATAAGGGGATCGATTATAAACGTAAAAGGCCGCTGGTCAAAAAATTGACGGATCCATCTAAGCTTCGTCACATCGCATTAAGTCATAAGCAAGAATTCGTGCGTAAGCAAGCGATCGAACAGTTAAAGGACCCACACGTCCTAAAAAAAGTCATCGAACAAGACAGATCTAGTGTATGCCGATCAGCGGCAATGAAGAGGCTTGATGATCATGAGGTCTTGACTGAGCTGGCCATGAACCATTCTGACTATGACATTCGGAAATCTGCTGTGCAACAATTAACGGACCAAGACGTTTTGGCTAAAGTCGCGCAGAACGATGAACACAGTTCAGTTCGTCAAGCCGCCGTTTTACGGTTATATCGTCAGGATGATTTAAAAAGGATCATTTTGAATGATCAAGATTCGATCGTTCGAAGTACGGCCGTAACCCAAATCAAAGATGAGAGAATGATCGAACAGTTGGCTTTGACAGACTCCGATCCACGTGTCCGTTACTGGGCGGTGCGAAGAGTCTTCAATCCGGATATACTGAAAGAAATTGTCAGCCATGACACCTCGAAAGATGTCCGAACAACGGCGGAAAGAATGATGAAAGTATTAAGCTACAAAAGTATGGAGAATCAAGAACAATTAGCCGAGATTGTCCTGCAAAACCACTATGTAGTGGCCAAAGAGGAGGCACTGAAGTTAGTTGATGACACTCAACTGCTCAAAAAAATTGTTAAGGAATTCGCCCATAGCCAAAAATTCAAGGACATAAGAATATCGGCCATGGCCAAGATCGACGACCCATCCGTGTTGACAGAGTTGGTGACAGGAGCATTTCATCTCCTCAGAGATCATTCACTGGCTGAACAGCAAGAAGTGTTGGATAAGATCGATCAACCGGAGTTATTGGCGAAGCTGGGTCGGACCAAAAATATCAATGAACAAATCCGAGAGACGGTTCTTTTGAAGATCGATGATCAAAATGTCTTTGCTAGCATTCTCTTAAAAACTAAATTTATCGAAATTCTAGACCGCATTAATGAACCAGCCGCTTTAAAAAGAGTTATTTTGCATCACCCGGATGCGACGATTCGGATGCAGGCGGCCTTGAAATGCGAAGACGCGGATACGCTGGTCGAGGCAGGTTTAAAGGATTTTTCCCTGTTGAATCGTTGGAAGGTATTAGAGCGTTTGCATGAGCTTGAAGCGGATCCGGAACACATCCAATCGGTTGAACAAAAACTGATTAACACTTCGCTGCGCTGGTATCTGGCGGCAAAGGGATGGGAATTTGAATCACTATTCGCAGTAGTCGATGCGGATTTATTCAAAAACATTTTGGCCTACAGAAAGAACTTTTTTGTCCATGAATCCATTTTATTATTGATGAATGATCAGGACTTACTGAAGAAAAAAGCATCCAGTAATCTTCATTGGATGCTCAGAATTGCCGCACTGCCAGGTATCACCGATCAAGAGTTTCTTAAAAAGCGGGCGGTTGAGGACCCCGTGGAACAAGTTCGAATACGGGCGGTGTCTTTAATCAAGGATCAATCGCTTCTTAGAGACCTAGCCTTCGATGGTTTTTATAAAGCCACTAGACATCGCGCGATCCAACTCTTATTGGATCCAGAGGTTCAGAATCGAGCACGGGAAGCTGAGCAGAAATTAACTGACAATTGGAATATCTCGAACGAGCAGGATATGCTCGAGATGGCACTAACCGGGAAGTATGATGTCTGGCGAATCAAGGCTACGAATCAAATAACGAGTAAAGACCAGCTAAAGATTATCGCACTTCAATCCAATTTTACCGAGGTGTTATCCATTGTCCTTGAGAAACTCGATTCTCCGGACATCCTGCGAGAGATAGCCACGTCGGCCCAAAATCCATCCATGCGCGTCGCTGCGACCCAAAAGTCAGGACTCAAAACTTGGGGTGAAATCTTTCAGACAGGTCAAACAAGATCCGAAGGAGTATACGCGGCGTTAAACGCTATCTTACTCTTTAAGTCTAATGACTATCGACGAGGAAGTGGGGCGCGTAATGCGGCTTACTATTTATTGAGCAGAGGGGATATCTCCCGAATACCGGAAATAATTGAGATCTTAAACCGGTTCGGCAGCAAGACCCTCGCCCAAGATTTATACAACTGCGGACAACCCGACCTTAAGGAAGCGGCCCGGCAGTGGGCCAAACAAAGAAATTTTGCGATTATTTCCTACCCAACGAGTCATGCTCCGGATAAAAGATGGGGAATGAGATAAAGAACAAGAAACCCCTTTTTATGGTCACAGATTGGATCTTCCAATGGCGCCCACTATTGACTAAGCTGACACATTTTCGAAATTCGCACCTTTGACGTGGATATTATTCCGCATCAAATGACTCTTATCTATCCGCAGACAAATTTTGGGCATCTTGAGATTCAGCTCTATATTGGAGATTCAATCAAGAAACATCGACCATTGTTGTGCTAGGGCTGGCTCACGACGAGACGGCTAGGTCCGGATCTTGCGTTTCCCCTCGAATCGATGTATAATCCAGCCAAAACCGTGTGAACGAGCAAGCCAAAGTACAACGGAACAGTCCTCAAGGAGCGACGGACTTCCATTACATTTTGACATGCGAAATTTCTTCCTTACGTACCTAGCCCCGATATGTATTTCCACATCCTGTACCAAAATAATAAAAATTGTATTGTGGATACAACGCATTTTGATAGGAAGATCCAACGTATAATAGCAAACAAGGAGGAAATATGTCATCATTGCAAAATTGGATTCTCGTGGCTATGATTTCATTGGCTTGTGGTTCTTTTACTATCCTTTGTTTAAGTGCAGCAGACTATTTGGAACGCAAAAAGGATAAAAAGTGAAGAACACCCGTCAGATATCGGAAGAAATTAGATCATTCAACCAAATATAAGAAATATTTAAACGGATTTAAAGATGAATATATCTATACTCATCACATCTCGTGACAATGAAAAACTTTTGTTAAGAACATTAGAATCATTGAGTACGTGTGAACCTCCTGCCAAAGTCAAGTGGGAGATCATTGTTGTCAATCATCGAGGGCGACAGCCTTTTGACCGGCCAATACTCGCGATGCAAGAACATCTGCCGATCAAATTCTTTGCGGAGGACAAGGAAGGGGTCAGTAACGCCCGCAATCGAACCATTCAGGAGTCCAACGGCGAATTATTAATATTTACCGATGATGATATTCGATTCCCTCAAGATTGGCTGCAGATCTATTGGAAAGCTTATCAAAACATGTCCGATGATTTTTTCTGGGGTGGACCGGTGGCCAGTGATTTTGAGGGCACTCCGCCCGAACCCGAGCTTCTAGCGGCATCGCATGCCAGTGTCAAGGGGATGGATTACGGCCCCGAGGCCCGAGTGCTCAACAAAACCGAATTTTTGCTAGGAGCCAATTGGGCCTGCTCGCGCAACAACATCCTCCAGGCACAAGGGTTTAATTCTGCATTAGGGCTGAATGCCCGTCGGGATCAGCCCATGGTCGGTGAAGAAACCGATTTGATGCGGCGTCTGCGAAACAATGGTGTGAGGGATTACTACCTGCCCGATGCGCGGGTGTCCCACTTTGTACCCGAGTGGAAATGCACCCTGGAACATATCGGCGAGCGGTGGGAGGCCTCGGGCATCGCGGATACCATTTCTTTAAAAGGGGAAGAAAACCCTCCGCTTCTGTTTGGAAAACCCCGCTGGGCCTTCCGATCGCTGACGGAAACCTATCTGGCCGGACTGTTCAAAAAGCTGCGCGGCAAAAAGGCGTACAAGGAATATACCCAATATCGGTATTTTCTGGGGGTGTTGAAGGGGTATTAAGGGAATCAGACAATTCCAGCGGACCCGATTTAGCGTTCGATAATTGACACCTCCCATGAAGGTGATATACTGTTACTACATTGTAATAACTATGCGCGGAGGTAAAAAACATGATCAAAACTCTCACAGCTCACGGTAACAGTCACGCCCTGGTCATTGAAAAGGCCATTTTGCAGCTGTTAAAAATTGACGTCGATACACCGCTGGAGGTGACGACCGACGGGGTCAATATCATCGTATCACCGGTACGCGATAAATCCCGCGCCAAGGCATTCCGTTCAGCGCTCAATAAAACCAACAAAAAGCATTCGAAGACACTCACAAAACTGGCAGAATCACCCTATGAAGGACCCGTTGTTTTTAACTCTGGCCGAGGTTCTGGAAATCCATAAAAATCAGATCGAGTTATATGGCGGCGAGTTTGGCCTTCGAGACTTGGGATTGTTACAATCCGCCATCGCCCAGCCGGAAGCAACCTTCCAGAATGAGTATCTGCATCAAGACCTTTACACCCAGGCTGCCGCGTACGCCTTTCACATTGCCAAGAATCATCCGTTTATAGATGGTAACAAACGCGTAGGCTTGGCGTCAGCATTGGTGTTCCTGGAGCTCAATGGCATCAGTCTGGATGATCCCCGCCAAAAACTGCTGGACGCCATGCTGGGAATCGCTCAAGGACAGATGGAGAAACATGAGCTGGCGAAAGTGTTGGAGGGATTGGGAGAGTGAGAAGACTGTGGAACAGCCCACAGAGTAACTTCTTATCCGAATATAGCCATAGCAGCCACCCCATTGACCTATTGATAACTTCGACACACCTGCAACCAACACAGCCATAACCAACCCAAACCCCCACCTTGCTTTTCCCCTCTGGGAGAGGTATAATTCTCGCAATATTGGGCATCCCCACCCGAAAGGGGACAGTCCCTGAATAGGGACAGGGCGATGGTTGCGAAAAAGGACGACCATGCTTACGATTGCCGGATATTTAGTGAACTGGGTAATATATTGGCAATTAGAAGTGGTGCCCATAAAATTACTAAAAATATTGTCCTATGAATTTTAGACATCATCGTAATGAGGATGATATACTATGAAAAACGTAAATTTTCGGATAACTAAGGCTTTATATCTATGTCCTCCAATTTTGATACTGTAGTAAAGCGATATTTAAAATAGCATCTTATATTAAATTTATTTGTTGGTCTCTAACTGCCCTATAAGCGTGTAAGGTTTGATTATGAAAAAATATTTGGATAAGGAACTTCTAGCGTTATTATCTGACGTAGAGTCTGATCGAGTTGAACGCAAGCAATCATTCAACGGTGATGTCCCTACCCTCGCACGTCAGGCCGTCTGTGCGTTTTCTAATGATTTACCAAACCACAATGAGCCAGGCATTCTATTTATTGGCGCGAAAGACAATGGTGAGCCATCGAAAATTCCGATAACTGATCAACTTTTGTGTTCTCTTGCGGACATGAAAACTGATGGTAACATCTTACCTTTGCCCGCTCTTTCCGTTGAAAAACGCACATTAAAAGGCGCCGAAATGGCAGTCATTACAATTATGCCTTCCGACATGCCGCCTGTAAAATTTAAAGGAAGAATCTGGGTGCGTACGGGACCGCGGCGTTCTATAGCCAATGAACAAGAAGAACGCATACTTAATGAGAAACGACGCTATAAAAACATTCCTTTTGATATATTCCCCGTGCCTTCAGCAGATATAAAAAATCTTTCTAAAACGATCTTTGAGAATGAATTTCTTCCTTCCGCTTTCGCTCAGGATGTTCTAGAAGCAAATAACCGATCTTATGAAGAACGCCTCGCGTCATGCAAAATGGTCCTTTCCCCCGAAGACTCCACTCCAACGGTACTCGGATTATTAGCCATTGGTAAAACGCCTCAGGATTTTTTGCCGGGCGCCCATATACAATTCTTGCGAATTGATGGGACCGAACTTGCTGATCCAGTTACTGATGAAGAAAATATTGGTGGGGCTCTTGTTGAAATGCTTCGTCGTGCTGAGGAAAAACTGAAATCTCATAACCGCACAGGGGTTGATATTATTTCCTCACCGACACATCAAATACAAATGCCTTATCCTCCAGCTGCCATTCAGCAAATTTTGTATAATGCCGTCCTGCATCGTACTTATGAGAGCACCAACGCGCCAGTTCGCGTATATTGGTTCAATGATCGAATTGAGATCAACAGCCCCGGCGGCCCCTATGGAAATGTTACCATTGAGAATTTTGGTCAACCTGGGATTACAGACTACCGCAATCCGAATGTAGGAGATGTTCTGAAAACTTTCGGTTTTATACAAGCATTTGGGCGTGGTATAGCTACAGCAAGAAAAGAGATGTCCAGAAATGGTAATCCTGATATAGAGTTTGAAACCAACGCAAATTCAGTTGTCTGTATATTGAGGAAAAAAATATGACACAAAAGCCAGTATTGACATTTTTCAATAATAAAGGCGGAGTCGGAAAAACTTCATTGATATACCATCTCGCATGGATGTACGCAGGCCTTCGCAAGAGAGTAGTCATTGCAGATCTTGACCCTCAAGCCAATTTGACCGCAGCCTTTTTAGATGAAGACAGTATTGAAAAAATTTGGGAAGAACAGGCTGAAGGGTCAACTATTTATCAGTGTGTTAAACCACTCACGGGAGTGGGCGATATCGCTGAACCAAAACTACAGAATGTTGGAACTGATCTATTTCTGCTACCAGGAGACGTTAATTTATCAAGCTACGAAGATACACTCTCAAGTGAATGGCCAAATAGTATGGCAGATAACAATCTTTATCGCCCGATGCGCATTCTAAGTTCTTTTTGGCAGATTATGCAAAAAGCAGCCGAAAATGTACAAGCAGATATCATACTGGTTGATATTGGACCTAATCTGGGCGCCATAAACCGATCTGTATTGATTGCAACTGACTATGTTATCATTCCACTTGGTGCCGATTTATTTTCGCTTCAAGGTTTGAAGAACTTGGGTCCGACCTTGAGAAGCTGGAAAAGTTTATGGCAAAAAAGACTGGACAACTGGACCGAAAATCAGGAGGCAAATAATTATCCAGTAATTCAGTTTCCAAAAGGAAAGATGGAAGTCATTGGCTATCTTTGCCAACAGCATAGTGTGCGGCTTGACCGACCAGTTAAAGCTTATGAAAAATGGGTCAATCGCATTCCAGCTGTTTACCGAGAAGCTGTTCTCAACGAGACCACAAACACGACCATGAAACAAAAAGATGATCCTTATTGTCTTGCAACTGTGCGGCATTATCGTAGCTTGATCCCAATGGCTCAGGAAAACCGAAAACCTATATTCAGACTAACATCTGCGGACGGCGCCATTGGCAGCCATGCTAATGCAGTTCTTGATGCAAAGAATGATTTCCATGAGCTCGCAAATAAAATTGCTAGTAAAATCAAAATTGAATTGTAGATATCTGAAAAAAATACAAAACTATAATTAAAAACCCTGTCAGGGGATAAGTCCCGATCCTGCCAAAAACGCTGTCCTTAAAAAGCTGTAAAACTAAGTATAATTGCCCCAAATTATGCTTATAACTATATCGATCGAACGGTCGAAGGGGACAGTCCCTGAAAAGGGACAGGGCAAAGGTTACTCAGTATTATGAATATATCAGTCATAAAAATAGAATTGGATCGGTGTCGCCAAGAAACGTGGCGACACCTCATTACGTTTCACCAAACACCTCGGAGGTAAAAAATGCGTAAAGTGTTTGTTGAAACGTATGGCTGTCAAATGAACGAATATGATACCGAATTGGTCAAGGCGATTTTGGCGGAGGCTCGGTATGGGTTTACCAAGGATGAGCTGGAGGCGGATGTGGTGATGCTGAACACCTGCGCGATCCGGGAGCACGCGCACCGCAAGATCTATGGACGTATTCATGATATCAAGTACCGCCGATCGCAAAAGCACAATATCGCGGTCAAGGACGATCCGGTTAAGTTCGGGATCCTGGGATGCATGGCGACGAATCTGCGGACGGAACTGCTGGAGAACCGCAATCTGGATATCGATTTTATCGCCGGGCCCGACAGCTACAAACGCCTGCCGCAATTGATCAGTGAATCCTTCGGCGAAGGGGCCAAGGGATTTGATCTGACGCTTTCTGAATTTGAGACCTACTCGGATATCTATCCCCGACGGGAGGACGGGATCAACGCGTGGATCGCGGTGATGCGCGGGTGTAACAATTTCTGTACGTTTTGCGTGGTTCCTTACACGCGCGGTCGTGAGCGCAGCCGATCGCTGGAAAATGTTGTCGATGAGGCCCGCCGCCTGGCTGATGACGGGTTCAAACAGATCACCCTGCTCGGACAAAATGTCAATTCTTATAAACACGAAGAGCATGACTTCGCCGACTTGATGGCGGCTGTCGCTCAAGTCAAGGGCATCGAGCGTGTGCGGTTTACTTCACCGCATCCCAAAGACTTTCCCGATAAATTTCTCGATGTGATGGCCGAGTATCCCAATATCTGCAAGCAAATTCATCTGCCGTTACAATCTGGTAATGACCGTATTCTGGAATTGATGAATCGAACCTACACACAGGATGAATTTCTTAAACTTGTAGATAAGATCCGTCACAAGATCCCCAATATCTCGTTCTCGACGGATGTGATTGTTGGGTTCTGTTCAGAGACCGATGACGAGCATCGTGACACCTATGAGGTGATGAAGCAGGTCGAATTTGATTCGGCGTTTATCTTCAAATATTCCGAGCGCAAACAGACCATCGCCTCACGCAAAATGAAGGATGATATCCCGGACGCGATCAAAACCGAACGCATTGTTGAGCTCAATGAGCTCCAGAAAGACATTTCCCTCAAGAAAAATCAGGAACACATCGGCCGGATTGAAGCGGTGATCATCGAATCGCTGGAGGCGAGCAAGACTAAAGATGCTTATTTCGGAAAGGCCGACAGCAATAAGACCGTGATCATCCGCAAACAGGGCGAGACCGGCCTTGAGGTCGGCGATATCGTGCATGTCCATATCGAAGACGCCTCGCCAAACGTCCTGCGCGGCGCGATTAAATAATTGGTGTCAGAACTCCGCAAAACCCTACCTTGCAGCAACTTATCAATTAATTCCATCTAAGCGTATCCGCCTCAGGAGGATAAGGTGAATTATAGCTTAACTTGTTGTATGCGTAAGGGATGGGGAGTTCTGACACCAATTTTTTATTCTAGTCAATTCGGGGAGGCGGTGATATAATGCGCCGAGATTGAAAATTTAGGACTCATCCGTCACCAAAAATGAAACGAATTCACATTATCATATTATTTTTACTCATCGGGGCAGCCGGCGCGACCGTGGTTGCGGCCCAGGAGGACTCGTCAACTCAATCCACGACCGAAACCGCGGAAGACGTCAAGGAACTGCAGTGGCAGGACCAGCTCATCCGTGAGGCACAGAAGTGGCTCAATCAGTCTAAACAGACCAGCGAGAAAAGTGCCGAGTGGGTCAAAGACGACATCAAACGCATGGGCGACTGGGAATACAAGGTCATCCGCGTCAAGGCCGATGACGACGACATCCTGGTCGAAGAACTCAACCGGCACGGTGAACAGCGCTGGGAGGTGTACTGGATGCAGGAACACGACGATCAGTTGCGCGTCTTTCTCAAGCGCTCGGCCCGCACATACATGAAACACATTCCTGTCGGGGACATGCTCCGGCTGATTCCCAAAGATGAAGGTCCCTAAGGGTCCGGCTCAATACCCAATATCAAACACACTGATCTATGAAGACAATCCTATTCGGATCCAGATCATCGCGTCTGGCCACCCTACAAGTCAAAGAGATTGAAGCGCTGCTGGCCCGGCACAACATCGAATGCCCGTACACGCTTAAAACCTATCAGTCGCGCGGCGACAAAGATCAGGTCACCCCACTGACCGCCAATGCCGGCGATGATTTTTTTACCGACACATTAGACCAGGCCCTGCTGAACGGTGAGGTCGACATCACCATCCACAGCGCCAAGGACCTGCCGCGGACCCTCGCACCGGGCCTATCCATTTTTGCCCTGACCAAGAGTCTCGACGAGACCGAGGCCTTTGTCGGCAAGCACAGCCTGTCGCTGATGACCGAAGAACATCTGGTGGGGACCAGCAGTCCGCTGCGCCAACAGCAAATTAAAGAGTTAAATCCCCGGGTCCAAACCGTGAGCATCCGCGGGACCATTGAAGACCGCATCCGGCAGGTCGAGGCCGGCACTGTTGACGGTGTGGTCATTGCAACCGTCGCGCTCAAACGGCTGGGACTGGAACAACACATCCGTGAGATCCTGCCGTGGGAATCCACGCCTTTGCAAGGTCAACTCGCCGTTGTCGGACGTACGCAGGATGAACATCTGCGGAAACTTTTTGAACCGATCGATATCCGAACGACATACGGATCCGTCACCCTTGTCGGGGCCGGACCGGGCGATCCGGATCTGATCACACTCAAGGGCGTCAAGGCCCTGCACAAAGCCGATTGCGTGCTGTACGACTATCTCGTCCATAAATCCATTCTGGAACACGCGCCGCAGGCCGAAAAAATCTATGTGGGCAAACGCAAAGGCGATCACGCCATGCGACAAAGTGAATTGTCACGGCTGATCCGGCACAAGGCGATGGAAGGCAAGTACGTGGTGCGCCTCAAAGGCGGTGATCCCCTGGTCTTCGGTCGCGGCGGAGATGAGATCGAATATCTGCGCAATTATCACTTTCATGTCGACGTCATCGCGGGCGTGAGCTCGGCCACGGCGATCTCATCCCAAATGGGTATCCCGCTAACCGCGCGTCATTACGCCTCATCAGTAGCGTTTGTCAGCGCGCATCAGGCCGAGGAACTGGAAGGCACACAACCCAAATCCATTCGCATCCCGGACACGGACACCGTCGTGTTTTTTATGGGACTGTCCAAGCTCAGTCACATTGTTGAGGCGCTGCTGCAAAGCGGACGCACACCGACCACGCCCATGGCGATTGTCTCCAACGGCACACGGGTCAATGAGCGGGCGATTACGGCCACCGTCGGAACGATCCTCAAGCATCCCGACCTGGATAAATTATCCCCGCCGGCGCTGATCATCGTCGGGGACACCGTTAAATTTTACCGGCCCGGTCCTCAACCCAAACCTACATTGCTCTACACGGGGACCAATCCGGCCAAGTATCAACCGCTGGGGCGGGTGATCCATTGGCCGATGATCCGGATCAGCGGCGTGTCGTTTCCGGTAGAATCCAGCGCCGCCTTAATGAACAAATACGACATCATCCTGCTGACCAGCCGTTTCGCCGTTGAGCATTTTGCCGGACCAATACAGCAACATCCCGAGGCCTACGCCCAATTACAGCAAAAAGATATTGTGGTCATCGGCAAAGACACCGCCGACGCGCTAATGCGCTTTGGACTGACACCGCGTCACATCGCGCAGACCGAAACAAGTGAAGGCGTCTACGCATTACTCAGCACCGAATATGAACTCGACGGCAAGCGCGTGCTGTTTCCACGCTCCAATCTGCCGAATCCGTTTCTCAAAGAACAGCTGGCCAAGCTCAATTGCGCCGTTGATGAGATGATCGTTTATAAAAATGAATGCCCCCCGGTCAAGGAATTGCCCAAGGAGCACATTGATCAGATCGTCTTCACCAGCCCGTCGACGGTCAAAAATTTTCTTCATAACTATCAATCCATTCCGCCGCAGTGGGACATTCTCTGCAAGGGGCCGGTCACGCAAAAAGCCCTCACCGAAGCGGGATACAAAAGTCAAGTGATCATCCATGGTTAAACAACAGATACGAAAAAATTCCGAACAGATTTTTGAACAGGCCCGTGAACTGATGGTGGGAGGGGTCAATAGCCCGGTGCGCTGCTTTAAAGGCGTGGGGGGCAATCCGCTGGTCATGAAATCCGCCAACCGCACACAACTCGTTGATCAGGACAACAATGAGTACACCGACTATTGCCTGTCGTGGGGGGCATCGATCCTCGGACACGCGCACCGCAATGTCACCCTGGCCGCCAAGAAGACCGTGGAGCGCGGCGTCAGCTTCGGCGCCACCACCCGGCATGAGGTCAAGATCGCGCAGCTGATTGTGGACAAAGTCCCGTCGATCGAACGCATCCGTTTTGTCAACTCGGGAACCGAGGCCACCATGAGCGCGCTGCGTCTGGCGCGCGGATTCACCAAACGTCCGATGGTTATCAAGTTTGACGGCTGTTATCACGGCCATGTGGATGATCTATTGACCCAGGCCGGATCAGGGGTCGCGGCGCTGCAGCAATCATCGAGTGACGGAATTCCGCAGGAACATGTCAAAAACACCTTGAGTTTGCCGTATAATGACATTCAAACGCTGGAACAAACCATCGCTCAGCACAAAGACAACATCGCGGCGGTGATCATCGAGCCGGTGGCCGGCAATATGGGCGTCATCCCGGCCACCTCGGAATTTTTGACCGCGTTACGCAAACTCACCCACGATCATGGAATCGTGCTGATCTTTGACGAGATCATGACCGGATTCCGTCCGTCATTCGGCGGGGTTCAGGCCGACTACGGCATCATTCCCGACATGACATGTCTGGGCAAGATTATTGGCGGCGGGTTTCCGATCGGCGCGTACGGCGGACGGGCGGATATCATGGCCTGTTTGGCGCCGATGGGAGGAGTGTACCAGGCCGGGACATTTTCCGGAAATCCTGTCGTCATGGCCAGCGGCTACGCGGCGCTTCGGGCCTTGAACGATGACATGTACACCAAACTCAACACACGCTGCGATGCGTTTATCGACGACATCAACGGCTTTTTTGATTCCAACGGTATCGACGCGCATATGTCGCATTACTTCTCGATGATGAGCCTACGTTTCCGGCGTGAACCGGTCCGAAACTATGCCGACGCCCAGGACGCCCAGGGACATGAACAATACGCCCGGCTGTTCCATCACCTGCTTGACAACGGCATCTATTTTCCGCCGGCGGACCTAGAGGCCTTTTTTGTCAGCACACTGCATACACGCAAACATCTCCGGCAGCTCTCGCACGCGCTCAAGACATTCTTTAAATCGGGGGGATCTCAATCGATCAATTCGAAGGAAAGGACACAATCATGAATTCATTTTCCAGACCATTACTCGGCATCACACTCGCGCTAACCGTTTTCACATCACAGGGCTGCGTCCTTCTGGCCGGGGCCGCCGTGGGAGGGGCCGGATACGCGTATGCCACCGGCGCGCTCACGAAAAATCTCGACCAGCAAACCGAATACATCTATCAGGCGGCGATCCGCGCAATGGAGACCATGGACGCCTATGTGGTCAGTGCGGAATCATTCCCGGCCTATGCCAAGATCCACGCCGAAGATATGGCGGGACGAACCATCCGCATCAATATCAGCGCGCTGACCGAACGGGCCAGCAAGGTCACCATCCGCGTCGGCAACTTCGGGAATGAAGAATATTCCGAACAGATATTAAACCTGATCAAGGACGAGCTGTACCGATAGTCCGAAACCTCACTTAAACCGAATATTTCCGGCAGACCGGGTGTTAACGCATAGAACTCGATACAAACCCGGCCACCAGGAACTGTGTATGTCAAAATCCAAACCATTGATCAGCGTCATCATTCCGGTCTACAACGAAGAGCAATCGCTGCCCAAGGTGATCGCCGATCTTCCCGACGATATCGTCCGGGAAGCTATCGTCGTCAACAACGCGTCGACCGACCAATCTGCCGCGGTGGCCGAACAATTAGGCTGCCGGGTGATCAATGAACCGCGCCGCGGGTATGGTCAGGCCTGTCTCGCCGGTATCCACGCGTTAAGCCCGGACACCGATATCGTTGTCTTTATTGACGGTGACCATAGTGATCACGGTGAACAGCTGCCGCAATTGATCCAGCCGATCGCGTCGGGTAATTTTGATTTTGTGATCGGCTCGCGCGCGCTGGGACAACGCGAGCAGGGGGCGATGACCCCGCAGGCCTTTTTTGGCAACAAACTGGCCTGTTTTTTGATGAAGCTTTTCTGGGGCGTCACATATTCAGACCTCGGACCGTTTCGCGCGATCCGCGCGGACGCCCTGCATCGCCTGGGGATGACCGATACCAATTTCGGATGGACCATCGAAATGCAGATCCGGGCCGTTGAGCATAATTTGCGCATCACCGAGATCCCCGTGGACTACCGCCGGCGGATCGGCCGCTCCAAGATTTCCGGAACGGTCAGCGGAACTATACGGGCCGGCTATAAAATCCTGGCGACGATATTCAAATACAAATTTCTACGGCGATCAGCGCCGTCACCGGTCGACTACCCCAAGGTGCGCGTATGAGGCCGTCTACACGTCGACTCAACCATTCATGAGCCAAACATCCCGCCCCAAAATTATCGTCGTTCTCGGGATCATGCTGACATTGATCTGGTCAGCCGTCACCGCGATCTCACGCGGACTTCCTCGACTATGGTGTCAGTTAATTGATATGGCGACGGGTGAACGCTTCACCGAAACCGTGTTCAAGATGGCCAACGGGTTTTATTATCCGGTGGAGAACAATGAGATGCCGACCGTGATTTTTTTGTGGCTGTTTGGTTTCGCGTTTGCGCTGTACGCCGTTGGCATCCGGTTGATTGAAAAGTCCAAGAACGACACCAAATCACTGACTGCGATTGTGGCCTTTGCGGTCGTGTTTCGATTGATCCTGCTGCCGTCGGAACCCGTGCATGAGAATGACTTTTACCGCTATTTGTGGGACGGAAAGTCAATCAAACACGGGATCAATCCGTTTAAATACGCGCCGGCCGATTTGTACATGTATCAATACGGCTACACCGAAGATTATTACGATGCCGTCAATCGGGTTCGCATCACCTACCGCGATTTCAATACCAGCGACCGCGCGCGGCTGGAGTTATTGACCGACCTGAGGGATGAACATCTGACACTCTATGAACGCATCGGCCATTGGCAGGTGCCGACGATCTATCCGCCTGTCGCACAGGCCGTATTCTGGTTGAGCAGTGTGACCGGCGGTGATTCGTTCCGCTGGATGAAGTTTATCTTTATGTGGTTTGACGTCGGCGTGATCCTGCTGCTGATCGCGCTGTTGAAAAACTTCCGGCGCAATCCCGCGATGGTGATCATCTACGCGTGGTCGCCGCTGGTGATGAAGGAGTTTCCGAATTCCGGACACTATGATCCGATTCCGGTATTTTTTACGATGCTCAGCCTGGTTTTGCTGTTTCAAAAGCGCTGGGTCGGCGCGCATATCACGCTGGGCCTGGCCACGCTCAGCAAGTTTTTCTCCGGCGTTCTGTTACCGCTATTTATCCGGATGACCCGTTGGCGGCCGGTGCCCGCGTTCGTAGCCACGTGTTTACTGCTGTATGTTCCATTCTTGTTCTGGAATGATACGACGTTGCAGGAGATCTTTCAGGGACTGAATACGTACAATGAGGAGTGGGCGTACAATGCGAGCATATTCGCGGTGATCTACCGTGTGATGGAATGGATCAATGCCGACTGGACCCAAACCCTGATCCCGGCGAAGATGGTGGCCGCCGGATTACTGGGACTCTTCATGATCTATCTGATGCTGCTCAAAGACCGCGGCGAGACCGATCTGCTGCATCGCTGTTTTCTGGCGCTTAGCGCCTTGTTCATCATCAATCCAGTGGGCGATCCATGGTATTTCTGCTGGTGTATCCCGTTTTTATGCTTTTTTCCATATCGCTCATGGCTGCTCTTATCCGGCACGCTGATCCTGAGTTATCTG
Source organism: bacterium (assembly GCA_030429765.1). Lineage (GTDB taxonomy): Bacteria > Omnitrophota > Gorgyraeia > Zapsychrales > Zapsychraceae > JAGOSC01. The sequence goes on along the minus strand of JAUIER010000025.1, from coordinate 12,716 downwards.
AACTTTCAATCCATTCATCCGATTGTTGATATGGAAACCCTGAAGATCCCGACGTTGAGCTGGATCATTTATTTACCATTTTTCGTGTTACTCGCGCTGGAAACGCTGTTGCGCCCAAAATATTTGACACGCTCAGATGAATAATTAGAATAGAGCATATGTTATAGGCTACAGATCGATAACGGTTTAAAGACGCGCGGGTGTGGTCGCGGTTGATGAACCCAACATTCCAAATGCAAGGAGAGTATTTATGAGCTCGCTCACCCATCAGAAAGTCAGTGACTATTACGGCAAGGTTCTGCAGACCAAAAAAGATCTGAAGACCAGCGCCTGTTGCGCCCTGGACAAACTGCCCGCCTACGTCAAAGAACCGCTCAAACTCATCGAAGACGAGATCCAGACCAAATTTTATGGCTGCGGCGCGCCGTTTCCGCTGGTACTCGACGGCATGAAGATCCTCGACTTGGGCTGCGGCACCGGCCGTGACTGCTTTGTGCTGTCGTACTTTGTGGGTGAATCAGGTGAAGTGGTGGGGATCGATATGACCGATGAACAATTGGAGATCGGCAACAAATACCTGCCCGCGCAGATGGAAAAATTCGGCTATAAAAAACCCAATGTCCGCTTCATCAAGGGATACATCGAAAATCTGCAGGAGCTGGACCTGCCGGACAATTATTTTGATATTGTGATCTCGAATTGTGTGGTCAATCTGTCTCCGGACAAACCCGCGGTGATGTCCGAAGTGCATCGGGTCCTCAAAGAGGGCGGAGAGTTTTTCTTCTCGGATGTCTACGCCGATCGGCGTCTGCCGGACTGGGCCAAAGAGGATCCGATCCTGCTGGGCGAATGCCTGGGCGGCGCGCTGTACTGGAAGGACTTTGAGCGTTTGGCCAACCAGGTCGGATTTATCGATCCGCGCATCTTTGCCTGTTCCAAGATCGATCTCCTCGACCAGGAAACCATCGACAAGATCGGCTTCGCGCATTTTAATTCGATAACGTATCGACTCTTTAAACTCCCGCAACTGGAAACCGCCTGCGAAGACTATGGACAGATTGCCACCTACCAGGGAACGATCAGCGAAAGCCCGCATCAATTTATTCTCGACAATCATCATGTGTTTGAGACCAATCGGCCGATGCTCGTGTGTTCCAACACGGCGAGCATGCTGCAGGACACCCGGCTGGCCCGACACTTTACCATTAGTGGTGACACATCGACCCATTACGGGCTGTTTGCCGGCTGCGGTGAAAGCCCGATCATCAATTCCGATGAAAAACCGGCGGGCGGTTGCTGCTAAATGGATCTGGACATCATCATCCCGGTGCTCAATGAATCGGCCATTCTCGAGACCCATGCCGACTACTACCGGCGGCTGAGCCGCTGCGGCCATTTGCTGTTTGTTGACGGCGGCAGTCAGGACCATACCGTGGAGTTGGCCGGCCGATACGGGGATGTGCTCGAAACCCGGCGCGGACGGGCCCGTCAAAAGAACAGCGGGGCTGACATCACACAAAACAATTTTTTATTATTTCTACATGTGGATTCGTTCATTGACCCGAAGGGCGTTCGCCGGGCCATGGACGCGATGCGCCGGGGCGCTGACGCCGGTTGTTTCCGGCTGGCTATCGAAGACCGTCAGCCGATCTTTCGTTTCTACGAATGGTGTGTCAACATCCGGGCGCGACGGTTGAAGATTGTCGACGGAGATCTGGGCTTTTTTATCCGCCGTTCGGTTTTTGACGCGCTTGACGGATATGATGATCTGCCGATCATGGACGACATCGTCTTTTCGAAACGGGTCCGCGCGCGTCATCGTGTCGATGTCCTCGATCATCCCATCCGGGTGTCATCCCGCAAATGGCACGAACAAGGATTTGCCAGGACATTCGGACAATACACATTGGCCTATCTGCAATTGTGGACCGGCCTGGAATTTTTCAAACATCCATCCGAGGAAACCTATGAACTCGCCGCAACAAGCGATCATCGTCTTCGCCCGCGAACCTCAACAGGGCCGCGTTAAGACCCGCATGCTCAAATCACTGCAGGCGGTGTTTGTCACCGATCTGTATAAGACCTTTATCGAGGATGTCCTGGAGCAGGTGACAGCGGTCGAGCCTGCCGACAAGTTTTTGTACTACGCCCATGACCGGGATGAGGTGCCGTTCCTGAATCAATTTGCAGATCGCCTCACCATTCGGGCGCAACAAGGCCAGACCCTCGGCGATCGGATGCATCACGCCTTTAGCGAGGTCGCCGCCCAAGGTTATAAACGGGCGGTTATTATCGGCACCGATTGCATCGAGATCAGCCGGCAGGATCTCGCCGACGCCCTTGAGACGCTGACAACCGCGCAATGCTGTCTGGGGCCATCCACCGATGGCGGCTACTATCTGATCGGACTTCAGCAATCACATCCGGCCATTTTTGAGGGGGTGGAGTGGGGAACCGAAACTGTATTTGACACATCCGTGGCCAACATCCGCCGATTGGGACTCAGCTTGACGATCCTCCCGACCAAAGAAGACATGGACACGATTGAATCGCTCAAGAGCTTTGGCGAGCGGATGGACCGGGTCGATATCGCCCGGCGCACGCGGCGCATCCTCAAAGACAAGTTCATCAACCTCCCCGGATAATCCCGCCCGGTCATAAAATTTTAGGATGATTCATTGACGATCGCTGATTTTACGCTATTGTAGTGTTCAGCACCCTAAATCAGCCAAAAACCATTGCAGGGCCTGGTCCAAATTTATGCGCGTTGCCCACGTTATTTATTCGGTCAATTCATTCGAGTTCAAAGAGCTTATCGGCGCGTTTATCTATCAGCAACAGGAATCCGGCACCGAGGCCGAGGTGATCCATATTATCAAGGATGACGAGGCGTCGCGGGTGCTGAAGATCCGCCATATCAATGTTCATACCTACACGAAATCTCCGGGAGCCGATCTGGGATTGAGCGTTAAGCTTTCCCGACTATTCCGTGAGAAAAAGTATAATGTCATTCATGTGCATAATCTTGAAGCCGCGGCGGTGGCGGGGCTTGGCGCCCGGCTCGCCCGCATTCCGGCGGTCCTGACACTGCATTGCGTACCCGGTCGTAAAATTTCCGGGGTGGTCAAGTGGCTTTATCGTCATGTTGTCTGCGCGTCGCAATACATCCAGCAAAAGTTTGATCCGGAAAAACCCGTCAGCCAGGTCATTTACGACGGCATTGATGTGGCGCATTATGCCCGCACCTTCGAGGCAGGCGTACTATCCGACATACGGAAAAAATTCAAAATTTCCGACGAGAGTTTTGTGATCGGCAATGTCGGTCCGTTGATCAAGTCGGAGGATCAGCTGACGCTGCTCAAATGTTTCCGCAAGCTGCAGGCCAAGGGGCTCAAGTCTGATCTGATCTTGACCGGCGACGGCCCGCTCAAGGAGCATTTGGAAAGCTTTGTCCGCAAATACAATCTCACGGAACGCGTGCATTTCGCGCATGAACAAATCGACCGGGTGGAGGCCTTGCAATTGTTGGACGTGCTGGTATTGACGGCGAATGTGCCGCGGTATCCATTTGTGCTGCTCGAGGCCATGTCCGCGGGAACGGCCGTGATCACCACCAAGATCGGATCCAATCCCGAGGTAATAGTCGAACGTAAGACCGGGGCGCTGGTGCCCTGTGGATTCCCCGAGCGCATCGACTCGGCGATCATGCGGATGAACGCGATCAAGACCTTACCGGCGGAAATGGGCGCCAACGCGCGCGCCCATATGCAGGAACATTTTACCATCGCGAAGATGGTCCAGAATTATCAGTCACTGTACTCTTCTTAAGGCGGACGGCCTATGTCGACAAAATTTGAATTTGACGCGAAAACCACCCGTTTTAATCTGCTCAACGCCCTGCAATTGGCCTACGCGGCCGAGCTGACCTACAAGACCCATCAGGAGATCCACGAAGTGGTGATCAACAAATGGGGTTTCACCGACTGTGAATTCTTTGAACGGCGCAATATCGAGATCTTCGCCGCGGTCAATGATGAAATCATCCTGATCGCGTTTCGCGGGACGGAATCCATTGAAGACTGGCTGACAGACTTAAAGACCCGTCTGTTGATGACCAAACGCGGCAAGGTGCATCAGGGATTCAAGGAAGGACTGGACTATGTCTGGAACGACATCCGCGATCTCATCTATAAATACGACAATGGGCGGCGGACCATTTGGCTGACCGGGCACAGTCTGGGAGGCGCGCTGGCCACCCTCGCCGTCGACCGGCTGCTCGACGAATGGGATGTCAGCGGTCTGTACACCTTCGGCCAGCCGCGCGTGGGCGATAAAAAATTCCACCGGGCGTTTAACGAACGTTTTCGACACCGGACGTATCGGTTTGTCAATGACGAAGACATCGTCACCCGTGTGCCGCCGCGCAAATTGGGTTACTGGCATATCGGACGCGTGCGTTTTTTTGACGCCTTCGGGATGATCCATCATGAGATCCGCTGGTGGCGAAAATTTTTATCCAAGTCGATCAGTTCGACAGCGCGAGCGCAGGACCGATTCGGCGAACTCAAGCACGAATTTCCCGGCGGGATCTCGGATCACGGGATGGGTTACTACATCAAACGCATCCGGGAGAGTTACCTGCAGTGGAAAAAGGTCAACCGTCCCGGTGAATACACTTTTTTAGACTACGTCAACAGCTAGACCTCGCCCGGACGAGAATCCGCATTTTTTCGGCTCACAGCGCCGGGGCTTCTGGTATAATAGGGAATCATGCAGACAATGGATATCAAGATCAACTACAGCGAGCGGCCCTGGGGTCACTACATCAAATTTCTGGAAGAGGAAGGCGTGTGGGTCAAACGGGTGGAGGTCAAGCCCGGCGGACGCCTGAGCCTGCAGCGACATCATCATCGGTCGGAGAAATGGAACATCGTGACCGGTGAAGGACTGGTTCAAGTGGGCGACGAAGAAATCCAGGTCGGTCCGGGATCGATTATTGATGTGCCCGTCGGCGCCGTCCACCGCATCGCCAACACCGGCGATAAAAGCCTCGTATTCATCGAAGTCGCCTGCGGCGACAACCTCTCCGAAGACGACATCGAACGCCTCCAGGACGACTACGAAGGCCAGCGATAAAAAATTGGTGTCAGAACTCCCCAAAGCTCTACACCACAACAACTTAACTCATAATCCCCCCCATCACTCGACCATTCCCCTTTTATAACAAAGGAGACATCATGGTTCGACCACCTCGAATACACCATCCCGGGCTGATTTACCACGTCATCAACCGCGGGAACAATAAGCAAACTGTCTTTCATGACGACGAAGACTATCGGCGATATCTCGGCATCATCTACCGCTACAAACGCCAACTCGACTTTCATCTCTTTGCCTTTTGTCTGATGCCCAATCACGTGCATCTATTGATTCAGGTCACTGAAACGTCGTCGATTAGTACGATCATGCAGAAAATTACGCTGTCGCACACACGCCATCTTCACCATAAGTACCAACGCTGTGGGCACATCTGGCAAGGACGATTTCGTTCGCCGATCGTCAGCGATGATATTTATCTGGAGAATGTCCTGCGCTATATCGAGCAAAATCCGCTGCGGGCAGGGATGGTTCGGTCTCCTGATGATTATCCCTGGTCGAGCTATCGATTGAATGTCCGGGACAAAGCCCCAAAACTCATTGATCGGGAACAAAATCCCCTATATATTAAAAGCGGCTCCGATCCGTATCGCTGGAGAACAGAACATCGCCGCCGCGTGAACGCCGGCTTGACTGACGAGATTCTTGATCCGATTCAGAACAGCACGCGGGGGATTGGGCACTATATTTCCCAACAATTCGCCGAGCACCTTGACGGGGTGATCCCCATCAAGAAGCGCCGTGGTCGGCCGAGGGGAATTAATCGATAAAATATTCGTATAATTAGCTTTAGGGAGTTCTGACACCAATTTTTTATGAAAGCCATTATCCGATTACAACTTTTGCTCTTGGGTTTGGCCTATGTCGGGCTGCTGGGGTGGTTGTTGACCCGTACGTATGATCCGCGCTGGGTCAATGTGATGGTCGGGGGTCGCATCAGTCTGTTCTGGTTGATCCACGGCATCGGTCTGGGGATAGTCCTCGCGCTAGTAATGCGCTGGATCGCCCGGCTCGACGCGCGGCTGGTTGTCTTCTGGCAGATCCTGATCGTCATCCTGCTGCTCACCACCGCCTTGGCCACCGAGACCGTCTTTCGGCTCAGCCCCAAAATCCTGCCGTATCCGGTATTAAAAGAACTCGGCGTCACCCTGGAAGACCTGTCCCGTGAGGAGGTCAACTACGTGCTGGAAAGCCGCTACCGGCACGATCCCTTGTTGGCATTTATCAACAAACCCTATCTCAAATACGGGCTCAAGACCGGCGAATTTTCCTATCTCTATCAATCCGACAAATACGGTTTTACGAATAGTCACGATGAAAGTCTCTACGATCAAGCCGATATAGTAACCATCGGTGATTCTTTTACCGAAGGCGTCGGTGTCGCCCACGAGGATTCCTATCCGCGCGTGCTGGCCCGAATGCTCAACCGGCGGGTGCTGAATCTCGGCCACGGCGGTTACGATCTGTATCAATTTCCGCTCGTTTACAATATCTTCGCCCTCAAGGCCCGGCCGCGACTTGTCGTGGTCTCGATTTATAGTTACAATGATCTGCAGGACGCGTTCTTTGACTGGAAGGCGTGGTGTGATCAAAACAGGTACGTTGAATACAAGACCGAATGGCCGCAGATCGATCCGTCCGTCGAGCGAATAAAGCCGCGGACCTATATCGGAGCATGGCTTAAGTATGTCGGCCGTCAGATTCATTATAAATTTGAACAGTATCAGGCGACGGTATTTAAGAGCGGTCGCTGCCGGGGGTTGACCATCAACGGACAGCATATCCTGGCCTGTCTCGACAGCATGCGCGTGTACGAGGGGCACGACCTCGACGTCAAACTCCAACGCCTGGACCGTTTTTTGATGAAGATGCAGGAATACAGCCGGGAATACGACTTTCAATTGCTGATGCTCTACATCCCGCAAAAACAATTTGTGTATCAACAATTTTTACCCGAGGTCGCGCCGGCGGATCGGGACAACGAACAGATGAAGGCGCGTATCCTTGAAACGATTCAGCGGCGCGGTGTCGATGTCATTGATACATCAACCCCGCTCATCGAGGCGATGGACCGTGGTGAGATGGTGTATTTTCTCAAGGACATCCATTTAAATGAACGCGGGTATGCCATTGTCGCGGAACTGGTGGCCGCCTATGAAAGGAACCGCCATGCCGACTAGAATTTTGATATTGATCGTCTGCCTTATGACATGGACCATGACATCCGCGCGGGCTGACCGGACCGAAGATCTGTACTGGACGGGGACGGTGACGCATGTCCATTTATCCAAACGAGTCATTGGCATCGAACGGCACGGTCAAGAGCAGTCCTTTACGGTCCAACCTTTTACGCGGGTGATCGTCAATCTGCAATCAGCCGAGTCAGTTGAAAGTATCCATCCCGGCGATCACGCCCGTGCCGTCTACTGGCATGATCCGGAGACCGGACGACGATTTGTGCTGTCGGTCCTGGAGGTGATCAGCGCCGGTGATCCTGAATCCAACTTCAAAATGTATCGCAGCGGCTATGCTCTTGAGACCGCCCGTCGAGCGCTTGACGCGGCCCCGGATCCGGCATCCAGGGACCGGCTGATCCAACTCGGACAGGACACGCGTTTTTATCCCGTGATGCGCGGATGGCTGCAATTGGAGTTGTCCGGCATCCGGAGTCAGGCCGCCGCCGCTCCCAATGAATCGATATCCGATGTGCGTCAGCAACGCATACAATGGATGGAGCAGGTCATACGCGGCATCGACCTGGAATAAATCTTGATAATCCTCAGCCAAGGAGTGAGACCATGAATATGTTTGAAACCGACATCCGGCAAAGCATCACGACAGCGATCAGGGACCTGTTTTCCGATAAGGACCGCTTTCATTGCATCGACGTGGACGCGGTCGTCGCTTCGATCACCGAGCACGTGCTGCGGTTTGAAAATTTTGACTCGGTCAACGAAAGCAATCAATACGAGGTGCTGTATCAACTGCTGGGCCGGGCCGTGGCCGCCGCCCAGGGCTGGAAGATCAATTGTGCCGATCAGATCGAAAAGCCGTCGCAGACACAGGCCAATCTGGATTCTTACATGCAGCAGACCTACGGGGCCGCTCAATAAATCCATCAGCAGCAGTCCACAACAAGGGGGGACAATTTATGGACACGGATGAAAAACGATTTTTATACAAGGCGAAAACCGAACCGTACATGCTCAAGGTCTTAACGTGCGCCATCGGCCTGGTGATCTTCGGCGGGGTGGCCGTGCTGGATGCCAGCGGAACCTTTGACCTGGCCGAGCTCGTCGGGATGGAGGCGTCGCTATTGACCATGATCCTGCGCGGCGGCGCGGCTTTATTCGGCGTGCTCGCATTGATCGCGGCGGCCGTGTTGCTGATGGCCATCAGCCGCAAGCCCGAAATCGTGCTGACAACCAAAGACATTACCATTCCATTGGGTAACAGCGGCAGCACCACGGTGACCAGACCGTTGGTTGAGATCGCCAAGATCTATATCGAACCCGTCAATCTCGACAAGGTCGCCATCCTGCGACGACGCAAAGACGAAGACCGCATCATGCAGTCACGGATGGTCAATGACCTGGCCTTTTCCAACTTTACCAAATATCTGCAGGAACGCCACGAAGCCTCCCTGGGTGGTGGGGGTGAATTTGGGGTGAATTAAAAAATGGGACAGACACCAATTACCCCTTTTTCTTTGTGAGCAGTGCGAACATGTGAAGTTCAGATTTTCACCGAAACATCGGATTCCCATACGCAAAGGCTACGGTGGCAATTGTCCACCAGATTTTTTGCACAAAGCTTTGGGTCGCCAACCTGATACCATCCGGCAGCTATTTAAATGGGGAAATAGGTGTCTGTCCCGTTTTTGAAACATTCTAGACAGGGAGCTAATCATGAAAAGTAAATACGCCAAACAATTCGACCAAATCGATCTGGCCATCGCGGGATGGATGTACCGCCACGGACGCCGGCTGCTGCGCTATTCGCTGGCGATCATCTTTATCTGGTTTGGATTGCTCAAACCGTTGGGGCTGAGTCCGGCCGCTGATCTCGTCGCCAAGACGGTGTACTGGATGCCGCCCGAAGTCTTCATCCCGATCCTGGGTTGGTGGGAGGTGCTCATCGGCGTGTGTCTGCTGTTTCGCCCGCTGATCCGCGCGGCGATCCTGCTGCTGTTCCTGCAAATGCAGGGGACGGTCCTGCCGCTGTTTCTGCTGCCCGAGGTCTGCTACACCCAATTTCCTTTCGGCCTGACCCTCGAAGGCCAATACATCATCAAGAACCTGATCATCATCAGCGCCGGCATGGTCATCGGCGGCTCCGTGCGTCGTGACGCGAGGGATGTGGGGAAGACGCGGGTGTAGAAGTATTATCCAAATCCCGTTGGGAATACGGTATAATGAGCGGAAGGAACAAATCCAACTAGGACCGGACAGTCAAGTTATATGATATCCAAAAAGTTGCTTCACATAAATTACTACAAATCGGTAGGGATCATGTTTCTTTTGATCCCATCACTCTGTGTGTCGGTATTTGCTGATCCCGTCAGTTCAGAAAGCGTCCGAAAAAAATATTATCCCGACGGCAAGACGGTCTTACGCGAAGAATCCTACCGCAATAAAGTTCTTCACGGGGTGGTCAGGGAGTACCATGAAAATGGCCAGCTTAATGTGTTATCCAATTATCGTGACGGAAAAATGCATGGGACGCAGATCATGTACCATGAGGATGGTGGTGTCATCTCGGAAGAGAAATATGAAGACGGCCGTCTGTTAAATGATCAGGACGAGTTTTACTCGGGAGAAAAATCATATCATTATCCAGACGGATCACTGTTTGCCACCACCGCCTATCTCGACGGATTTCAGCATGGTGAAACGCGTATCTATTACCCCACCGGTGAACTCAAGATAGAGATGCAGGCGAAAAAGGGCAAGTACATCGGACGCGCCACCAAATATTTTCCCAGCGGTGAAATTCAGGCTGTGGGTCAAATGAGTAAAGGCAAGATCAACGGCGTATACAAGGAATATTTTGAGAGTGGCAAAATTCGTGCGATCATCCCGTTCCGTCGGGGGAACATGCACGGCAAGGCCAGGCTATTGGACGAAGAGGGCAACCTGATCGTTGAGGTCAAATTTGATAATGACATCGCCAAGTACCGATTGATCGGTGCCAACTATAGAGAGATCGGCAATATGGAAGCCGTCATATTTAATAAGGATATGTTGTTTTGAGAAAATAAAATAGAGAGCCACTGTGCCAAATAACCACATTCGACCACTGTCAACTTATCAACCATATAAACGACACTTACAACCTATCCGTGCATTGCTTCTTATCTTAGTATTGAGCGGATGTAAAAATGTTGTCAAGTACTCGGACTTAGTAAGTCTTACGGCTAATATTAATACAGACAATCAGCTAGTCCTTGAATGTCAGTACATGATGGGCAGTTACGCAGGAATTGTAGACTACCATGTAGTCGATAAAACCATAGATAACCACAGCGAGTTTTATATTAGTTTTTTACAAGGAACTTTGGAGAATATTTCACAGGATATCACCTATCTATCTGTCGGCAAATTACGCATACTTGTCTCCAATGTAATTTTTGATCCAAAGAAAGACAAAGTCTTTTACAAAGACACAAGTGGTTTGCATTTAATAAGAATTGACTATCCCTAAAATAGACATAGCTGCTGATAATAATAAGCGACAAATAAAATAATTGTAAGCATCCCATTTTCTTGTCGCAGTAACAGTTGCTAATATCCGCAACTTGGCGCCAACACTTTTAAGGCTAGATCTTAAAGGTCACTGTCATCATGAACAGCGAAGATATAGAAAGCTTCAAAATAATAGCCAAAATGTGCGATAAGTTTATTTTCGGAATCGATCGCTCCAAAAACTTTGCTCTACAAATTAGTGCTAGACTCGATGATTATGCAGATGACGATGAATACCTGGACGAAACCCGAGTGGCGTTGTCCTGTTATCAACCTGGTGGCGGCGAATTCCTCTTTAATGAAAAGGATATGCTGAGGAAGGTCATAGCACTTAAAGCATATGTAAATAAGCTTTTGTCGAATAATGATCCCTAGAGAAAATTTGCGCAGCCAACAAGAAAATAAGGTGCAATCGTGGTCAAAAAACTACTTACCACGCCCCCATCCAAGCTTTCCATTCGCGATCAGGTCTTACAAATCATGCTGATTTGGTTTGTCGGAGGGGCGATATGTCTGGGCATCTTTATGCCTTGGATGGGAGAATACGTGGTCATTCCGATCGTACTTCTTGTACTTTACATTGGTCATCGCTACTTGAGTATCCGGTGTAAAGCTTGAGGTAAAGGACTTATGACCAGAAAGGAACCATTTTGTAGGGAATTCAGCATATCCGTCAGCACAAACCGCATTCCCGAAAATTGCCCACACTGCGGGGCCAAGGTCAAGAATGCGTTTGATGTGGCGAGGAAATGAAGGCAATTAATGACTCCAATCACTTTAAACAAATTACTACCTACAATTTATCTGGTCTTTGCCTAATACTATTTTTACTGATAGCTGGCTGTAACCAGCAAGCGTCTTCTAAAAATACGGCTGTTCGGCAGCTTATAGAATCTATCCAGAATGATATACCCATTGGAACACCTCAAGCAGATGTTCAGGAATATTTAGATCATCAGCAAATCGAATCGAGCTATAATGCAGAGACAAATCAGTATCGCGGTATTATTAGGAAGACTAGTCAAAATGGATTCGTGATCGAGAATCTAGCATTCGTGATTGATTTGGATAATAATAATCTGGTTTCAGAAATAACCATTGAGACGAAGTACACCGGCCCGTAAATTAGGATAGATACATCATTCATTTGAGTCTGAGATCGAAAAGCTTGATTACTGGCAGTCCCACGTGACAATACCATCTTAAAATTTCTAAAACTATACAGTGAGAGCAAAATTGGCTACGAACTATCACTCTCTAAAAGACCGCTGGATAGACTTTCGGATCCGGCTCATTCCTCATCGACCGTTTTTACGACGTCATCAGCTGCGTAGAATTTCCAAAGGGCATAAGACCTTGAAGGCAGGCGATATCCTGAAGGTTAAAACGGCCAAAAAGCCTCACTATTTCCAATTTCTTTACCTGGATGCCGACTATATGGCCGGCCACCTGATCCGTGCTTTCCAGTATTCCGGTCCCAATCTAGACAATCCAGCCGATCTACATCGACTATACAGTTGCCCGGTACAGTTTTATACCTACACCCGTGTTTTTGAGGGTATCAAGCATGGCCTTTGGGATATCGTTGGGCATATACCCTTAGAGGGTGGCTTTAAACCGCCCATATTCCGCAGCACCGACGATCTGGGAGGTGGGGACAGTATATCGGACAAGTGGTATTTGTGGTGCGGGAGAAAAGAGAACCGCATTCGGCTTGGTCTTTTGAATGACAAATATAAAAACTATCAGGAGGACGCCATATTTCCGCCTGAAGCCGTGGTAAAATGGATAACAACGGGCCATCACGGGTATACC
>JAUIER010000003.1 GCA_030429765.1 bacterium | reverse complement strand
CATCGGATCGCGCCCTTCGCTGATAACCGACATCAGCTCGCCGAACTGTCCCTGGGCATGCATAAAGTCTGACAAAATCCCATGTCCCGGCGCGACCTCGCCCAACACACAGGCCCCGGCCCCATCACCAAACAAGACGCAGGTGGCCCGGTCGTTCCAATCAATTAAATCGGTGATCTTCTCCGAAGCAATCACCAGCGCGTTGCGGTACATGCCGGACTGCAGAAACTGCTTGGCGGTGGTGACGCCGTACAAAAAACCAGAACACGCCGCGCTAATGTCAAAAGCCGCCGCCTTTTGAGCGCCGATCGCTTTCTGTACCAGACACGCCACCGACGGGAAATTACTGTCAGGCGATATCGTGGCCACGATGATCAGTTCGATGTCCTTCGGCTTAAGTCCCGCGTTCTTAACGGCCTGACGCGCCGCGCCGATCGCCAGATCACTGTTCTTTTCGTGCTTGGACGCAATCCGCCGCTCTTTGATACCCGTGCGCGTGGTGATCCACTCGTCTGAGGTATCGACAATCTTTTCCAAATCGCTATTGCTTAAAACCTGCTCAGGAAGGTGGTGTCCGAGTCCGATAATTCCTATGTGATCCATGAGGGTCCTTATGTGTCCTAGTCTTGTTGCGGGCAGTATGACTTGTTTAATTCTTTGCGCATCTCCGCGAGAATGTTGTGTTCGATCTCACGCTTGGTCGCGCGGATCGCGTTTTTGATGGCTTTGGGGGACGATCGTCCGTGCGAAATCATCACGACACCATTGACACCCAAAAGCGGCGCGCCGCCGTACTCGGAGTAATCAACCAGCTTGCGAATATCTCCCATGCCGATCTTCATTAAAAAGGCGCCGAGCATCGCGATCGGACTTTTCTTGATCTCACGCTTAACCAGCTTGCCGGCTGATTCCACAAATCCTTCGGAAACCTTGAGGACAATGTTCCCGACGAATCCGTCACACACAATACAATGACTCTTGCCGGTGTAAACCTCGTTCGCCTCCACATTTCCGATAAAGTTTTTGATGCGCCCCTCCATCAGCTTATAAGCCTCTTTGGCAAGATTCCCGCCCTTACCGGCCTCTTCACCGATGTTGAGCAGACCGATAGTCGGTGATTCGATCCCCAGGACCTCGCGCGCGTAGATCTTGGCCATCAGCGCCGATTGCAGCAGATGCTCAGGCTTGGCCTCGGCGTTCGCGCCCACATCAATCAGAAATGAAAGCTTTTTTAAATTCGGAATCACCAGTCCGATGGCCGGACGCTCTACACCTTCGAGCATTCCCAGATTAATCGTCGAGGCAGCCACCACCGCGCCGGTGTTTCCCGCAGATATAAACGCGTCATAACCGGATTCTTTAAGCAGATTAATACCGACGGAGATGGATGAATTTTTCTTTTTTCGAAGAGGAGTTATTGCCGGCTCGTCCATGGCAACAACTTCAGAGGCGTGAATGATTTCAACTTTGTCTTCGGGGCAACCACAGCGATTCAGCTCTGACTGAACCACGTCTTTGGGGCCGACGAGAGCGATCTCAACGTCCAGCTCCTTGACAGCCAGAGTAACACCTTCCACGACGGCTTGGGGGGCATAGTCGCCGCCCATCGCATCAACAACAATTTTCATTTAACGGGTTCCGAAGAAATCTGTTGAATGCATTGAACCAATGCAGTGATATATATATTTAGGCCGTGAGAATTCCAGCGACCCCTTATCTCTTTATAGAGCCTAACGTGGGAAAATCAATACAATATTAGGCTTTTTCTTCTTTTTCTTTCAATTTAATCGCGACAATCTGACGTCCTTTGTACATACCGGTTACCGGATCCACCCGGTGCTGATATCCCATCGAACTTCCGGTGGTTGAAAGCGTACCGAAATTTTCGGCAATTTTCTGATGCGTACGTCGCTTGCGGCTTCGTTGTTTTGAATGCTGTCTTTTTGGATGTGCCATGATTTACTCCTGTTTATGCTGCATATTGGAAAATAGCAACCTGTTCCCTGATAATAGCTGATTTACTCTAAATCTTTTAAACCTTCGAACGGACGATACGTGTTGTCCGGACGCTCATCTTCGTCTTCCGTCGACGCGGTCTCCGCAACCTCAACCTTTTCGTCTGCCTTATCACTCAACACTCTCGTCGGCAGCCGAAGAATAATCTCCTGACGGATATCGTCTTGAAGATCCAGCTCTTCCTGCTGCGGTTCCAATTCGTAGTCGAGCGTGAAACTGTCGCTCCAATCCCGCTCCAACTGTTCGAGCGTTCGATAACACTTGCAAGTGAAACGCGTCGCGACATCAATTTCGGTCAGCACCGTTGTCTCGAACTTTCTCAGCCGGGCCTTAACGCTGACGGGCTGGATAAGCTGTAAGTAATCCTGCTGTGTTAATTCAAATATCGACGGATCAATCGTATCCTCGATCCGGATACCGCCTTCACGGATATCCCGAACTTTTATCTTTTCCATCTCTTACCACCGACAAATCGTTACGATACCGCCGAGTTTTGCTGTTCAGCCAGTTTATCCTTAAGCCGTTGATTGACCGACGGCGGGACAAACGATGATGTGTCCGCTCCCAGGCTGGCCGCCTCTTTTAACAGGGTCGACGAAACAAATGAATGGCCTTCAGACGGCATCAGGAAGAGCGTCTCAATTTTTTCATTCAATCGGCGATTTGTCAGCGCCATCTGAAGCTCAAATTCGAAATCACTGATCATCCGTAATCCGCGCAATAAGACATTTACACCGCGATCCTGAGCATAATCCACAACCAGCCCTTTAAACGCCACCACTTCGATATTGGGGATGTCCCGTGTCACGTCCGTCAGCATTTCGACGCGCTCGGCACATGTAAACAAGGTCCGTTTCTGCGTATCCTCGGCGGCCGCAACAATAATTTTGTCGAAAATACGTGAGGCCCGGGTAATCAAATCTATATGCCCATAGGTCACCGGGTCAAAACTGCCCGGGTAAAGCGCTACTCGACTCATCCATTACTCCTGCAATAACTTACGAATCACCTTCGACTATCTGATATATACTCAACAATGTCCCCCCGTAGCGTTTGGAGCGAATTTGCTTCAATCGTCCCGCTTGCGGAGGTAAAACTTCCTGCTTTTCATGCTTCAAAATGACAAGTGAGGCGGGCTGTAATATATCATAGGCCATTAGCGTTTTCAAGGACTTTTTGGCCAGGTCCCGCCCATATGGAGGGTCAATATAGACCACATCATACGTCTCCTGCCTCGACGACAGATGTTTGATCGTAGCGAAGGCGTCACTGTTGAGCAAACTGTAATTTTCGATATCAAGGAGTTCCACATTCTGACGGATCACCGCCGCGCATTTCGGGTCTTTTTCGACAAATGTGCAATGGCGCGCGCCGCGTGAAAGAGCCTCCAGCCCCACCGATCCCGAACCGGCAAACAGGTCCAGGAACATGATTCCATCCAGATCCTGTCCGAGCATATCGAACAATGACTTGGTCACGATGCTCTGCGTGGGCCGAATGCCCTCGGGCCGATAAAAATTACGCCCCTTGTACTGTCCTGCGTGAATTTTCATAAGTGGTTAGTCTACAGCAATTTCGACTGGAATTCAAGTCGGACCATTCGGCCTTTGACATGCTAAAAAAAGACGGTTTACAAATTAATGTAAACCGTCTTTTTTGTGAATCTACCTGTGTAGATCGTCTATTAATAAACGAATGTCGACTCTTCTTCTTCTACAGAATCTGTCAACTCTGAACTAGTTAACGATACTCTGAATCGAAGGTCACCTTCGCGTTTTCCTTTGACTTTCACATTCCATGATACGCTTTCTTTCGGGCCTAATGCCTTCACCGCGTCGAATTTGATCGTGGTTCCAGTAACATTACCCTGCGTTTGACCTGAATCAGACACATATTCCATTCCGTCAAACTTGGCTGAGATACTGACATTCGTCGCATCCGCTGTACCCTGGTTTGTAACTTTGATTACGTATGTTTCTTCTTCGCCGACTTCGATCGGATCAACAAGGTCGATTACCTCAAGCAACAAGGCCGGGATACCGACTAGTTCAGTCTCAACCGTATCTGTCTTTGAATCGCAACATGCAGCCTGAACACCAACCTTGGCGCGGGCCGTTCCCTTGCTTACTGACTTCAAGACCAAATCCAACTTTTTGGATTCGTATGATTTAAGCGTTCCAACTTCCCATCCGACAATGTCCTCGACCAATCGACCTTCGTCACTGGCTGACACGAACATTGTGTTCGCTGGAATTTCCGCCACAACCATTGTCGCGTCCGCATCGACATCGGATGTATTCTTAACCTCGATGGTATAGTCAATGTTTCGACCGATGTACTGCTTGTTACGTTTGGTCTTGATATCAACCGATACCTTTGGCTTGACAACTTTGGTGTATTGAACTTTTGATTTGGCTGATACATCTTCGCCTTTGACGGCACCGCTGAACCGGTATTGTCCCGGCTCTTCAGCCTGCACAAGTACCTTGACAGTTTGCGATTCGCCGGCCGCTAGTGAATTAACGCTCAGGTTGACCGTTTCCGTACCGCTTGATGTCACAACACCCTTCGGCAATTCGCTGGAGATGTCCAACGTGTTAAGGAAGCTATCCCCTGTATTCTTGACCACATATTCCAACTCGATCAAGTCACAAGCAAGAATTTCAGCCGGTGCGTTCAATTGAAGGGCCACAGCCGGTTCTTCAAGAATTGTCTTGTGGCATAGAGCCGGAAGCTCGTATTCCACTTCAGCACAGCAAGGAGAACTCTTTTTGTCATACGCTTGGCCGGTTACCTTGATAATCTTTGTGGCATTAGCTTCTAACGTACCCAATTCCCATGTTGCTTTGCCGGATAGCTTGTTGGTTACTTCAGGCTCAGACGCTGTGATAGAGAAATTGTCTGGCATGTCTTCTGTGACTTTAACGCCTTCCAGCTGTCCAGAAGTTAAATTTGTCACCTCGATCATGTAGGTGAAATCCTTTCCAACACGGCCTTTTTCCGGAAAGTGCTTCTCAAGCAGTACCGCGCTTGAACTTTCGCGTCCGGTTGGGAATGCTCGGGATGTCTTGACATATCCCGGTTCTAGGTCCGATGAGCTTACAGAACTCATGGTGTAACCTGAACTGTCCACTGTAGTCGATCCGTATGATCCGTCGTAGGCAAGCGTGTGGTTGGCAAATGCGAACATTGCCATAAGTGTGAGTGTGGCGATCCTCTTAATCATCATTTTCCCCTTCTTGGTTGTAAACTTCGTTTGGTGTATATTGGTGTGTCTCAAATTGATATATGTTAGTAAATGTACAACTAACCTATCAAGATGTCAATATGACAAACTAGTCCATACTAGGACATCGCTATTTTTCCTATATTTGTGCAAAAAAGGACAAAAAAGAAGCCTGCCTGGGATATATCCCAAGCAGGCTTCTGCTCATCTATTTCAAGTGCGGATTAATAGACGTGGGTTGACTCTGTTTCGTCAACTGAACGTTCTAGGTCATCACTTTCAAGAGATACGCGGGTACGCAAGTCACCGGCTTTTTGACCGATTGTCTTGATACTCCACTCAGCTCTTTGCTTTGGCGCTAGTGTGGCCAATGGCGCGAATGTGATAGTGTTTCCGCTTACAGAACCACGGGTTGGTCCAGCGTCAGACACGTATTTCATGCCTTCCAATACAGTCTTGACCTTGATGTTTCGGGCCGTCGCTGTTCCCTGGTTTGTAACTGTAATGATGTACGTCTCTGAAGCACCAACTTCAACCGGGTCAGAAACGTCGACAACTTCCAGCAATAGGGCCGGAATACCTGTTACAGATGCCTTGGCTTGTGAGCTGACCGCTGATGCACAAGATGCATTCGCTGTCGCCTCACATACCGCTTGCCCTGCCGCAGATGTTGCTGCCTTGACACTGTATGACTTGCTTTCACCGGCTTTCAATGTACCGATGTTCCAAGCCGCTGAGTTACCAGACACGCGTCCGCCATCGCTGGCTGACTGAACACTGGCTGATGATACTTTTGCCATCAATGATGTTCCTGTCGCGTCTGTGTTGCTTGTGTTCTTGACGTTAACTGTACACGTCAATGGTCGTCCAATGTAGACCTGGCTGCGGTCAATACTTGTTGTTACGTTCAGACCTGGCTTAACGACTCGAGTTGTCTTCGCGCCACAAGTTGCGGCTACGTCTGAGCTCATCGCGTCACCCTTGAACGTGTATGATCCGACATCCTTGGCTTGTCCGTAAGCGACTACTCGCTTGGCTTCACCTGGAGCCAGTGTTCCGACTCTTAGGTCGACTGTGCTTCCACCTGAAGAACTGACAACACCATTTGGCAATGCACCCTTAACAGTTACATCTGTAAGTGTGCTGTCACCTGTGTTCTTAACTACGTATTCTAGAGGAATTCTTTCACAAGCTGTGACTTGGGCTGGAGCGCTACACTCAAGAGCCAATGCCGGCTGAACTACATCTGTGTTCAAACATAGCGCTGGATTTGAGTAGTCGGCTGAAGTACAGCAAAGCAGATCTGATTTTGAATTGGCCTGCCCCTTGATCTTGATGATCGTAGTCTGGTTTGGTTCCATTGTTCCAAGATTCCATGTCGCTTTGTTTCCAGAGCGATTTGTGAAATTTGGCTCGGCACCGGCCAATTGAAACCCGCCTGGAAGTGCTTCGTGGACTTGTACGTCCGACAGGCTAAGGTCCGTAAGGTTTGTTACCTTAATAGTACATTCGTATGGCTTTCCAAGACGAACGGTTGCCGGACACATTTTCTCGATTAACAGAGAGCTTGTGCTGACTTTCCCTGTCGGGTAGGCAATTGAAGATTTTGTCCAACCTGAAGATGGCCGTGGAGCTGTTGCTCTCTTTTTATACATCTTCTTTGGAGCTGCCTTCATTGAGCTCTTTTTGACAGGCATTCGTTTTGACTTTGGAACGTCCAATCGCGTTGTCACCGGCTGAAATTCGCCTGTGTAACCCTCGACCCCACCAATTTCATCAGCAGAAACCGGAGAAACACTCAGGCTGGCAATAAGAGCCGCTGCGACCGTTAGTTTTGCAACTAAAAAGCCGTGTTTCATTTTCTCCTCCTTAATACAATTTACGTTGATTTGATTCGAAATAATCTATATTGGACAAAAAGTAACTCATGGTAACAATTTTGTAATCAAATGTCAAATAGTAATTTACGATCGAACTCCAACATTCTGTGACAAATTTGAATACAAATTTTTTATGCTGCAAACCCTGAGAAACTTTCGTAATTCTCAAAAATATTTCGGTATTGTAAACAAAATTCAATGTATTTTCAAGCAGTTATGTTACAATTTCGGTAGGATCAAAATTTCACTTAAGGAGCTCAAATGAACAAATTTTTCCCTATCACTCTGATGATGACACTGACCGTCTTCCACCTGCTGACCTCACCGGCCTTGGCCCAGCTTGACTGGATCAAAAGCCGGCTCAAATCCCTGGGCAGTGAAAATATTGAGTCGCTCAAATCCGCTTCTCTAGGCCAAACCCGCGTCGGCGAAGGACTCAAGGAAGCCTTGAAAGTCGGCATTAAAAATGCCGTTGAATCGGTGGGCCGGACCGATGGATTTTTTGCCAATGACGAGATCAAGCTCCTGCTCCCCGACAAATTACGCCGGCTCGACCAGGGCCTGCGGATGATCGGTATGAATGAACAACTGGACGCCTTCATCCTTGGCATGAACCGGGCCGCCGAGGCAGCGGCGCCTCAGGCTCAGGATATCTTTTTGGACTCACTTTTTGAGATGTCGTTCGACGATGCCGTCAAGATCTATCAAGCCGGCGATACGGCCGCCACGGACTACTTCCGGGATAAGGCCTACGATCGATTGTTCGCGGCCTTCAAACCCACCGTCGAGCGAACTCTATCCAATTACGATGTCACCTCCCAATACAAAAGTCTGATGGCCAAATACAAGGCCATCCCATTTTCCAAGAAATTACCGGCCCCCAGCATTGATGATTACGTCGTCCACAAATCTCTCGATGGACTGTTTCATGTATTGGCCCAGGAAGAAACCAAGATCCGAAACAACCCGGCCGCCCGCGTGACAGACGTCCTTAAGGAAGTCTTCGGCCAATAAAACCGGATTCAGCCAGCCTGAACCATAGCCAGATAGGTGGGATATCGACGGGCGACCGTCCGTCGGATAGATTGATTGGATTTCTTCTTAAGCGTGGGATCGGCATCTGTCAGCATCACCGCCTCTTTGCGGGCCACCTCCAATATATCCAATTGGGTGGCAGGATTGGCCACTTTGAGCTCATTCAAACCGTGCTGATGCCGTCCAAAGAACTTACCCGGCCCGCGGATATCGAGATCATGCTGAGCGATCTTAAATCCATCGGTCGTTGATAAAATCGCCTTGATCCGCTTCTGCCCGTCTTCCGTCTTGGGATCAGTCACCAGTAGGCACACGGCATCATGCTCACCGCGGCCAATTCGTCCGCGCAACTGATGCAGCTGCGCCAGGCCAAAACGATCGGCATGTTCGATCACCATCACACTGGCATTTGCCACGTCAACCCCCACCTCAAGCACTGTGGTCGCCACCAGGATATCAATCTGATGATCCTTAAACCGTTGCATGATCACAGCCGTCTGGTCCTGTTTGAGCTGACCGTGGACCAACTCAATCCGAAAATCTTTAAACACGGTCCGCTTAAAATTCCGGTACATTTCTTGAGCCGCCTTGAGGTCCAATGTCTCCGACTCCTCTATAATAGGGTAGACGATATAGGCCTGACGCCCCTCTTTGATCTTGCTGCGGACCAGCTGGTACACTTGTTGGGACTCATCGTGCCCGAATCGCCGCGTGACAACCTTGCCCCGACCGGCCGGCACCTCATCAATAATCGACACATCCAAATCACCGTACAATGTGATGCAAAGCGTCCGGGGAATCGGGGTCGCGGTCATGATCAGCACATCGGGATGGCCGCCCTTTTCCGCAAGGATCGCCCGCTGCCGCACGCCGAACTTATGCTGCTCATCAATCACCGTGAAACCCAACTTTTTAAATGTAACGTCGTCGGTAATCAGCGCGTGCGTCCCCACCACCAAATCAATCTGACCGTCCGCCAATTCCTTGAGAATCTTGTCACGTTCAGACTTCTTATACTGACTCACCAACAATACCGCCCGCATGCCTTTGAGCGGTCCGTCGGCGATCATCCGCTCGATATTCGCGAAATGCTGCCGGGCAAGGATCTCGGTCGGCGCCATGATCGCGGATTGATGTCCATTTTTGTATGCCGCCAGACACCCGAAAATCGCCACAATGGTCTTGCCACAGCCGACATCACCCTGCAGCAAGCGCAGCATCGGACGCGGCTTCTGCATATCTTCCCGGATTTCGCGGATTACGCGTTTTTGCGCCCGGGTCAAATCAAAGGGAAATGCGTCGATATACCGCAGACAGAGGGCATCTGAAATCTTATGCGGGATTCCCGGCTTCTGGGTCAGACTCAACCGCCGCAGGATAATCGATATCTGAAAGAAATAAAACTCTTCAAATGAAATCCGCTCAATCGCCGCCTCTTGTTCCTCCGGCGTTTCCGGAAAATGAAGGGAACGGATACTACTCTTGATATTGGTCAAGCGATACCTGTTTCGGATGGCCACCGGCAGCTCATCTTCAAGCCTATCTTGGTATGTCTCCAAACAGCTCTGCATGATCTTACGGATATACCGTTGCGTCATCCCCCGGGTCAGCGGATACACCGGAACGATCCGACTGAGATTCAGCTCCTCGTCCTCCAACGTATCAAAGACCTCGTAATCCGGCGAGGTGATCTGCAGCCTGTTCTTATAGAGATCGACTTTGCCGTAACAAACGACCTTCTTGCCTTCTTTAAAATAACGGTCCAGATAAGGTTGATTAAACCATACGCAGACAATGCGTCCGGTGCCGTCATCCACCGTCACCTCGGCCAGATGTTTCTTGGTGTGCCAGCTCTTACGGGATAAACACTTCTGAATGGTCCCGCAAATGGCCTGATATTCACCGACAACGGCTTGAGCGATCGGCGTCATGTTGCGGCGATCTTCATAGCGTCGCGGAAAAAAATACAGCAGGTCCTCGATGGTCTCAACGCCGAGATTTGCGAATAACTTCTTGCGGGCCGGCCCCACACCTTTGACAAATTGAATGGATGTATCCTGAAGTGAGCTCACAACGTATGGAACCTTATTCGGTGATAAAGGATTGTTTGTCTGAATCGAATCGAAATTCTATTGTACCACGTTTGTAGCGCTGCTGTTTGATGACGTCCAGCACCGCCCGGGCATAGTACAAATTCCCCTCCGGCGTAAAATGATCGGAATGATTCCGCAGGGTTTTCTTGTACGCCTTATCCGTCCGCGGCAATTGGGCATCGATCGCGGCCAACGAATTCACATACAGCACATGCTCCTGATAATCGACGAGCAATCGGCGTATCCCCTCCGGCAGCTCATCGACGGGAGCACCGTAAAAGAATATCACATATGTTCCCTGGGCCTTGGCCGTTTGGATCAGGTTTTGCAACATCTTTTGATTGAGCTCGTGATTGTCGGCCATTGACGCGACATCCGCTGATTCCACCAGCTTCATAGGCAGCAGCCGGTTCTTGATCAACAGCCCGGTGTTCAAATAACGAAAAATCGGCCACGACCACACTCCCTGCTGTTCATCAACTCCCAGCGGACCGTAGATATGCTGCTGTCTGAAAGCCGGATCAAACAGATCATATGGTGTCGTCACGCGGGAACGCACCATCCCATCCTGAAGCCAAAATTGAGGCCGATAAAAATGGGCCTGGCGGAGATTATTTGATTCAGCCAGCTGCCGCGCATCCAATTCATCTCGACCGCTCAGCGTGATGTAGTTGATCAAAATAATATCCGGCTGAAACGACAGCCCATCCTTTAAATACCGCAGATAGCTCTGCCCCAATCCGTAGCCCGAGACGCCAAAATTCAGCACCTCAAGATTCCCGGCCATCGCTTCCAACTGAGCCGTCCAAGTATCGGGGTTGGACTCGTGATCACAGAATATAAATGAATCGCCGAACGCGGCCAGCCTTAGCGTGGACGCCCCGGGTTTAAGTGGATACTCGCGGCTGGCGCGAATACCCTGGGCATTGGTCTGATAGATCGATGTGCGCTTATTTTTTCCAACGGTCCAGCCGAGATCATCATCGAGGTGATACACCATATCCGGCCGCGCTTGGACGAAATAGGTCGAATAGCTCAGCCGTAATTTCATCAGGGCATCCAGGTCCGGCTGATTTCCGATTAGAAAAAAGCAGGCCCCCTTGGCAATCAGTATCAGAAAGTATCCGTAGACGATCAGCTCAATGACGGCCACCGCGGCAACACCCATACCGGCGGCTAAAAACAGCTGTCGACCGATCAATCGATACGCGAGAAGACAAATAAGTGTGAGGGTTATAAAACACAGAATGCTGAGCATATTCTGACGATGATCCGATATATGTTTCGTCGGACCAATAAAAAAAGCAAGGTGACATCCTTGCTTGGGGGTGATTTAAAAATTTATAATGGTCGAAACCGACGGCGAATATCCAGATATTACATGGACCGCATACGGCTGATCTTTTTGGCGAGCTTCTTACGGTATCCGCGATCAAACACCTCTTCAAAATCATAGGCGTCCTGAAAATGCTCGATACGGTCATCGTCGGTCTTGCTGAGAATCTTTTTCTCGACGAGATTAAAGACCACATTGCCAAAATCTTCGGTATTCTTGATTCCCCAGTACTCGAGAACCATCAGTGTCATCGGGCCATACTTATCCATCAACAGATCCTTCATGCCTTTGAGCATGGTTTCTCCGGACACATGTTTGGCGCATTTGAATTTCTTTTGTGTGTAGGTCAGGGCCTCCATCACAAACTCATACGCATCCACCCGGTAACGCGAATCTGATTCGCAAATTTCTTCGATCACACTGTTGAAGTCAGTTTCCATAATTGCCATATATTATCATAAATCCGAAAGATTGTTCAAAGGATTTTTCTAAAATTTCTGCACGGGAACCGCATTTCCGGACGGATTACCGGTACTGTCCTGGACAATTCCGCAAAAATTTTGATTTCCAAAACATTTTTTGCCATAATACGGCATGCCACGAAAATACCAATGGATCGGCCAGATATATCTGATCTTTTTAGTCACGGCCTGTGTCCGAAAAGCCGTCCTGATGTTTCACCCCAATTCGCCTGTCGCGTTTTATTTTGAGGTGCTCACCTACATGGAAGGTGATTTTTACATGGATCATCTCTGCAACATCCTTCAGGCCCTGCTGCATCTCTTTCAGATCGTCCCGGTCTTTCTATTTCTGCATCAGCTCCGCCCGCGCAAGGTCTACCCGTGGCGGATCCTGTTTATCCTGAAAGTGATCTTTGATGTGTTGGGAAATTCCTACCAGCTCAATGAGCTTAAATCGATGTATCACTACAGCTCGTCTATGTTTTGGGTAAGCGCGGGGTGTGTGATCGCCTTCTACTTTCCGGCGATGCTGATGTGGTATCTGTACGCCTTTCACACCGACAAAATTCTCCCCAAGGAAGCCAAACAGATCCCCAAGTACATCTAGGCATCCTCATCTGTCTTTCGAACCAGCGAGTGATGGAAAAACTGCTCGGTCAGATCATCCACGATGGCATACAGACACGGAATGCCTACAAGCGTCAGCGCGGTTGAAAACGTCAATCCCCAGACAATGGCCAGCGCCATCGGTTTAAGGAACGGATCACCCCCGCCGATCCCGTAGGCCACGGAGACCAGACCGCCAATGGTTGTGATCGATGTCATAATGACAGGACGCAAGCGGACCACCCCGGCCTCAAGCAATGATTCCCGCCGATCACTCCCTTCACGCCGATGCCGGTTGATGAAATCCATCAGGACCACCGAATCATTGACCACAATCCCGGTCAGCCCGACCAACCCCATCAATGCGAAGAAATTCAAAGGTCGACCCGTTGGGAGAATCATATCATGCACCCAAAATGCCAGAATAACCCCGATGATCCCGAATGGAATGGCGATCATCACAATGAACGGCTGAATCAGCGAACGGAACATCGCGACCAATAGGATAAAGATCAAGAATAAGGCAAACAGATAGCTGCGCATAAGGTTGGTCGCGGACTTTTGCTGATCCTCAAATTCCCCGCCATACTGAACCGTATATCCAAATTCGCCTTGAGCCCCATCCGGAAACGTCTTTTGAAGCTCCCTATTCACCTCCAGCGATGTCGCGTTTTTGTTATCCACCTGGGCTGTCACATACAGCACCCGTTTCCCGTCGACGTGATTGATCAAATATACGCCTTCACTCTCTTCGATCGCAGCCACAGAACTAAGCTTGATTAAATTCCCTTTGGAATTGGGAACCAGTATCTCCTCAAAAATATTCAACCGATTGCGCTCCGCCTCCGGAAACCGGACCACCACACGGATCTCCTCTTCGGCCTTTTCCGGCTTAATCGTCGTCGCGACCCCGCCTTTAAATACATTGCGCACCGTCGTGGCAATCTGACCAATCGTCAGAAAATACTTCTTGGCCTTTTCCTCATCGACCACCACCTTGAGCTGTTTCTTGCCAAAATCATAGCTGGTGGTGATATCAGATACTCCCTTTGCATGATTTCTATGTATTTTGAGTATAGCAACCAGTTGACGAAACTCGTTCCTAGACAATTCAGAAAAATCCTTTCGAAAGCTAAAATGACTGCTAATCTTGCGACGAGCCTCTTTAAAAATCAAAGCCTTAGGCCAATCCATGATTTTCAAAAAGTAATTATCTACATCACTAACAAGCTTTGAAGTCTCATCGAGTAAGCTCATGGAACGAAGCTTTTGATATAGCTGTTCAGATTCGAGCTCAGCACTACTTTCAGATATAGCTTGCTCCCCTGCATGTCTTTTTAAGATTTTGTCTAGAAATCCATCTTTCTCTGCCTTGGTGAACATGTCTACAAAGGAATCTGGCCGCACTGTTCCTTCCAAATATGCTATGAACGGAACAGACAATCTCTCCATCACTGAATACTCTTCTCCCTTAATTCCCACCTCAACATCCGCCCCCGTCGGCGGACCTTCCTTGGGGAGCAAGGTGGTAAGTTTTTCAAACCCCTCGATCTTTTCCATCTTGGTCCGGATCTCTTCCATGATTTCCCTTGGACGACGTTCGCGCTGCTGTGACGGCGTCAAAAAGACGGTGATCTGGGCCAAATGAGTCCCGCGCTTGGCATTGGGATCAAAACCGGCCTCAGACTCAATCGATCCGATGTAGGTCCGATAACTTTCCAGCTCATCTTCCGGCAACTCCGTGATGGTCTGCTCCACCGGCGCCAGCAATTCATTCATTTTTTCCAGCGGAGTTCCCTTCTGTGCTTCGGCCCTGACCCAAAAATACTCGATCCCATCACCGGCGAACAATATAAACTTCATTTGTGTCGTGGCAATGAAAATGGAAAACGCGAATACACCGATCATGCCAAACAGCACCAAATACCGCATCCGCAAGGCCAGATCAAGACTTGTGCGATAAATCCGAATCAACCCGGCATACCAGCCGCTCTCAGACTTAGGCTTGGGTTTCTTTTTGAATAGACCTACGGCGTCACTTAAATGGGACGGCAAAATCACAAACGCCTCAAACAACGAGGCCGACAAAGTGATCAATACAACTTTGGGTATCTCACGGATAAACTTACCAAGGACGTCATCCATAAACATCAGCGGACCAAAGGCCGCGAATGTCGTCAGAATCGTTATCGTTACCGGTAAGGCGACCTCATTGGTCCCTTTGATCGCGGCCTGTCGGGGCGGCAGCCCTTCTTCCACATGCCGATAGACATTCTCGGCGACAATAATCCCGTCATCGACGAGCATCCCCAGCACCAAAATAATCCCGAGCATCGACACCAGGTTGATCGTGATACCCAGGAGATTCATCACTAAAAATGAGGTACATAGCGCGATCGGAATCCCGAAAGCCGTCATGAACGCGGGGACCGGGTCCAAAAATAGGAAGAGAATAAATAGGACCAGGATAAATCCGATAATTCCGTTGTTCGTCAACACAC
The DNA here is from genome assembly GCA_030429765.1 of bacterium. GTDB lineage: Bacteria > Omnitrophota > Gorgyraeia > Zapsychrales > Zapsychraceae > JAGOSC01. Next base: position 239,684 of record JAUIER010000003.1, on the reverse strand, counting down.
CCAGCCGCCGTTTGACGTAAAACGAAAAATCATTCGCCGTCTTGATGTCCATGTTATCGGGCAACTGCTTCTTGAATTCCGTGATAACCGCCTGGACTTCATCCACCACCTTGATCGCGTCAGACTGCTCTGTCTTGACAACCACCATGGCGCTGGCCAGATTCCCGTTGACCTTGGCAATGGTGGTGGCGTCTTCAAAGGATTCTTTGACCGTCGCGACATCTTTGACCTTCAGCCAGTTGCCTGAATCATTGGCCCGGATGATCACTTCGGCAATCTCATCCGCTGTTTTAAACTCGCCCGTGGTTCGAACATTAAACTCCTTGTCGGACGTCGTTAATTGCCCCCCGGGAACGGTGACATTACGGGTCTGCAGCGCGGCCATAATCTCCTGCATCGAGACATGATAGTCTTTGAGCTTTTTCGGATCAACCTCAACCCAAAACTCGTAGTCCCGCCATCCGATCTCCCGAACCTGGGAGACGCCTTCAATATCCAGCAGCTCATCCTTGAGTGTCTCGGCATATTCCCGACGGACTTTCTCACTGACCTGACCGCTGATCGACACCTCTATGACCGGAAACTCGCTGGTCGCTAACTCGAACACCTCCGGATCTTCAGCTTCTTCCGGCAAATCCCTGACGCGGTCCACCGCCCGCTGGATATCATTGACCACTTTGCGCTTGTCCACCACACTCGGTTCGATCGTAACTCCGATATAGGACAAACCTTCGTCCGTGCGCGAATCCACTTCCTGCAGACCGCTGACGGATTGCAACTCCTCTTCCAATGGAATCGTGACAAACTTCTCCACGTCTTCTGTCGGAGCGCCCGGCCAAACCGTGGTGACGGTGACAATGTCGTAGTCGACCTGTGGGAACGCCTCGCGCTGCATCTGCAGCATCGAAACGGTTCCAATCAGAATAATGAATATGGAAATCAGGTTAACAAGTAAGGAATTTTTAACGGACAGTTCCGCAATCTTCATACGACACCCCTAATGACGTGTTGATAAATTGAGGTTCAGCTAGTGGGTAAGTGGATCAGAGTTCGTCGTTCCAATAACGACTCAGCAAGGTGGATTCTTTTCGTTTGAGATCAATTAAGGCCGTCTGATAACGATATTTGGCCTCGGCTGCGGATAAGCGGGCTTGAATCACGTCCTCCTGAAAACGAATAATGATATCGGTATTTGACCGACCAAGGTTGAATCGTTTTTGTTCTTCCTCAAGTTTTTGAATCTGTAAATCCGAGATCGCGATTTCATTCTGCGCTACTTCCCGGAAGATGTTGCAGTCACGGACCTGGTCCACAATCTCTATGGTGATGCGCCGTTCGAGGTACTTGGTATTGAGTAAGATCCTGGCCTTCTCAAGCTCGGCGGCCTTCAACTCCGCCCGGGCGCTGCGGTTTTCCAACGGGATTTCAAACGTTAAGCCGGCAAAGAAATTTGGATTATCTTCTTCACTGATCTTCGTGGCGGCATCATTGAAGCTGTCACCCAAACCGTTTCGGGCCAGTGATGCGGTCAGATTGATTTCCGGCCACAGATTATTTTTTTTCATGGACAACTGGATATCCCGGGCCTTGATGAGGTTCATCGCCTGCTTGAAGTCCCGACGATTCTTTAAGGCCAAATCCAGGCTTTCCATCGTGGCTGTTTGTGAACCGGCCAGTTGAAGCTTGTCCGTGGGTTCGATCACCACGTCAAGGTCAGTCCGGTTCAGCAATAGCTTGACGACGTTTAATTTTCGTTGGTAGGTATTTTGCGCCAGTGTTAATCGATTCAGCGTGCGCTGATAGTTGGCTTCTGAAGCAATCGCGTCCGGAATCTCGACGAGCCCGTCCTTCAATTGTTTTTGGTGCAGATCATAGAGTTTCTTGGCCTGTTCAACCATATCACGCTCAATCTCGACCCGCTCCGCCTGAAGAACCAGATCCCAGTAGGCCTGCTGGACTTCGGCCACAGTGGCCTCAAGTTTATCAAGTGATGTAAATTCCGAATTCTCAATATCAATTTCCGTAAGCTTGATTGTGCCGCGATCCTGCATTCCCAGAAAATTCTTACCCATCGCCTGCACCACTGATAACTCCAGCGTTGATTCACGTGTGACCGGAGATGTTGAAAAAGTTGAGTTGGTAACATCCCGCGCGTTGGTCATGGCTAGGTTTAGCGACGTTCCGGACGGGAGTTTTTTCGCGAATCCAATGTTGTAGTCGTTCTCCACGGTGCGCGTCCCGGAGAAAGTGGTAGCCCGCGCGCTCTCATCCTCCCGATATGAAACTTCAGCATTAAATATCGTGTCAAAAATAGATTCACTCTTCATTCCATCCGTGGCCTTGATCCAGGCATCATACTTAGCCAATTGGATGTCAAAATTGTTGTCAAGCGCGATCCGGGTCACGTCATCCACCGACAAACGAACCATCGGCGATTCGGCATGGACAAAATTTGTAGAACACAGAAACATCAGGCCGATGATCCCGAATGGTAATGTTAAATATTTCATGAGACCTTCTCCTTAATAACTTTTAAAATCCGAATAAAATCGCGCTGATCGGCCTGCGGAATCTCCGTAAGGATGTTGTTCCACTTTTGCTGAGTCGATTCTCTCAATTTCTGCGTCAGCTTTGTGCCTTTATCAGTCACCGAAAGAACAACCGCCCTTCGGTCGTCGGGATCCGCCTCGCGTTTCATGTATCCATTCTGGACCAGACGATCAACAAGGCCGGAGGCGGTGGGATTGGAAATCCCCATCTTCTGACTCAAATCCGACAGGCGACATTCCCCCATATCGTGAACCGCCACTACGGTTAGCAGCTGTGACTGTGAGATATCCACGGATTGAAAAAAATCGAAAAGCACTTTACGGGCGATCAGCGGCATCAGAACCGCGATTTCGCCGGCAATCCGGTTTGTTTCTTGTGTATTTGGAGTGGTTTGAGTCATTTTGTCCGCGCGAATTAATTAATTTGCTTTGCTAACAATTAGTAAAACAAAATAATAACACAATGCGAATAAATGTCAACTACTATATAGACGAGGTATCTTTCCGCATTGATTAAATAATATCAATGAAGTCTGGAATTGAGACGGAAAGGATTGTAGCCGGAATCATACAGAATCACCCAGCAGGTCGAGACCATGCTGAGCACCTCGGGATCATGGGCAAACCAGCCGAAAGGGATCCATCGTCGCTGCGATGAATAAGAATACGCCGCGAATTTTTCGTTGATTGATCGACGAAAGGATTCAATCCCCTCGCGCATGCTTCGCGCCTCACGTTCGGCCGTTTGGGCCCAGACAGGATTTTCAACCGCATAGTGGTTCGCCAGTTCATGCATGGCATAGATCGCCCCAACCGTCCATTCAATCGATAATTGCCCCTCCTCACTCGTATAACCGACACCCAACACCTCCCCTTCATCATCGAAGACCCCTGACTTGGCCTTGGCCGTCTGCCACATACGGTAGGCACTACCGGAGCCAAACCATTGATCAATCCGTTGGGGCGTAAGTTTACTGACCCCCCATGTCTGAACGTCCGTGGCAAAATGTCGACGGTTCGGAATCCAGCGTGTTCCATCGAAATGCGCGCCTTGATAAAAAAATCCCTCCTCATCGTTCCAAACAGTCTTGAGATAACGTTCAATACGGGCCATTGCCTTTAAATAGGTTTCATCTCCCGTTACATCGTATAACTGACTAAATGCCGTATACCACGAAAGATTGTTCTCTGTAGAAATTTCATGGTAATACCATGTGGTGTGTTCGGAATTCAGCAAGGCATGATCCACTCCATGCTCGTCGACATGCGCGTCGTACGACGCCTTGGATTCGATCGCCGCCTCGTCGAGAATCAATCCAACCACATCGGCGTTATCGGCCACAATATTCTCAATCGAAAAATAATATGTCCCGATCGGGGCCATCCGGACACCGCCGTTCTCCGCCTGTAAAAAAATAGCGGCCCGGGCCAGCTCGCGCGCCAGAGACAGCTCTATTGAATCCTCATTGATGGTGTACGTCCCCCGCTCGGCGTCATAATATTTTTGATGGTACACATGCATCGCCGCGATCACCACCCACGCATTCTCACCCGAGATCGGCTTCCAATCCTCCCAGTGAATGTCGGGCCAGTTGGGAAAACCCTCGAACTGCGTCTTGCCGTCCAGCGGGTCCGCCGATAGATAATTGCCGTGCGCATTCTTGATGCGAAATATAAATCCGCGTCGGCCTTTATCTTTTAGGTCAGATGACACCACGTCTGGATACTTTCGGTTGTAGATAAAACGCTGACCGCTGCCATTGCCGGCCCGGATATTCCTTAGATCCCGCAGGCTTCCCCGCCAGTAGGTTTCGATCGGGCGTGATGCCAGCTCCAGATGTTCCGCGCCGCCCAGGCTGGAAAGCACAATCTGCCATACCGCGGCGTCATAGACCGACATCCCCTCCTCGACGATGATCCTTTCAATAATCCCGGTCACACTCTCGGACGCGCCAATGCCATTTAGGACGTCCAACCGTGTCTGGGGACGCGTACCGAAACTCAACGGTAACCCCGTCACCGGACTGATATTGTCCTTGATCCAATTGATGAGCTGCTGATTCCTGACCCCGGATTTTAAATCAGACTCAACGGCAACCACATTTGTTGATGACAAAACAACCAAGAGGACTAGGCACACAAGCCATAGATATCGTGAAACCCCTCTAAGGAGTCGCAAGATCATTTGTCGCCTTTCTCAATTTGAATTCCACGTATCCGGAGAGCACTTCCTGAAGTTTTTTGGGAGGCGGAACTACAAAGTAGTGGGAAATAATCGCGTGGGCCATCTCATGCCCCAGCATTCCCAGTGTTATATCTTCGAGCGAGATATAGATGGTATTGCCTTCGTAAAAATAAAAGGCCCGTTCGTTAAAATCGACCTTGAAGATATCCTGAAAGACCCGGTTCAGTTCGTTGTGGTCCTTTAAAAACCGAATGGTCCCGGAGTAATTCTCGACGGAAAGGCCTAATGAATCATTGATCTCCAGAAATATGGCGTCAATCGTCCGGCACAGCAAATCATTCAGATCACGAATCTCACCAACAAAGTAGGCATCAAGGCTCAGAAAGTATTCAAACTTCAATTCATTGAGCAAATGCTCCATCGAGAAATCGTCCGGCGCATACAGCTCGAAATACTGGCTTTTCGTGACAAGCGCACCATCACCTTCGAACCGTCCAGCCTCCACCGGAGCCGCTGACATGAACACAAGAGCCGCAACTAGATAAAACAGTCGTCTCATTTGGAATTAAAGAAATTCAGCGACTGATCGATGTCCTCAATCATCTGTTTGACCTTAGGCGTATCATCCGTCCCCAGACAGTAGTGATGTTCTTCGATAAAACCCTTGAGCTGCGCGAATCTGGCATCCAGGGCCTCATGCTTCTCCTTGTACGTGCCGGACATCTCGGCCAGGCTATCGGCCAGATCCCTTAGCTGATCCTTCTGCCGGATATTAAAATTCACCTTAAGATCTCCCGCGCTGAAACGCTTGACCTCATTCGTCAATCGATAGGCCGGACCGACAATGCGATGTGATGTTATCAAGGTAAGAAATATCCCCACCCACGCCGCGACAAAGGAAACGATCAGAAATGTTGATATCAATAACGGCAGGATAAAATCGGATGTGGGCTTTATCAAGACCCTCGTGTTCTCGATAGCGACGGTGGTGGAATGCCGGGACATAAAAAACACAATCGCGCCGACGAGAAACGTCGACAATACCACCACAAAACTAAACCGCAGAATAAATTTTGACTGAAACTGACTATCGATAAAATATTTCCGGCGTTTAAATTCTTGCCCCATAAAGCTCTCCTATTTTCGATCAATCCCCAGCAAATCGTGATTTATAGAAATTTTCCGTCCAGACTCCAAGGACTCGACCCATTGACGCATCGACGCCAGATTACGCTGGGCGTAGATGAGATTGCGGATTTCCGGACGCACCGTATCGTAACTTCGTCCGTTGAACGCCGCCTGATTGTCCTGATAGTACTTAAACATATCCGCCTCGGAGATTTGGATGGATTCCAGCAGCTCTTCCTGTTTAGCCAGCGTCACCCGCTTGATCAATCCCTGCTCCCAGAACCGTTGAATATCCGACAAAAACGCCGGATCGCGATCCAGCCCCAGATCTTCGGCGGTCTTTAGGATCAACTTCTTGGAGATAAATTCATCCAGGAACAGCCGGCGTCCTTTCGCCCCTTGCCTGGCAAAGCGCGACTTGGCAAAGGCCTCATCAAATTCAGTGAGCGAAATTTCAATATCATCGATGGTGATGGCGGTGTCCTGCGGCGCGGAACAGCCTAACAATACCAGGACCGGCAACAAAAAGATCATCATTCGTTTTAGAAACATAGTTTTCCTCCCAGTTATCAAAACTCATTGTCATTATACTATAGGGGAATTTAATAAAAATAAAAAAGGCCTAATAATCCGGAGATTATCAGGCCTTGTCTTAGGAGGTACGGCTAGCTCAGGTTAATATCGATACTTGAGCTCAAACCAGGTGTGATGATGATCACCATCAGCGGACTTTCCATCGATCGGAAAGCCAACTTCAATGCGCAACGCTAGATCATCCAGCAGATTCAGACGCACACCGAAACCATACGCCTGAAGTGTTTCATTAGACTGCTCGCCGGCAGCTGGATTACGGTTATCGATAAATCCGATATCATAGAAGGCAACCATTCGCACCGCGTCATACAGACGTTCTTGACGAAATGGAACCTTAACATTCTTCGACAACCCCCATAACGGGAACGACCATTCCACGGAGCTATAAAATCCGCGATCCCCGGAGAATTCAGCCGGCGCATAACCGCGAACGCTTTTGGCCCCGCCAATTTGAAATTGCTCAGAGGCGACCAGTGTATGATTGGTGAACTGCCCCGAATTCTTCCACAGGATGTGAGTATTGTAAGGCATTGGCTGTAACCGAAAGAAATTGAATACTCCCTTCTGAAATTTACCACCCGCGCCCATTCGTGACGCCATGGCGTCCTTGGCCTCGGACCCTCCCAGAAAATCAGGGATTCCGGCGTGAATCTCCGATGTAAGAATTGATCGGCCGAATCGATCGACAAAATCGAAATCCATTCCGGCCTTCAAAACCCGTAGTTCATCATGCGAATTGACACTTCCCAGCAGGAAGTTCTCAATGTCCTTGTAGTCAAAACCGGCGTTCAATCGAACCTCAATCGTGTCGTTCTTGACTAATTCTTTGGTGGCGAAAATTCCATACAATTGAGCCTCACCCTCGGCCTGCACCGATTTGAATTCACGACCCAATTCTGATTCGCTGTACAATGCGTAAAATCCAGCTTCAAAGGTCGGTGAAAACGGATACAGATAACGAAGCTGTCCGGACTTCAAGAGTTTCCCGTCGGTAAGATAGCCTTTGATTTCCAGGCGATCATCATTTCCCGTTAGGTTATTATGCTCAACAAAGACCCCGAATCGGTCACGATGGATAAAACGGGAGACATGATTGTCAAATTCAAAACCTGCATGTATCGGCAGCTGATCTTGAACCTCGATGACAACATCGGTCGTCTTGGGCTGATCCCCCGGCAGTAACACCGCACGCGCTGTCCTGTCCGGATGTTCATTGATATACGCCAGTGAGCGCTGCAGCTGGGAATAGTCAAAATACTGATTCTGTCCCTGCATATCCAGCTTCTTCTTCAGAAGAGATGTCTTGAAATGTTTGTTACCTTGAATCTCCACATCACCCAGCCGACCTTCAAGCACATTGATGACCAGACGGCCGTTGTCCATATTCTGCGGTGGGATGTACGCTCGTGATGTCACAAAGCCACGCTCGCGATAAACTTGGGTAATCTTTCGGGCCAACCCCTGAATGTCTGCCATGGTGAGTTCGCGATTCTGATACTCCATCAGGATCGGATGAAGGTCTTTCATGGGGATAATATTGACACCCTCGATATCGATCTGGCTGATCATGACCGATGGTCCCGTTCCCTTGACTTCGATGACCTCTTCCTCTTGCTGCTGACGCTTTTCACGCTCAGCCTTGATGCGTCGTTCAAACTCTTCTATACGAAACTGATCCACATCTTGACGCAATAATCCGCCAGCTGTGTCGGCCGGGGCGGGTTGGGCCAGAGCCATACCCGATCCTGAAGCCATGCTCACACCTAACGCAAGTAATATGTAAATAAACTTTTTCATCTCAAATCTCCTGCCCGCTCCTGTTCAAAGCGATCTTAAAAACACCTCAACATCTCTGCAAGTGTAAAACATTTTGTAAGTATATGCAAATAAATGACTTATATAATTTTTATCAAATTAGTCAGAGACTTAAGTGCCTATTATATAAACACTTAAGTCTCTCGAAAGAACTACCAGTTGGCAAAATACGGTACCGCCCGTTTTTTCCGGTCCATCTGATCTTCGATGAATTCGTAGACCTCGATGGATAGATCCAGTCCCTCCTCTTCCAAGGCGACCATATTCGTCTCTGTAATCGGATGATATCCGAAGAACCCGACTTTGAGAGTCGGTTCAAAGCTCAGAAACTGACTGGGTGAGAGAACCTCATAGTAGACAGTGTATTCTTTGGGAAGATATTCAAATGTGAGCGGCACCCCAACCACTGTCGGTGGAGTTGTGGGCGGCGTCACGGTTGGCCCTGCAAATGGTCCTACCGGAATTCCCGGCGCAAAGTTTCCGGCCAGATCAAAGATACCGTCGGAGGTGACAATAAATCCGGGTTGACCCGTTTCTGAGGAAAGATCGGTTATGGTATTTCCATCAGGGGCAAACCCGGATAAATTGTCTGTTGCGCTGAATGGCACTGTCACGTCACCAGTGAACTCGCCATTCGAGTTTGTTGGGCCAGTTGGATCTCCAGCCGTGATAACTGGAGCCGTTTTATCTAAGTTTACAACCACATCAACAGGTACCGCCGCATTGCCGGCTCGGTCAAATATGCCATCTGACGTCACAATAATACCGGCAGCTTCGCTGGTGATTGTTTCAGAATTTAAGTTTGTTGATAGTGCTCCGTCTGGATTAAAACCAGATAGATTATCCGTCGCACTAAAGTCAACCGTGACATCTTGATTGTGCCAGCCAAACTCATTGGGTGCCAGGTAATCTGCACTTACAACCGGTGCGGTTTTATCTATATTCAGTACGACGTCAATCAGTTCCGCCGCATTACCCGCGCGGTCAAAGACGCCGTCCGACGTCACAATTAACCCTAAACCTTCGGCAGTGATCGTCTCAGAATTCAATGCCGTTGACAAGGCGCCATCGGGATTAAATCCGGATAAATTGTCGGTCGCACTGAAGTCAACAGTGACATCTTGATTGTGCCAACCGAATTCATTGGCCGCCAAATAATCAGCAGAAATGACCGGCGCTGTTTTATCGATATTGAGTGTCACGTCCAGAGGAACAGCCGCATTCCCGGCGCGATCGAAAATTCCGTCAGACGTGACGATCAATCCCAGCCCCTCGGCCGTAATTGTCTCGGAATTTAAGGCGGCAGACAACGCGCCGTCGGGATTGAATCCAGACAGATTGTCTGTGGCGCTAAAATCGACGGTAACATCTTGATTGTGCCAACCGAACTCATTAGCTGCCAAATAATCAGCCGAAATGACCGGAGCCGTCTTATCGACATTAACCGCCACCTCCACACGGTTGGCCACGTTACCGGCACGATCCGTAATCCCTTCCGATGTGATGATCAGCCCTACCCCCTCGCCTGTACTTGTTTGAGAGAGTAAATTCGTGCTGAGCGCGCCATCCGGATTGAAGCCTGAGAGATTGTCCGTGGCACTAAAATCGACGGTGACATCTTGATTGTACCAACCAAATTCATTGGGATCCGGCAGATTAAAGTCCGTGATCACCGGGGCCGTTTGATCAATGTTGAGCACCACATCGATAATTTGCGCGGCATTTCCCGCCCGGTCAAAGATTCCGTCTGAAGTGACAACTAGACCGATACCTTCTTGCGTAATCGTTTCTGAATTTAACCCCGCGGTTAAACTGCCGTCAGGGTTGAACCCGGACAAATTATCCGTCGCGCTGAAACTCACTGTCACATCCTGATTGTGCCAGCCGAATTCATTCGCGGCCAGATAATCACCTGTGATAATCGGCGCTGTCGTATCAATGAAGAACGGACGGACATGCTGCGCCGCGAACAACGCATTATTGGACTCATCCATCGTTAACAAATGAAATCCCCAATTGGCATTGTCAACATCCGCCAGAAATGTCGTTTGGTAAATCCAGTCACCTTGCTCATTCAAAGAGACTGTATAGGTATCCGTGATGTTGTCAGGAATCGTATTGTTCAAGGTATCAGCGACATACGAAAACTCAAAGTGCGGAGCGCCTAGGTCGATTTCCTGCTCATTACCATTTTCGCCCACGCTTCCGTTATCGGCTTGGAGTTGAATATGATGACCGATGACATCGTAATCCGCCGGTGCCACGTCCAGATCGTTGTCAATAATGGATCCGTTCTGTGAGATGATGGCCACATCACCATTGTGCGCGTCAATCAATGTCAATAAGATGTCATCATTGGCCGTGACGTTGACGTCTCCGCCATTAGATTCCACACTGGCTCCGGGTTCCATGATATACTGTTCGCCGGCTTCCAGCGTGATATCGAATTTATCCGTGGTGTATTCCGGTAAAGTCCATTCCATATCGACGGTGTTGTCATTACTCCACTGCTCGGTTTGATGGGATGTGCTGTATACATTAACCGGTAATAATCCCTCGTTTGGATCCTGATCAATGACAACTTTTCCGTTTTCTTTCTGAAACATATTCTCATAAGCCTTTAGGATAATGTCGCCTTTGGCCTTAACTTGGGTCTTGATGGTCAGATCTTTACGACTCACGACATCAACCGTCCCACCTACTACTTGATTATTGATTCCATCTGTCCCGACAACTCCTGGGTTGAGACCGACTTCATTGCTTAAATCCGTAATCATGGTATCGATCTTGTTATCGATACGAATATCCCCACTGCCCCGATTCTCCGCCGATACCTTCTGAGCTGTGGCTTCAAATCCTCCATTGATGCCCGTTCCAGTGATTCCGTGATTCGCGGAAAACATAAGATTCTTGGCACACACATCTCCCGCAACTTGCTTAATAAAACCATTTTGGGCAGTTAGAAAAACATTGCTATCGGAGTTAATAAACGCACCCGGCGAAGCCTTGACCACATCAAATGCAAAATCAATGACGGCATCATCAAAATCCAGGTCGCCGCCACCAAAGATATCCTCCCATCCATAACGAATGCCATCGATTTGCACGTGTTCAATACCATCGGCATTAAACTCAGCATCTTGATGGAATGTCCAACTGTCCGTATTGGATGTGTCCGACGGATGTATATAACCGCTGCCTCCGCGATGAAATACTGTGTAAAGGCCTAGTCCTGAAAGATCTTCATAAACCACGCCTGATCCGGCGATAGGGGCCAGCCCATCCTTACCAATATCTTCGCCCACAACAAGCGGTACGTATACCAAATTGTTATTGTCATCGACGACATAGTATCCGAATTCTCTAAACTCGTATGCGCGCGTGTCCGAGACGTAATCCCAATCATAAGTGGACTTGTACTGATCCTCTGATGAACCCATATACAAGTTTTCCTCGGCATATATATCTACCACACCATTACCGGCATTGATCACGGTACCATTGTCTAGGATGTAATCATTCCCGGCTCGACCTATCATGTTCGAACCGTATGTCTCGACCTTACTGTTTACCCGATGGCGTACATCTCCGGACTCCGAGACAATCTCGACCTGCCCCCCATGCAGCTCTCCACCCACACTAACATCATGATTGGCCGATAGAACTATCCGCCCGTTCAGCTCTTCGAAGTTTTTGGCTTCTATAATGCCTGTATTATTTACAGCAAAATCAAAAACATCATTCAGCGTTTGGGCCGTTAAAACAACTCGCCCTCCATTGGCTTGAATAACACCACTATTTTCAACAGCCGCGTAATGTCGCGTTGGATCTTGAGAAGTCGGCTGATCAACCACCACATTGATGAGACCTTGCGGATCCAGTGTCATCGTTACAGCCTCGCCTGAGGCCAGGACAACACTTCCCATCTCGGCAACTACTGCACCATGATTCGCGACATGTGAACCCAGCAATGCGACATATCCGCCGGGCGCATTGATATCCCCGTAATTGACAACGGCGGCTCCCTGCCCGGCAAAGTTATAATTTTCAGCCAGGAAGTCCTCATTGCTGATATCTAGAGTAGACGCAACCAAACCTCCAACGTCGACATGGGAATTATGACCAAACACCACTCCGTTGGGATTGATGACAAATATCTTTCCCGTGGCTGTCAGCGTTCCCATAATGGCTGACGGGTCTCCCCCGACAACCCTGTTTAGGGCTACACTAGAAACCGAATTTTGAATGAAATGAACGCTTTCCGGTTGAGCTATGGAAAAGCTGTCAAAATTCGTTATAAGTTTATCTGTGGATTGATTGACGGTTAACTGATCCGATATCGATCGATCAAACGTGGCATTTCCATAAACCACGTTTTCCCCCTGTGGGAGAGCCATCGCCCCTTGTGGCGTTAGTATAAAGGTAAGTGCTGTAACATAGACTACAGCCTGTTTGATAAATGTGGTGACATTATTCATAACCGATCCTCCTTGTATACACTCTAAAGGAGCAATTTTTGGACCCGATTCTTGTAATTTTTTGCTGAATATGCACGTAACCTATTGATATAAAAGGCTTGAAAGCGTTTTTTCGGATTTGTGAGATATTGGTTGCAGCATCATAGATCCCGCAGATTCAGCGTCTGATCTAAACATTATGTTGAGATTTATCAACAAAAAAAGCCCTATATCTCTCGGATATAGGGCTTTAAATAAAACCGGTGACTTTCTACTCTCCCACAGCTTTGCAACTGCAGTACCATCGACCTTATAGGACTTAACTTCCGTATTCGGAATGGGAACGGGTGTTGCCCCTACAGTATAACCACCGGAAATCAATGATGCTTATCATTAAATAAGCACTAAATGTTTAACATATATGTGAGATAAAGAATAAGAAATCTTCAAAAAACGTACCATTGTCTGTCACCAGCGAACTGATGACAGACAATGAAACGTATATTTAAAGGTCAAGCGTTCGGCTTATTAGTACTGCTTAGCTGAAGCCATTACTGGCCTTACACATGCAGCCTATCAACCTCCTAGTCTAGAAGGAGCCTATCGTTCCGAAGAACAACGATACCTAATCTTGAGGGGGGCTTCGCGCTTAGATGCTTTCAGCGCTTATCCCTTCCAAACGTAGCTACCCAGCCATTACCCTTGGCAGGATAACTGGAACACCAGAGGTTTGTCTCTCCCGGTCCTCTCGTACTAGAGAGAGCTCCCCTTCAAGTATCGAACGCCCACAGCGGATAGAGACCGAACTGTCTCACGACGTTCTAAACCCAGCTCGCGTACCGTTTTAACCGGCGAACAGCCGGACCCTTGGGACCTTGTCCAGCCCCAGGATACGATGAGCCGACATCGAGGTGCCAAACAGCGTTGTCGATATGAACTCTCGAACGCTATCAGCCTGTTATCCCCGGAGTACCTATTATCCGTTGAGCGATGGCAATCCCATAATCTACCACCGGATCACTAGGTCCTAGTTTCCTATCTGCTCGTCCTGTCGGACTCGCAGTTAAGCCTACATATGCCCTTGCACTTTAAAGACGATTGCCAACCGTCCTAAGTAGACCTTTGAACCCCTTCGTTACATTTTAGAAGGGAACCGCCCCAGTCAAACTGCCCATCTGGCACTGTTCTTTGCCCTGATTCAAGGGTCAAAGTTAGAACCTAAGAACTATCAGGGTGGTATTTCACCAATGGCTCTGCCATGGCTAGCGCCACAGCTTCAAAGCCTCCCACCTATCCTACACAAATAAATCTCAAATTCAATACCAGACTGCAGTAAAGGTTCCGGGGTCTTTTCGTCCTGCTGCGGGTAGGCGGCATCTTCACCGCCACTACAATTTCGCCGAGTCTCTCCTTGAGACAGTGCCCAAATCGTTACACCATTCGTGCGCGTGGGAACTTACCCCACAAGGAATTTCGCTACCTTAGGACCGTTATAGTTACGGCCGCCGTTTACTGGGGCTTCAGTTCAAAGCTTCTCCCTCAAGGGGATAACCTCTTCCCTTAACCTTCCAGCACCGGGCAGGTGTCACACCCTATACATTGTCTTGCGACTTCGCAGAGTGCTGTGTTTTTACTAAACAGTCGTCCGGGCCTCTTTATTGTAACCCTCAGAGCCTTACCTGTAAAAGACTTGACTCCTTGGGCACCCCATCTCCCGAAGTTACGGGGCCATTTTGCCGAGTTCCTTAAGGAGAGTTATCTCGAGCGCCTTACCATATTCTGGTTATCTACCTGTGTCGGATTACGGTACGAGCGGTTAATCTCTCACATATAGGCTTTTCTTGACAGTGTAGCATCAATAACATCCCATCCGCCTTAGCTTCTGGTTACCATCACCCCTCACCCAGCGATTAAACTGGGCTGCAGGCTTAGAACGGAGACATCCAACACTCCGCTTACCTAGCTTACTGTGCACCTACTGCTATTAACGATTATAACCGGTACAGGAATATTGACCTGTTGTCCATCGACTACGCCTTTCGGCCTCGCCTTAGGCTCGACTAACCCTGGGCGGATTAACCTTCCCCAGGAAAGCTTGGATTTTCGGCGCTACGGTTTCTCGCCGTAGTTTTCGCTACTTATACCAACAGTATCACTAGTGTCTACTCCAGCACTCCTTTCGGTATGCCTTCAACGCCTGACACTACGCTCGTCTACCAATGCATTAATCCGAAGATTAGCACACCCCATGGCTTCGGTTATACGCTTGAGCCCCGATCATTTTCGGCGCAAAATCACTCGACCAGTGAGCTATTACGCACTCTTTAAATGATGGCTGCCTCTGGGCCAACATCCTGGCTGTCTATGTGATCTCACTTCCTTCACCACTTAGCGTATATTAGGGACCTTAACCGATGGTCTGGGCTGTTTCCCTTTCCTCCTTGGAACTTAGCTCCCAAAGAGTGACTCCCGGAGAACACATACTAGTATTCGGAGTTTGGTTAGGGTTGGTAGGCGGGTAAGCCCCCTAGCCTATTCAGTAACTCTACCCCTAGCATGCTCTTTATCCGAGGCTAGTCCTAGAACTATTTCGACGAGAACGAGCTATTTCCGAGTTTGATTAGCCTTTCACTCCGATCCACAGCTCATCACAGCCATTTTCAACTGACTTGTGTTCGGTCCTCCACTCTGGTTTCCCAGAGCTTCAACCTGGCCATGGATAGATCACCCGGTTTCGCGTCTAATACATGTTACTCATTTTCGCCCTATTCAGACTCGCTTTCGCTACGCCTACGAACCATAAGTTCTTAAGCTTGCAACATGCATTAACTGGTTGGTCCATTATGCAAAAGGTACGCCGTCAGCCATTCATACCCGAAGATATGCATAGGCCTTCGACCGCTTGTAGGTTATCAATTTCAGATTCTATTTCACTCCCCTCCCGGGGTTCTTTTCAACTTTCCCTCACGGTACTGGTACGCTTTCGGTCAGACTCGAGTATTTAGGCTTAGCCCATGGTCGGGCTAGATTCCAGCAGGATTTCCCGTGCCCCACTGTACTTGGGATACCTCTAGAGCCATTTGAAGTTTAGCGTACAGGACTTTCACCCTCTTTGGTGTGATTTTCCAAACACTTCTGCTACTTCAGCCGGTCCCACATTGAGGTCCCGCAACCCCGCCAAGCAAGCTTGACGGTTTAGCCTGTTCCCTTTTCGCTCGCCGCTACTGGGGGAATCCCTTACGGTTTCTTTTCCTACGGCTACTTAGATGTTTCAGTTTGCCGCGTTCGCTTCGCTAGCCTATGTATTCAGCTAACGATACCTAGGCATAACCCTAGGTGGGTTTTCCCATTCGGAAATCTCCGGATCGAAGGCTGTTTGCGCCTCCCCGAAGCATATCGCTGCTTACCACGTCCTTCATCGCCTGAGTCTACCAAGTCATTCATCGATAACCCTTAGTAGCTTGACCAATATTTTTAAAAAAAATCTGTAAGCGCATAACTTACAGCAAAAAATTACAGAACTACTTAGACCATTCTGATCAGTAACTTGCGTTACTGACGGAATAATATAATGTCGATAGTTAACATTAATGTTAACCTTTACTCTCTATCTCACATATATGTCAAAGAACTTACAGACAATAGCGAACCACTTCCGCAGAAGTGGCTGGATTGGTGTACTGCCTGTGAAATTTATAGTAATTTTATTATCTCTTGCCTGAAAAAGAAAATGGAGCCAAGGAGGATCGAACTCCTGACCTCCTGAATGCAAATCAGGCGCTCTCCCAAACTGAGCTATGGCCCCATAATAGCTAAAAGCAATATATTGAAGAATAGCATTGTTGCGTTGTACTCAAAGCTTCTATTCCCCGATAAAATGGTGGGCCCGAGAGGATTCGAACCGCTGACCCCCGCGTTATCAGCACGGTGCTCTAACCAACTGAGCTACGGGCCCAAAGTCGGAGGCCAATGAACAACAATCTGGATACCACCCTAACGGTAAGCACCAGATTGTTGACCACTGAACAATTTATAAAAAAAGCCAAGTATTTTGAAGCGCTTGAGACTTCAAACTACTCATGATTTTGCTTTCCACTCGTGAATGGAAAGTATTTTCATTTCTATCTTAAAAGAATAGAAAGGAGGTGATCCAGCCGCACGTTCCCGTACGGCTACCTTGTTACGACTTAGCCCCAGTCACCGATTTTACCTTCGGCCTATCTACATAGGACTTCGGGTACCCCCGGCTTCCATCGCTTGACGGGCGGTGTGTACAAGACCCGGGAACGTATTCACGGAAGCGAGCTGATCTTCCATTACTAGCGATTCCGGCTTCAAGGAGTCGAATTGCAGACTCCTATCCGAACTGGGGCAGGCTTTTTGAGATTAGCTCCCCCTCACGGGTTGGCAACCCTTTGTACCTGCCATTGTAACACGTGTGTAGCCCAGGGCATAAGGGCCGTACTGACTTGACGTCATCTCCACCTTCCTCCTGGTTATCCCAGGCAGTCCCCTAAGAGTGCTTCTACCCCGAAGGATAGAGTGGCAACATAGGGCAATGGTTGCGCTCGTTGCGGGACTTAACCCAACATCTCACGACACGAGCTGACGACAGCCATGCAGCACCTGTATACGTTACCGGACTTAACGGTTCGATCCCCTTTCAGTTCACTACTGCGTATATGTCAAGCCCTGGTGAGGTTCTTCGCGTAGCATCGAATTAAACCACATGTTCCACCGCTTGTGCGGGTCCCCGTCAATTCCTTTGAGTTTTAGCCTTGCGGCCGTAGTCCCCAGGTGGAGTACTTAATGCGTTAGCTGCGGCACTGAAACCTAAGTCCCAACACCTAGTACTCATCGTTTACAGTTAGGACTACCAGAGTATCTAATTCTGTTTGCTACCCTAACTTTCGCAGTTTAGCGTCAGATCTGAGCCAGGAAATCGCCTTCGCCGCTGGTGTTCTTAGCAATATCTACAGATTTCACCCTTACACTGCTAATTCCATTTCCCTCTCTCAGCCTCAAGTCTAACAGTTCGAAAGGCAGTTTACCGATTGAGCCGGTAGATTTCACCCCTCGCTTATTAGACCGCCTACTTGCCCTTTACACCCAATAATTCCGAGTAACGCTCGCCACCTCCGTATTACCGCGGCTGCTGGCACGGAGTTGGCCGTGGCTTATTCTTTAGGTACCGTCAGCTGCATGGGTATTAACCATACAGGTTTCTTTCCTAACAAAAGCAGTTTACAACCCGAAGGCCTTCATCCTGCACGCGGCGTCGCATCATCAGACTTTCGTCCATTGTGAAAGATTCTCGACTGCAGCCTCCCGTAGGAGTCTGGGCAGTGTCTCAGTCCCAGTGTGGCCGGTCACCCTCTCAGGCCGGCTACCCGTCAAAAGCCTTGGTGAGCCGTTACCTCACCAACAAGCTGATAGGACGCAAACTCATCTCAAAGCGGCAGGCCCGAAGGTCCCCACCTTTAAACATAAAAACATGCGATTCTATGTCCACATCGGAAATTACCGCCGTTTTCACGACGCTTTGTCCGTCTTTGAGGAAGATTGTTTACGTGTTACTCACCCGTTTGCCGCTAACCCGAATGCAAAATCCGCTTTGGTGCAAGCACCTCCACTTCAATTACGGTAGGTTCGCTCGACTTGCATGCCTAATCCACGCCGCCAGCGTTCACTCTGAGCCAGGATCAAACTCTCCAAAATGACTTGGCTTTTTTGTACTAATTTGTAATGCTTATGGCACTAACGAGATAATAAAATTTCAAAGATCTGTTGAATTTCGGGGCATGTGCCCGCGAATGATTTAAGGAATATACCTGAGATAATTCTGTTTGTCAAGCCATTTTTGCAAATGATTTGAATTTTTTTTCGAATTGTCTCAGAGATCAAAAATCAGCTAATTTTAAGGACTTACAGACTTTCCAAAATTCGGAAGTTTTTGTAAACCCGAATGAACCGCTCAACTAATTTTGTATTACGCATTGTATGCTAAAAGACTAAATTTTGCAAGCTTAAATATTTCATCAGCTCGGTTTCCTGCGGTGAACGCCCCACCTCCCCCAGCACATCCAGGGCCCCAGGAATATTCTGATTGGCCGGATAATCGCTTCCAAACATGATATGTGACGGATCCGTGACTTCCAGGGCGCACAGCAGCGACGCGGGCGATTTGGATCCACTCGTATCAAAGTAGCAATTTTTAAAATAGTCTCCCGGCAACTTTCCTAAATCTTTGACAAATTCTCGACGACGAAGCATCTGATATGTGTTGTCAAAACGCTCTTTCACGACGGGAAGCACGCCGCCGTAATGCGCAAAAATAAATTTCACGTCGGGGAATTTGATAAATGTTCCCGACATCATTAACTTTCCGAGACACATCGAGACGTCAAATACATACTCTAACACCGGGGACAACAGCGGATCTTCAATGCGTTCACTTCCAATGGGGTTCAAAATCTGCGGATGCACATGAACAGGCACACCGTGCTTTTGGGCAAACTCGAAGACCGGTTCAAAATAGTCGTCGTCGAGATAGACCCCATCGTAACTGGAGGCCAGTGAAAATACCTTGAAACTCTTGGGATCAAATTTGGTCAACTCTTCATCACGGCCCCTCACATTTCCGTAAGGAATGACGAATCCTCCCATGAAGCGATCGGCATGGACTTTGACGACATCCCGAATCTTGGAGTTGTATACATCGGCCACCGTCGCCCATCCTCCCATATTTAAATGAGCATCACTGGTGGGATACAGCAGCAACGATTTCTCAATCCCGAGTTCATCCATCACCCCAAGCTGTCGCTCGGCATCTGACCAGCCTACCTTGAAGAAAGCCGTGTTCTGGCCGATCTCAGGCGGCATATAGTGGCTATGGGCATCATATATTTTTGACATAGATATCTTTCGATAGAGATTCGCAAGCTCAGCCGTTTGTCTACGGCTGACTTCAAATATTTGACCGATCGATCACACCGGTTAAAGCATCTTTTTTTCTTTTAGGATCTGTTCAACCTCATCCAAACACTTTCGTAAATCCTTAAGTAAGTGGATATTGATTGATACCCCTTTGGCAGTCGGAACCATTTCTTCCGTTCCTTGAGTCATCGTCCATGTTCGAATATCAATTAAATCATTGCCCTTGAACTCCCGGATTCCCACACGAATTTCCTGAAATTTATTTTTCTGGAATGTCGCAATTGTTTTGTCCATGTATTATCACCTCCTTTGCCTAGTTATAAGTTTGTAGACCATCTTATATTGATATGCTCATTTGTTGGAATTAAGTCATTGGCTAAGCATCCCCTGAAACAGCAGCTTCAGAGACGGTCATAAAAATTCCTTGAAATGACCCATGCTGTCTAAGACACAAACAACACGTATCTACTATCCCAAATGGTTATTTAACCTGCGCTTTACGCTTTTTCATCTCTTCGATATTTTCCCCGCAATGCGGACAGTCAGCCATCTGTTGCTTGTAATCAATGACCGGCTTGGTCCAAGGCGTTTGCTGATTAATGACCGCCAATTCAAGCGGGCAGCAATTCTGCGGAACACTCAACGCAAACATGACCATATCGGCCACGGCATCCGGATCCATTAACCGGCTTTGCTGCTGTTGAGTGATGTCATCCAGCTTGTCGGTTAAATCTGACGCCACGACCCCCGGTAAAATCGACGTTACCTTAATACCGTGATCCCGTAACTCCCAGAACAAACCTTTTAAGAACGCCCGCAAACCGACTTTCAGTGAGCTGTACGTAATGAATCCGCGCGGGATCGGGTCCACCAATGTTGATCCCGATACCGAATTGATAATAGCCCCCTGTTTGCGTTCGATCATCTCGTTGATGACCAGCCGAATCAGTCGCACATATCCCAGATAATTGGTCTGGACCAGTCGTTCAAAATCCTCAAACGGCTGCTTTTCAAATGGAAACTGGCTGGAAACGCCTGCGTTGTTCATCAAGATATCGATCGGTCCCAGCTCCTTACGCGTGGTTTCAACCAGCCGTTCCAAATCACCGAAATTACCGACATCACAGCTCACGCCGATAATCTTGGCATCCGAAATCTTCTGAAGCTCGGCCACCGCCTCATCCAGTGTTGATTGGGTTCGCGCGGCCAGACACACATTAATACCGGCTCCGGCTAACCGCGTGGCAATCGCCTTACCGATCCCCTTGGACGCCCCGGTCACAATGGCATTTTTTCCTTTTAAATCCATGATGATCCTTTCATTAAGAATGTTCCTGAGGCACAACCGCCCTCAACGTGAAATACAATAAAATCGTCAAACATCCGACACATAAAAAAGTCAATTGGAAACTATGCTCCACAAATCTTGTACTCACCGCGAAGCCTAAGCCTCCACTGATAAACCGAACGGCTGAATTAAGACTGGCCACGGCCGGCCGATCGGCGTCTGAGAAATCGGTCAGGACGGTTGAAATCCCGTTATGACCAACTGTCCAGAAAATGGAAATGGCGGTCAGCACAATCCCCAAGATATAAACCGGCTGATTCAGATAGAGCAAGGCGATACCGATCGACAATCCGATGACACCGGCCTGTACGGTGAAACGCCGGCCTTTTTTATCGGTCAAATAGCCGCCCGTCAGCTGCCCGAGCATCCCGCCAATAACCGTCAAAACAATCATGACATTGATCGCGACTTTATCGAAACCGTAAACACGGCTGAGAAAAACACCGTACCACTTGTGAACCCCGTGATACAAGAAACTGATCGCGAAAATATACATAAACACCCGGCGGATACGGACATTTCCCAGCACAGCCAGGTAATTGATACGACCGGAATGCCGTGATCCCAGAATATCCGACCGGTAAAAACCAAACATCACAAGCAGTATCCCCGAAGCGGCCGCCGGTACGCGGAATATCATAGGCCAATCCGCGTACGCCCCGACAACCAGTCCGGCAATGGACGCGATAAAGGCATGACTAAAGAACACGCCTACCAATCGACCGCGGATGGACTTATCAAAATGCTCGCCGATCAGCATCAATCCCATCGGGATCACACCGGCACCGGAGATTCCCATAGCCACCCGTCCGGCTAACAACACATTCAGATCAGTCGCGACCGAGCAGACATAGCACGCCAGACCATAGAACGCCATAACCAGACACAAGATCCGGCGGAATGAAAAAAAACGTGTTAACGGCGCGTAAAGCAGCGCGCCGATTCCGTACGGCATCAAGTAGTACGGAATGATTCGAGCGACCTCAAAATCCGAGTAGCGCAAATCCCGGCTGATTTCCGGAACGGCCGCCGAGATGGCGGCGACATTAAACGAGATCACGAAACAGCCCAGACACATCAGGATGTAGACAACACTGCGCTCACCCTTCAATCGCTCAAATATCATGATCTTTCGGGCCTAGCCGGCCGTTTGGGCCGCTTCCTTCTCGATCACTTTCTTGAAAATCTCCATGTTGTGAACCGAATGTTCGTTGATAAATCCTTCAATCTGTTCGGCTGTGTAGGTGGTGAATTCTGGATCCATCTCAAAATCCTGAATCCAGGTCATCAGCGTGCCGCCATCCTGCTCGTAGTAAAGCCAGATGATCTTCATATACTTAAACGGAAACATGGGATCATGACGGGACGCAATGGCATAGCGCTGTTCAGGGTGAAGCCAGCGTTTAGACACCCACGTCTTATTATCTTCGTTGGTCAACCGGAAGGTGATCTCGTTTCCTTCTCTCTTAAGCACCTCGGCACTGACATACTCGTCACCGAAAAGCTCTGTCCAGCGCTCAATGTGATTTGAGATCTCGAAAGTGATATCAAACGGGGCATTGATAAAAATAGAATTGACTGTATGAGCCATTGAATCCTCCAGAATATTGATGATTGATACCGTGACGTTATCCGCGAATCGCCATTTAATATAAGTATTAATTATATTATATATAGTAGGGTCAAAATGCAAGAAAAGTTATCGACTACACGTACTATATATAGGGAAATTGTGAACCTAGGGATAATAAAATAGAGTTTCTGTATGATCTAACAGCTTGATTGCCCGCTCGCCTAGTAGCGAAAGACGATCATACAAATCGACCAGATTATCACGAGCAACAAGACGACATCATCTCGATCAAATCGATAGCCTGACTTAGGGGAATCTTGTTCTGACATATCAGTCATCCATGATGGCCACGACCCGCGCCCATCCCGCTCCGGCATGACGAACACGCACAGGCAGACACGATACAGTGAATCCATACGGTTGAGGAATATTCTCCAGATGTCCGAGCCGCTCCATGTGGCAGTACTCACGACGGCGTCCGAGGAAATGCGACGGCCAGATCTTGGATTTATCTTTGGTGGATAAGAACTCCTTAAACATCCCGAAACACGGGCGGTCAAGCCCGATCGTATCAATCCCGATCATCTTGATCCCCTGATCCAGCAGGTACTCAATCGCGTCCGGCATACACCCCACGTACCTGTGGATGTAATCCTCCGTCCCCAATTGCTTGTCCCCGCCGGTGTGCAGCAGGACGATATCCATCGGCTTGAGGGTGTAATTGATTTTCGCGAGCGCCTGCACGATCTGATCCTTGTCGATCACGTCGGGAAACCGCAAATGAGTGAAATCCAGCACAACACCCGGACCGTAACACCACTCAAGCGGCACATCTTCAATCATCTTGGCCGGCTTGCCTTCACACGTACTCCCGTAATGAAACGGGGCGTCGACATGTGTCCCCATATGCACCGATGAATGAACAATCTCCAAAGAAAGCATCTCACCGTCGGGAATCTCTTCCTTGGTTGCCACGCGTTCGCCGCGGTCAAACGCCTCCTGTCCACCCGGACGTTTGTTCATCACCACCCAGTTGAAATGCTCCACCCCGTCCGCGTGGGTGATCCGGTCGATGGTGGCATCGTGCGTCTCTTCCAATGTATCATCGATCGGAAGACTCAAATCTATAATTTTCATAGTCTCTTATCGGTTTTAATTTTTCAGATTTTAGAATGACAACACTAATAATTTCAGCTTTGCGCGTTGCTGAAGATCATATAAAAAACATAGATGCAGATCAGCACGGAAAGTCCGATCAACACGAAGCCTGTCATCATCCGCTGTTTTCGGGAGAACGGCATCCTAGGTAGCCCCTTTGGTCTTGAGGATCTCAACGATATCGTTAAACGTATGCGTCTTTTTCAAATCGTTATCTGAGAGTTGAAATCCATAATCCTTTTTTAATCCGACGGATATTTCCACAAGCTCCGTCGAGTCAACGTCATGGGCCTCGCCGATCGGTTGATCTAAAACGATTTCTTCCGGCTTTAAATCCAAAACTTCATTGAATTTGGTTTTGAGCGCTTCTTCTGGATTCACGTTGTTCTCCTCCCTTGAATGAACATTTAAAGTGTTAGACGGTTAATATAAAATTAACCGCTCCAACCGTCAATATCATTACCCTGCTTTTTGCAGGACCAACACGCAATTAATCCCGCCGCGTCCGCGATTGATGACTAAGGCGTTATTGATCTCCCGCGACTGTGCCGTGTTCGCGCAATAATTTAAATCGCATTCCGGATCCGGCTCGTTGAGATTGATCGTCGGTGGAACTGTATCGTTCTGCATCGCCAGAACAGTGGTGATCACATCAACCGCGCCGGTCGCCCCGAGTAAATTTCCGTAGATGGACTTCGGCGCCGAACAGATCAACTGATCCGAATGGCCGTTGAAGACCGATCGGATCGCTCGGGTTTCCGTTATGTCGCCAATCCTGGTGGCCGCCCCGTCGAGACAGATATAATCGATATCCGTTGGCTTGAGGCCTGCATTATCCAGGGCAATCGTGATGGCCCGCGCCAGTTGAACGCCGTCCTCGGCCGGTTCAATCCGGTCAACCCCGTCCGTGGTGGTTCCAAATCCGATCACATTCGCATACACCTCGGCGCCGCGCTGTGCCGCGCGTTCCGGCGATTCCATAATCACGATACCAGCCCCTTCGGCGATGGCAAAACCGTCGCGATTTTTATCGTACGGTCGGTAAGCCGTTTGCGGTGTATCATTTTGCTGGGTCAGCACACCTGATGTCTGACAACACAATAAAGCGTAGGGCGTCACCGGCGCTTCCATGCCGCCGGCAATGATAAAGTCATTCTTGTCGCGGTTTAAGTTGCGGGCCGCATAGGCAATGGCCATTAACGAACTCGCCCGGTCGGCCACGATTGTCTTGCTGTAACCTTTGAGCCCATATCGAATGGAGACCTGACCTTGCGGCGCGGCCGGAAACCAGGCCGACGCCATAAAAGGACTGACACCTTCGCGACCTTCGATATACAAATCACGAAGCTCTGTTTCACCATACAGCCAGCCGCCGATCGCGTTACCCATAAAGATCCCGGCCCGCTCCAGGTTTTCTTTAGACAGATCCAACCCCGCGTCGTTGATAGCCAGCTCCGACGCGACGAGCGCCATATGTGAAAACAAATCGATTTTTTTCAACAACCTTGACGATACATTGCTATACGCGTCCAATTCTCTCACATGTCCGGCAATCCGCGACGTATACCTCGAAGCGTCAAAGCGTTCAATCTTCTCAACGGCCGACTGTCCCGACTTGATATTAGCCCAGAACTTTCGCTTATCAATTCCACTCGGAGAGACAACCCCTAGTCCTGATATTGCAATTTTATTCATCGTTTATCCTTGCTTGAAAATCCCTGTCTAAGGGCGTTTAATTTTGAAATCGTTTAAGGACCATCGCTGAATGAATGCCGGAAAAACCGCTGCTGGTCTTCAGCATACAGTTGACCTGTTTTTCACGGGCGACGTTCGGCACATAATCCAGATCACAATTCGGATCCGCTTCTTCCTGATTGATCGTCGGCGGAAGCATGTTTCGTTCAAAGATCAACGATCCCACCGCCAGCTCAATCCCGTTTGCGCCGGCCAGCGGATGTCCGATCATTGATTTCAGTGAACTGATCGGCACCTTGTAGGCGTGATCACCGAACACCATTTTATAGGCATTGGTTTCGAACACATCGTTCTGCCGCGTGGAAGAACCATGCGCGTTAATGTAGTCAATCTCTTCAGGCTTGACCCGGGCGTCTTCCAGCGCGAGATTAATACACGCGGCCTTGGCATGCCCTTCCGGCGGAAGATCGGTCATATGAAACGCGTTACACGTGGTTCCAAATCCGATAATCTCACAATAAATCTTCGCTCCGCGTCGACGGGCATGCTCTAATTCCTCAACGACAAGCAATCCGGCCCCCTCGGAGATCACAAAACCATTGCGACGCGCATCAAACGGCCTTGATGCCTTTTCCGGTTCATCATTATGGACCGATAACACATTGACCGTATCAAACGCGCCGAACGTGATCGGCGTAATCGGCGCCTCGGCGGCGCCCGTTACCATAATATCAACATCACCATCCTGAATGGCCTCGAATGAAAATCCCACCGAATCGGTGCCGGCCGTACATCCCGTTGAAATCGTATTGCAAACGCCCTTGAGCCCATACTTGGCTGAAATCTCGCTCGACGGGGTGTTAAACATCGCTGCGTCATACAGATCAGGCCGCACGATGGTTGGATCAATCGGATTTCGTCCGCTGTCGGTCACCAAGGCAAACTCTTCTTCCAGATATTTCGTTCCGCAGATGGCATTGGCTAATGAAACACCCATTCGTTCCTTGTCAATGTCACTCAAGTTCAACCCTGAGTCTTCAATGGCCATGCGCGCCGCGACAAGAGCAAACTGCACAAAACGATCCGTCCGGACGGCCTCATCCCGCGTCATGCCCAATTTGATCGGATCAAAATCGCGT
Source organism: bacterium (assembly GCA_030429765.1). GTDB lineage: Bacteria > Omnitrophota > Gorgyraeia > Zapsychrales > Zapsychraceae > JAGOSC01. The sequence goes on along the minus strand of JAUIER010000003.1, from coordinate 213,107 downwards.
ACCTGCGCGGCAATTTTTGTATTGAACATGGAGACATCAAACTCGGTCACACGCTTGATCGCGGACTGCCCGTTGATCATCCCTTTCCAGCAGGCTTCCTTCCCGATCCCGTTTGGAGAAATTACTCCGACCCCGGTGACAACAACTCTTCTTTTCGACATATCGTGTCCTTTTATCAGATTCCAATGACGACCCGCTTGTATCAGGCCGCTCTTGTGGTTAATTCAAATTTGTCTTTGACCTCATCCATAGTCAGGTACTGACCTTGACGTTCGACTTGATGGACCAGGTCCACAACGCGTTCGTTAAGCCCGGCCGATTGCTGCATGCCTTTCGCCAGAGCCACAACCTCGCCGTTGATAAAATCTATTTCGGACGTCTTGCCCCGCATGATACTCTGCAGGATAGAACCGTACAGCGGTTTTTTGCTCAGGCCGGTTAACGTTTTCTGCATAATCGAGGCCGCCTGATCTTCCGGCATGTTCGTCAATCCATACAATCTGTCCGTCGGAAAATCCGGTAATGACACAAGCTCTATATGGGCCTTGTTGATGATGTCCAGCCCTTCTTTGAGCAGCCGGATACTCAGCCGGCACATATCCAAATCGGCAAACGTTTCCTGCATGGACTTACCAATCAGCGCCGGAATACAGTTGTTGAAATTCACAAACAATTTGACATATTTCATTCCGACAATATTATTGGTCACCACAATCGGCAGCTGATCAGTCGTGATTGCCTCAATAATTTCGTGAAACGCAGGATCTAAAGGCGAATACGGCTTCCCGATAATCCAATTACCGGGAAAATTATAAACCACCTCACCGGGCTGGTGATACGTCGCACCGAACATCACAATACTGCTCAACTGCTTGATCGGATCGTAGTGTCCGCTGAGGATGTTGTCCCCCTGGACCCCGTTTTGTGTCGTGAGCACATAACAATCTTCAAGGAAGTCAGCGCTTTGCTGGTACGCCGATTCGAGGTCCTGCGTCTTGGTCGCAAAGATCACCAAATCGTACGGTTGATCCAGACGTTCGCCGGCCTTTAACTGAATCCGCTCATCGCCTTCCGCTGTTCTGACCAGCAATCCATTCGACCGGATCGCCTGGACATGATCAGGACGCCCGACGAGAAATACGTCTTTTCCTGCTTGGGATAAACGGGCCGCGACGATTGATCCAATCGCGCCGCCCCCGATAACCGCTATTTTCATGAGCCTCCTATGCCTGTGGTTCGTAAGGCTTGTAATCAAACCCGACGCTTTCAAACAGCCTGATCATCAAACTGTAAAATGTCATCGGCACTTCCGAGAAGAATGCCCGGATGATATCCTGCTCTTCCACCTGCGGCGATCCGCGCTCCTGCGCATTAATGACGGCCTGCTTATCCACGACTTGCTTGGCAATGTCCCGGTGAAACAAAGGAATCTTGGCAATCATCTCCACGTACTTTTCCTGCGCGCGGGTTTCCCATGTAATGGTCTGAATGTCTGTCATCATTTATCCTTCTCTCTGAATTAGGCGCCGGACTGTACGCGTGAATTTGCTTCCCACTTGGCGATGTTCGCCATGAAGTCCTTAACGCACAGCTTAACCTTCATATCATAATTGCTGGTCATGATTCGATGAATCCGTTCCGGTTTTGAATAGTATTCACGCATACACCACGCCCCCAATCGTCCGACATCTTCGATGGATAGGTAATCCGTTGGAATAACCGGATGTTGAAAATCCCATGTCTTCAAGTCGATTGTATCCGGATCAAACCATCCTTGCTTGATGCCATACTTCCAATCAGGTGAATTCGGTACCGGCGTTAGGTAATCTAACGCGAAGATATCCGGATCAATCTCGTCCGCCACTCTGAGTCGCTCCTTGATCTTTTGTTCGGTATCCTCTTTAAGGCCGATTAGAACTGTTCCAACCGAACCGATATCATTCTCCCTTAGAATTTGGACTGTTTTTCGAATCTGCTCGACAGTAACACCCTTACCTTGCTTGGTGAGCGTCATATCATCTTCAACCTCTACACCGGTTAAGGCGAGGAACAATCCGGCCTTTTTCATCAATGGTAAAATACTATGCTGCGATATCCACTGATCCGCGCGTCCCAGGCATACCCAGTCGACCTTGTTACCGCGCTTGATCTTTTCTTCACAGAATTCGATCATCGCTTCGGTGTCGCTGTTGAAGGCGTCGTCCTGCATAACAACCGTGTTCACGCCGTATTCTTTTTCCAGAATGTCCAGCTCATCAACGATGCGCTTGCCTTTAAGACCGCGCCACGACGTAAAGTCTTTGGTTGCCGTACGAGAATCATACAACGCCCACTCATAGCAGAAGTGACATTTCCCAGGACATCCGCGCGAGGTCATCATTTCAGCAAACGGCTTCCAATATGTGTGACCGACGTATTTATCCATCGGAAATAAATCATAAGCCGGCATCGGCAGTACATTCAGGTCCGGGATCAAATCACGATGCGGCCCCATAACAATCGTGCCGTCTTCCCGACGGGACACAAGCCCTGGGATCTCACGATCATCAACCTTTCGCTCTTTCATGTTGTTGACCAGATCTTCTAATGTCAGCTCCGCTTCGCCCAGCATGATGTAATCAATGGTCGGATTCAGTCGCAATTGTCGTTCGGCATCTCCTGAATACCACAGGCCTCCGGCCACCGTAATCACGTTCGGCATCGCTTCCTTGATCAGTCTCAATCCTTCGTTAAAATACCAGATCACCGCCGCGCCGCATGTCGAATGCAGCAACTCACCCACAAAAACTATATCCGGTTTGGACTCTTTGACATGATTGAGCATACCGTCCCAATCCAGTCCCAACGCGCGCGAGTCCAACGCCTCGACATCCGCCAGATTCTTTTCCCTTAGATAGGCAGCCAACTGCGCGTGCATTTGATTGGCGGCCAGGTGATGGCCGTGTGAGTCCCAAGCCTTAAGTGGCGGTGTCAAAAATAATACCTTCATCATCATCTCCTTAAATTATCGCCGATCAATGGATTGATCGTCCGGCGATTCGTCTTCGATGATCCGGACCTATTCGCCCGAATCCTGTGAATTTATCTGTTGATCATACTCATCGCGTCGTCGTTCCCAGTCATCCATCCCGGCCTGATGCCGCTGCAGTTGCTGCTCATATTTGGCCTTGTAGTCTTCCCATTGCTTGACGCGCTCACGATACTGTTTCATGGATTCTTCGTACTCTTTCATTTTCGCCTCGGAGCGCTCACGCATTTGCGTAAGTATCTCGAGTATCTGATCGAGTTTTTGCCCATGCTCACGGCTTTGGCGCTGTAGCTCTATCACTTGTTTTTTGAGTTGGGCGACCTCATCAGCGTCGACACATCGCGCGTTCAGCAGCGTCCCACCCATCACCAAAATTACTGCATAAATGATTGTCCATTTACAGTTCATATCTATTTAACCTTTCGCGCTAATTTTTTAAACTGTGCAATCAGCGTGACCATCAGGAATAAAATTCCTTTACGCAATGTCGACAGTCAGAACCACGACGCGGCGAGCGGCATTCCGCCCGGCGTCTGATCGACACAAACATGCTTGACCTGCATGTACTCTTTGAGTCCTTCTGGTCCGAGCTCACGTCCAAATCCGCTTTGCTTGGTACCGCCAAACGGCGCTTCATTAAAGAAGTTCCCATAGGTGTTGACCCAGACTGTGCCAGCCTCGAGCTTTCGGGCGACACGTTCGGCTTTGACTTCATCCTTCGTCCACACACATGCCGCCAATCCATAACGGGAATCGTTGGCCTGACGGACAACATCATCTTCAGCGTTAAACTTGATCACCGCTAAAATCGGCCCGAAACATTCGTTCTGCGCGATATCCATCTCATTCGTCACCGCTGTTAAAATGGTCGGCTCCAAATAATATCCCGGTCCGTCCGGGGCCTTGCCGCCGCACTCCAAATGAGCACCGGCTTTGACCGCCTTATCAATGACACTCAGCAAATAATCGCGATGGTCCCGGCTGGTTAACGGACCAATCTCCGTCGCAGCCTTTTGCGGATCTCCGACGCGCAACTCCCGCGTCCGTTGTACCAAACGCTCAACAAACGAATCATAAATATCTTCATGCACAAACAAACGTGATCCCGCTGTACACATCTGTCCCTGATTGATAAAGATCGCTGACAGCGCGCCTCCCAGGGCGGCTTCCAGATTGCAATCCGCGAACACAATATTGGGAGACTTCCCGCCCAGCTCCAGCACAACTTTCTTCGTGCGCTGGGCCGCCAGGGCCATAATCCGTTGTCCTGTGGCCCCCGAACCGGTAAAACTGATCATATCGACGGCCTCAGATACCACCAATTCTTCCGCCACTTCATTGGATGTCGTGGTGACAATGTTAACCACACCGTCGGGCAAACCCACTTGCTCAAGCAATTGCCCCAGTCGGTGGATCGACGCGGAAGCCAGCGGCGATGGTTTCAGGATCACACAATTACCGGCTATAATCGCCGGGGCTATCTTCCAGGCGGCGTAAATCATCGGATAGTTATATGAACAAATCGCCGCGACCACACCGCGCGGTTGATAAATTGAGCGGCTGTTGACCGGCCCGTTAACCGGATTTTCTTTATCGTCGCATGAGACCGAACTGAAATATTCAAAGCAATCCGCCGCCGTGGGGATATCGATCAGACTGGCGTGCTTCGATGTCTTGCCGACATCCTTGATCTCCAAATCCGCCAACTCCTTGGCATGCGTCCGCACCAGCTTCGCAATCTTCTTGAGGTAGATGCCACGTTCAGCGAAACTAAAATCTTTCCATGGTCCTGTATCAAACCCGTGACGCGCACGCTGGATCACTTGCCGAATTTCCTCGACTGACATATCGGGAATCTGGCTAAACATCTCTCCCGTGGCCGGATTCACCGCATCAAAAGTTTTTGTCGATAGGGCCGTCATCTTGTATTTTTACTCACTATTCGATTGGAACTTTAGCCCAGATTTCAAAGACCCGCGAGCACGGCGCGTACCAGCGCGATATTTTCGCAAAGTCACCGTCGAGACTCATCTTCTTTTGTGTTGTCGCAACAAACGGATCAATTTCCTGATTAAACACCTGCCGCCATACCTTCTCCGGCGCCGAGACGACAAATTCGGCTTTGGCATCCTGACGAACATTCGCGATCCGTCCTTCCTGAAATTCAAAGGAATATGATTCACCTGTTTCGTCTAATAGCACGGCCAGATCAAATGTCATCTGGGTCTCTTTACCCAACTGCTGCATCTCTTCGTCTTTATTCACATATTCGACAATCGCGTCCATCTGCTCCGGTGAAAAAAGCTTATAGCGTTTACCGTTTGCTGCCGAGTCATCCGACGACGAAGCATCCGCCGCAGATGATGCAGAGGCCGAGCTCCCGGCGGATGTATAGATGTGATTGATCGCATCGATCTTGGCGGCATCTTCCAGCGCCTGGATCAACAGAAAACAATCGAAATGTTCTTTACCCATCGCCACCACACCATGATTTCTTAACGCCGCAATGTTGTTGGTTTCAAGCGCGTCGATCACCGGCTGGGCATCCGTGACCGCCGGCGTCTTCTGTGGAACACCCGTCACTTCACCCAAATATACCCGTGTTTCAAACACGCGGGGTTTCAGTGTTTCATGACTGAGAAAATAAGCGTTCGTATAAGTCGTGTGCGTATGCACCACAGCCTGCGTTTCCGCGAAATTTTTGTAGATCTCGGTATGAAGCAGCTTTTCGGTCGAGACCTTCCCATCCTCGAGCAACTGACCATCAAGCCGCATGGTCAGAATATCTTTTTCCTGCAACAACCCCAGACACGTTCCGGTCGCGGTGATGAGAATCGTCGACTCATCCAAACGGGCACTGATATTGCCGTTGAGTCCGCTGGCCAGATCTTTCTCCCAGAGCAGCCGCCCGATGGTGATAATATTTTTCTTTTTTTTCCGTATCAGATCTTCATTCATCGATACACCTTGGTGATATATTTCATTGGCACCCACTCGGCCAGCGGCACATACCCCTGGATGTTGCTGGGTGCGACTTTTATTCCTTTAAAGTAAAAGATCTCACGCTGACGCCCGACCAAATTCAGTTTCTCCGAGCTCGGAAACAATTTAACCGGCACACCATGCTTCTTGCCTAGTACGCCCAAGATTAAGGCTCCGACCTGGCACAACGCCTTCTCTTCATCCGCCACCTGGTAGGACAACCATACTTCCTTCACCAGATTTTTGTAGAATAAAAAACCCGCCATATTATCGGCGATTAACGTCGGCTTGACCTTCCGCTGCAATAACTGCTTACATGAGTACTCAGCCGATTCCAGTGACGGTCGTCCCTCCAGCACGAAGACTTCTTTGTGACCATCCTTGATGATCTTATCATAGTATTCAGCGTCGAGGATTCCCTGAACCAGTACAACAGATTCCTTGAACTCACTCAGGACATCTTTCTGATCCGGTTTATCGTTGTCTAGCGTCTTAGTTGACATTGATGGCGATCGTTTCCGTTATCAATTCATTGGGGATAACGTCGAACCCCGGATAAAATCCGTTAACGACTCCCGTGACAATTTTCTTCTTATAGTACGTCAAAAGTTCGTTGGCATTTCGGATCTCGATTGGAATATCATCTCCCGTCTTGATCTTGTCCGACGGCTGGGTCAGCACATAAAACGGAATTTCAAATTCCTTGGCCAGCACGGCGATCTGATAGGTGCCGATCTTGTTGGCAAAATCTCCATTCGCACATGAGCGGTCTGACCCGACAATCACCTTGTTCACCAATTCGTCATTCATCACCGAACCAATCGCATTGTCGGCGATCAGCGTCACTTTCGCGCCCATCCGTTTGAGCTCCCAGGCCGTAAGCTTAGCACCCTGCATATACGGACGGGTCTCCGTGGCAAAAAAATGAACATCCCGGTTTTGACTCTGCGCAATATGTGCCGCCATGGCCAGCTCACCGCTGACATTGCAATGCGTCAGCACACTATCGCCGTCCTGCAATAACGCGGCCACCCGGTTGACCCGGTCCAAGCGACGATGACGAATACCGTTTAGATAGCCCTCCACGTTGCGGCTGACAACTTTACGCAAATCTTGTTGCTTGGAATAGGCTTCATCGGCCCAGCGAATGATAATCGATGTGACCTCGGCAAACGGAAATGTCGGACGACTGTTGTTCAGACTCTGCTCGGTTCGTTTGAGCTTCGCCAGCAACGCCTTGTCAGACAAACTCTTGTTACCCTTGAGTTCGAGTAAAAATGTATTGAGCACCACCAAAAACTGACCAAATGCGCGGGTCCGCATCTGACGGATCACCTTGACCGCGTCGGCTGTATTCTTGACGTCGACATAAGTCATCTTTGAAGGGATCATCGTCTCGTCGAGAACCTTCAATGTTGATCCGCGTAATTTCGCCGGCCAGAATAATGGCGACTCCTTGATTTTAAGTTCCTGCTTTGCCATCATTCAAGCTATGCCCCGGCGGCGGACTCCAACTGCTGAATACAATCCGTACACACCTGCGTCAGCATATGTTCCGTCATATAAAAATTTGTATCCATGTATCCAAACTCACCGCGAACCACGTTATCGCCCACCGCCAAAATCGACACACCCGCCATTTTGCTTTGCCCGCAAATCGTCAGGAAAGCTGATGAGACCATATCGGATGCGATACATCCTTCAGCGATGGCCTGTTCAACTCTATCGCGCGTTTGACGAAGGAGGGCATCATGCGACCAAACCCGCCCGCGATGCGCCCTTAGACCGGCCTTCTCGACGGTGGCTACAACCATATCGACGAGTTCCGGATTGGATTCCGCGTTGACTTTATCCTGATCAGTGTAAAACGGTGTCACTCCATCTTGGCTCCAGACGGTCTCCGCGACAACGACATCTCCGATGTTGATATCATCGCGCAATGCTCCGCACGTTCCCAACCGGAACAAGTAGGAGATCTCCACGGCGCATAGCAATTCGGTGGTGATCGCCGTATCCGCCGAATAGCGGCCGCCATTCATAAATGTTGTCCGAATCCCGTTGGCCTCACCGGTATGCATTTCGTACTCCATAAAACTGAAGTTCTTGATCGGCTTCTCGACCCCGGAAAGAATTCCCTTCAGACGTTCACGAGGCCCCGGAACGATCGCGTAGCGCCCCACATCCTGGGGACGCAGCTGAACCATTTCGGTGAGCTCTTTACCTGATAAGTAGATATCCTTGGTCATCGTCGACATAATTGATCCCTCCGATTAGGCCGCCGCTTCCAACTGTTTGACGGCATCCAACGCGATATTAATAATGGCCGTTTCCGCCATGTAATAATCCGGATTCATAAATCCCATCTCGCCGGTGATGACATTGTCACTCACCGCCAGGATCACCGCTGCCGGTACGTTATACAGCTGACAAATCGTCAACAGCGCCGAGGTCACCATATCAACCGCGATTGCGCCTTGATCAACTGCCTTTCCAACATGCTCACGTGTTTCACGCAGAATCGCGTCGGTGGTCCAGCATGGTCCAACATGAACCTTGTTCTCAATCAGCCCATTGGCCTGCAGTGAATTCTGAGCGATTTCCGTGAGCGCCTTGCTCAGAGCCTCGTCGGCCTTGGGCACAAATTCGTCATCAACATAATACTTCGTAACGCCATCCCCTTTGATTGCTGTATCCACTACCACGATGTCGCCGACCTTCATATCCTCCCGCAGCGCGCCGCAACTGCCCACCCGGATCAATCCGTTGACTTTGGCGTTGCACAGAATTTCCGTGGTGATTGATGTATCCGGCGCGAAACGTCCGCCGTTGATCGTTGTCAACCGAATGCCTTCGTAGTCCCCGGTATGCATCGTGTATTCCATAAAGCTGAAATTCTTGACGGGATCGGTAATCTTGGCGACGATGGCGTCGGCCCGTTCACGCGGACCGGGGACGATCGCGTATTTTCCGATATCTTCCGGCCGTAACTGCACCATCCCCATGAGATCCTGACCGGTCATGTGCGCTTCTTTTTGCATCTGTGTCATCTGAAATCCTTTCATTTACTCACTAGATCACTTGATTTGAGGGCCGACTTGTCAATCTTACCGGTCCGATTTTTTGGCAGCTCCGGACGGATTTCCACCGACTGCGGAACCTTGAAGTTGGCGAGATGCTCTCGGGCAAAATACCGCAGATCTTCCGGCGAAACCTCTTCTTCACCCTTGAGAACGACGAAGGCCTTGACCACTTCACCCTTCATTCCATCGGGCACACCGATCGCGGCCACTTCCACAACCTGAGGATGTTTGTAAAAGACACTCTCGACTTCGGGGGCGTATACAATCTGACCGCCGACTTTGATCATTTCCTTTTTGCGTCCGACGATATACAAAAATCCATCCGAGTCAAAACGGCCTAAATCTCCGGTGTACAGCCAGCCGTTACGTTTCAACCGCGCCGTTTCTTCGGGATCTTTATAGTATTCGTCCATGATCACCCATCCGCGAATCACGATCTCACCGATTTCTCCGACGGGAACTTCTTTGTCCGCGTCATCGAAAATCTTGATCTCGCAATTCGGCGCCGACTTTCCAACACTCTTAATGTTGTCACTGTCCATCGGTGTCACAGTATTCGGCGGGGTTGTCTCGGTCATTCCCCAACCATTCAAAAGCTTGGCATTGGGGCAATATTTATGAAACCGTTCAAGAATCTCCGGCGAACTGGGCGCGCCAAAGACCACCACCCAGCGCAGTGAAGACAGATCAAATCGGTCGATTTCTTTTAGAGTGAGCAAGGCATTGTACATCGGCGGAACAATATGGAAACAGGTGACGTGGTAACGTGTCACCTTCTCTAAGAATTCAAACGGATTAAACCGTTCCATGATCACCAATGAAATACCAAAAAAGATACAATTTTGAATGTAGATAAAGCCACCAATGTGGCTGAAAGGAATAGCGGCCAGTTTGACATCCTTGTCGGATAGATCAACAAAATGCTCCATCGCCTCGGGTGAGCCATGCAGATGCCGGACATTGAGCAGAATGCCTTTGGGCTTGCCGGTTGTTCCCGACGTGTACATGATCAACGCCGGGTCGGTTTCGACAATCGTCTCGGCGACAAATTCAGCTGACGCCTCGCGGCATAAATCGACGAGCTGCGGCCAATCTTCCCGCTCGCTGTTAACGAGAATAATCTGCTCGAGCGTCGGCAGCGCAGATTTGACCGCCGCCAGGTCAACCCCTTTACGGTCCTGAGCCAGCAGCAATTTGGCCTCCGAATGTCCGATACACGTCTCGAGCTCTTCGGTCTTGAGCATGTAGTCCAGCGGGACTCCAACGGCCCCCAAACAAAAACACGCCAGATACGCATACACGTATTCTGGCGAATTCGGTAGATAAAAGGCTATTTTGTCGCCCTTCTTGATCCCAGCCGAGCGAAGGCTGTTGGCCGTCTTGTGGACCCGAACCTGCAGTTCCTTGAATGAAATCTGTTCATCTTTGAAAATCAGCGCGGTCTTAGAGGAATATGCGCGTTCTGCCTCATTGAGCACATCGAAGATCGTTTTCATAATTCCACCTAAAGCTATACGGTTAAATAACTTATGATTTTATCGCAATTCGTTCCAAACTATTAAAATTTTACTAGTTAGATTTTATTAGATTCACAGCGATTGTCAAGCAATATTAAGGAAGACTTGGATCAATAACCGGCTAATCATCATCCAAAACGCCCATGAGCTTGGTGATGGATTTGATCTCAGCCTCCACCAAATCCAGATCATGTTCGAGAATAATCATCAAGTGTTTTTTGTCAGGATCCGTGGCTTTTTGGATGGCTTGCAGGTCACTCTTGATACGCCTTAAAAAAAGCACCCTTCCTCTCAGCTGACGCCGGGCGATTTTTTTGTCTACGTACTGCAGAAAATAGAGGGATAAATCAATATCAAAATAGGGCCGCTCGATACTCAGAAAACTTTCCGTGATCAAATGTTCAAAGATTTTCTCACCCTTGGGCGTGAGACTGTAGACCATTTTTTCGGGAAATTTTCCTTCGCGATCCGCGTCTTTACGGATCAGCCCGAGCTTTTCCATTTTCTTAAGCGGATAGTAAATCGACTTGACCTTCAATCCCACAAACCGGGACAAGTCTTCTTCGATCAGACGCTTGATCTCGTAACCATGCTTCGGTCCGTCCTTCAACAATCCCAAAAATAATAGTTCATTTTCAATCATAACGTTTCAGCACACGGCGTTAGTGAGGACGAATATTGGCGTGGCGTTCGGTATACGCCACGATCTGACTCATGAGTTTCACACTGCGGGATGGAAACTTTCCGACCGCCGTCTCCCCCGAAAGCATGACATAGTCCGTCCGGTCCAGAATTGCATTTGCCACGTCGGACACTTCCGCCCGTGTCGGATATCCCCGTTCAATCATACTATCGAGCATCTGCGTGGCGATGACCGACATCTTCTTTTGACGATTCGCGTGATTCACTAAATATTTTTGGATCATCGGGATTTTATAGATTGGCAGCGACACTCCCAAATCTCCGCGCGCCACCATAATACCGTCGCATTCCTCGACGATCGCCTCGACATTCTTAAGCCCTTCTTCACTTTCAATCTTGGCCACCACCAGACATTCCGGTAAACTGGGCTTCACGATATTGTTGACGCGCAGAATGTCCTTTCGGTTACGGACAAAGGATTGCGCGACTATCGCGACGCCGTTCCTGATCGCAAATTCCAGCGAACGCTTGTCTTTATCCGTCACGATATTCGCCCGAAGTTTCAGCCCCGGAATGTTAACCCCCTTACGCTCTTTAAGCGTACCGCCGGCAACAACCCGCAGCTTCAGACGCTTGCCTACACGATCCATTACTCTAAGATGCAGATTCCCATCGTCCATATACACATTCAACCCCTTGGTGATCGCGTCCAGGTCTTCCTCGTAGTCAAACGGAATCGCATCGGATACGTTATCCATCTGACGGGCCATGTAAACGATGTCATTCTGAACCAGCGGAACAGATTTTTTCATTTTGCCGATCCGAATCCGATATCCCTCTAGATCGACGAGAATGCCAATGTTAAATCCGTGCTTTTCATTGACTCCCTGGATCAAATCAACAATCTTTTGATGCTGGGCCTGAGTGCCGTGCGAACAATTGATCCGGGCGACATTCATGCCGCGTTCAGCCATCTTGACAATCATGTCTTCATTGGAACTGACCGGACCGATGGTGCAGATGATATGTGTGTAACGATCGGATGGTTTCATAAATTGACTCTGGATTAGATTTGGTTGAAACGCAGACTTAATTCCCGGAATAAGGCTTCCGCCGCCTTCTCTTTGGCCGAAGAACTCAAGGATGACAACTCGATCTTGGTTCCGCCGGTGACTTCCGTCAGGAAAATCCCCACTTCAGTTGTCTCAATATTGCCGGCAATTCCCATCACGACGATGTAACCTTTGACGCGATCTTTGATAAAGACTTCAAAAGGCCGTTCGCCGATCTTCGGATCCGCCATCACCTCGTTTCGGGATAGGCTCAATACAGCATCAAAACATTCGCGAAACGTGCAGTCATAACCGCGTGTAATGGCCTCCGCTCTGGCGCGCTCCAGGTGACGCGTCGAAGTTCCCAGTATTACCTTGAATGTCTCGCACCCGGTGAGTGTCAGCAGACTGAGGGCGAGGATAACGTGAAAAAAGTTTCGTTTCATAATTGAGAGCCTAACCGTAGGAAAAGGTCGCATTCAGGACGTCTTCGCGCCCGAGGATTCCGACGAGCTTTCCGTCTTGTAAGACGGGAAACGTATGAATCTTTTTGGTGGAGACCATTTCGATTACTTGATTTAAGGTGGTTTGAGGCGTCACGGTTGTGACGTTATCGGTCATGATCCGGGAGACCGGCCAGGATTTGACTTGCTGAATCTTCTGATGAAGCGTTTCCGCGGTTTCATAGAACAGATCATGGTCGACCCCATGCAGCAAATGAAATAGATCCGTAAATGTAACAATCCCGATGAGTTTATCGTCTTCCTCGACGACGGGAAAACCGTTGAACCCGCGCCGCAACATGATGTGCGCCAACTGGCCGATCAGCATGTCCGGTTTGATCGTTTCCACCCGGTCGGTCATGATGTCCTCAACTAAAATTTCCATAGCTATATTCTGGTTATTCCCTGAAGCCGCCATGCGTGCCTTCCTTTCGTTACGACTTGTTCCTGGCCTTGGCGGCTTCCATCATTTGCCGTTTAAAGTCCTGACAGATCTTCTCAAGCCCTGCGGCCTGCGCCCGGCTTTTTGAGAGCTCGTAAACCAGCGTTCTTTCTTTTTCCAAGAGATGTGAATTCGTATCTTTGAGTTTCTTCAGCTCAGCCTCAAGGGACTCGACTTGCTGGGCCGTACCTGTTCCCTCTGCGGGCATTGTGCTTTTGATTTTGTACAGTTCCGAGTTGAGATCAATGATTTTCTGTTCGTAGGTAATCTTTGAGAAGGCCATTTTTTCTTCCATGGCCGTTAAATCGTTGGCCAGTTTTCGTTTTTCCTCGGAGGCGTCACTCAGCGCTCTTTGTTTGGCCTTATTAATCTCTTCCTGAAGACTTTGGTTCATCTCATTAATTCGATGCTCAAGCGCCGCAATCGTCGCCTTGTCCTTGGCCTCAGCGTCGAGCAATGACTGCTTTTCATTCTTGAGTTTATCAATCGCCGCTACGTCGGCCTGACGTTCGGCATGCAGCTGTTCTTTTTGCTGATTGATCTCCGCCTGTAACGCCTCGGTCTTGAGCCCCTCTTGTTCACGCAGCACGCGAGACTCTTCCCGTAATTTTTCCGTCTCTTCCTGAAGCCGGACAATCTGTGCGTTGTGATCCGCCACCTGCTGTGCCAGGCGCTGATTTTCCTGTTCCAGCTCCGTGCGTTGCGATTCGAATTGCTGTTTGAGCTCTTCCGACTTATTGTCGTTCGCGGCCGCTAGTTTTTGGCGTTCTGCTTCCAGCTCTTGCCGAGCGCCATCCAATTCTTGTTTCAGTCGTTCCTGTTCGGCCTGTACCCGCCCCAACTCTTCGGACTGTGATTGATTGACCTGGGTCAACTGCGCCTGCAATTCATCGATACGCGCCTGATCTTCAGCCCTTGGTTGGGCCGGCGCGTTTTTGAGCGCGTCAATCTCCCCCTTTAGCGCCTCCATGGAATCTGTCTGCTCCTTGACCTGTTCGAGTAGGCGACTGTTCTCACCGGTTAGTCGGACCACAGACCCCTCGGCCTGGGTCAGACGCTCAGCCTGCTGTTTAAGCTGTTCTTCATCGACCGACGGCTCGGCGGATGAATGACTCTTGGCTCGTTCCTCTTCGAGCGCTCGCTCCAGATCTTGTTTGGATTGGGTCAGGTCCTGGATCTTTTGATTGGCCTCCCGCGCCTGCTCATCGATCTGCAACCGAAGATCACGCAATTGATCTTCGAGTAACTGCTGCTGCGGGTTCACATCTGTCGGAGTATCCGGCTCAGTAGTATCCTGTATCTCGGTCACGGTTGATTCCGCGACGGGTGTCAGATTCAGTGACGGCCGCTCCTCGTCGAGCTCGGGCGATGACTCATCTTGTGATTCATCGGCAGATGTCAGCACATCCGACGCCGGTGACGGCTCGTCATCGGAAAGCTTGAGGACCGGCAATTCCACTTCATCTTCGGCTGTCTCGTCAGCTACTACGGATTCGGCATTCTTGGCTTCAGGGGCATACTGCTCTTTGAATTCCTGAATTTCTTCCGGATCAGAGATGGGAACGATATCATCATCTGATTCCTCGTTGTCTTTTTCATCCTGACTGTATCCGCTGTAAACCAAGGCGGAACCGCTCATAAACAATATCAAAGCCGTAACAATTAGATGTATCACTTCCATACGATTCTCCCGTCTTTCAGCCGTCTACCAATAGTTATGCCTCTTGAGATATCCTGCGTAATCTTTGACCGAATCTTCCAGCGATCGCGGTTCCTTGGTGTAACCCGCTTGCCGGATCTTGCTCATGTCCGCCTCCGTGAAGTACTGATACTTATCGCGCAATGTCTCCGGCATCTCGATGTACTCGATATGCGGTTCACGTCCCACCGCCTGAAACAAGGCCCGCGCCAGATCATTCCATGACCGCGCTGTCCCTGTCCCGATGTTAAAAATTCCATTCACCTCAGGACGACCCACAAAAAACATCAGCATATCAACCGCGTCTTTGACGTACACAAAATCGCGCATCTGCTCGCCGTCGGTATATGGCTCCTTGTAGGACTTGAACAGCTGGATCTCGCCCTCATCCGCGACCTTTTGATACGCCTTGGCCACGACACTGCGCATGTCGCCTTTATGATACTCGTTCGGACCAAACACATTAAAAAACTTGAGCCCGACCATACGGTCTAAAAGTCCCTGCTCAAGGGCCCACAAATCAAAATCCTGTTTGGAGTAGCCGTACAAGTTCAGCGGACGGCATTTGCGGACTGTCGCGTCATCGTCCTTGTAGCCATGACTCCCGTCACCATAGGTCGCCGCTGAACTAGCGTAAATAAAACGGACGTCGTGCTTCAGACACCACTGGGCGAGAGTCCGTGTATATTCGAGATTGTTCGTCTTAAAGTACTCCGCGTCCTGCAGGGTTGTTGAACTGCAGGCTCCCATATGGATGACGGTTTCAACCGGCGTTTTAACCTCGTCTTGTTCAACGAGCTTGATAAAATCGGTTTTATCCAAAAATTCTTGATACGACTTTCCCGCCAGATTACCGGCCTTGGAATCGTCGGGCATGTGATCAACAAGGATGAGATCTTCGTGCTTGTCTTCGTTCAGCCGCGCGACCACGCAACTGCCGATGAATCCGGCAGCGCCGGTGACTATCATCATGTGAGGGTTCCTATTCGCTTGACGCGTTAATATTTCGGTGTAAAAACTCGCCGATGTTGTGACCTAACTGAAATCCCAAATGAATAAAATCCTCGCCGGGCCTGGATGAAACGACTTCATCATTAAACGTCGCCAACACTTCCTGCGTATTCGCGTCGACCAGCTTGCCCTCAACCCCGAGAATAAATCCCTGACGTAACCTGAGCGCCTTGATAAATCCGGGAGATTGACGCTTTTCAACAAAATAGCCGGTTATGTAGTAGTCGGGCAGCTCGGTCTCATCATTGATCATGATGTCGAAATATGGTGGATTCTCGCCCAATGAATTGCTGATCCCCTGCATCACCCGGTAGGCAATCTTATCCAGCTCTTCGGAGGCCACCACCGATTCGCCTGCCCGAAATGGGACGAGCAAAATTCGCCCGCCTTCAGCCAATCGCCCGGGTCGAATCACCCGACCTTCGGCCTGACCTGGCTTTAAGGGAATTGGCTCCTCGGCCACTGAAGCAACCACCACCTCTTCAACCGGGGCCACGGCTTTATCGTTTTGGAACGGCCGCCAGGAAGGCATTTTCATCCAACCGCAACCATATGTGGATAAGAGAATTACAAGACTTAGACTGATTGTCGTCCAACGCATACGTTGTCGATTTTAACATAATTCCACGGCATACGGCACAAAAAAATTATTTCTTTGCCACAGAATCCGTCTCATATCGACGTGGATCCGCGAATGGCTGCACCGGACCTTGAACCATTTGAGCCGTGCTTCTATCAGATTCAGAATCCGGGCCGTCGGGCCGCAACCCCAGCAGCAACGGAAGGTTTGTCACCGGCGCAATCTGGATGATCACCGGACTAAAGCCGTCAATGCGCAACTGCTGCAGCTGATCCGGATTGAAAGGCAACTCTATGGGAGCATGGTCACCTCGAATCTCTAGATCGATCAAGTCCGCATCGAAGTTGATCCCCCCGACCGGATCTTGGGAGGTCATCGCTTCGTCCGCTTCCGTCCGCGAATCGTCCGGCAACTGTTTGAGGATCGTGAATTTCAGCAAAGCAGCAAATTCTTCCTGCATTTCGGCCAGCAATTCGTCTTCATATTCTCCGGCCGATTGAATTTGCTCATTGTCCAGGATGTTGATATACCCCGACGCGTTGACCAGATCCAGATAAAACGGCTGGTAGCCGGCCCGGATCAAGATATAATTCATCACAAAGCTGGCCATTCGGTGATTGCCATTCTGGAAGACCTGGGACGACCAAATCTCGACAAACACTCGACTAGCCTCTTCAAACACGGCGTCCGGATCTCCCGAATTGATAATCGCGGCAAATGCCGGCGTGAACATCCGCTCGATGGCCTCGCGGAAGCGCGCATACTTTTGGTCATCGTGAATCCGTCCCGCGATTGAAATGTCATCATTAACCGCCCCAAGCCTGGAGTGAAGCTCGAGCAGCGCGTTCTCAAATCCTCTGGGGGTCAACGGGTCAAGACCACCTGACTGCAACAACTTATCATTGAAATGCTGCACGACACGGTACTGCGCTTCGACGGATTCAGGCTTAAAGTAATCGGCAATCCACGGCCCGAAAATATTCGGGAGTTTGCTGTAACGGGGCATTGACACAAACATCTCACCAATATTCCGCAGCCCTTCGACATAACGCTCAGCAGCCAGACGCCCGTCCACGGGACGTTGCATCCATTCAAGGTAAAGCTCCCGTCCCGCTTGTTTCTGATCCGCTTCTTCATTTGATGTTTTGGTCAACGTGATATCAAAAATCGGCGCGAATCCCGAGGCCGAATGACGGAGCATAAACCGCAGGGCCTCCAAATTTTTCAAGGTACGCTCCCCGTTATGAATCGATAACTCTGACAATGTCAGCCCCGTGGATCTAAACATACGCCCCAACAAAGTCTGTCCCCAGACGGTGCTCAATCCGATTTGACCTTCCGGCACACCGTCGTCAAATGTGTCGATCACCAAATGATCGTCAAAGACTCGTCGAACCCGACCGCTATCATCGAGATAATAATCACTCGCCAATGTTTCCAGCGTCTGGATATTGTAGACCGAGTCAAAAACTTTTTCGCCGCCACTCAAACCATCCACAAACAATTTGAAGATGGCCCGACCTAACCCGATATCTGACAGATCCATGTGCGTACCGCCGACTCCGCCGTCGAAACTGACCCGCTGCAAATCCAGACCGCCGGAACGAACACCTTTGTCCGTTACAACAAATTTCATGACGTATTTGGCCGTTTGCTGCCCCGTTGACGTTTGTAGATGCACGTCAACAACACGATGGCGTGGATCCACCACATCCAATACTAACTCATACTCTCGGCCATATTCATCCCGCACACGGCGCCCATCCATCGCGCGCACAAATCGCTGAATCGATGGATCAAAATTCAGCCCGCTCATCTGTTGATCGCCGGCCAGCGCCGCCCGATCCGCCGCCGGAGTATCCGACCTACCTGTAAAGTATTCGTTGACGGCTCTCACCGATCGCCATAAATTCACTGCCGTAGAAATCTTGTCATCCCGCTGACGTAACAGCGTTAACAATTCCTGCAACCCGCTATCGATTAAATCCTGTTCGCTCACTGAAGTAAGCCAGTCAATGTCCAGTACATCCTGCAGCAGAGCGATGACGTTTTGCAGATCTTTTTTGATGTCGGCACCGGAGGCATCAAATTGGCCATCCTCAATGTCGATTAGCATAACTTGTCCTTGTCGATTCACCAGGACGTTACCGTCATAAATATCGCCATGCGAGATATTCACGTCGTGCATTTGCTTGAGCGTGTCTAGTAGTTGCTCCACCACGCTTAGCCGATCAGACCACGTGAGCCAATCCGCCTCATCAAGACGAACCGCATTGGCAATACCCCGCAGTCTCATCCACATGTAGCCATCCTCTGTGAGCCCCATCGAGAGCAATCTCGGAATACCCGCGACATTCCGCTGATTGAGTCGATGCCACAACGCAGCGCGTCTAAGCGCGTCCGCAATGGCCTGGTCGCCTTGCTGACGACTTACAACAGTAAACTCGCCATTTTGCTGTCCATCCATATAAACGCGTCGGCGTTCGGAGACATAATCGGCCCGTGATTCATCAAAGAATTCGAGTGACTCCTGCCAAAACTCTTGTAACGCGGTATATTCCACCCCACTCACGAAGTGATTCTCAAAGATCGCTGCTTCAAGCGCGCGGGCATTTTCGACATAATCGTCGTCATCACCTTCTAGCGGCGCCAGCATCGCCGGGTCAGCGCTTCGCATGAATTTCTGTAGTTCAACAATGGATAAAAATCCCAAGGCCCGAGCCAGGGCCAAATCCAATTCGGCATCATCTTTCCAAAATTTAACCGCTACCTCAAGTTTACTTCTCGTGGTTAACGCGGTGAATGGTATCGGATCCGTTGTCGTGATTTCTTCACTTTCAATTTCCGGACCCAGTATGTATTTGTTAGGCAACGCGAGCAGCGCCGCGACATCGAACTCCAATATCAATCCGTCATCCTGAGCATAAGATTGCGAGACATCGGGGTTAAATGACAGATAATTCGTATCGAGCTTGCGTTCGCCTCGGCGGAAGTCAACCATACCGTCCGAATCATAAATCATCTGATCGATATTCACCAACGGTGAACCATGATAGAGGAACCGCACCGCATGAATGTCCGGCGCCTTGCCGTAGGTGATGACATAAAGCAGGGCGATCACATCCGGATTCTCATCCGCGAAAAACGTCTCCAAGTCCGCGGGATCAGCTTTAGTGCTGCGTACAATCAACTCGATGACCCGCTCGAAGATATCCGGACCGGCCGTGTGCTCTTCCGTCTCGGTACCGATATCAAACGTTGCCCCGAAGGCCTTGTAAAACAGTTCGGCTAATTTGTGAAAATGATCAAACCAAACGTCGTCCATCCGGCCGATGCTCTTGAGATGCACAAACCAGAATTCAGGCTCGTAGCGACTTAGCCCCGAGCGTTGCAAAATCTCATTCACCCGCGGAGCGTCGATCATCCCGGCCAGCTGTTGGATTTCGCGTCGAATTGTCGCATAGTCTTCAGCCGACGCGACATAGCGAACCAATTCACGCCATGGCTCAACACGCTCCTGCAATCGAGGCAGCTGCAGAGGATCCATGGTGTTCCCAAAATCGACAAAGCCTTCGGTCATCCCCAGCATTTCACCGAGGAGTCTCAGATTCGTATACATCCCCAACTCGGCATCAAAATCATCCCGATGGGATCCCAACGGCCGACGGATAAGCTCGCCAAAAACATCCGCTCCACGCAGCGCGTAAAAATCAGCCCGTTGCTGCAAACTTAATTCCATCAGCCGGTCGCGCGCCATACCTTCCAGATCTTCATCTTCTTCCGCCTCAACATAATCCTCGCCTAATTCGCCAGCGATCATCTGGATTAGATACTTTAAATGCTTGTCCGCCTCGGTATCGCCAAGCATCGCGGCGTCTTTCTGTAAGATATACACCTCAACCGGTTGGTACCTAGAATAAAAATTCTGAGGAATCGTCTGGTTGTAGATCCGGTATCCCATCGCACGAAAATCGTCGGCATGTAACAGCGACGGTGTCAGACCGGACACGACAAAAAATCCGCCTGGTCGCAGCACATCAAACACCATTTGGGCGACCTTCCGGGCATCCTCCCGGGATATGACACTGACATTTAACCCGCCCAGGGCCGTCACAATATCGGGGGATCCGCGAAGAATGTCTTTCAAACTCGTGATGTCCAGCATATCCGTTGGCGGATGCACCGTGACATTGCCGTTCGACGATAAACGGTCAAGCGCCCGCCTGTAGTTTGACGGGTTTCCTTCAATCACCTCGTAGGCCACATTGACGTCCTCGTGAGCCTGCTTGAGAACCCCAGACAGATGCTGCACAAAATTTCCTTCTCCGGCAAATATATCAACCACACGAATCTGCTTGTCCTGGGACTTTATTCGATCCAGCACATGACTGACCGCTGAAGCTACCGTCGGGTGAATTTCATCCACATAGGTTTTCCAGTCGCTGGAACGCTGCCACTGATTCCAATATCCCGGTTCCAGCCGATCGTTCTCACTCGCCTGCGGATACTCGCCTTCCACTTCGTCGCCGTTCAAAAGACCCAACAGTTCAATCACATCGTCAATGTACGGATGGATCAACATCCTGTCACCCTCCGGAATAAAAAACATAAACCCGTCTTCATAGTCGTGCACCTCTAGATGTGAATACGGCAAATCAAAATTGCGCAGATCGATGATGATTCCCGGCATGGAACGCCGTGCATGCTCCCTGTTCCGACGGGCCAGGGCCGGATCATCCGCTGTGTAATCGACGGCTTCCTCGACCATTGATTTCACCCGCTCATGCACCTCAGCGCGCCGTAGAAACTCAGGCATCGGCAATCCCAAATATTGAAGCTGATCCGCGTCAAATAAGAATTCCGGGACCGACATCATCGCTCGGTCCTGGCGGACAAACTCTGGCGTCGCCCTCTGATGCTCAAAAATTCCGTTAACGTATTCAAAATAACTAACCCGATGTCGACGATACTGCCCTTCGGATGACAACTTGTATCCCAAAAACGAGACACCAGACATCTTGTCCGCTTTTTTGTGGATAATCATCTCAACATGGTCGAGGGCAGTTCCCACACGCATTGAAAGCTGTCGTTTAAGCATCGATCCATCCGGCATCGGGAAATTGTATTTTAGATGTCCTCGACTCAGATCCGCCGACGATAAAAAACGGGTAAGATTGAGCCGCCGCGACCCCGTTCCGGTATATGCTTCGCGAATATCGTGGACCATCAACACCTCCAGCGCCTCCGGTGACGGACTGTAGGCGCTAGACTCTGTCCGCGCGTTATGGCGCTCGCGGATCAATTGCGCATTCAACAATGGCTGTTGATCTGCCTCTCCACGATGCTCCTGCCAATACCGATATGTAAAGGCATGCATTTCAAGAGCCTCTTGCAGCGTGGCGACCTCATACAATGCCTTCAGCACCCGTATGGACTCGGCCAATTCCAACTCGCGACCTTCCAGTAGGTCGTACACCATCCACTCCGGAACGTCAGCCCGTCGGGCAAATGCCGCGATATCAATATCATTCTGTCTAAAAAACGCGGAGAAATATTCGGCTTGAACGATTTCGATTCGATCGGATGGTTGATACAACCGTTGTAAAGCGTATTCCTCCCGAAGGCGTGCGTTTCTGGCTCGCAAAGTCGTTGATATCATCGCCGCGTCCTCTAGACTATTCTTACGAACGCGCCCCCAATTCATTAACAGATCTTGAACCGGATCACGCTCCGCCTGGCGCAACACTTCTTCGACGGAAGAATCCGTCGCGTGAATAAATTCCAGAAATACATTGATCGACGGTAGTCCGGCTGATGAGGATACAGTGTCAGTCCGTCCCTGCTCATGAATAATACTCTGCATGGCCCTGTACAGCTCCCGATCCATCCGACTGACCATATAAGCAGGCGTTTCCAGTTCTACATTTCCATTCCACAAAGATCCAGTGAGTACATTCAGAAAATTGGTCCCAAGAAAGTTAGCCGCCAATAGCAGCGTCTTTAGTGAGACCGTTTGAGACTTTCCAGAAAGAAACTTCGTTAAATCATTGGTATGATATTGCGACACATAATCCAGCAGCTCCTGATCTGAACGGCCTTGTGCCTCCAGATGTAACCTCAAACTCCGACGCACCTGCTCCGCGTCCAGCTGTTCTGGAACATTGGCATTTAAAACCCGTTGGCTGTGCCCGTCGAGGTAATCCCGAAAAGCAGCACTCGAACCCAGCAGAATATGAATCGGTACACGCGTGCGTCGTGCCACCCGATTGATATGCTCCAACTGGTAGAGCCCCCCGTTTTTGAGCGTGGTTAACGTCCGAGTCGGAATCCCCAGCTTTTCGGCAAATGTCTTATAGGTCATTCCAAAGAATTCCTGCAGCACAATCAAGTTCTCTCCGAAATCCTGTCGCACACGTTCAACGTCCAATTCCACCCTCGAATGCCCGTTCTCCTTTCCGGTCAGTAAAAAGTATACGGAAGCATCCAGAATACTCTGCAGCTTGACAAAGAACTCAACATTCAATTGCTGAAGCCGGCCGTTCTCCAACTTGCCGAGTTGATCCGGTGTAATACCCAACCGTACCGCTACATCTTCCTGGGTGAGTTGACGCAATCGACGTAAAATGGCAATCCGGCTGCCAATCTCTCGTCGACGGGACGCGTCCAGCGTTTCCGGTAACTGTCTGAACTGATCCGTATCGCTGATGATCTCAATCATATCGGCAAGTTCCAATTTCCGCGAAATAAACACCTCCGGATGAATCCCGAAAGTTTCTGACAAGGAGACGATATTCTGCAGGGTCATTTCACCTAGGTCGCCGCTCTCAATCCTGACCAAATATTCACTCGACATCCCCACATGGGCCGCCAGTTCTTTCAATGTCAATCCCATGGCCGTTCGAAGCAACACCAGATTGTTAGCGACCACCGGGGCAATCGCGTCAAAGAGAATCGGTCCGGACGTATCAAACGCCGACGCCTGCCCATCCACCAGCACGCTCAATGACGTACCAAAGTGATTGCGTAGCAGGATCATATTCTTGAGATCCGTATCCGCTCGCGCGCCCCGCTCAAGGGTGAGATACGTCGCGTACTTGACTCCGGAACGCTGACTGGTCTGAGTCTGCGTCTCCGAGCGGTCGGTACGAAACGTCCGAACCCTCCGTCCAATCGCCGACATATTCACCTGACGATTCAGCTCCGGCAACACCAGTTTCACGAATTTCAGTGACGGAACATCCGACAGCATCGCCCTATCCTCAAGCGACTGCAATTTTCTGACCCATTTACCCACACCTAAAGTCAATCCGTGCGCCTGCAGCCGTTGTTCGAGAATCATCGCGCTCGACCAATTGATCCCCGGCATATTCACCAGGTCAGAGTAGGAGTACTTAACCAGGTCACCAAACTTTTCTATGCCGCGATCTTCCAGGATAATCATTAACCGTTTCTTGGTTCCCAACACAGGATCACTACGAAGCGTCTGATACAGCGTCGGTAGCCACACCCGCAGACCCGACTTTGTCATACCAAATGTTAAGCCGTCCTGCTCCAATGTTTGCTCGGCCTCCACAGAGAGAATATCTCCAATCTCCGGAAGCCGTGTAAACTCAATTGCCGTCATGGACGTTAGATCACGATGAGTTATCAAACCATTTCGGCGGAATACCGTCTGCAGCCGCTCAGAGAAGTACAGATTTTCGGACAGTGGCGCATCCAACTTGGCCTCGGTTTCTGCATCAAAAAGCATCGCCCGGTCTGCCAAGTACCGTTCTTCAAAATCTTTGATGGGTTGGGCATAGTCCAATGCCTTGGACCTCGATACGCCCGGCTGTTGAATTAATCGTTCAAGCACTCCCTGATAGTTATGTTCCCAAAATATTTCCCGGATCCTGCCGGTCAGAATGACACTATCTGCTGCCAAGAGTGCTATGGATTGTTGTACCGCGTCGTATCGTTCCAGCGGATAACTCCAGGATATTACGGCATCTGTGGCATCACCCAGACTCATCCCCCGATCGATCAGCTGCCCTCGTATTGGCTTAAGCTCCTGTGACCACTTCTGGTCAGGATTGGTCCATCGAATCACAACCCGTGTGGCCGTCGTCGGGGACAGACCATCCCGTACCAATTCATCCCGGACCGGTTTCAAGTATTTCTCCCATCTAGCCTTTGGGTTCTTCCATTGCAGAATGATAGACACCGCTTCCGTGCGACTTAATCCCTGCGACACAAATTCTTCGACCAACGGTTTAAATTCAGTCGTCCATACGCCTAACGGATCGCTCCAGCCGGTGACGATGGTCATGGCCTGCGACCGGTTCAATCCGTCAGTCATTAGCTGATCCAGCCAGCTAATCGGGATCAGCTTTTGAAACAGCATGCCGTGAATATCCGTTTCACTAAACATCCGCGATCCATCCGTATTTGTGCGCTCCTGATAGAGAGTTCGTTGCTGCAAGATCCGAGACATAAATGTCTCGCGGGCCGTCTGATCGGTCAATCGATGCGGCAAAGCGCCGAAGAACTCTGGACGCGCCGCCATCGAGTCAGCCCGGATTTTCATTACGGCGTTAACAAGCGCATCCAGTTCGCCGGCTGTTAAGAAACCAAAGCTCAGACGGTCGAAGGTCACACGTAACTGCTGCGCGTAGGGTTTCAGATTCGCCTTCAATGGACCGCGCTTAAATCCGTATCCTTTATCCGGCACAAGCATCGCCCGGTCCTGCGGCCCGACAAACTCGAGGATCAAACGTCTTCTTTCCCGACCAGCCTCGACCACAAACTCGCGCTGTCCATCTGATTCCACGATAATGCTCAGCTGATCCAATCCATCCTTGGCATAGGCCGCCATCAAACTCGACTTGATCTCCTTGGTCAAATACGCAAATCGGGAACCATCCATCGGTGTCAATCCGGACAGGACATCCTCCAGCAGCACCGCGCGCTCCGGATCCTGCTCGCCGACACTAACCAGATCCGCCGTCGTATAAATTCCGTCCGTCGGCAGTATGGCCCTGAATTCATCGCCCGATTTGAAGGCCCGTTCGGCGGTCTGCAGAATCGCCTGCGATAGACACTGCCGGCAATGTCCGCCCAGGAATACAACGCGGTCACCCATGTCCACCGCACTGTTGTAGCGGCCGTCCCGACTGACCAGTGTTTTGACATTATCGATGGCCGCTAATCGTGGTGTGCTTGGATAATTCTTATTGAAAAGTATCAAGGCCCGATCAAAGCCCTTCATTTTGTCGACGTAGATCGAGTCCGATATATAAGGATGAACCAGGATCGCCGACGGAGCCATCTGGGCCAGCGGATTAGTCGTTAAATCAAAATAGGCCGCGGCAGACTCTGCTCCAAATAAATCTTCAATGCTAATATCCGATTTAGGAATTCTGATCGCCACCGCGGCTCCCTGCTGATCCCGTCGTGGGCTCACGTTCAAATCAATATTCTGTTCCCAGAAAGTCTTCTTGGCCTCGTGAAGCGCGGTCCCTAATCCGCCTAACGATAAGAAGTCCTTGGATCCGGTCTCAGTCCAACCAATCCCGTTGTCGAGAATCTGCAACTCGATATGGCGATCATATTCCAGAATCTCAAACCGGATTTCCGCGCGACGGATATTCTGCTGATATCGCTGCCGCAGCGCATCGGTGGCATTATCGATCAGCTCCGCGAGATGCAAGAAGTTCTCACCTTCAAAAAGGATGGACAATGGCCTCGCCTCCCGATGAAGACGGACAGCTTGGTTTAAGAACGCTTCCAGTCCTTGGACGGCCCTGCTATTCAGCCGCCGATATGTGACGGCATAAATCTGTTCCTCCGTGACGTCCTCGGCCGCTAGTTCATCCTCATGATCCGCCTCATACATCTCGATAACTTCGGCAATCGCCTCCGCTCGAAGTGGAATATCGGCGGCTGAAATGCTGATCACCTCGCCGGCCAACAGCCTGGCCGGGGCGTCGGGATCCGCCGTCATCGACGCGTCGGTAGTGGAAGATTTCAATCGTTCCAGCCAGTCATCCAACTGAGCGGAAAGATCCTGAACACTCCCCTGACCTTCAGGGTTTAGAACCACCCTCGCGGACAGCAACGCCTGGTCAGCATCTGTCAAACGGGCGTTTAATTGACGCGCGGTATCAACATCGTTAAACGTCCGGAATACCTTATCGACATCCATCGTCAAACCGCCTGACACGTACTGACGCGGCACCACCTGGCGCGTCGCCGGATCGATATCCTCCCGGATGTAGTTATACACACCGGCTTTGAACGCCTTGAGATACTGCTGATAGATTTTGTCCTTGATGTCTTTTTCGGCGATATCCACACCGGCAATCTTTGATTGTCCAACGTACAACTGACTCAAGAGGGTCTGTGTTAAATTGCGGCGATACCACGTGGCGAGGATCATGGATTGATAGATCTGCCTAAGCGCTGCGAATTGCCGGCCTTCATTGATTTCCTTTTCAATCTCGGGAATAATCAAATCACGGATCATATCAGACGTCAGCTGATCAATCTGTTGCTCTGTCGACTGATCGGATGAACCAGCGGCATCACTCACATTTCGGGAACTCAGATAGGCTTGATAATCCGACTCCAGCATCACCCGCAAACGCGACTCAACCACAAAGGCGGCATCCTGCTGTTCATATACCACGGCTTTGTCCGGAACGATCCAAACCTTATTGAATGTCCGGACCGGAATGTCAGTCGAACCAAATTGCTGATAAGCCCGTCGACGAATATTCTCCCAGAAAGCGGCACCTAAATCCCGCTCGGGATACAGCATCGACGCGCTAAGCTGTTTTAAGAGATAGTCCTGCGACAGCATGTCCCGCCCCATGTCGGTATGTGCTAAATGTTCAGGGATCACCCGGTCTTGTTGATGCGGAGAGAGGTTTACCCATACGTCATTTTTGGGAATGGTTAGCGCGGTGAGAAAATATTTGATCAGCCTTTCGGAAGCGCTTTGTGTCGCTTGATCATCGAGTTGCGAATCGCCGGGATCAATAATGAAATCAAACTGCAGCGGATTGGCCGGATAAATACGAACTCCCGTCAGGGCCATAGGCTGATAGCCCGGACTCACAGAAACCATTGTACCGGGAACAGGCAGATGGCTGATAGTGGCCGGCTGAACGGCATGCACGATTGAGGCCGGCCAAACAGTGGTCACCACCATAGCGACAACGAGAACGTGCGCGACGACGCGGCGAATCCAGAGCAAATTGTTGATGGAATGTTCAGTTGACATAATCGTATCTCAAACCGGAATACAATCATCCGGACGTTTATACATACACGTCAACTAAAGTTATCTTGAAATTAAGATGTGATTGGGGAATGTGTTGCAGCAGTGACTTCACTACTAATATAAGTATATAGGCTGGAAGACGTTAGGTCAAAACTAATTCATGCCACTCTTAACCGCAAACGTATGCATTTCAGCTACTTACATCCTAATCGGGACTCCGGCCGCTGCGATGGGTTAATTCATGCAGACGCCCGCCCACACACCGGTTCAATTGACCATCCTGAAGCCGCCAGATCCAGTTGCGTTTGACCGTTCCCGGGACATTCATACGGGCCTCCACCCCCAATCCGAGTACATCCTGCATCGGTGTGATGGCTTGGCGGGCCGGTGACATCAACGCCAGCTCAATTAATTTCCAATGGATTGACTCCGGAGATTTGCCGTTGAAAACACTGGGATATTTTTCGATATAGCGCTCCAGATTCTGCTTTTCGAGCGCGCTGGCATCGTTCTGATACCAACCCTGAACCGTATTATTGTCATGCGTTCCGGTATAGACCACGCAATTGGACGTGTAGTTGTGCGGAAGATATAAATGTTCGACAATGTCCTCGCCGAAGGCAAACATCAGGATTTTCATCCCCGGAAATCCGAGGGCCTCGATCTTGATCCGTGTGGTGTCGTCGATTAGTCCCAAATCTTCGGCAATCAGCGGCAGGCGCTCGAAGGCGGCATGCAGTGTCTGGAAAAAAGCGCGTGTGGGCACATCTTCCCAATACCCTTTGATCGCGGTCTTATGCTCGGCGGGAATCTCCCAATAATTAACGAACGCGCGGAAGTGATCAATCCTGACTTCATCGTAGAGTTTGAGATTGTGAGCGATGCGACGGATCCACCAATCGAATTGATGTCGCTGCATGTAATCCCAATCAAAAACAGGTGTGCCCCAACGCTGACCATTTTCACTAAAGTAATCCGGCGGCACACCGGAAACCACCGGCATCTCTAAATTAGCGTCGAGTTTAAAATTTTCCGGCGCGCTCCACACGTCAACACTGTCATAGGCCACATAAATCGGAATATCACCGACGATCCCCACCCCTTTCTGATTCGCATACCCTTTCAACTCCCGCCACTGCCGGTCAAACAAATATTGGACAAACTTGGCGTAATCCAGCTCAACGTGATAACGCTTCGCAAAAGAATTTATATCATCGGTATCCCGATCCCGTAGACCGTCCGGCCATTGATTCCACACAACACCCCGCGTCTTTTGCTTGATCACACAAAACAGCGCGTAATCATGAATCCAGTCCGCTGATCGCTCAAGAAACTGATGATAATCATCATGGCAATCCAACTGTGACTGAAAATTCATAAATGCTTTTTGAAATAATTGATCACGAAACGTGGAGGCTGCATCATAATCAGCAATGCTCGGATCAAAGTCTAGTTTTGATTGAAGATCTTCCGGGGTGAGCAGTCCCTGCTCGACGATCTTATCAGGACTGATCAGAACGGGATTGCCGGCGAAGGCTGAAAAACTGCTGTAGGGGGAATTTCCGCAGATGAATTCCGTCGGTGTCAGCGGCAGGATCTGCCACAGACGTTGACGACTCTCGACGAGAAAATCAACAAAATCCATTGCGGCCGGCCCCATATCACCGATGCCATAGGGACTCGCTAATGAGGTGATATGCAGAAGTATGCCGCTCTGTCGATTATCCATGTCGTTTGCGCCGCTTGATCATTCGGCCGTAAATATCCTTAGCCGTACCCTTTCGTTTATGATTGCTTTTGGCTTCGCTGAGAATCTTGAGAAATCCGGGTTCCAGCTCGACACCGCACTCTTCGCGTGCCAGTTCGATGGCGCGCGCGGCATACTGCAGGATCTGAACGGTCTCAATTCCGGACACATCATCAAAAAACCAGCCGCACGAAGTATACATGAGCATTGACATGTGCTGCATGTCCAATATCGGATCGGTATTGGAGCACTCAAGAATTCGCTGAATATAATTATTGCGCGCCTGCCACGGATCTTCACCGCGCTCACGCATCGCTTGTTCGTACACGGGAATCAATTCATCCCGCAGCCAATCCATCGCTTCACGCAATGGTCCGCGCCACTCCTGCGTCCATCCTTCCTTGTGATGAATGCATCCGCCTTCCGCCGATTTCCAGCGTTCAACACCGACGGAGCTGCTCCAGGCTGTATTCTCGTGAATCCGGACTTCATCCGCAATGGCATAGTCTTTCAGAACTTTTGTATAGTTAGCGATGTTCACGTGCTTATTTGTTTGCGTATGCTCCACCAGATATGAAAAAGCCATATTCCCGAAACGGCGATGATGTCCGTAGGTTTCCCCGTCGGTGGCGATATGGACCAACTCCAACTCATCCGGCTCTCCGTCGACCGCCTTGATCATGTGATTATACATCTCCTCGGCGTTTCGGATAATCTTACCAAATGCCACTTCTGATGAAATAAATCCGTCATAAAAAAACAAGTTAATCGAATCGCCCGACGGCAGATGACACACATATGGCACTTTGGTGTTGATCGTATTTTCATCCACCTCCGTCCATTCGGTGGCCGCCAGTGATTTTACCGCCTTGGCCTGTTTGGGCGCCAGAATGGTGAATTTGATACCATGCTCGACGAGGATCTCTAATGTCCTCAGATCCACCGCCGTCTCCGGCAACCACATCCCCAAAGGTTTACGCTTAAATCGATATTCAAAGTCCTTGATCCCCCAAATGACCTGGGTCTGTTTGTCCCGTTCATTGGCCAGCGGCATGATCAGATGATTGTACGCCTGCGCGATGGCATTGCCGCAACCGTCAAAATGCCCCATGCTCTTACGATCGGCCTCGAGGATGAGCTTATAGGTCTGCGGATCATGCGCCTCAAGCCATGAAAACAGCGTCGGGCCGATATTAAAGCTCATCCATTCAAAATTATTGATGATCTTGTTGGGTTCGCCATTCTCTCCGAGGATGGGTGACTGAGTGTTCGCCCGATAACATTCCTCGGTGATGCGTTCGTTCCAATTGTGAAAAGGTGCCGCGCTGCGTTGACGCTCGATAACACCGGTCCACGCGTCCTCACGCGGCGGCTGATAAAAATGTCCGTGTATGCAGATGTATTTGTTCATTTAACCCACTTTAGGTAGACGACGCTCAACGGCGCCATGGTCAGCTGAATATGATATTTGTGTTTGCCATAGGCCTTCTTTTTGGCGCGGATCGGGGCATCATCGATTAGTCCCTTTCCGCCATACGACACAGCATCGGTATCAAGCAAAAGCTTCCAGCATCCCCCAACCGGAAGGCCAACTTTCATTTGCTTGCGATGACGGTCCTTCAGATTGCAAACCACTAGGATCATCGAGCGCTCTTTCGACGATCGCCGCAAAAAACTGATCACACCGCGGTGACGTCCGCGATAATCGATCCACTCGAATCCATCCGCCGAGAAATCCAACTGATGCAAGGCGGATTCCCGTCGATAAATATGATTGAGTTCCCGGACCAGCCGCTGAATCCCGCTATGTCTGTCATAGTTCAAGAGCTCCCACGGCAAGGCGGCATCATGGTTCCATTCGTTCCACGGCGCCAGCTCACTGCCCATAAACAACAATTTCTTGCCCGGATGCGCGAACATGTAGGCGAATAGAGAACGGAGATTGGCAAACTTCTGCTGATCCTCCCCGTTCATTTTGCCAAGTAATGAACTTTTTCCGTGAACAACCTCATCATGCGACAGCGGCAGCAGAAAGTTCTCGTTAAAAGCATAATATAAACTAAATGTGAGCTGTTTTAAATGATCATCTCGCTTTTTCTCATCCTCACAAAAGTACTGCAGCGTGTCATGCATCCACCCCAGGTTCCACTTCATATCAAATCCCAGCCCGCCCTGATCATCATCCCGGGAAACCCCGGGCCATGAGGTGGATTCTTCGGCGATTAGAAGCACATCCGGAAAATAACGTTTGATGACATCATTCAGTTTACGGACAAAAGCCACGGCCTCGATATTCTCAAAACCGCCGAACAAATTAGGATCCCACTCGCCCTGAGCGCGGGAATAATTCAGATAGAGCATCGACGCCACCGCATCGACCCGGATGGCATCCGCATGAAATTGTTCCAACCAATACATCGCGTTTGAGATCAGAAAATCAACCACTTGCAGTGATCCAGTATTAAAGATACACGTCTGCCAGTCCGGATGCAGCCCCGCGGTTTCATACAACGGTTGATGATTAAAACCACTCAGACCGTACTCATCAACGGGAAAGTGCGACGGCACCCAATCCAGGATCACGCCGATCCCCCGTTGATGCAACGCGTCAATCAGCCGTTTAAAATCCCGCAACGAGCCATATCGCGATGTGGGCGCAAAATATCCAGTGGTCTGATAGCCCCAGGATCCATAGTAGGGATGCTCCATTACCGGCAAAAACTCGACATGCGTAAATCCCATCTGATCCACATAGTCAGGTAATTTGTCAGCCAATTGCCGATAGGTTAAAAATTGGCCGTCCTGACGCCGCCAACTTCCCAAGTGCACTTCATACACGGACATCGGTGCGTCCGGCTTATGGTGACGGGCCCGGCGCTTCATCCACGCATCATCCTGCCACTGATAGGATTCACCCGCGACCGTTGAGCGGACGTCCGGTGGTTGTGTGTGATGCCGACCATACGGATCGATCTTCCAGACCTGTTTTTTGCCGGACGTGATCCGATAGATATACCGGTCGGCTGTTCGCGCTGCCGGGATAAAACCCTCCCAAATACCGCTCCGGGCATGCACTTGTCGCAAGGGATGCACGGATTGCTTTATGTCCCTGAACGAACCCACGACGTCCACCCGATCGACATCCGGCGCCCAAACGGCAAAATGTGTCCCCGTTTGACCGCTGCATCGGCGTTGATGAGCGCCGAACTTACGATACAACTGATTATGTTCCCCACGCTTAAAATTTTTGAGATCCGCTTGAGAAAAGATTGACTGGTGAACGGTCATAGAGATTGGGATGTCACCAAGCGCCATAGAGCCGCTTAGATCAGATTAATGGAAGCCACGGTGATATCTAAAGAAGGTAATACTAACATTATAAGTTGGGATCGGAGTATTGCCAAACGCAATATTTGAAATGGTGTCGTTTAAACGAGATGGATCACGCTATCGTTCAGTTCTTTGACATCGATCTTGGGCTGAGGTCTGGATAAAAAGTATCCCTGCACCGCATCGATACCCAGCCGCCGTACCATGTCCAGGTCTTCACGTGTCTCGATCCCTTCCGCGATCGACAGAATATTGTTTTCGCGGCAGAACGCCACGACAAATTTGACGATACTACGTTTGTACGGATCCTTCTGCAGATTGGAAATGATGTGCCGGTCTATCTTCACCACCTCCGGCTTGGTCTCGACAATTGACTCCAGGCTTGCATATCCACCGCCGACATCATCGACGGCGAATTTAAAACCATGGGCCCGGAAGCGCTCTAATTGCGCATAAAACTCTTTGTAGTCCCCGACTTCAGATCGCTCTGTGATCTCTAGGATCACATTGCCGATACTCAAATTACTCCGGTCAAACAGCGACTTGACCTTGTTGAATTTCGGTCCTTCCACGAGATATGGATTGCAGTTGAGAAACAGGTACTGCTCCTGCAAATAATCGGACGCATGTTCTATCGCCTTCTTCCAGGCTAATAGTTCCAGCTCCTGGTACAGACCATACTGAAACGCCGCCTGGAACAGCAATTCCGGGTTGGATAAAATTGGACTTTCCGTTTCGGGCCGACACAATGCCTCGAGCCCGAACAGTTTCATCGGCTTGACCAGATAGATCGGCTGGAAATAGGGCTGAATCCGTTCTTCCTGAATTATCTTGCGCAGTTCACGAACAACGTCTTCACCCTGTGTCTTGTTGGTGATACTTTCGCTAAACGGTGATCCCCGGCGCATGACCGCCTCCATGCGGGCCACCAATTCTTCGTATTCAAATGGTTTGGTCAGATAATCATCCGCGCCAAGGTATAGCCCCTCAACGATATCACCGGATAAAACCCGGGCGCTGAGAATCACAATGGGAACGGCCGAAGTAGTTTCTTTTTCTTTGAGTTGTCGGCAGACATCAAAACCTTCTTGATCAGGCAGGATTAAATCAAGTAGAACGAGATCAGTGGTCTCATCGGCTTTCGCCAATGCCTCAGCTCCATCATAGGCCGTTAAAATTTCATACCCTCTATTTTCCAGTAACATTTTCAACATCTGACTGACCGATCGGTCATCATCCACCAACAAAATTTTCTTCTTCCGGTTTCGTTTGGCCTTAAACATACACAGTATCCTTTTCGTTGGTCTGTCAGATGTCAATGAACCCGACTATAGATAGAACCTGGTTTGCCTCCAAATTTCGTCTATCTCAAGTATAGTCTAAACTTAGATAAAAAAGTAATAGGTGATATGGCAAAATCTCTGATTTTCCACATTGGACGCATTTTCACAAACATGTGTAACTAATTAGCTTATGACAATTTTGAAAATATGGAAGGAACCGTTTTCTTTTTTCTGACAAAAAAATCTGGTAAATAGTCCAAAATATTCTAAATCCGTGAATATTTGGAATTATTTAGTGTTGGAGGGAATATTCGGCGAAATGAAAATCAAGCTGATTCTGCTGCTGCGGCGGGCCGGAGCGGGCCAGCTCGAACCGATCCTTGAAATCCGGAAAGAACGTATCGCAGTCGAAATCACCGGCAATGTGGGTCACGTGC
Source organism: bacterium (assembly GCA_030429765.1). Lineage (GTDB taxonomy): Bacteria > Omnitrophota > Gorgyraeia > Zapsychrales > Zapsychraceae > JAGOSC01. The sequence continues at coordinate 178,511 of JAUIER010000003.1, read as the reverse complement.
AGCCGATCACATAGATCCGCCTGCAAGGCCTGCTGATAGATCTGTTGACCGCCGATGACAAAGATCTTGCCATACGCCATCCCTTTGTTTTTTAAGAGGGCCGGAACGTCGGTCAAATCTGTGGTGAGATGAACATCTTCGGGATGAGGATAATCCGGATTGCGGGAGACAATCACGTTAATGCGCTCCGGGAGCGGACGAAATCGGGCCGGCAACGATTCCCATGTCACCCGCCCCATGATCACCACATTAGGATAGGTCGAGGACGACGTCGTCACCTCCCTGAAATGTTTGAGATCAGCGGGTAATTTCCAGGGCAGATCTCCGTCGCGGCCGATACCCTGCCGTGAATCCATGGCAACGACGATCTCGAATCGTGAATCAGATGGCATGACTACACCGCGATCGGAAATTTGATAAACGCGTCATGCTCGTAATTGAGCAATTCGATGTCCTCAAATTCCATCTCCAGGACAGGTTTAGATTTTAATTTAAGCTGAGGCAAGGCTTTGGGCGTCCGCGTCAATTGTTCCTTGATGCCGTCCAAATGATTAGAGTACAGATGCGCGTCGCCGAGCGTATGTACAAAGATGCCCGGGGTCAGACCGCATTCATTGGCCACCATGGACAACAGCAAGGCATAACTGGCTATATTAAATGGAACACCCAGTGCCACATCCGCCGAACGTTGATACAACTGGCAGTCCAGCCGTCCATTGACCACATAAAACTGAAAGAACGCATGACAGGGCGGCAACGCCATGCGATCGATATCCGCCACATTCCACGCGCTGACGATGATCCGCCGAGAATCCGGATTGGTCTTGATCATATCAATGGCCTGCGTGATTTGATCGACATGCTCTTTGCGATACTCGCCGCTGACATCGTGCTTACGAAACCGTTCCCAGTGACGCCACTGATATCCGTAAACCGGGCCAAGTTCGCCGTTGTCATCCGCCCAGGCATTCCAGATCGGCGTATGTTCTTTGAGATTATCGTTAATATTTGTCGACCCCTTCAAAAACCAGAGCAGCTCCCGGACCACCGCCGGAAAAAGAACTTTCTTGGTCGTTAACAACGGAAACCCTTCCCGTAGATCGTATTTGGATTGATACCCAAAGACGGAGATGGTGCCCGTCCCCGTTCGGTCGGTCTTGGTCTCACCGTTATCGATAATATGCTGAACTAACTCGAGGTATTGTTTCATGAAATTCTCCTCATTGCGTGCGGGATCGTGGTCGTCCGGGTTTGCACATGTGTGACATTTGGATCTTCATTATAGGTAAAGCCCGCGGATTCTTCAACAAGCAGACAAAAATTAATGGGATCCTGTTCTTCCAATAGGATCACCGCTGTCAGGGATTCCGATACTGAGGCATGGATGAACTTTCCGCCCGCTCCAGTTGTCCTCCCGGACGCTTTGTAAACACCAGGGCCGCGCGTCCCTGCCCCAATGACTCGATCAGGGACACGCCTTCGTCAGCCCCCAATACTGTCAAGGCGGTCGAATACACATCCGCCTCTTCGGCGCTGGCCGCGATTACCGTGGCGCTGACCACATCCCGCTGCGGATATCCGGTTCGCGGATCAATGATGTGCGAGTAGCGTTCACCCTGAATCGCCATCGTTTGTTCATAGTTGCCCGACGTGGTCACGGCCGCGTTTGAGACCACAACCGTTTCAATCAGGCGGGACTTGTCGCGCGGGTCGCGAATACCGATGCGCCACGATTTCCCCTGACAGTTCTTCCCGCCCACGTAAATATCTCCACCGGCGTCGATATAAAAATGCTGAAATCCATGTTCCCTAAACAAGCGGGCTACCTCATCGACGGCATATCCTTTGGCATTCCCGCCCAGGTCCAGTTTTAACTGCGGATGATGACGGCTGATCCGATTGTCCGCATGTAATTTTAGATCATCCAGATCGATCGATTCGAGCGTTTGACGGATCATATCCGGTGTCGGAAGTCGATCATTCTGCTGACCGGTCTTCCACACATCGATCAGCGGCCGGATGGATATGAGAAATGTCCCCCGGGTTTTTTGCGCAAACTCTTTGGACCGCCGGATGATCTCGTACGTATCCGCCGGAACCTCGATCGGATTCGTCCCGGCCTGGTTGATCCGTGTCACGTCGCTGCGCTCATCATAGACATTCATCCGCCACGCAATCTCTTCGAGACGTTTCCATATCTTGGGATACACACCAGACTGATGCACATCATTTTCCGTGTCGACACATACATCCACCTGGATCACCGTGGCCATCAGGGATCGGGTTTCCGAGTACCGTTGCAAAGCGGGCGCCTCGGCCCGGCCGCAACCGCACAACACGGTCACCATCATCATCCATATACTCAGCTTGATCTTACAATCCATTGTTTCCCCGTCGCTGCTGCATGAGCAATAATCCCCGCTGCAGATACTGCATGCATGTTTGAATATCATAAACCCGTAGCTCTCCAAAACCGTTGGCCTCACTCATATTGAGGAACGCGATAGACTGCCTCAGATTTTCATTGTGCTCCAGGACGAAACGCTCCAGCAAGGCTGGGGCGAAATGCGGATACGTCTGTACCGGGTTGACCTGATGGCGGATGAATTCCAGATACCCCTTGAGCTTGGGGGTAAAACGGCGCTTGTCATCGGTGAAGGACACATAGGCCTGAGGATCGATCATCAAATAGCTGTATCCCTGCCGACGAAGGGCCTCCAGATACGCGATTCCGTAGCGGAACTCGGCCACACGTGACGCATCCTCAACATACAGCCGTTGGACCATCGCCTGCGTGCTGACAAAACGGGCCGACGGATCTTGCTCTACAGCATCCCGTATCGATGTGGCGTAGTCATTGCTGTATCCGGCCATAGGCAGACAGCGCCCAATCTGAACAATGAAAGATAATCCCACGAGCACTAACACCGCGCGGCGTATCCACGCACGGGATGACATCGTCACAAAATGTCCCACCACCGCGGCAACGGCCATGGCCATGAACGGATATCCACTGGTCAAATAGCGGACACCCTTCTCCTGCGGGATTGAAAAGACCAGCATGAAGACCATGATCAACACAAACGGATAGGCTTCCTTGAATTTTCCCCGAACGACAAGTATCAGATTGAGAAAGAATAAAACCGCGAACAACAAACCTTCAAATCTGTAAATATAATAGGGATAAGACAGCAGATTGACCCAATCAAACGTCCCTTTGGCCAGATGTGTTTGATGAAACATCCAGCCAAACGTCACAAACGTATTGGCGCCGCCGTCGAGCGCGCCGATCCCGAACACAATCAACAAAAACAGGAGCGTGTGATACACATACTTTTCGTACTCCGGACGTCGACGCTCAGCCAGACTCATGTACAGCTCTGTCAGAGCGACAAAGAATGGAATAATTATCATCCGGTAATTGGCAAAAAAGACACCGGCAAAACACATACTGGCCGCAAACACCCGCCATGTCATCCGCCGCGGGAACACGTAAAGGTACATCCCCAACAGAAACAGACAAACGCTCAGCCCTTCCTGCAGGGCTAAACGCGAATAGAAAACGTGACTTGGCAGGACGGCCAACAGACTGGCTGATAGCAATCCAATCCACCTGGATTGATAGAGCCGATTGGCAAAAAAGTACACGATCGCGATGCTCAGCGTCCCGAATATCGCGGACACAACCCGATTAAAGTAATACCCCTGTTCCCCGACGAAGAACCCGCGGGACTGACTGATAAACGCCCATAGAGCCTTTCCGGTCTGCAGGGATAGATGAAAAGATATATTGAGAAGCGATCCGATCTTGGATAATCCCTCACCGGCGGATTGTTCGATATGCCGGACGAAAGACTGATTCTGCAGCAGCCACATTCCCTCGTCGTAAAAAACAAATGTGTTGTCGGTAATCCGGTAGAACCTGAATCCGATGCCCAACACGATCACGATTAAGCAGGCCGCCGTGACAAACTTTTTCAAAGACATAGGCGTGGCTTCGGGCGTCAGCTTATTCCTGACGCTGATAGTCTCCGCTCTTCCCTCCGCTTTTGGAGAGGAGCTTGGTCTCAACGATTTTCATTCCCTTATCCGACCATTTCATCATGTCATATATCGTCAGCGTTGCAGCGCTGACCGCCGTGAGCGCCTCCATCTCCACACCGGTCCGCCCCTGATAGGCCACTTCAGCCATGGCCGTGACACTGGCACTCGATTCATCACTCTTAAAGTCAATCTTGATCTTGCTGAGTTCCAGCGGATGACATAACGGAATGATGGCAGGCGTTGATTTCGCCGCCATGATCGCCGCGACCCTGGCCGTTTGCAGCACATCCCCTTTGGGGCACTCGCCGTTCATCAAGGCCGCGTATGTTTCGGGATTCATGCGGATCGTTGACTGCGCGCGGGCCACCCGCCGGGTCACATCCTTGGATCCTACATCAACCATCCCTTCACCGAATTGTGTCATGCTCAAACCTCTCTGTAAATCCGCCACCAAGTTAATCGTAGCGGCCGGGTTTATCCAACCGCACCTTGCGTCGTGATATTTTTTTGTCTGACTGCCGCCGCTTGTTCTCCAGCATACGCTCTTTGGATCGCCGGCTGCGCTTACGCTTTTGCCGGCGAAGTTTTTCGCGGGCCTGCCGTTCCGCGGCGATGACTTGCTGACGATACGCCTCAAACCGTTCCGCCAACAATTCCCGCGCCCGGATTCGGTTATATCGTTGCGTACGCCCTTCCTGACATTTGATTTGAATACCGGTGGGAACGTGCTTCAGCACCACGCACGTGGCGACTTTATTGACATTCTGACCGCCAGGTCCCGACGAGAGCACGAAGTATTCCTGAATATCCTTCTCGAGAATCTGAAGTTTCCGCAGCCGTTTCCGGACGTCCTGTTCTCTGGAATTGTGATGGGAATCCGCAGGTGTCATGATGTCCGCTTGTACAGAACGGCCACCCAACCCTCGCCGCGCTCGACCTTCACACACTTCAGCGGATATTGCTGAAAGTTTTCCCGGAACATCGGATAATTATTCAATGATATACCCGACACCGCGAGGAATTGCCCGGGCTTGACCCGCGCCACGATCTTACGACCGAATTCGATCAAATCCTGCGTGATCAAATTCGCCGCGACAAAATCAAACTGAACCTCAGCCTTAAATTTTTCAAAGTTAACAGCCCGCGCCTTCTGTTTCTTGAACCCATTGGCCTCGAAATTCGTATTGGCGATCTCAATAATATCCTTTCGCAAATCAATCGCCGTAACATCCGTCGCCCCGCAGTGCAATGCGATAAGGGACAGAATTCCGGTCCCTGTTCCGATATCCAGAAAACTTTCAAATTTACCCGAGGCCCGTTCAACAAATCCGGCCATAAACCGGGTTGTCGCATGAAGTCCGGTTCCAAACGCAAAACTGGTATCGATATAAACCGGCTGACGTTCCTGTTTTTTATATTCTTTGCGATAGGCGAACGGCACCACATCAAAACGTTCCGTCAACTGAAATGGACGAAAGTCTTTCTTCCATTTGTTTTGCCAGTCACTGCCTTTCAGCGTTTTACCATGAATCTCCACGTTCTTGAGCCCGCAATTGACGAGCTTACGCCGCAATGTCTCTCCTTCAGATGTATTCTGGTAGTAGATCGACAAGACGTTCAAGCCATTTTGTGACAGCTCGATAAAGCGGTCGCGTGTTACGCCCAACCGTTCAAGAAGCACCTTCAGAATTTCCAGTTGGCCCGGATCGGTATCGGGGACGGTCAACGAGACTTCATAGGCATCCAGATTTTTCAATGTCGCGGCCATGTTATTCCTTGGTGACGGAAAGCTTTCCGTTGAGCTGTTCAAAAAACTGATTATCCGTCGAAAGAATCAGATTGGTATCCTTACCCATCGTCCGTTTGTATGTCTCGAGTGTTTTCAGGAACGAATAGAATTCGGGATCTTTATTGTAAGCGTCGGCATAGATCTTGATCGCCTCGGCATCAGCCTTCCCTTTAATCATCTGCGCCTGTTTATAGGCCTCCGCCTGAATCTCCTTGAGCTCCTTGGTCATCTGACCTTCAATCTCGGCCTTCTTCCCCTGACCTTCGGAGCGAAACTGTTCGGCGGCCCGTTTACGCTCAGAAATCATCCGTTCGTATACCTTCCGTTTGACTTCCTCAACATAATTGATCCGCTTGATGCGCACGTCGACAAGCTCAATGCCGTACGAAGGCATCGTCTCGGCCGCGCGCAATAAAATTTTCCGAGCCAGTTCTTCACGACCGATCTGAATCTCTTCAATCTCACTCTGGACCAGGTCACTATTGTCCGTATTCTGCGTCTGGTTAATGTACTCAAATATCCGATTGGAACTTCGGATCGCCTCGATGAGTCGGTGCGAAGAGATCACGTCGCGCGTGGACGCGTCAATGATATCATCCAGACGACTCTGTGCGCTGGTTTCGGTACGGACGGACTGCATAAATTTAAGAGGATCAGCAATGCGCCAGCGTGCAGTGGTATCGACCCAGATAAAACGTTTGTCCCGCGTGGGGATTTGATTGGCATCTCCATCCCACTGAAGGATGCGCTTGTCAAAGTAATTGACTTTCTGCCACGGCAGCTTGAAATACAGTCCAGCCTGTGTGATCGGCTCACCGATCAGCTCACCAAATTGTGTGACGACCACTTGTTTGGTTTCGTCCACCGTGTAGAAAATGCCGGTGGATAATAGGATAAATCCTGCCGCCAAAAACAGGATGATCACGTTGATTGGATTTCTCATTTGAGCTTCACTCCTTCGCTATCGCCGATGTTCAACAGCGGAATAACATTGTTGGCCTCGGGTTCAAACACATAGACCTTACCGATTCGCGGGATGACCTCGCCCAGCGTCTCCAGATAGATTCGTCGACGGGTGACATCCTTGGCCGACTTATACGCGTTCCACGTCTCCAAAAACAGCGCGGCGTCCCCTTCGGCCTTCTTCACACGCGACAGGGCATACCCCTCGGCCTCCCGAATCGTTTTCTCAGCCTGCCCCCGCGCCTTGGGAATAACTTTATTGTATGCCTCCCAGGATTGATTGATCACCTTCTCCCGTTCCTGTTCGGCCTCATTAACTTCATTGAACGATTTAGTGACCGGCTCAGGCGGCAGCACCTCCTGTAACTCCAGTTTGGTAATTTGAATACCGATTTTGTAATAGTCATCCATCGTTGTCTGCAGGATCTCGCGGACTTCCTGATTGATTTCATTCTTGCGTGTGGTTAATGCCTGCGACACTGAACTGTCGCCGATTACCTGACGCATAACCGCTTCGGACAGATCCCGCACCGTCTCACGCGGATTGCGCACGTTGAATAGCAGCTGCACCGGATCCTTGATCTTGAACTGAACGATCCAGGAGACATCCAGCACATTCAGATCGCCGGTCAGCATCAAGGCCTCGTCGTTGAACGACTTGGTCGAATACTGCGTCTTCACGCCGGCCTTTTCCGTGCGGAATCCAAATTCTTCCTTGAAGATCCGTTTGACCTGCACCCGATCGAGCTGCTCGATGTTAAACGGCAGTTTCCAATGCAGCCCCGGATCGGTCGTACGGTGATATTTACCGAACCGGCGGATCACACCGACTTCATCCTGCTCGACGGTATAAAAACTGGTAACGGCCACGAACAGCAGAATAAAAATGAAAAGGACAAACGGCATATATCGGTTCATCTGCGAAAAATTCCGTGACCCTTGCCGGAACAACTCTTCCGGCGTGTCAGGTATTTTAAAACTCATTGAAACACTCCTAATTTAGGTTTTGATAATGGCCGATGTGTTACGGCCCGCCTTCTTGGCCTTGTACATGGCCTTGTCGACGATTGAGATCAGATCTTTGGAGGTGGCGGCCTTCGCCAGTGGTATACCGCTGATCCCCACACTAACAGTGCTGAACACCTGTCCGGGATCATCCGACGATGACAACTCGTTAAAAATATTGATAAGCCTTTCAGCCACGATGGTGGCTTTATCGACGGGTGTTTCGGGCAGGATCACCAGAAATTCATCGCCGCCGTACCGCCCGACCACGTCTACTTCCCTGACATGTTCCGTGATCAACTCTGCCGATCGCTGCAATACCTTGTCGCCCTTCTGATGTCCACACAGATCGTTGATTCCCTTGAAGTGGTCCAGATCGACCATCAGACAGGATAAATCTTTCTTGTAGCGTGTCGCCCGTTTGAATTCTTCATCCAGCCGTTTAATCACCGTTGTGTGATTCAACACCCGGGTCAGGCCGTCCGTCTGGGCCATGCGATGCAGATTGCGCTCGCGCTTCTTTTGTTGCGTGATATCTTCAAACGTGATCACCACCCGCCGGAAATTCTTGCGATAGGCCGGCGGAACACGCAACCGCATCTTGACCTCATAAATCTTTCCACTCAATGACTTGGATTTAAACTCGGTTTCGAAATATTCTTCCCCGTTTAAAAGGGCGGTGAACTCATCGGCCAATATTCGCAGCACATCCCGATGCACCGTCTTCCCTAAATTATCCAACAGCTCACGCTTGGTCGATGCCCCGTACAGCTCCAGGGCCTTTTTGTTGACATCCAGCACCTTCAACTGACGGAACGTCCGGATTAAAAGCTCTTTGTTATCGCTAAGATAATCCCTGATATTCTTCACCTTCTGGGATTCAATCTCGTCACGCAACTCGTTCAGCGCCGAGAAATCTTCTTCCCAGATCGCGATCGGTGCGTACTCAAATATAGACTTAAACCGGTTAAACTTCTCAAGCTCCAGATCTATTTGAGATGTTTTTGTCGACATAATCACCAGGCTCCTGATTTGGATAAGGTCCGGTCGCTGTCGGAGACGGAGTTGATGCAAACTTGAGATGAATCACCGACCGTGATGAATGATTTAAAAATCTGAAAATGTTCCAGAAGTGTGTCTATTTTTTTCGGACTGTAGGTAGCGACAGCCGGGTGAAACAAGGGAACTATCTTCTTGGGACCGAACGGCGAATCCACGTCGACAATCGTTCCCGCCAATTCGCTGATCTTCTTGAGCGGCACCCCGAACTTTTCCAGCACATACATCGTCGCGAAATTGCCCAGCGTTCCGATCACCTGAGGATCCACCACTTGTATCTGGATATCCAGACTTCCGACGCAGGCCTTGATCTCACCGGCCAACGGATTGCGGTTATTCGGCGGACGGCATTTGAGAATATTGCACAGGTAAATATCGTCGCGGCTTAAAGAAACCGACGCCAGCAATTTGTCGAAGATATCACCAGCCCGTCCGACGAACGGTTTTCCCTGCTGATCTTCGTTTCGTCCGGGCGCCTCTCCGATAAACATGATGTCGGCATTGACCGCCCCCTCGCCGGGCACAGTATTAGTCCGGGTTTCGTGCAACGCACAACGCTGACAGACGGCTATCTGCTGACGTAGACGTTGGATCCGATCGGCTTTGGCTTGAACATCCATAGAGGATTAGATTGATTAACCTTTACCTTGATTCGCGACAGCGGCCTGTGCCTTGGCGATAGCCGCCTGATCACCGAGATAGTAACTCTTCACCGGTTTCAAGTCTTTATCAAGCTCGTACACCAACGGTGTTCCCGTCGGAATATTGAGCTTTAGAATATCTTCATTGGAAATATTATCAAGATGTTTGACCAGCGCGCGCAGACTATTACCATGCGCGGCGATCAGGACTTTGCGTCCTTTCTTGATTTCCGGAACAATCATTTCTTCCCAATAAGGAACCACACGTTCAATGGTGGTGGCCAGACTTTCAGCCAATGGGATCTCATCTTCCGACAAATCCTGGTAACGCGGATCGTTGCCCGGGTATCGCGGATCGTCCTTGGTCAAACTCGGCGGCGGGGTATCAAAACTGCGGCGCCATTCCAGCACCTGCGCATCGCCGAATTTCTTGGCCGTTTCGGCCTTGTTCAATCCCTGAAGATCACCATAGTGACGTTCATTGAGTTTCCAACTGCGGATCACCGGGATCCACATCAAATCCATTTCATCCATGCAGTACCATAACGTACGGATGGCTCGCTTGAGTACCGACGTGAACGCCAGATCAAACGTAAATCCTTTTTCTTTCAGGATTTTCCCGCCGTTGGCCGCTTCGGTCCGTCCTTTTTCGGATAGATCTACATCATACCATCCGGTAAACTTATTCTCTTTATTCCAAAGGCTTTCGCCGTGTCGGATTAGCACAACCGTGTAATGTGTCATTCTAAATGCCTCCTGATGTGATGTCTTTTAGTGATTTCAACGTTACCATTTTACACAAAAACGTTGGAATGTGAACACTTTTTAGCCCCGGAACTCAAAGGCTTTAAACCCTGCGGGTTATGATTTTTTGGATCGTGATTTGGTGCCGGATTTCTTGGCTGGAGTTTTGGCTGAATCTTTGGGCGATGATCGCTTGGGCATATGATAGTCCATCCAGGCCTTGGAAAACCGCTTAAGCCAGTCCTCCGCGGCTTGATCAAAACCGATATCATGCCCGCTTTTTTCACTTTCAATCCATAAATGCCGATTGATCTCTTCGATTACTTTTTTATTCCGTAGAAGCTTGTCCGCTTGTTCTTTATCGGTCATAGTCTGCCTCCTATGTCCATTGATCTAACCGTCGTATTTAAATCAGCCGTCCAGGGCTGTATAGTCATAGTCTTCAAGAATCTCGCGCAGCGTCACGACACTGCCTTCCAAGAAGGTCAATCCCGGCCGCAACTCTCCTTTGAAGCGATCATCTTCAAACTCATCAATCTTGTACAGCAATTTGTAACGCTCCTCCTGTGTGATCCCGAGCCGGTCGAACTGGCCGGCATAATTTTCCTGAGGACTGATCAGGATCTTGGAGACCAGGATAGTCGTCTCCAGTAATTCCTTAAGGGTGGTTTTCCGGGCCTGGCCGATGCGTCGCTGCGACCGGGTAAATCCATCGACATCAAACCCATCCATCTCATCCTTGAGCTGCGTGTAGTATAAATCTTCGAGTAGGAGCTTCTCTTCATTGTTCAGATCAATCAGCCGGTCACAGAAATTGGTAAACATGTCAGACGCCTTGAGGATCAGTCCATTGTCCGCCTGACGCAGATACTTTGATAGGTAGTTACGCGCGATGCGCAGGTTCAGATTGTTGCGAATCAAATCGTCCCGCAGTGCGGCGATACGATCAATCTCTTTGTCTTCGGAAAAGGCGAGGATCGCCACATCTTCAAACCGCTCGTTGTTCTCTTTAAGATAGTTGAGACTGGTGATGTAGTCGCGCGCGAATTCATACTTGATACCGTCGGGATTGTTGATCCGAAAACGCCGATTGCTTCCCAACATTTCCTCGGCGGCCACGTTCATGTCGGCCAACAGCACAACCGCCATGACTAACGCCAAAATCCAGTGCCTTTTCTTCATGCTTAACCCCATACTTCCTTGAATTTATCGCTATTAAAACCGACGGTGTGTCTGGTTCCGTCGATCACAATCGGGCGTTTGACCAACCGGCCGTTCTGACTCAGCAGCTCAATCAATTGAGCCTCGCTGTACGAATCCATTTTGGATTTCATGTCCATTTCGCGATAAGCCATGCCCGACGTGTTAAATAGCTTACGGAGCGGATAGACCTTGGCCTGAACGATTCGCCGCAACGCTGACTGACTGGGCGGTTCAACCGTGATGTCAATGTCTTTGAACTCTACACCATGGTCCTTGAGAAACTTTTTGGCCTTCACACAGGTCGAACATTTGTTATAACCGTAAAATTTGATCATCTCTATTTTAGCATGCCCCCGACATGTCTCTCATGAAAAAAACTTGATTATTTGTGATAGTCCAGACTGCCCATCAATTTCCGCTTAAGTCTTGTATCAGCCGGTTTGGTGCCGATATAAACGGAAAACAATCCGTGCGCGAAATCCTCTCCCGGGACTGTCGCGATGGTCGATCCGTTGATCTCGATAATCGTCCCTTCACCCGGAATATACGTGTAGGCGTGGCGTTCTTCCACCGAGGTCTCATCGAGGATCCCCAGGAAGGCCTCCAGCCGTTCGGATAAATCATCGCTGGCTTCCGCCCGCCAATTGGCCGCGATATGTTTTTTCATAAAATCGTGCATTTCCTGACGGGACATCCGCTGCAGAAAAACGATTTCCACCCGGCGTGGTCCGTCCTCCAACAGAGTTTCCTTTTTGATGTTCTCCGGCAAATACATACCCACCGCGGCCATCTTCATCACGGTAAAACGCTGCAGCCCCGCCCCCATCAACACCAGCTCAAGATCATGCCCCCGGTACTCCTCGACAAACTCCTGTTGACTGATGTGCAGCGCCTGGGCGCTATCGGGTAACAGTCCTACAACAACCATACCGGCACAAACAATCGAGCACATCAGCGCTTTAAAACGTGTCATGAACGATAACCTCACTTAATGGCAGCTGTCCGCCGCGCGGATTGGCCGGTTTAACGGCCTTACCGATCACGACAAACATCGTGATCACATGATCATCCGGCAGATTGATCAATTTACCAACCTGCTCAAAATCAAACCCCACCATCGGACACGAGTCGTACCCCATCGCCTTGGCCGCGAGCATCAATGTCTGCGCCGCGATGCCGCAGGATCGCATGGCTTCATCATGCTGAATCTGATCTTTACCGTCGTAGTATTGTTCGATCGCGGACACCAGAAAGTTCCGGACATCCTCGGGGGCCGTCTGCCAATACCGGGCTGAATCCTTCCACGCGTTTTTATTGGCACAAAGAATTACGAGCAAGCCGGCATCCGTCACTTGAGCCTGGTCCCAGGACACGGCCCGTATCCGCTTGCGTAAATCAGGATCTTTAACGATCACAAACCGCCAGTTCTGGATGTTAAATGATGTCGGGGACAGAACGACACGGGACATCAATTGATTGATCTCGTCGTCCGAAAGTTGATGCGCGGGATCATAATGTTTGACCGCCCGGCGCTGTTCAATCGCGTCAAATGTATTCATGAGGACTCCCATATTGGTAGATATGTTGATTTGGAAGACGGTCAGATTATAGCATAAATAAAAATGGGACAGCCGGTTTTTCTTGTCTTTCTTGAAAAACCAACTGCCCCATCGGGATCAAAACCGCGATGATTACGCGATTGTAATTTTGTCGTCTAGGTACACGTCCTGAATGGCGTTAAGAAGCTTAACCCCTTCCTTCATTGGACGCTGGAACGCCTTACGGCCTGAGATCAATCCCATACCGCCGGCCCGTTTGTTGATGACCGCTGTACGAACGGCATCCTGGAAGTCATTCGCTCCGGATGCGCCGCCCGAGTTGATCAATCCGATCTTGCCCATGTAGCAGTTGGCCACTTGGTATCGGCAAAGGTCGATCGGGTTGTCACTGGATAGTTTTTCGTACATGTCTTTGTGTGATTTCGCAAACTTAACCGCTGTGAAACCGCCGTTGTTTTCCGGAAGCTTCTGCTTGATGATATCCGCCTGAATCGTGACACCCAGGTGATTGGCTTGACTCGTCACATCCGCCGCGACGTGATAATCTTTGTCGGCGTTAAAGGCATTATTACGAGCGTAGCACCATAGAATCGTGAACAAGCCCAACTCATGCGCGCGCTGGAATTGCTCTGAGATTTCTTCGATTTGTCGTGATGATTCTTCTGATCCGAAATAGATGGTGGCTCCCACCCCGGCTGCGCCCATGTCGGCCGCTTGCTCAACGTCCGCGAACAATCGCTGGTCGTATTTGTTGGGGTAAGTCATCAACTCGTTGTGGTTGATCTTGACCACGAATGGAATTTTGTGGGCATACTTGCGAGAATATAGCCCAAGCACACCTAACGTCGATGCAACGGCGTTACATCCACCTTCGATGGCCAGCTTGATGATGTTTTCCGGATCAAAGTAGATTGGATTAGGTGCAAACGAGGCACCGGCTGTGTGTTCGATACCCTGATCAACCGGAAGGATTGAAAGGTATCCGGTGCCGCCTAATCGGCCGGCATCGTACATTGACTGCAGGTTTCTGATCACATTGTTGGATCGGTCAGAATTGATGAAAATATCATCCACATATGTCGAACTTGGAATCGTGATCGCATCCTTGGAAATCGTTTTACACTTATGCTCGAGTAGATCTTTGGCGTCATCGCCTAAATAGTCAGTTACTTTGCTCATTTTGCACATACTCCTTTTTTCGATTTATCTTATCTTCAATCTCACAATCACAAATTTGTCTTGAAATGAGAGGGGTAATCCAAGGCTAGAGGTTCACCTTGTTCGGAAGTGAACTATTATAGGACTTTAGGAAATAAAGTCCAGAATAAATTTTAGGTTCGATCATAAAACCCTGCTGCCGCTGATGTTCGAGCCACGCATCCACGTCGGAGAGCTTAACTTCATGTATCCGAATGGATTCCGTCTCATCGCCCCCGCCGGTGCCGACCTTGGTCAACCCCGCGGCCCGGACCATGGTCACGGTATCCGCGCTGGATCCGGCCGAGATCGGCCCGTCCAGCAATGGAATAATTTGCTCCGCCCGGTATCCCGTCTCCTCCATCAGCTCGCGCTTCGCACCGCTTTCGATGGATTCATCCGGATAATCCGCCCGATCATTGAGTAGCCCGGCGGGAAACTCGATCACGAACTTGTCAACCGGCGGCCGGTACTGCTCGACAAAGATCACCTGCTGATCATCCGTCATCGGAACGATGATCACAATACCGGTGCAGTTATTGCGCTGTATGAATTCCCAATCTCCCACCTTCTGGAAACGGATAAATCGGCCTTCGTGAATGATTTCGGGGTCGGGTCTGGATGTCATATAAAAGATGATGTGATGGATTAGCGATGATGTCTGAACTGAATTGAATCGGTCTTGCGGACCTTGAAATGACGGCTGGGTAGAATGGCGATCACGGCATCAAAAAGAATGTATCCGGCCTCCTCGGTCAGCTTGAATCCCTTGGAATTCAGGACCAGGAATTCCTTGCCGCCGATCTCTCGCATGCCCTCGATGTCAATGTCTTCGAGGACGGATGTGTGATTCTCGCCGCTGTAGAAGTAGATGTCGTAGGTTAAACGATCGTCAAATGTATTGGACAGCGATCGGGCCTCGGCCTGAACAGCGAATCCCAAACAGATTAAAAAGGCTAGTATTGTATTGAGGTGTTTCATAAACGGTCATCCGCGGTGTGCTAATTGGCCTTGAGCTCGACGGACATAACGGCCAGCTCCATCTCGACATACGCCAATACTGACGTGTCAGGCGCCTTGATATCAATCTCCACCTGATTCCAGACACCCTTTCGGATATAGCCTTCAAAAGTATATTCCGCCCCGGTCAGTGTTTCGCGCCACTCCTCGACTTTCTGCGCGTATCCAGGATAAAATTTGGTTCCCCATAACAGCTTGATCTTGAATCCCTTGTAGTCGGCGTAATTGTAGTTTCCGATGTTCATATACACCCGATATTCACCGGTAGGCAATTTTTCAACTCGGTCAACCGAGATCAGAAAGTTTCCGGCATTGGACTCAATGCTTTGAAACGCCGGATTATTGAGGTCCAGTACAATCATTTTCTTGTCCAATGACTTCATTTGGGTGTTGAGCTGTTCCTGCAGCTGATCCGAGTAGTTCTGCAGACTCTGCTCAAGACCTTTGGTGTATTTTTGGATATTGTTTTGAAGTTCTTCGGAAAACTCGATAAGGGTGGGTTGAAATGTCTCTACATATTCTTCCAGGGCATTGACACGGTTCTCGATATTCTGCGCCTGGACATCAGCAGTGAGAAATAGCGCGGCGGCAAGCATCATGATCGCTGATATATATTTGCGTGTATCCATCTACAGCTCCTTTTTAACAATTAACGTATATCTTATTGTATATCTTACGGATAGGAATATCAAGCGACAAAAGCCCGCCCATGGAATGAGCGGGCTTCAGGTCTGAAATGGGCCTTATTTTCCCTGCAGGACGCCGGAAGTTTCCTGCTCCGACAGATTCTGCGCCCGCCAGCTGCGGACGACGAAATTGTTTTCAAATACGAGACGAATGTCGCCGTAATAGTAAATCGTCTTCTCTCCGTCCACATCGGACTGGATCATCTCGGTGGGCTCTCCATAGTCCTTGCGGATGTTGGCCGCGGTGATGTTGCCGCCCACCAACTCCTCGCTTTCGAGATCAAAGCGTAAATCGTCTACATCATTAGTATAAACCGGTTTACGAAAACTGTCGTACCCCCATGACTTCCAGAGCCTGCGTTTGATAAATTCGAGACGCAGATCATCGTACTCAAACAATATTCGACGTTCGTCGTCTGTGATCGTTGCCGCTTTGCCGTATGTATTTACCACCTCATGTAGACGGGTTTTGCCGATACGTACGTGACCCTCTCTCAAATCTTTCTTCAATTGAGCGACGGTCTCAGGAGTCGAGACCATACCAGACATGGCATGAGCAGTGACACAGAGCATCACAATTAGGATTCCCAAACTGATTGTTTTGAATTTCATCACATACACCTCTCAACTCTTGTTCATCTTATTTACGTGTATGATATACCAAAACCCCTGGAGCGGAAACCAAAAACTCAGATATTTTAGGCCAAATCGATCTTGGAACGTACGGCGTCAATCAGCGGTTCGATGATCTCACGGGAAAAATCAAACTTGATACCCGCCGCTTCGTAGATTTCCGTCACCGACCGTGATCCGCCGAGCGCCAGTCCCTGTTTGTATTTGTCGATCGCCCCGGACCAATCCGATTGCGCGTTACGCCACACCTGCAGCGCCCCCAACTGGGCGATGCCGTACTCAATATAATAAAACGGCACTTCGAAGATATGCAGCTGCCGATGCCACAGATAGGCCTCCTGCTCCTCCAGCCCCGACCAATCCGTCACACCCGAACTGAACCGTCGATACGTTTCAATCCATTTCTGCCGCCGCTGTTCCGGGGTGTGATCCGGATTTTCATAGATCCAATGCTGAAAACTGTCGATCGTGGCCACCCACGGAAGAATGAAGATGATATCTTCAAGATGATCCTGAATCGACCGTTGCTTGTCATCCGCGGAATAAAACTCTTCCATATATTCACGGGCCAGCAGCTCCATGGCCATCGACGCCACCTCGCAAAACTCCATCGGCGCGTGACGGTAATCCTTGATCTCGTCATGCGCGCAGGCGATCGAATGAAACGCGTGTCCGCCCTCATGCAGCAATGTGTTGACATCCGAATCTGTGCCGACCGCGTTCATAAAGATAAACGGTTCGCGGGACTCATCCAGCGCGCTTTGATATCCACCCGGGGCCTTGCCTTTACGGGACGCCAGATCCAGCAGCCCTTTGGACGCCATATGCGCGAATTGCTCACCGAAATTCGGATCAACCTTGGCAAACATGCGCTGAGTCTTGCTGATCAAATCCGAAACTTGCTCAAAAGGCTTGAGCGGCGTGCGGCCCAGCGGATCAACGGCCCCGTCCCAGGGACGTAGCGGATCCAGTTTCATCCGTTGTTTGCGCCGCTCCAACACCTTGCGCCAGACCGGCACCACCACTTGTTCTACCGTTTGGTGATATTGTTTACAGTCCGCCGGCGTGTAGTCAAAACGCTGCAGCTGACGGAACTTGTATTCCATAAAGTTTTCACAGCCCGCATTCAGGGCAATTTGATGCCGCAGCTTGAGCATCTTGTCGAATAATTCCTCAAGCTTGTCCTTGTCCTTCAGACGACGATCGGCCGATGCCCGCCAGGCCTGTTCCCGCAAATCCCGGTCAAGCTCCAGCAGATACTTTGACATCTCGGGCATCGTGTGTTCACGCCCCTGAAAGTCAACCGACATCGAGCCGCAGATCTTTTGATATTCCTGCGACAACAAATCGACCTGCTTTTGCAATTCCACATTGCGCTCGTCAAAGAGTTCGATTGCGGCCTGAATGCCCCGCGCGTAGATACGGTAGCGGTCCGCGTCGAGTGAGTATTGTTTGTTGAGCTCGATAAAGCGGTGATTGAGCTGATCGTCCAGTGGTTTGACGGCCGGCGAGATGGTCTGGATAAACGCGGTGAACGCGTTGGCCCGCTCTTCGTTATCTGTCTGGCAGGTCATACGAATGTACAGGATCGATCCGGCCTGGTCCAGCGCCGCCTCCAATTCCGAGCGGTTCAGGATCCATTGTTCGAACTGTGCGGCCGAATTCACCGGGGCGGCGATCAGCAGCTTGAACAAGCCCACCACGGTGTCCAAATCCGTCAAATCGGCGTCCGCCGGGACAAAGGACCGCGGGGAATAGGGTTTCAACTGCTCAAAATCAACTGACACTGTATCGGCGGCATTCATGCGAATCTCCTTTTTGGATGTAATCTTATATATACGAGCATGTTAGGCGATCAACCCACCATGCAAATTTAACCTTGACAATCCTGTGATTTTAATTATACTCTTATATTCAAAACGTAAGACTAGCAAAGGATTTGGAAATGGCAAAAGTTTGTGTAATCTGTTCAAAAGGCGCCCAACCGGGCAACAAATATAAACGACGCGGACAAATCAAACGTACAGGTGGTGCGGGTTCCAAGATTATCGGTAAGACATTACGTCGATTCTACCCGAACCTTCAGCGCATCAAGATCAACCTGAACGGCACGATCAAACGTGAACATGTTTGTGTCAGTTGTATTCAAAAAGGCAAGATCGTTAAAGCTTAATCGTCGATCCTGACCTGAATTCGTCCCGCTTAAAAATTTCATTACATTTCAGCAAAATAAAATTTAGACACACCTCAAACGGTGTGTCTATTTTTATGTACTGCTTTTGATATCTTTGATCCGCAGCTGCGCTTCCGGCGCCTTGTTCCAATCATCAATAGAGATCTCGTAGGCCATATCAATCTGCCGCCCCGGACTGATCATATCGGCAAAACGCTCCATGCCAAATCCGATCGCTGAGATCGGCTGATCATCCCGTTCCACCCAAAACTTCAGCGTCCCCTTACCCAGGATCTGCGGATAGCTTTTAACCACCAATCGTCGCGAACAAAAAACCGGCACCGCGTTCCCTTCCCCGAAGGGTTGCAGCTGCTCGACGGTATTCGCCAAACTCAGATCCACCTGGTTAACCGGAATCTCGCAATCGATATAAATCTTGGGCGTGAGTTTTCTGATCTCTAAGGTCGACTGCGCGATATCATTGATCATTTTGCGAAACGGATCAATTTGATTCTCCTGAATGGTCAGCCCCGCCGCGCCCTCATGTCCGCCGAAATTTTCCAGCACCTCCTGACACTGCTCCAGGGCCTGCTGAATATGAAATCCGTCAATTGAACGGCATGAAGCCGTACCCACTCCGTTCTCCGTTGAAATCACCACCGACGGACGATAGTATTTATCGGTCAGGCGTGATGCGACAATCCCCAGCACGCCTTTATGCCATCCTTCTTTATTCAGGACAATGATCTTTGAATCGGTCTGCTGGATTTGCGCCTCGACGATCTCCATCGCCTCGGAAATGGTATTGTTCTGCATCTTCTGCCGGTCGTAATTATATGACTCCAATTCCATGGCCAACGAATACGCCTCACGTTCGTCGTCGGACAAGAACAAATTCAGGGCCGTCAGCGCCGAATCCATCCGGCCGGCGGCATTGATCCGCGGCCCCAACACGAAACCGATATGAAACGGTGTGATGGGTTTGCGTTTCATCTTGGTGGCCTGCAGCAAGGCCCTGAGTCCCTTGTTACGGGTCTTGAGGATCTGCTTGAGTCCGGCCTTCACTAATATCCGGTTTTCATCGACCAATGGCGCCACATCCGCCACGGTTCCCAACGCCACAAAATCCAACACCTCATCACAGATCTCGGGCGCCAAGACCTGCGCCAGCTTATACGCCAAGCCCACCGACGCCAATTCATTAAATGGATAATCACAATCCGCCTGTTTTGGATCGATAATCGCCGTCGCGTCCGGCAATCGTCCCTCCGACGGTTCGTGGTGATCGATCACGATCACATCAATCCCTTGACTACGAATCGTCTCTACCTCGTCAAACGCCGTGACACCGCAATCAATCGTGATAATCAACGCCACGCCCTGCTCCCGCGCCACATCGGCAATGTCGTGATTGAGGCCGTAGCCATCGGTCATACGATGCGGAATGTGATGTACCACGTCAATGCCCATCGATTTCAGCACTTTATTGAGGATCACCGATGACGTCACGCCATCAACATCATAATCCCCGAAGATCAGGACTTTTTGCTTTTCAGACGCCGCCTGACGGATACGGTCGACGGCCTTGGCCATATCTTTAAACCGCATCGGATCATGCAGCAATGTCAGGCTAGGCGCGAGGAAATCCCGCGCGGTGCCAACTTCTTGAATGGAACGATTAACGAGTAATTGGGCGATGATCGGATGGACGTTCAGGGCGTCCGCGAGGAGGATTTGATTCCTTGGGTGTGGCAGTTTGATAACCCATTCTTTTTGCATAAACGTGCAACTCCTGACTACATCGAGTCCGGCCGGCTGATTCCCAGCAAAGCCAATCCGTTCCCTAACACGGTCTTGACGGCATTGACCAGCCCCAGCCGCTGCGCGGACAACTGCGTGTCGCTGTCGATGACACGCTGCCGGTCATAAAATTTGTGAAACACCGTGGCCAGCTCGAATAGATAATTGACCAGCGGATACGGATCCAATTGCTGATGGCAATACGCCAACGCGTCGCTGTATCCACCCAACTGCTTGGCCAGATCCAGCTCTTCTTCGGTCGACAATCGGGAAAAATCCTGACGTTCCAAGTCGATCTCAGATTCCGACGCCTTCTTGTTGATACTGTTAATCCGGGCGTACGCATACTGAATGTAATACACCGGATTCTCCGAGGATTCTTTCTTGGCCAGTTCCAGATCAAATTCCAGATGGGCCTTGATATGACGCATCAGGAAGAAATAGCGGGCCACGTCGGCCCCGACCTCGTCGAGGATCTCCCGCAGGCTCACATACTGCCCGCGGCGTGTCGACATCGACACAGCCTGCCCGTCGCGGAAAATGGTCGCTAACTGCACAATCAAGACCTGCAGGTCATCGGCCTGCCGTCCCAGCGCCTGCGCCGACGCCTTGATCCGCGCGATGTATCCGTGATGGTCCGGGCCGAGAATATCGATCACCTGATCAAACCCGCGCTCAAATTTGTTTTTATGGTACACAATGTCCGGCGTTAGATACGTATATGTGCTGTCTGATTTACGGATCACCCGATCCTTGTCGTCGCCGAAGTCTGTTGATTTAAACCATAACGCGCCGTCTTTTTCGTAGAGATACCCGTCCGCCGTGAGACGTTCGATCAATCCCACGATCTTTTCCGGTGAGGCGACCTCAGACTCCAGGGACCACACATCAAAATGCACATTGAAATCCGCCAGGTCTTTTTTGATATCGTCCATGATCAACGACTTGGACCAATCCTGAAACTGCTCATCCGAATAGCCGTTCACAAAATCTGTGTCAAACGCGGAAATATCCGCCTGGCAATCGCTGAGCTCGGCGAGCGTCTTCTCGGTGACCTGATCTTTAAACTCAAACACCCCCCGCGCGATATCCTTCATGTATTCGCCTTGATAGCAATCCTCGGGAAACTCCGTATCCGGCTGGACCATCTCCAGCATTCGCAGTTTCAGTGACTGACCGAGCATACGGATCTGATTGCCGCCGTCATTGACGTAGTATTCTTTGGTCACGTCAAATCCGATGGCCTTGAGGATATTTCCAAGCGCGTCTCCCACCGCCGCTTGTCGCGCGTGCGCGATGCTTAACGGTCCGGTCGGATTAGCGCTGACAAACTCAATTCCGATCTTGCGTCCCTGACCGATATCAACCTGACCAAACGCCTCCCCCTGCGCATAAATCTCAGCGATCGTCGCAGTGAGTGACTGACTGGTCAGAAAAAAGTTGATGAATCCGGGATTCTTGACCTCGATCTTGTCAATAATGTGGTTGAGATTAGATCCGTTGAGGGCCTGTTCCAGCGCGCCGACAAAATCCGCGGCGATCACCGGCGGGGCCTTGCGAAGCGGTTTGGCGCAACGCAGTGCGATATTGCACGAAAAATGTCCGTGCTTTTTGTCCGCCGGCACCTCGAGTTCAATGGCCGGCCATTCGGCCACGTCGGGAAACGACGCCTGAAGCGTCGATTGGATGAATTCCTGAATGTTGTCTTTGTAGGTCGATAACATATAAAAAATCACAAGCGTACACATCCGCCTGCAGAGCGGGGCATGTGACACTTGCGACCATAATACGATTTAAAAATTTGGTTCCGAGGTTTTAGTCGGACGGTGTGCGCGGTTCCTTCCGCCACTTGACCGGTTTGGCATCCTGCCACAGGTACTCCAGATTGTAAAATTCACGTGTCTTTTTGGCAAACACGTGAATCACAATATCCCCGGTGTCAAATACAACCCAGTCGGATTGCTTGACCGCGTTTTTGGATCCCAGCTTGATACCCAGTCCGTATAAACCTTCGTCTATCCCGTCGGCAATCGCCTTGACCTGCCGGTCGGTGTTTCCGGAACAAACGACAAAATAGTCGCAGAAATTGACAAGCTGACGCATGTCCAGGACGACGATATCGATCGCTTTCTTATCATCTGCGAATTCTGCAATTTTCTTGGCAATGGTTCTAGAAGTAAGTGAAACTTTTTTTATAGCAGGATTCCTTCTTGAAACGTAATTTCGGCGTATTCAGGCCTATGTCGAAAGCCATCCATGCGAAGATGATGTCCCGCGCAAAGAGGCATTTGAGGGCTTATTTCTTTAATTTTGCAGCTTGATCTTTACCCAGAACTCGCCAGCATTCGTGAGTTCCTTGAGGAGATTTAGTGACAGCAAAAAAGCGTCCGCTCTTTTCACGGACTTCGTAATCAGAAGAATTGAATTTTGACTTGGTTTTTACATCGTAAAATGATAATTCTTCGGCCATTGGTTCTCCTTCTTGTTCAAGATGATTAGAGTTATTTTGAGTCTAACGGATATGGATTCCGTTGTCAATTGTAAATTGGGGCTTAAACCGTCGCATCGAGCAATTTGCGTAACTCTGTGTCCTGCTGGTCAGTTACCGGCCCGACAATCGCCAGATTATAGCGTTTTTCATCGAGAATATCGCGCGCCACGCGCTGAATATCCGCAATTTTGATCTTATTGAGCGCCTTGATCACATCCTTGATGCTGCGGCCGCGGTCGCGGGCGATCATGGATTCGCCTAACCAGAGCATGTGCTCCATCGAATCTTCCAGTCCCAGCAGGATTTGTCCGAGCATATAGTCCTTGGCGCGCTTGAATTCGCCGGCCGTCACACCGTTTTTGCGGATCTTACGGAATTCCTTGAGGATCAACCCCACCGCGCTGACAATCTTTTGATTATCCACACCCGCGCGTACCATAAACACGCCGGTATCGTGCATTGTTTTATGCAAGGTCCCGATTGAGTAGGCCAATCCCTTCTTTTCCCGCACCTCTTCAAACAGCCGCGACGACATATTCCCGCCCATGATGATGCTCAGCAACCCCAGCGTGTGCCGATCGGGATGATTCTCGTCGTAACCGGGCATGCCCAGCGCCAGATGCATCTGCTCGATGTCCTTGCGGTAAAAATTCACCCGCGCCTTGGACTGCAGACCGGTGATCGGCAGATAATTGAATTCGCCGTCCGACTTGATCTTGCCGAGCTTGCGTTTGGCCATCCGCACAAACGCGTCATGATCGATCTTTCCGCAGGCCGATATCGCGATATTACCCGGCCGGTAGTACGAATGATGAAACCGCTTGAGATCCTTGGAACTGAGCCCCGACACCGAATCAATGGTCCCGGCCAGCTGTTTGCCCAACGGATGATCAGGCCAGATCAATCCATCAAGGAGTTCCAGCACAAAATACTGCGGCAGGTCATGGTACATCTTGATCTCTTCAATGATCACCGTGCGTTCTTTGCGGACATCCGACGCCTTGATATTGGGAAAAAAGACCATATCCGCCAGCACATCAAATGTCTTGTTGATATGCGCCGCGGGAATCTTGGCGTAAAAGCAGGTCTGCTCTTCCGATGTAAACGCGTTGAGCGTTCCGCCGACGCCTTCTATACTCTCCTTGATCGACTCGCAGGTGTATTTCTCGCTGCCCTTAAAGACGATATGTTCCAAAAAATGCGTGGCGCCTTTGACCCGGTCATCTTCGTAACGTCCGCCGACACCAACCCAGATCCCGATCGACGCGCTCTCGCGGTCCTTCATACTCTGCGTGATAATCCGTAATCCGTTACTGAGTCGTTCTATTTTTTGCATAAATAATTTTCCGTTTCTGAAATCTGGGTTTGATGGGAATTTGATTTAATCCAGCGCGCGACTCAACGTCCGGACAAACTTGGACACCTTGGGCACCAGGTCGCTTTGACCGGCATGTTTGACGATCTGATTGATGATCGCGCTTCCCACAATCACACCATCCGCCACCTTTTTCATCGTGCGGATCTGCTCAGGGGTTGAGATACCGAATCCGATACAGATCGGCTTGTCGGTAATCTTTTTGGCCTCGCGAATCTTGCGGGTCACCGATGACGGAATGGCCTGACGCGCGCCGGTCACCCCGGTCAGTGACACATAATAGATGAAGCCGGTGGAATGCCGGGCAATCTTGGTCATGCGCTCGGGCTTGGTGGTCGGCGCCATAAAAAATACCGTCGACACATCATGGGCCTTGGCATATTTGATCAAATCCGTGGCCTCTTCCGGGGGAAGATCCGGAACGATCAACCCGTCGACACCGCAATCGGCGACCATCTTCACAAACTTTTGCTCACCGTAGCTGTGAATCTGATTGTAATACATCATCAGCGCCAGCGGCATGTTGGACGTCCGGCGGATCTTTTTGACGAGATCCAGGACCTTGGGCAAGGTTGTCCCCGCGGCCAGCGCGCGCTGTGATGCCGCCTGAATGGTCGGCCCGTCGGCCAACGGATCGGAAAACGGCACGCCGAGTTCCAGGATATCGACCCCTGACTGTTCCAGCGCCAGCGCCAATTGCTCGGTGGTCTTAAGATCGGGATCGCCCGCGGTGATGTACGCGATAAACGCCTTTCGTTTATCCTGTTTCAATCGGCTGAACGTCTGATCAATTCGGTTCATAAATGCACCTGTCGGTTATGACGAAAACTTCGTCCTAAATTAATTCTTTGATTTGTTCCATGTCTTTATCGCCGCGGCCTGACAGACAGACAATGATCGATTGCTGACGTTTGAGTTTGCGCGCGAGCTTGGGAAGATACGCGAACACATGCGCGGTTTCCAGCGCGGGGATAATCCCTTCGGTCTCGGATAAAAGCTTGAGCCCTTTAATGGCCTCGCGATCTTCAACCGCCACATATTCGGCCCGTCCGGATTTCTTGTAAAACGAATGTTCCGGCCCGACGCCCGGGTAATCCAGTCCCGCCGCGACCGAATGCGCGACCTGGATCTGTCCATCCTCGGTCTGCAGCAAATCACTCTTACTGCCGTGCAGCACACCGATCTTTCCTTTGGCTAACGGCGCGGAATGCTCGACGGTGTTGAGCCCATGACCGGCCGCTTCGACGCCGATCATCTTGACTGATTTATCTTTATAGAAGGCGTGAAACAATCCCATCGCGTTGCTGCCGCCGCCCACGCAGGCAATCAGATAATTCGGCAGCTTGTTTTCGGCCTTGAGAAACTGTCGCCGGGCTTCGCGTCCGATCACCGCCTGAAATTCACGGACGATGAGCGGATACGGATGCGCGCCGGCCACCGATCCGATGATATAAAATGTTTTGTCGACGTTTGTCACCCAATCGCGTATCGCTTCATTCATCGCGTCTTTGAGTGTCCTTGAACCGCTGGTGACCGGCACCACCTGGGCGCCGAGCAATTTCATCCGGAACACATTCAGTGATTGACGACGGGTATCTTCCTCACCCATGTAGATCACGCATTCCAGCCCCATTAGGGCCGCCGCCGTCGCCGTGGCTACCCCGTGCTGGCCCGCCCCGGTCTCGGCAATAATGCGCGTCTTGCCCATGCGCTTGGCCAATAAAATCTGACCGAGCGTGTTGTTGATCTTATGCGCGCCGGTGTGCAGCAGGTCCTCCCGCTTGAGGTACACCTTGAGCGTCTTCAGCCGCTGGCTTAGGCGCTCCGCGTAATACAGCTTGGTCGGCCGGCCGGCGTATTCATTGAGATAATATTGAAACTCTTTTTTGAATTGGGGATCCTTGAGGGCGGACTTAAACACGCCTTCGAGCTCGTCATGCAACGCAATCAGCGTTTCCGGCAGAAAGCGTCCGCCGAATTCACCAAAATGTCCGTTTTTATCTGGATATTTCATAACCATTCCTCGTAGAGATTAGGAGAGCCTCCATGGAAGCCTCTATTCAACCACAATTTAGATGAGAAGTCAAAATCTTGGTTGGATTACTTGTATGTGTGCAGGATCATGATTTTCTGCCAGATCTTGCGGGACAATCCAGTGGTCAGGGTCTCGATTTCATTGACCGCTGCGATCACCACCGGATCACTGAAATTCTGGACGTACAGCGCGGCGAGCTTGCCGATCATCGACAGCATCTCCGAACAATAGTCCAGATAGCGGTTGAGTTGAAAGCTATTGAGACGTTCACCGGGCGGGTAAGTGTAATCGTCGGGATTTCCAAGCATCTTGTCGGGATCCTTGGACAGCTGATGCATGTCAACCACGTGGGCCAGTACCCGCAGTTCGTGCAGCAGCTGCAGGCATTTCTCGCGCTTGATGCGCGTTTCAAATGTCACCACAAAAAAGATGGCCGCGCCAATCAGCACGATATCATTGAGGCCGGCCTCCAGCACCTGGATAAACTCGGCCACGCTCAAGTGGTCATGGGCCAGCGGAACCTGCGCCAGACTGACGTGCAGCCCGACGATAATGATCAGAATCGCGATGGTCGCAAAAAACCGCAGATACAGATTGGGTTTGCAGATCGCCTCGCTTTTGAACTTGGCCTCGCGCCCCACCTGCAGCAGCTCACGGCTGACACGTGACAGCCCGGAATTGGGGAAACGCTTGCGGATGCGCTCATCGAGGATGGCGATCGTGCTGATGATCTTGATGGAATCAATGCTTCGATACATAGGGACAGGAATTAATATTTCCAGTCGGGATAGCGCTCATTACCGAAATAATCGTCGGGATAAAATTTGCGGCGGATACTTTCCGGCAGCAACGAGAACAAACCGAATCCGCTGGGTTTGACCTCCATTTCGAAGTCCAGTTTGGTGCGGTCAAAATCCACCTGCTTGTACTTGCCGGATTCATATTCCAGGACGGTCAGCCGTTCCGGCCCCGATCCCTTGGCCCCGCAGTACACCAGATATTTACCGTCAGGCGACCAGCGCACAAAACGGTCGGCGCCGGGATTTTTGGTGACCTGATAGGTGGTATTGGTATCAAACTCCAGCGTGAAGATCTCCAGATTCTCAGAGCCGTCTTTGTTGATATCCCCGGAGACATAGGCGAGAATTTTACCGTCGGGCGAAAATGTCGGGCTGTAGTCCCGGCCCGTGTATTCGGTGATCTGACGGGATTTGCCGGATTCGATATCAAAGATCCAGATATCATCATTACCGGCCTGCTGCGAGGTGTAGACGATCGACTTGCCGTCCGGCGAAAACTCGGGCGTGAAATCCGATCCCTCATGATCGGTCACGCGCTGCAGATCCGATCCATCCAGTTTGATGGTGTACACATCAAAATTCGCGTCGTAATTGGCGCAGAACACCAGGCGTTGCCCGTCCGGCGACCATGACGGTGAGGCGTGCCATTTGTTCTTCTTGGTGACCTGCCGCGGATTGTCTCCGTTGGCCTCCATCACCCAGATCTCCGGCACTTCGGTCTGATGAGAAATATACACGATCTGTGATCCGTCCGGCGACCAGCGCGGATAATCATTCTTGGTGGATCCCTCGGTCAACTGCGAGACCTGTTTGCTCTCCATGTTGATCGACCAGATATCATAATCTCCGTGCCGTCCGGATGAAAATACGACTTCGCCCTTTAAGTCCATAATATCGCCTTTCCTTAGAGTTTTTACTAGGCTACCACAAATTCACACGCCCGAATATTACAAAGATCGGGATTTTTTATAACCCCGATCATCGGTCTACAGCTGATCGTATTCCTTGACGTACGCCTCCAACACCTGCGTTCCCTTATATAGCGATTTGATGTAGATGTGTTCGTCATTGGCATGCAGCGTGCCATGCGCGCCCCAGCCGGTGGCAAATGCCGGAATCTTGTGCTTTTGAAAAAAGGTGATCACGGTCGCGCCTTCACTGCCTTTAATCCCCGCCGGCGCCTTCATCCGTTTGTTGACATCCAGAAAGGTCTTCACGTACGGATGATCGGCCTTGATCTCATACGGCTGCTGGATATCATCGAGGATGATCTTGAATTTCTTGGTCTCTTTGGCCAGGGTCTCTTTGATCAATTTGAGCGGTTCGCGATAATTCGTCCCCGGACAGAAACGATGATCCACGGTAAACTCGCAGAGGTCCGCGACCATATTGACCTTGTCACCCCCGTTTATCACACCGACATTCAACGACGGGGCATGTAAGAGTTTGTGTTTTTTGTGTGGAAATTTGATTTTCTTGAGGCGATTGATACATCGCGCCGCGGTTTCGATCGCGCTGTCACCGCGCCAGTTATAGGCACTGTGTGCTTTTTTACCGAAGATCTGGACGCGAAACTGCAGAACACCTTTCTGCACGATCATCGCGTCGAATTCCGTGGAGTCCACCACCAGCGCGAATTTGGGTGTGAGGACTTTTTTATCCAGCAATGGAATGATCCCCATCTGCGATCCGGTCTCCTCATCCACCGTCGCGGCCATGATCACATCTTTTTTCAGACGGACCCCGTCTTCGACCAGCGATCGCATCACCTCCATACACGCCGCCGTGTTGCCTTTATCATCACTCGTCCCGCGTCCATAGATCTTGCCGCCGACGATCTCGCCGCCAAATGGCTTGTACTTCCATCCGCTGCCTACCGGTACGGTATCGAAATGCGGTGTCAGCAGAATCGCTTCCTTTTTAGCCTGGGCGCGCGGCAGTGTTCCCTTTAACGTGGCGATCACATTCGGACGCTTGGGAGCGTAACTCACCGTCTTAACCTCGAGCCCCAGCGACCGCATATCCTTTTCGATAAACTTGGCGCATTCGTATTCCAGCCCCGGCGGGTTGGATGAATCAAAGCGAATGAGTTTTTGGGTTAGCTTGATGAGACGGTCTTTGTTGATCACGGTAAGCTCCTGTGGGGTTCGGCCACTCGCGGGGAATGGATCCTATTTAAAAAAATCCGCGGCCTTCGACGCGCTGAGTTCACGCTTGTAATCATCGTAATCGATGATCGTGACACTCGGCCGCTGCGCGGATAACTGCTGTAATTTGGGTAAATGGGCCCGGATATTGCGAAAGGCGATGAATTTGAACTCGCTCTTGCACTCGGGACACACCGGCTGATTGAGCTTGATGTCGATCTTCTGACATCCGGCGCACGTCCCGGAAATATCACCGTAAATCAATAATTGCGGGGTGATCTTGGAGAGATCCAATTTAGAGAAAACCCGTACAAATCGTTCAGCCATGCCGGGATTATAGCACAAATTTGGGGGGTGGGGAATACTGAATAGTCCCCAGAGATTGACTATTTTCATCATGCTGATTAGTAGTAATACCAAATTTGATGATATAATAGGTCCTCAAATAAATCTTATACACTTCAAAAAATGAACTGTGAACAATGTGGAAAGAATACAGATATATGCGGAAATTTAACTGCCGTGAATTTTTGGCAATTTTCAGAAGTTACCAATGCAAGAAAAACTATCTCATATCTTTATGTTTGTAGCATTTGCTTCAAAACCCGTAAAGATTGGTGTAAAAACCTGTTTCCAGAAATTTGTGAAGCCTGCTTTTCTCCACTCCCTTCGGGAGAGTATTATTTGGAAACCGAACTTAATGCAAATGGTCAATCTATTGAAATCCATGGCCTATCCCTGAGCGAAGAATGTCGTATTGTATGTAACAATTGCTTCAATAAGTTAAATCAAAAGTAAGAAAAAAAATGTTCGTAGCATTTCGATTGCCCTATATGGTATCTTTGATTTTCACCGCTAACCATTTATCATAATCTTTATCTATAACCGATTTCTGCCAACCAAACATTAGTATTCCTTCGATTACGTTACGAACAGCAAATGTCTCTGGAAAATATTTTCGGAGGCGGCTGTATTTTGCCTTTATTTCCCCAAAAGTATAGCTAAGTTCGACTTCTGCCTTTGCCTTACTGTATAGACGCATCTTCTTTTTATAATTTATGGTTGCTGGTTTACTTTTTGGCATTCCCTTATTATACGCCTGGACATACCGACTTTCAGAAATGAGCCATGAGGCTTCTTGAGCGATAAACGGATTTGGATCATTTCGCAACTGGCGTAATATACCCAATTTCTTTTTTTCATATTGCTCATCCCTGTTGATGGATATAGCACCGAAAATGTCTAGTATTGCCCATCGATGCAGAAAATCCTGACTTCGACTCAAATTCTTGATTATATTCCAATTAAACTCCTTGGATAACCAGTACATTTCTCCCACAATCATAGATACTTCTAAAGGATCATATTTTAATGCATGCTTGTAAGCTCTTTGCAATATCGGGAGATACCTCTTATTACTATATTTGAAGAAACTAGTCAGGTGATAATTGATCCGATTTTCATGGGTAATTATTTTTTGATTTAGGATATTCGGAAATGAAGATGCATCCAAAGTTCGACGGAAATTGTTGGAATAACGTTGCGTCACCCAACCGTTTCGGCAACAAAGAATGTCTTGGATAAGTTCAATAAGTCCACCTTGCTTATCGTAAACACTCTCTTTCTGAAAACATTCATTGATTCGCTCTACCAAATCTTGACTAGGCACCAGTAGGACGATTTCCTTAATCAAGGCTTCATCATTGAATTCATATTTTTGAATAAGTATATTAATTTTCTGCATAGGTAAAATGTAATCTACTGGGTCAGCCCCAATTTGCCGGCTAATCATAAACGGTCAAACTGGGATACGTCTTATTTGCTATCAACTGGATTACGCTCCAAACTTGATTGTTGCCGTATTTTATGAGTCTTTGTCTTTAGTTTTCACCAACGATCACTGCTCGTCCTTTTCATACCCAAAGAAATTTGCATAAAACACGCCAGATGACTCTCGTATTTCTTCGATATCTCTTTTCGTGGGCTCTCCAGTTGACTCATCATAGTCGATGGAAAATTGATCTAAATCTGCTCTATAGCAATCATTAATGCTGATTATATTATAGTTATCTTCTTCTAAACACCCTCTAACTTTCAATATGGCTTCATCCTTATTGATTGCAAAAGTATAACAATTCACATACGCCCCCAGTAACTCTTCGGGCATTTTCTCATTCCCCTTACCAGCAGATACTTCTACATCAACATAAAATAAATATTTGGGTAGCATAATAGTAACGGGACAGCCCCCGAATAGGGACAGTAGTTTCGTTTTATCGAATGTATTTCGGCTTATACTCCTGCAATACTGTACTTTGGGTAGTTCTGACACCAATTAATATTCACGGAATATTTTAAAAACTAGTATGCATTCGTTGCAGATATACTAACAATTACTAGATATTTGACTGGCAGGTCTTGACTTCTCCAATCCTACTTTTAGCTAATATTTAATATTGATATTTGTCACTAATCATCATTCCGACCTTGTAGTTCATCCTTAAATATTTTAAGTATAAATTGCGAAAAAGAATCAGAAATTGTTTCGGCTTGCAACTTATCATTACAGCCAATTTCCCAACGTACTATAGGACAAACATCTCCGGAAATCCTTGAGGTATCTAAACAGTGCCCACCTCCACAACCACTATTATGGAATAGGATATACTCATGAGGAAAGTTTGGTTCATGTAGTCGTTGTTCTTTAGTTGCCCATATGACACTAGGTATACCAACTGGCTTTATCCCTACACCATAAACTTCTTGTGAACCCAAATTGCCACAACCAAATCTTAATAGAAACTCTCTGTAATCATTTGGTAGTAGCACATTAAGTTCCTTCTCAGCCTCATAAATTACTTTCACCTCTACAGGCAAACAAAAGTCTGAAATTTCATCATTTTCTTTTATTATCGTGGAAATAGCTTCAATAGACTCCATTATTACTCCTTCTTAACATATGCGTCCCTGCTCTTTAAAGGATCCTGACACCAATGCGACTGCCACAGGTTGTCGCGATCACAGAACATCTAAACCTCTTCTTCAGCATATAATCTTTACTAAAAATTATTTTTCTGTTGAGCAATTTTTAATATATCCTCCGCCTTTTTCCATTCTGGATTAATCTCAAAAGCCCACTTCGCACTAGCTACTTGAATTTACCCTGACACCAATTTTTTTAAATGCTGTCGCGGGCAGGATCCGCGGGCTTCAGATCGACTCGGTGTACCCCCCCCGGAGCTTCCATCAAAACTAAATTAACAATAAACTCGATCTACACAAAAATATTCTTGCTTAACTAGGGTCCTTACAGGTTGGTTTTTGGATTTCTGTAAGAGATGCCTCGATCGATTACTCAATGTACCTCCGGGAGGCGAATCCCACGGAATCTTTATGTCACATATCATTGTTGCGATGATTGTTACGGGAATACTTTTTCAGCTATTCACAGGTTTTAAGGAATTTACAATTGATGTATTAACCGTATGGTTTTTACCCGGGGTTGTTATTATGCGAAACAAAAGACTTTACTTTAATATTATGCAGCATAAGGAATCCGAAGACTAAGAAACGAGCAAAATCTATTTAAACCCTATGAATTTCGTCCCAATAATTCATTCAGGCTCTCCAATCAACTTAAAATTTGGATCTTTCTTGTCATAATCTTTAGGCTTTCTTACCTTGTCTACCATATCTTCTGAACAGGCACCAAGTTCAAGAAAGTTTTTCTGTGCTTGCCTCAATGAGACGCCCCCATTCGCACCACCAACATATTCGGGATCCTCAAATTGCTCAGGATCATCTTCCCAAAAACAAACTGGGCAAATTTCAAATGTTCCACCAGCTTTTTCATTCAACGTCTTATATCCGCAACAGGGGCAAGTGTATAGATTACTCATGAATAAAATAACTATCTCCTTCCTCTATATCATCAACCATAGCAACTTCAATTGACTCTAATTCATCAACAATGGGATTAAATTCATCTATATTTAGATCTTTGGAAAACTCGATATTGTATTTATCCAGCAACTCCTGCCTGCTTAATGTAATCATATCTATGTCTAGAAGTTGATACTTATTCAATAATTTCGCCAACTCATAGACACCTTGTTTAGGCAGATTATCTTCTTTAACGTGCCAGCAGAAATCTTGCGTTTCTTCAAACTCACATTGATTGTATATAACCATTCCGGGGAACGGGTCAGCCCCAGCTTGCCGGCTAATCATAAACGGTCAAACTGGGACAGGCCTCTTCGCTAATATAATGAATTACGACCTAAATTTATGCCCTGCTATACCTTAGGGAGTTCTGACACTAACGCGATTACGAAGTAATCGCGGGCAGGAGTCGCTAGCTTCAAAGCGACTCCGTCCTTCTTACCGTTCTCTCGCACCAACGCGACTCCGCCTGGCCCGTAATTTAAACTTCTCTAAAAAATATCTTTTCGCTACTCCCCACATCCGACCCGCTAATCTACTCCCTAGCCACAAACAATGGTAACACGTTAATCGGTCGGATGTCGAGAATGACAGGCACGAGACCGTCGATCTGGATATGACGTAAGGGTTGGACGGGCATGGGCAGCGGGATTCCGTCGGCGTCGCGTTTGAGCTGGATATTCAGCCGATCACCGGTGAAGTCAATCCCCCCGACGGCATCCGGCTTGGCGGCTGTCATGGCGGTATCGCCCCCGATCCGCAGCGGCGTGGCATTGGCCGGCAGATGTTCACTCCAGTTGAGTTGACCGCTGGCGTCGTTCATCGACGTATCCCCCGTCAACATCCGAACGGCCGATAAAAATGTACCGTGACCAAACATCACCACGGTTTGGTCCGCGTAGCGCTGATTCAATTCTTTGAGCCATCGGTGGACCCGCTGGGTCAATTCCAGATAGCTTTCGCCGCCGGCCGGTTTCGCGCGCGCGTTTTTCTGATACCGATACTGATCGATAAACGTGCGCTGACGATCCGTTAACTCATCCTGTTCGGACAGATTGTTGAGTTCGCCGAAATCAATCTCATTGACCCCGGCATCTTCGACGATGGTTAAGTTCGATGCATCCCCCAATTGAGCCTCAACAAAATCCACAAAGGCCTGCGCCGTCTCTTTCGCCCGCGCGAACTCACTGGTCAATATAACAACGTGATCACCGGCCCTGAGTTTGGCCTCGAGCTGTTCAAACATCAGGCGCGCCGCTTCTGCGGCCTGCTCGCGTCCGCGTTGATTCAACTGATTGATCGACGTGTCCGTCGCCCCTTGAAAGATGCGCTGAACATTACCGGCGGTCTCACCGTGACGCACCGCCCATAACTCAAACGCCGGCACAAACACCGGCTCATCGGACAGCACCGATAAACGACCGGAAAATGGATCGATCCCGATCTTGTTGTCAAACTCACTGAACGCCAGCATGGCCTCATCATTGGCCGCGCCGATCTCCGACGCCATGGCGGCCAGCTGTCTGGCCGCATCCGGCACAACGCGATAGATCACCGCCGCGTCCGACACGGTATAATCATACGTCTTCTCCAGTTCAAACCCGCGTGACGCCGCGAACCGCTCGACATAGCGCTCCCATCCCGACGCATTGATGATAAACGACAGCACCAGATGACCGCCCGGCCGCAATTCGCGCAGCATTTTATCCAGCATCAAATCCTGCTGCACGGTGCGCGGATCGTCGAGCACCGCCGGCACCACATACACATCCACCGATTCGGCGTCGATGTCGACATCCAGATAGTCGGTCTCCCGATTGGTGACATACCGTCCGCCCCGACCGGAAATATCGGCCTCAAGTGACTCCTGCAGCGCCGCCTCCACGGTCGGCCCCTTGATATCCTTGGTGATGGACCTGACATGATGTCCGCGCATCGCGAAGGCCAAACCGGCCTGCGGATTTTCCGCCGCCCCGATCATCACGATATTCGACCGCTCGGCCAGTTCCAGATTGTCAATCAGATCAAAATGCGGTTCATGATACGGATTGTTCTCAAACGCCTCACCGGCTTTCATCGCGTGATCTCGGTCATCGATCTCTTCAGAGTAATCTCTTAATACCTTCAAAACATCATCCGTTGAAAGTGTAAATCTGTGCGACAAATCATCAGGTTCCAGATCTAAAATTTCTTCGTCACCGCGCATCATGGTCAGCCATGTATACAACAACGTTCTACGCTCTTCCTGCAATTGCGCGCGATAGGCTGTCGCAAAGTTTTCAATTAATGACTGCTCCCGAAGGACAAGCCGCTCTAACAACTCTTGTATCTTGGCCAACACCGCAATTCGTGAGTCAAAGTAGTCTTCATCAATGACATCCTTGTCCTGCGTCCGATCCAGCAATAATTCCTTGAGAATCTGAATCATCGGGAATGTGATATTCCCTGTAAACCAGCTTGTATCAATGTCGACGAGCTGAATCGCGTTTGTGCGTCTATCGCCAGGTATACGGGGACCGGCCGGCATGATCCCTTGTATGATCTCCGCAATGCCTCTGAATCCCCTGCCGCGCTTTTTAAATGTTACCGAAGATGTCAACAATCGAGCTTGCAACCCTTTCAATGTAGAGACTTTTTCCCCATCCAACCACCCCATAATCCGTCGAACGGTCTGCACTTCCGCATCTGTCCACGATCCTTCAAATCCAAACATCGGTAGCCCCACCACATTCGTAAAGCTCATCAAGGCACCAACCTCAAGCTCCACTGTCTGATTGAAATTGGCTCGCCACTTGTCGGCGGCGACGTGGATGGCCGCTAGCATTTCATAAGACTGAAACACAGGAATCTGGTGACGCATCAGCCAGACGCTGATCCGTGGAATGGCAATCCGTTCCGTCACGTCAAAACCCTGTTCATAGTCAGCAAGCAAATCTTGAGCAGCCTGTTCGGATACAGATATTCCAGGATAACCCACCTGAGCAATGGCTAGATCAATTCGTCGACGGAACTGTTCGGTCATATCATCGGGATCGGCCATCATCGCCTCGTCGCTCAACAACTCACTTAAAAATCCCCAGTTAGGTGAATCCGCCAGCAATGGATGCGCGAAGACCCGTCGATAGTAATGCCGCGGATCTTGTTCCATCGCCTTGAACAATCGCCGTTTGACGATGGCCTGACGCAGCCCCAGAAAACCGGCCTCCGGATAACGGGCATGCCGTTTATTGGAGAACATCATCTCGCGCACCGCCCTGGGATCGCGCGTTAAGGCATACCATCCCACATGGGCGTCGAAAAATTCTTCGGACCGGGCCATCAGCTGCACGTGATCCCCGCTGAACTCACTCGAGGACTTGATCGACATCTGAGTCATCATGTGGTCCAGTCGTTCATTAAAGGTATGGATGATAAAGTCTGTGTACGGCGACCGGAATCCAGCCGCCGCCCATTCGTCATCCGATATCGCAAACGCCCGTCGGGCGAGTTGTTGGAATCGCTGCCGCTGTTCCGCGTTGAGATCCTTCAGAATGTCGAGGACCTTGGCGGTCATGACATGATCGTTGGGTTGCTTATAGGCATGCTTGGCCCACTGATCAATTAAAAAGTCAGGATGATAGATGAACGGATCGAGCAAAACGATCAATCCCCACAGCTGATCTTGAGTGGCCTTCTCGGGCGCGTCTTCCAGCAGCAAGGTGATGTATTTGCGCGCCGTATCCTGAATGACGGTTTGATCGACGAGCGGATCCTCAAATTCATCTTCCGGATGATTGCCGTAATATCTGAGATGACTGACAGAGCGCACCGCCTTGGTCCAGTAAGCCAAGATCTTTTCCTCCCGCGTGGCATGTTCGATCAAGGCCTCCTGCATATCTTCAAATTGAAAGTACTTGTCTTCCGAAACCTGCAGAGAGCCCATGAGCATCACCTGCGCCGGCCATGAACGAACCTTGTCGAACCCGGCGGCCTTCCACGCCCGGTTCAGGCGTTCCCCTATCTCGACGGCCTCGGCCCGTGTGTGAACGATGTTCCGGCCGTAATCCCACTCCTGGATGAGGGCTTTTAGCCAAAGCCCCGCGACATGCCGAACCGTGTTGGGTGTCACCTGTTCACGTTCCGTCACCGCGTCCTGCAATTGTGTGATCCGCTCAGCCACAAAAGTATCGATACCCGCCATCGCGGCATCTGAATCCGTCGAACCGCGTCCTTTATTGATTAACTCAAAATATTTGATCTCGGCCGGATACGCATCCGTCACCGGGGCGGGGTCGGTGTCGTCGAGCGATCGAAGTCCGGCCAGGGCCAGCTCCATATCGCGGATGTCATCCTGAAGGGACTGCGCGAGCTTATCGCGCGCCACCAACTGACCATCCAGTCCGAACTCAATCACGTGGATGGGATTCTTCCGGTCATGGACAAAACTCTGCAGGACCGGATTCGACGCGGTCTGCTCGGCCAATGCCTCCAGCCGGCGCATCGCCGTGGGATAGTCCTCCAATTCACCGTCGGCGTAGGACCGGTAAATTTCCAGAATCGCCTTGAACAGCCGTTCGATATCAGCCCGCGTGGGTCCATCGCTGGTCATGGCCGCATCGGTTTCGTTTGACGACGATTCAAAGATTTGAGCCGATGGGCTCTCCGTCAGCGGACGTTCGGCATTGATCATCAACCAGGCCTCGTCCGACACATCGCGAATGATCGACTGCTTGATCCGCATCGGAATCTTGCCGTTGACGACCTGATCGGGATAATCGCGTTTATATTGATCGATCCGTCGGGCGGCGATATCCAGGGCCTGATCCCAAATCCTGACCGGCATGTGACGGCGCACAGTCAACTGAGACTGAATGGTCTGTAAATCCGCCGGATGCGTTGAAAATAATCTTAAATTCAGCTGTGCGAACAACGGATCCGACATCAACTCATTGATGAGATCATAACGATACGCCTTCTCTGCCGGATCCAGATACCATTCCAGCCCAAGCTCAGACAGGTATTTGTCGACGAGAGTTAGCTGTTCGGCGGTGACGGTTTCGTCACGATTCAAGTCAAACACAAACGCCTCACGATCACGTTCACTTAAGACATCGACCAGCAGATAACCCTGGCTGGGCAGCCATAGCAATTCCACCGGCGCATCGGCATACGTCGCCCCCAAACTCAGCGAATGTCCGCCGATATAAATCTTGCCGTGTTTCGATAAACGACGTCCGGTCACGATCGCGTCGCCGGTGTCTTTGAATTTGGTTGGTGCCGCCGAGTACTTCGGCCGGTGTGTTTGGAGATCGCGAACGATCATCAACGGCTTGGGGTTTACCTCCCGTTGGTCTTGGTCGGGTTCCCGCCACGCGGCGGCAATGATGACATCATGGTGATTGCGGATCACGTGTCCGTAGGTTTGGTGACGCGGCTGATCAAAAATATCATGAGCGATCACCACTGATTGGTCAACCAGGAGACTGGCCCAGCCGGCCCCGTCGGCCACTCGCTCGAGACGGAATCCCAAACGCGCTATGCCCTCTGCATCCGTTCGGATATTTTCGTAGCTGGTGGCTGTCTCACGATCCGGCTTAACAAAACCGGCCGAACCGTTCGTGGCTTTGATCACCTGATTATACTGATTCCGGATCAGACCAACAGGAACAACGGTCCCGTCTCTCAGACGAACTGCCGTCGGAAAACCGTCTTCATAGCGCACCGCCAATGTTTCGCCGGCCGCATCCGGCGGCAACACCGCAAAGAGTTGTCGTTTACCCAGGGCCTGTGGACCGATGCGGATCAAGGCCGCGTCCTGCCGCTGCTGACTTGCTATAATCGGCGTGTCGATCCACCCGTTAATCTTGACCGCACTTGTTCCGTATCCCAGCGACGCGTGCGTCCGCTTGTCTCCGACGACAATTCCGGTCCGCCGGCCGGCGTCGTCACGAATCCAGGCCCAAGCCACCGGTTTGTCTTTTTTATTGTTAGGATAAACGTGCGTGAGTTCGCCCTCATCGGAAATTTCCAGGCCGTATACCCGCTGACGTAGTGAGGTAAAAAGTGTGACCGTCTCTCCATCCGGACGGTATCCCTTGAGCTCGGCGTGATCCGCATGCGTTAACTGAACCTTGGGCCGGCCGTTCTTTCGCATCCCGGCAAAGATACTGTCGTCGAGATCCGCCGCGATCTCAATCGTGCGGTTGGCACCGCGCAGATTCAGTTGCGTGGAGACCATCGCCAGATCTCCGCGCGTGCGGACGGAGCGCGCGTCGTCGGTAATCTCTATCCGCGGCACGATCTGCATCCCGCCCGACATGTACTGCCGCGGGATCACCTGATCCTTCAATTGATCATAGTCTTCGCGGATGTAGTTGTAGACGCCCTTGCGAAACGCGTCCATGTATTGCTGATAGATCGCGTCTTTGGCCCGGGGATCGTCGATCTCAATGCCATGGATCTTATTCTGTCCGGCATACACTTGATTGATCAAACTGTCCTCAAGGACTTCGCGATACCACGTCGCGAGAATCAACGAATGATAGATCTGGCGCAAACGGGCAAACTGTCGACCGGTATTCACCTCTCGCTCCAGTTCCGGAATAATCACTTCACGATAAATGTCCTGGGCTAACCGGTCGGTGGAATCGTCGGGATTGCCCGCGCCCATCGGGCTGGATGCGCTGGCTTGATAGTCCGACTGCAGCATGACCTTGAGCCGGCCTTCGGACACATACGCGGTATATCCGTCTTGATACACCACGGCCCGTTCGGGTACGATCCAGACTTTATTGAATGTGTTGACGGGAATGTCGGTCACGCCCAAGCGTTGATGGGCCAAGTGCCGCACGCGTTGCCAGAAATCTTCACCAAGCCGATGTTCGGGATACATCATCGACGCCGATAATTGTTTGAGCAGATAATCCTGCGCGAGCAGATCACGTCCCATAGCGGTCAGGGCGAATTTGTCGGGGATCGCCCGATCATGATCATTGGGCGATAAGTTCACCCACATGTCCTGCTCAGGCACGGCCAGGGCGGCCATAAAATATTTGATCAAGCGATACGACTCGGCCTCCAGTTGGCTTAAGGAAATCGACTGATCGCCCTGATCGACAATAAATTCAAAATGAAACGGCTGGTCGGGATGGATTTGAACCCCTTTGAGGACCGGGGCATAAAAATCGGCGCTCGGCATCACCAGCGTGCCGGGTTCAGGCAGAGCCACTCCCTGCGAGGCTTGCGTAGACGCAACGCCAGGGACAGCAAATGATAACTGACATGTCAGCATCGACACCAACGCGCAAAACAACGGATGACGGAAATGCCGTTTGATTGAAATCAACATAGACTATGGGTGGAAACTAAAGCTTACGGTGGGGAACCAGTAATACACTAATTATACGATATATTAGTATTATAGGCAAGCCCGAACGGCTCCCCCAAAGGGGACAGTCCCCGAAAAGGGACAGGCCTCTTCGCTAATATAATGAATTACGACCTAAACTTATGCCCTGCTTTACTTTAGGGATTTCTGATACCAATTCTTTCAAGATTGGAGAGACTTCGACCATCCACTTATTTTTTTCTACCTGAAGCTTTATACGACTCTAGGAACTCCCTAACAATTACTCCAAACTTCTTGGTCTGATTCAGCGTATTGCCGGATGTCACAGCGTAAATAGGTGTTATCGGACAACCACCTTTACGTAGGGCCCTTGCGGTCCAAACATTACACGTTTTAGGAAAGTAGTATCTCCCGCGAGCTCTGTAGAATTTACTATCCCCGTACAAACCCGGTCCGATAGACGAAGCTCGTAGATCAACCTGCTCCCTCTTGAACGTTTCATGAATAAACATGCATATTTTGTTAAATCCCTGTTCCGAAAGATCAACTCGTACAATATCACTGGTTTCAAAATATGCCTCAACTGACCCATTAAATCCCACCACATGTAGTACGCTTTTGGACGGCCAAAAGATCGCCCGGATAGTAATACCCAAAGTGATTTTCTGAGCCTGGTAAAAACCTTGATCGCCCCATCCAATTTCGAGATACTCATACTTAGCAAAATCTTCACTTTCGGGACAAAGATGGTCAGGGATATCAGAACGCCTGATCACCAGTCCTGTATGCCATCCATGATTCAGCACGTATACGCTGAAAGCTTCCTCAGATGTCGAAAATTTTTGGACTGCCGGTAATTGATCCCGAACAACGGTAGCACACCCGGCCGTTAAAATAACGCTAAGCACCAAGGCAAAAATTCTAATATACGTCATTCAATTATCTTTGAAAAATCCTATCCCTGTTATGGAATGAGAATTTTCTAC
The DNA here is from genome assembly GCA_030429765.1 of bacterium. GTDB lineage: Bacteria > Omnitrophota > Gorgyraeia > Zapsychrales > Zapsychraceae > JAGOSC01. The sequence continues at coordinate 136,892 of JAUIER010000003.1, read as the reverse complement.
TAAGTTGTTTTATTGGTATGCAAACCAAGCACCTTCGTTACGGTTGCCATTGCCACTTTCCGATTTCCCTCGACAAAAAAACCTCTTGTTCCAACTTTTATTTTCTTTTGATGATAAGGTCTCTTAGCTGGATTGACTACTACCATTCTGGCCAGGCCTTTTGCAGGAACCTTCCTATTCTTTTGAAAACTTTTTCCGTCTTCATCCAGAAATTCAGGATGAATCATATAAATGCCGTCGGCAATTGGGTCATCCCCTTCATATAGCCAATTGCTCCGGTAACCCTGAAAGGGAGTTCCAGTTTTTCTACCGGCCTCGTCCACTGTCAAAAATTTATACTCCACTTCAAAATCAGGAGGAAATGAAAATATTGAATTGTTAGTCATTTACAATCGAAATATTTCTTAATTTTGCTTGCTTAATCACACTGGAAAAACTGCTGCAGGATTGGAAGTTCGTGAAGCCCCGCGCAGTTAATTCCTACTATTCTACCAGAACCAACACCGTAGACACAAAAAAACCGCAAAAACGGGTGTTTTTACGGTATGGGTAAGAGAGAAAAATAAGCCGATAAAGATGAGGATGTCTCCCTCACCGCACTTCGGCAACCCAGCCACCATCTTGTCCTAGACTCTTCTGCTTGGATTGTGTGCCCCGGCGCTGAACGCCCGAACGGGCCTCGTAGTCGTTAACAATTTAGGTCTGTTGGTTTTGTCCGCGCGCCTCATAACCGCGCAGTTCCAAGTCGGTAAGACTCGAAAGTCCCCGGGTTTCCCCGGGTTTACCTTTATCGGCTTAATTCAAATATAACATAGTTATCCACAGGGGACAAGCCTGTAAGTCATTACAAATGAGTAGCTTTCAACTATGCTTCAAAAATGTGTCCGGGACAGTCCGGGATACCTCGACGGACCGATCCATCGGATCAATACAAAACAGATAGTGTGCGGGGATTTAGACGTCCAGGGCCTTCATGAACGCCCGGATTTTGCGGGGATCCTTGATCCCCGGCGACTTCTCGATGCCGCTGGAGACATCCACGGCGTACGGATCCACCGCGGCGATCCCTTCGGCCACATTGGATGAGGTCAATCCGCCGGAGAGAATGACGGGTTTATCAAACTTATGCCCTTTGAGCAGGTCCCAGTTGAACGTCTTTCCCGTCCCCCCAAGGACATTTTCCTGGTAGGTATCAAACAGATAGGCGTCGACCTTGTACTTCTTGACGCCGACAAAATCAAACATGTCATTGACCCGAAAGGCCTTGATGATCTTGTAATCGGAAAAGCGCTTGCAGTAGATCGGCTTTTCATCACCGTGAAACTGGACCGTCTTGATCCGGGTGAACTTGCAGATATCCCGCACCGCCTTTTCCTTGAGATCAACGAAGACACCGACCGGCACGATAAACGGCGGCAATCCTTCGATTAATTTTCGCGCTTTACTCGGTGATACGTAGCGCGGACTTTTTTTATGAAAAATAAATCCGACGGCATAGGCCCCGTAATAAACCGCCTTCTGCGCGTCTTCATGATTGGTAATCCCACACATCTTAACTTTCATCGTCATTCCTCTTCCTCCGTGTTAGCCGCCTGACATAATCTCGTCAACCTTGGCGCCGATGTCCTCTGCGCGCATAAATGTTTCTCCAATTAAAACCGCCTTGGCCCCCACCTCTTTGAGCTGCCGAATGTCCGCGTTGGTCCGGATCCCGCTCTCGGCGACCGCGATTCGATCCCGGGGAATCTTGGGGATCAAATCCAGACTCGTCTGCATCGACACCTCAAATGTATGTAGATCGCGATTGTTCACCCCGATGATCTCGGCGCCGACGTCAATCGCCCGCTTGACCTCGGTCTCATCATGCGTCTCGACCAGACAGTCCAGGTCCAAAGCGTTCGCCACCGACAATAATTGCTTTAACTGCTCATCGGAGAGTATCGCGCAAATCAGCAGGATCGCACTGGCCCCCTTGACCAGCGCCTCGTAGATCTGGTTTTCATGAATGAAAAAGTCCTTCATCAGGACCGGCACCGTAAACTGTTCGCTGACCTTCTTGACGTAATCCGGTCGTCCTAAAAAATATTTGTCTTCGGTGAGAACAGAGATGGCCGCCGCCTTGTGTTCGGTGTATGTCTTGGCGATCTCGAGCACATCAAACGGCTCACGGATCACCCCTTTGGACGGCGAGGCCTTCTTGATCTCAGCGATCAGATTAACCTGCCCTTCGCGTCCCACCGACTTGGCAAAGACCCCGTAACGGCAGTATTCGGAGAGATCAATCTTGTTGCGAATCGCCGTGTAGTACTCCGCCTTTAAGCGGTTGCATTCTTTTTTGTACTCGACGATCTCCTGCAGAAAATCATGTCCGCTCATGGGTAAAATCCCTTAGTTGTGCCAGCTTGGCCTTGGCCTTTCCACTGTCGATCGAATCACGCGCCATCTGTAAACCATCTTCAATATTCGCCGCCTTCTCGCTGATATACAACGCGTACGCCGAATTCAACAGAACGATATCCCTTTTCGGTCCGGGCGCTCCGTCGAGGATCTCGCGGACAATTCTGACATTGTCTTCCAGATGACCGCCTTTGAGATCTTCAGGCTTGGCGAACGGTATGCCTAATTCGTCGGGATCGATATCGTACGAAAAAATCTCCTCGCCGTTGTACTCACAGATAAATGTCTTGTCGGTCGTTGTGATCTCATCCAGTCCGTCCGCGCCATGCACAACCAATGCCCGTTTGGATCCCAGGTTCTTCAACACCTGCACCATCGGCTTGACATATTTACGCGCGTACACACCGATCATCTGATGCGTGGCATTGGCCGGATTCGTCAACGGCCCAAGCAGATTAAAGATCGTCTCGACACCCAATTCCTTACGCACAGGCGCGACATTCTTCATCGCCGGATGCAGTTTTTGCGCAAACAGAAAAGCGATGCCGACTTCGTCCAGACACGCGTTCAGACGGGAGGTATCCATATCCAGATTGACATCGAGCGCTTCGAGAATATCGGCCGAACCGCACTTACTCGACACCGACCGATTTCCGTGCTTGGCCACGACCGCCCCCGCTCCGGCCACCACCAGGGCCGTCACCGTCGAGATATTGAACGTATTGGTCTTGTCACCGCCGGTCCCGCACGTATCAAGAATATCTTTGTGTACGGTATTCACGCCGACCAGATGCCGGCGCATAATCCGGGCCGCCCCGGTAATCTCATCGATCGTCGGGCCTTTCTCGCGCAGCGCCAACAAAAAACTGGCAATATCTTCGCGGTTGGACTCGCCGGACATGATGTCCTGCATGACAACTTCGATCTCGTCCTGCGTCAAATTCTCATGATTGTGGATCTTGTCCACGTATGAACGAATCGTATGGCTCATTTGGATCCCATCCTATAGTTTGAGAAAATTACCCAAGAGCGGTTTGCCCGCCTTGGTCAAAATCGACTCGGGATGAAACTGTACGCCCCACATCGGATAGTCTTTATGACGGATCCCCATAATCTCACCGTCTTCACTCGAGGCCGTAATCTCAAAACACTTGGGACAGCTTTTGCGCTCGATCACCAGCGAATGGTACCGCGTGGCTTCAAACGGATTGTCCAGGCCTTTGAATAAATCTTGGCCGTCGTGTTTAATTTTTGAAGTTTTACCGTGCATCAATTTTTTGGCCCGGATGATCTTGCCGCCGAAGGCCTGCCCCATACATTGATGTCCGAGACATACCCCGAGGATCGGAATCTTGCCTTTAAACGTGTCGATGACGTCCAATGAAATCCCGGCATGGTCCGGATTACTCGGCCCGGGCGACACCACAATCTTTTTGGGCCGCATCCGGCGGATGTCCTCAATCGAAATCATATCATTACGGTACACCTTGAGATTCGCGCCCAGCTCACCGAAATACTGCACCAGGTTGTAGGTGAATGAATCGTAGTTGTCTATCATTAAGATCATATGCGCTCCACTATCTCGTCGCTATTCCCGTTCCCGCCAAACCTTCGCGCCCAACGCCGTCAATTTCTTATCCAATAATTCGTAACCCCGTTCCAAATGGTAAATCCGATGAATCTCGGTCCGGCCTTTGGCCGCTAAGCCCGCGATTACCAGCGCCGCCGAGGCCCGCAGATCCGACGCCATCACCTGCGCGCCTTTGAGTTTTTTGACTCCCTGCACAATCGCGTTGATCCCTTCGCGGCGGATGTTAGCGCCCATGCGATTCAATTCCGCGATGTGAATAAAGCGGTCCGGATAAACTTTATCCGTGATCACGCTCACGCCTTCGACAATCGTCATCAACGCCATAAACTGCGCCTGCAGATCCGTCGGAAATCCCGGATACGGATACGTCGTGATACTCACCGGGTTGTAATTCTTTTTACATTTGACCTTCACGACATCGCGCTTGGCCGTGACCTTGACCCCGACTTCCTTGAGCTTGTCCGTCAGCGCCATTAAATGGGTGATATCTGCGCCGCGCAGTTTGATATCGCTGCGCGTTGCGGCTCCAATCAAAATATAAGTTCCCGCTTCAATACGATCAGGAATGACGCGATAAGAAACACCGCGTAAACGTTTTACGCCGGTAATCGTCAAGCGCGGCGAGCCCACGCCGCGAATACGCGCGCCCATGGCCCTGAGCATATTGCTCAAATCTTCAATCTCGGGTTCACACGCCGCCGACTCGATCACGGTCTCGCCTTCCGCCAGCACCGCCGCCATCAGCACATTCGCCGTCGCGAGTACGGACGATCCAAACACTCCGCCGAGATAGATATGCGTTCCCTTGAGCTTCTTGGCGCGGGAAATCACATATCCGCCGTCGATCTGAATCTTGGCGCCCAACGCCTTTATTCCTTTAAGGTGAAGATCGACCGGACGGATTCCAATCACACACCCGCCGGGCAATGACACCTTGGCCTTGCCGAGCTTGGCCAACAACGGTCCGAGTACACAAAACGAACCGCGCATCGTCGAAACCAGTTTGTATTCCGCCACGTGACGTGTCTTGCCGTTGCTGGTGATCTTGACGCGGTCTCCGTCGATCTCAACGATCTTACCCAATGACTTGAGCAGCTTGATCATCGTCGTCGTATCGCGCAGAATCGGGACATTACGGAGGATGACGGGTTCGTCGGTCAAAAGACTGGCTGCGAGAATCGGCAGCGCGGCGTTCTTTGATCCACTGATTTTGACTTCACCGGAAAGCGGGAGTCCGCCTTCAATAACGAGTTTTTCCATGAATGATGTGTGATCGTAACGGTTAGTTGACGACAGCGCTCAATGCCGAGAGCTGGGAACACATAAAGCGGTCGCGGTCCGCGTAATCCCTGAACACAAAGGTGTTCCGGAAATACGGGTACTGCTCAAATATTTGCGTAATATCCTGCGCCTGATCCTCACCAATCTCAAATAAAATACACCCTTCCTCGCGTAAAAAATGATGCGCGCGTTTTAGAATCTCGCGGTAAAACATCAATCCGTCCTGTCCGCCGTTGAGCGCGATGTGCGGTTCACGCTGAACGTCATTCGGCAGATTGTCAATATCCCCCGCCTTGATGTACGGCGGGTTGGAAATAATCATATCAAATTTGCGGCCCAATTCCTCGTCGATAGATAAAAAGCGGAACATATCGCACCATACAAAGGTGGTCTTGTCCGCCACAAAATTTTTGCGGGCATTCTCCGTGGCCACCATGATCGCCTCGCGGGAAATATCGACTGAGACAACATGACAATCATGCACCCGTTTGGCCAACGCGATCGCGATATTACCGGACCCGGTCCCCAGATCCAGGATCCGTACCGGTCGGTTCGGCATCATCCGCGCCTTTTCAACCGCCATCTCGACGAGTAATTCTGTTTCCGGCCGCGGGATCAACACATGTTTGTTGACAAATAATTTGGTGTTCAGAAATTCACAATGACCGATGATGTACTGCAGCGGTTCGCCTTGAGCGCGGCGGTCGAGCATCTGACGATATTGTTTCTGCTGGACCGGGTTCAATTCCTTGCGATCCACATACAGATCAACGCGCCGGCAATTCAGTACGGAGGTCAGCATTTGTTCACGTTCATTCATTGAGATTGTCCTCATGCTCGGCCTGAATCAGGGCCTCGGTTAATTCGTCCATATCACCGTCCAGGATATACTGCAGTTTGTGGGACGTAAACCCGATGCGATGATCGGTGACGCGCCGGTCCGGAAAATTATATGTGCGGATCTTCTCGCTGCGGTCGCCGCTGCCGACCTTGAGCTTGCGGTCGGCCGATTCCTGCTCCATGCTGTCCCGTTTCATCTTGTCGAGGATCCGCGCCTTCAAAACCCGCATCGCCTTATATTTGTTTTTTAGCTGTGAGCGTTCGTCCTGACAGATGACAACCGTATTCGTCGGTAAATGAGTGATGCGAACCGCCGAATCAGTGGTATTCACACTCTGACCGCCCGGGCCCGACGAACGAAAGATATCTATTTTCAAATCATTGGGATCGATCTCAAGCTCAACGTCTTCGGCCTCAAACAGCACCGCGACCGTCGCGGCAGAAGTGTGGATCCGCCCGGACGCCTCGGTGGCGGGAACACGCTGAACCCGGTGCGCGCCACTTTCCCATTTTAAATGTTTTTCCGCGCCGTCGCCACTGATACTGAAAATAATTTCCTTGAACCCGCCGGTTTCAGACGGATTGGAGTTGATCGGTTCGAGGACCCAGCCTTTCTTGTCGCAATATTTGGAGTACATCCGGAACAGATCCGAGGCAAACAGGCTTGCCTCCTCACCGCCGGTCCCCGCCCGGATCTCGAAGATCAGATTGCGATTCTGCCCCTGCTTTTTGGGATTGGTGAGATCGTCCAGCTCCTCTTCCAGCTGACCGACCTTCTCGTTAAGCTCAGACAGCTCGGCCTCGGCCAACTCGACAAATTCCTTGTCGGGCTTTTCAGACAGCAGCTTCTTCAAATCATCAATTTGATGCACGACATCCTGATACTCGCCGAACAGGTTGACCACCGGCGTGATGTCGGAATATTCTTTGGCTAGCTTTTGATATTGACTTTGATCGGAGATGATATTCTGATCGGCAAGCAGACCCTCAAGCTCTTTAAAACGCTCCTGTAGTTTCTCGTATTTCTCTAGCTTCATGGTCTATACACACTTTGGGCCGCAATAATGCGGCCCATAAGGAAATTCTTAATTTTTCTTGTAACGATTCTTAAAGCGTTCGATTCGACCGGTGGTATCAACGAATTTCTTCTCACCAGTGAAAAATGGATGACACTTCGAACAAATCTCTACACGGATATTTTGTACCGTGGAACGTGTTTTAATCGAGGCCCCGCAAACACAATTAATCGTCGTTTCAACATATTCAGGATGAATGTCAGCTTTCATCAAATTACTCCTCGGTTATGAATACACCTTAGTTAAACTCCTGTCGTTAAGACTGTCAATTATAGCACAAATCTCAAATAGTACAATTTATTACAAACAGCAATTTAAAGCGTAAATGACTGGTATCGAATGCCTTATGAATCTCGACTACATATTATTCAGATTATCCAGAAATTCCCTGTTTGATTTGTACTTTCCGATACGGTCGATCAACAGCTCCATCGCCTCGGCTGAATTGAGATCATTGATGGCCTTGCGCAGCAGCCAGATGCGCTGCAGATCGTCATCCGGGATCAGATACTCTTCATGACGCGTGTTGGAACGCTTGATATCGATCGCCGGATAGATACGGCGCTGGAACAGATTCCGGTCAAGCTGCAGCTCCATGTTACCCGTCCCCTTGAATTCCTCGAAGATGACTTCATCCATACGGCTGCCTGTTTCAACCAGGGCCGTCGCGATAACGGTCAGACTGCCGCCTTCTTCAACCGCCCGGGCGGCCCCAAAGAATCGCTTTGGCTTGTGAAGCGCGTTGGAGTCAACCCCACCGGAGAGAATCTTTCCACTATGTGGCACAACCGTATTATAGGCGCGCGCTAATCGGGTGATACTGTCCAAGAGAATAATGACATCACGTTGATGCTCCACCAAACGCTTGGCTTTTTCCAGGACCATCTCCGCCACCTGTACGTGACGTTCGGCCGGCTCATCAAATGTTGAAGCGATGACCTCGCCCTTGACGTTACGCTGCATATCCGTCACCTCTTCGGGACGCTCATCGATTAACAGCACCATCAGGATGACATCCGGCTGATTCTGCATGATGGAGTTGGCCACTTTCTGCAGGAGAACCGTCTTACCACTGAAAGGCGGAGCCACGATCAGCGCCCGCTGACCTTTACCCAACGGTGTCAGCATGTCCATAATCCTCGTCGACAATTCTTTCTGCTCGGTTTCAAGCAGGATGCGATCTTTCGGATATAGCGGCGTTAAGTTGTCAAAAAATATTTTGTCTTTGCATTTTTCCGGGTTTTCAAAGTTCACGGCTTCCACTTTAAGCAACGCGAAATACTTCTCACCCTCTTTGGGCGGCCGGATGTGTCCGCTGACACTGTCGCCGGTTTTCAGATCAAAACGACGGATCTGCGACGGAGAGATATAAATGTCATCCGGACACGGTAAGTAGTTGTAATTGGAACTGCGTAGAAAACCAAATCCTTCTGATAGAATTTCAAGCGTGCCGCCGCCGAACATCTGACCTTCACGTTCCGCCTGCGCCTGCAGGACCTTGAAGATCAAGTCCTGCTTCTTAAGACCGCTGACTCCGGTGATCCCCAGATCTTTGGCGTAATTGTTCAGCTCGGTCATCTTCATTTCTTTCAAACTGGTGATATCAATCGAATCCGTCCCGTTGGCGCCGTTGGCCTCTTTGGGCTTATCCGCCTTTTTCTCCGCCGAGCTTTTGCTTTTGGCCGCGGTGGTTTTCGATGTCTCTTTTGACTTGGATTTTACTGCTTTGGATTTGGTAGGTGTTTTTGCCATATTTGTTTTACCTTTTTTTGAGTTTCTGATTTACTAGATCTATTGTCAATCACGACGTCAGATCGTCTGACTTTTTCTGTCATCGGCATCTGCTGCCGGATTCGTTTTAATGCTTGTGCCTGACTGATCCCCAAGTCCCGCATGGCCCGTTCGACCTGCAGGGCCCTTGTGGCCTTAACGGTGACGGTGATGTCAGCCAGTTTGTCGAGCCCCGACTCAAACAAGAGCGGAACATCTAAAACAATCACCCCGTCGGGATCCGTCCGTTTGTATTCGGATATTTGCGCGCGCATCACGCGACGCACATGAGGATGGATAATTTTTTCAAGGTCGCGCAGGCGTGAGTCATCCTGAAAGACGATCTCGGCCAGGGCCTTGCGGTTAACTGAGCCTCCCCTCGTTAAGACCCGTTCCCCGAATTGAGCTTTGACGGCTTTGACGCATGCCCCGTTCACGGATAAACTTTCATGCACGATCGCGTCGGCGTCAATCACATGAGCGCCGAGCCGACGAAACATTTTGGCCACGGTGGTCTTACCCGTCTTGAGGCCGCCGGTTAATCCGATAATAAGCATTCGTAAAGCTGTTTGTACTGCGCGGCCGACTCGGTCCATGGAAACCGTGTTTCCATCGCGTTGGCCGCGACTTGATAATAATCTTTTTTGTTCCCGAAAATCTTGGCCGCCCGGCGGATCTCTTCCACCAATGCCTCAGCCGAATTCTCCGCGTACATCAACCCGTTGCCGCGATGGGTGTCTGCACTAAACGGCTCCACGGTATCGGCGAGCCCGCCGGTTCGAAACACAATCGGCGGCGTGCCGTAACGCATGCTGATCATCTGCGTCAGCCCGCATGGTTCAAATTGCGACGGCATCATAAACCAATCACTTCCCGCGTAAATCATATGGGCCAGCCGCTCATCGTAGTCGAAGATCACCGACAGATTCTGATTGGCATCGTCCGACAAAATCTGAAGCTGTTCCTGGTAGTCCGGATCTCCCTGCCCTTGTATCACCATAGCCAGATCATCGCTCTTCAACGTTTTGATCGCCTCGATAATCAACTCCATCCCTTTCTGATGCGAGATACGACCGACGAAACCGTATAGCGGCCGATCGATATCCATCTTCAGCCCGACACTCTTCATCAATCCGATCTTGTTTTCAAGCTTTCCTTCCAACCGCGTTTGAGTGTTGTATGACTTGATCAGATACGGATCCGCCTCGGGATTCCAGTAAGTGTAATCTAATCCGTTGAGAATGCCTGTCACACCTCGTCGCTCCAGCTCTTTCTCCAGACCGCATCCGTGTTGCGGGGTTTGAATCTCTCGGGCATACTGCGGTGATACCGTTGTGATGGCATCCGCCGACAAAATCCCCGCCTTCAACAGGTTGACCTTTTCATAAAACAAAAATCCCTCGTCCGACAACAACGTATCCGGCAGATCCAGCTGCGGATATTCTTCCAGCGCAAACAATCCCTGAAACGCCAGGTTATGGACGGTCAATACCGTCCGCACACCCTGAAAAAACGGATCGTCATGATACTTGTTTTTCAGCAGGACCGGGATCAGCGCCGTATGCCAGTCATGGCAATGGATGATATCGGCCTGCCAATCCAATGTCTTCATCAACTTGAAGACGCGCTGACAAAAAAATCGATAACGGGCGAGATTATCCGTGTAATCGCCCTGTTCGTCGCCGTACAATCCGTCCCGGTCAAAATACTCCGGCTGCTCAACAAAGTAGATCGTGACGTTATCCGACAACTTCGCACGGGAGAACTGATTGTTGATTTCCTCGATCTCAAACTCCTCGTCGCTAACCGTGCGATATCGCGGCATCACCACCTTGATCTGTACATCCTGCTTGGCCAGCTCAGGCGGCAAGGATCCGCTAACGTCGGCCAGTCCGCCCGTCTTGGCAAATGGAAAAACCTCTGACGCACAAAACAACACCTTCATCATTTAAGGCGCTCCATTTCAAGCCAATTATTGCCCACCTTGACATCGACTTTGATCGGAATACTCAGATCAACCGTCTGTTCCATAATCTGTTTGACTCTCGTCGGCAGTTTTGATTTCTCCTTGGCATCGACTTCAAAAACCAGCTCATCGTGAACCGTGATGAGCATACGTGACTTGTATTTCTTGGCTTCCAGTTCCGACTGTACATCGATCATGGCCATCTTCATCAGATCGGCCGCTGAACCCTGCACCGGCGTGTTGATCGCCTGGCGCTGGGCAAACTGACGGATGCCGTTGTTCTTACTGTTGATCTCCGGAATGTAACGTCGTCGGTCAAACAGCGTCAGGACGTAGCCATTGGTCTGACAAAAATCAATCTGCTCATCCATAAAAGTCTTCACTCCCGGATAGCGCTCGAAATAACGATCGATGAAGGCCTGTGCCTCTTTCTGGGAAATCCCCAGATCTTTGGCCAGGCCAAATCCGCTCATGCCGTAGACAATCCCGAAATTCACACGTTTCGCGGTATCCCGCATGTGATAATCCACGTCTTTCTGTTCGACATCAAATATCAGCGACGCGGTATAATTGTGAATGTCCTCGTCATTGTTAAATGCCTCGGTTAAGGCTTTATCTTTGGATAGATGCGCGAGAATACGCAGCTCAATCTGTGAATAGTCAGCGGCGAGCATAGTCATATTGGCTGATGGAATGATGGCCTTACGTACCTGACGCCCCAACTCGGTACGAATCGGGATATTCTGAAGATTGGGATGACGGGAGCTCAACCGGCCGGTCTCCGCGCCGATTTGATTGAACTCCGCGTGAATCCGGTGCGTTTTGGGATCGACAAGTTTGGGCAGCGCGTCAATGTATGTTGACTTAAGCTTGGCCAGCTGACGGTATTCGAGAATCATCGACGGAAATTCATGCATTTCGCTCAACTTGGTCAGCACGCCTTCATCCGTTGAGTAACCGGTCTTGGTCTTCTTCTGCACCGGTAATTCCAGCCGCTCAAATAAGATCTTGCCTAATTGTTTGGGTGAATTCAGATTAAACTCCTCACCGGCCATCTCGTACAGACGTTTGGATATTTCTTCGATTTTGGCCTGACAATCGCGGCTCATCTGTTTCAGGAAGGCCTCATCCAAACATACGCCCTGTGTTTCCATTTTGTAAAGCACGTACGACAGCGGACGTTCGATCTTTTCATACAAATCCTTGAGCTTTTTTTCTTCGAGCTGTCGTTGAAGTTTGTCGTATAGTTTGAAAACGATATCCGTTTCTTTGGCGCGTAAATTCTCATCGTTTAACGAGATCTTGAAAAAATTCCAGGCCAGTTCCTTGGGATCGTATGAGTTGGTGTTAGGCGTGAGCAGATAACCGGCAAGCAACACATCAAATGTCTCTCCCTCCGTCGTGATCGCGTGACGGTCGAGAAATTTGAACATCTCTTTACAGTTGTGGGTGATCTTGACCAATGACGGGTCGGCGAAGAGTTCTTTGAGACCATCGATCATGTCCACCGGCATCGTCCATACCGTTGCCTCGCCCGTGGCCACATAGAATTCCTCGAACAAGGTGTCCTCCGACCGGCTCACGAGATAGGCCAATCGTCCGGCTTTTCGGATCGCCTGGGTCACATCTTTCAGTCCTTTGCGGTCAGTAACCGTTTTGAGCGTGATGACATGCTCCTCGGCCTGACCATCGGCATACTCTTCAGCAAAGCGTTTAAACTCGAGTTCCTTGAACAGATCATAAAGCTTATCTCCGTCGGGATCGCTGACCTTCAGCGACTCCAGGTCAAGCTCCACCGGAACATCCATATCCAGAATAGCCAGTTCCTTGCTCAAAAACGCGATATCCTTTTGCGCCATTAATTTTTCCTTTACCTTAACCTTGTCAATCTGTTCGACATTCGCATAAATTCCCTCGAGATCGCCATAGGCGTCGATCAGTTTTCTGGCCGTCACTTCGCCGACACCGGCGACACCGGGAATGTTGTCAGCCTTGTCTCCGGCCAACGCGATAAAATCAATAATCCGTATCGGTTCAAATCCCAATTTCGTTTCGACATCCTTATATTCCAGCACGGCGTCTTTACGCGCGCTGAAAAAGCTCGTCTTGGCGCCGCTTAATTGAAACATATCCTTGTCTTCGGTCACGATCGTGACATCAATCTTCTGATCATTGGCCTTTCGATTGAGCGTCGCGATAATATCGTCAGCCTCATATCCGGGCACTTCAAAAATCGGTATGTTGTACGCCTGAATAACTTCTTTGATGATCGGGATCTGACTGATCAACTGTTCGGGCATTTTCGGACGCTGGATCTTGTAATCAGCAAACTTCTCGGCGCGGAATGTCTTTTCCTTGGAATCAAAACAGACGGCCATATATTTGGGATCAAATTCGCGAAATATCTTTCGCATGGTGTTCACAAATCCGAATACGGCGTTTGTGGCCTGTCCGTTACTGGCAATGAGCTCACGGATCGCGTAGAAGGACCGATAACACAATGCATGCCCGTCGATGAGAAACAATTTGTCCATTAATCTGCTTTGATAAATTTTTTGAATTGATGAATTCCTGCGCCGCTATGACGGAAATCTCATAAGACTTTTTTACTTTGAATTCAGTAACGAATCGTCAGGAAAATTGGAAAGCATTTTTTGAAGTTCACGCCTGGCCGCCCGCGTATCCCCCGCGTTGAGCTGTCTGATGGCCGTGTCTGTCCGCTGTTTGATCTGTTCATTAGTCATTTGCTTGATGATTTCCTTACGGGCATTGACTATCTTCGGATTGTCCGGAGTTAACTTCAATGCCTGATCGAATTCATTCAAAGCAATGCGGAGCTTCTGACGCCGGGCGTGCTTGACTCCCTTTTCGTAATGTTCATTCGCGCGCTTTACCGTCTCAATAAATTTGTCCCGATTTCGCTTAACTATCAGTTCGTTCAAACGTTCCGCTTCAAGCTGTACAACCCAGGAATGAAACTCGGGCCTGATTTTCAGCAATTCTTCTTTGGCCTTTTCACCCCATGCGTCGCCGGGCTTGGCTAGAAGAAATCGTTTTTTAAAGTATGGAAATGCCTTGTCCGGATATCCATTGTTCAGATACATCAAAGCCAGGTTGCTGTAAGACGGCAGATAATTGGGATCCTTGTTGATGGCCTTGGAATAGTGAAGTTCGGCCTTGCTCAGCATCCCGATCTGCTCATAAATGACGCCCATGTCATTGAGCACTTTCGGGTCATCCTCATACAGCGAAACAGCTTTGGAAAAATACGTTAAAGCATCTATGTAATTACCTTTTTTCTGCTCTGCATAGCCGGCATTACGGTACTCCTGGTACAATTTCTTTTTGGAACCGGCTAATGAATCCGAATGAAAGGTAATAATGGAAATGACAAACAGAAGAGTAAATAATTTAATTGCGGCGTTATTTACGTTGTTCTTAGTCTTAAGCATAACTTATAAAATCCGGTTTGACAAGTAAAAATAGGGTTTCTCAAGTCGTCGGACATCCTAAGTCTGTGCGTCGCTGACAGCGGTTTCGGCGGCTTCGGTTTCGGCCGTCTCGATCATCCGCAAACGATGGTCGCGCTGCTCATCAAAGGCGGCCAGCACTTGCCCGGCCACGGCGCCTATTTCGGCTGATTGCTCGATCCATCCAATGGCCTCGGACAGCGCGACATCAAAATTCAACACGCTCAGACCAATGACACGCCCCTGCTTTTCATACAACTTAACCATCATACCGGTCGGTACATCGAATTTCTTGATAACCTCGACCCCCCGGCTCTCCCGGGTTTGACCGGCACTCATAAACTTAAACTGATCTTGTTCGATCGTATAACGCGGCGTGACATGAGTCGGCTCAATGTCCTGACCCAGGATCCGGGACGCAACGATTTCACCTTGCCGCTCCAGCGTCGCCGCCGACGGCCCGTAACTCTCCCAATTTTCGTAACTGCGCTGCGCGGCATGATCCACGACAAACACATGCTCGATGTTGCTTTGAAAAAACTCATTCACGATACACTGATCTTCCAGGATCTCCAGCGCGTCATTAAAGACCCGCGTATCAAGCCGTGTATCATCCACAATCGCCATGCCGGTGGCGTAAACTTTTCCCGTCGACACGCGGACAGCCTTGAGCTCAGCGTCACCCAGAAACTCGGTGACGGGATTATCGATCAACAGTTTGACTCCTTGCTCTTCCAGCAACTTCACCACGGCACCGGAGGCGTCCTCATCCCAGCCGTGAAGCAAGGCTGTTCTCGACGACATGCATAGAATAATCTCTTTGCCTTTACGCGCCAAGCGCAACGCCAGACCCAGCCCCCACCACTGATCGGACTGGATAATCACAGTCTCACTGATTGCCGCCAGGGTCGAGATCTGTTCGATGTCCTTAATCTTTTTAAACCCGAAGACCCCGGTCTTCTGCGCGCCCTTTATGTCACTCGACCGATGTTCAGGTGTATCGGCAATGATCAGCGCGTCAAAATCTGTTTGCGAGCGGTCTTCAAAGTGGACACGATTACGGGTGACGTTCACCCGTGTGACTTTCTTGTCGGCGAGGATCTTGATATTTTTTTCTTTATAGTACGCGGCAGGACGATAGAGCAAATCTGTCACGCGCGTCTGATTGGCAATCTGGTCCGGAAATAATTGGCGGTCTAAAGGCAGATGATCGTCGACCGGCAACAACGTGACCGCGTAGTCATTGCTGTTTGATTGTATCAATTCCACCGCCTTGACGGCTGCAATAGAGTTACCCAACACAAATAATTTCTTCATGAAGCTTATATCCCCTGATCATCTATGAGTTTTGTAACTTGAACGCCTCAACCCCATTTTTCATCAGCATGACAACGGTCACCGGCCCGACTCCACCGGGAACCGGTGTGATAAACGACGCCTGTTCCTGGGCACTGTCAAAATCCACATCCCCAACGATCTTTCCGTCCACCCGGTTGATACCGACATCGATGACAATCGCGCCGGGTTTGATCCAGCTGCCCGGAATCAATCGCGCCTTGCCTACCGCCACAATCAAAATATCCGCACGTCCGACATGTTCCTGCAAACGGCCGGCCTCGCTGGTGGCAATATGACATACAGTCACGGTGGCCAGCTGTTCCACAAGCAGAATACTCAACGGCTTGCCGACGATACCGCTGGCGCCGACAATCACGGCCTCTTTCCCGCGGATCGACACTCCTGTCGAACGGATGTGTTCCATGACGGCCTGCGGCGTGCATGGAATAATATTGGTCTCACCTAGCAGCATCTTTCCAATGTTGGCGACATTAATCCCTTCCAGATCCTTTTCGATGCCCACCAAATTTGCGACTGTATGATAGTCAATATGCTTTGGCACCGGCTTGTGTAACATAATGCCGTTGACGTCGGGATCTTTGTTGAGATCAATAATTGCCTGGCGGAAATCCTGCTGCGAAATGGTCTCAGGAAAATTCTTTAGTTCGTACTCAATGCCGATCTGCTCGGCGACGCGTTTTTGAGAGTTGGCATACGCGCATGAGCCGCTGTCATGACCGATCATCACATTGACCAGCCGCGGCACCTTGTTGAGCCGGGATTTCATCTCGGCCACTTGCTGCGTTAGATCATCTTTGATCGCCTGCGCCAGTTGTTTTCCATCCAGAAGTTTTGCCATAGTTTTCATCTTTATGATTGGTCCTGTAGGATTAAGGCTGACTTGTACGCACTGGCCAGCATTTCGACCGCGATTTCAACGTCAGCGATGAGATATTTGTTACCTTTTTCAACAAGATAAGGTGCTAACTGCACCGCTTTGTAGCACAGTCGCCCGACCTCAAGCGGCACTTTTTCGGCCGCCCGCTGAGCGGCGCGCTGTTCGGCCTTGGTGCCCT
This sequence comes from bacterium, assembly GCA_030429765.1. Classification (GTDB taxonomy): domain Bacteria; phylum Omnitrophota; class Gorgyraeia; order Zapsychrales; family Zapsychraceae; genus JAGOSC01. The sequence goes on along the minus strand of JAUIER010000003.1, from coordinate 120,087 downwards.
TACGAGCCTTGACCACCTTCATATACGCATCGGCGTCCAGATCAACCAATTCAGTTAAACGCTGCCGGATCTCCTCTGATTTTTTCAGGTTCGACTGCAGCCGCCGTTCAACGGCCTGGGAATCAGACTTACCCAACGAATAATTTGCCACCATCGAGAGCAGAGCCGCGCCGCAGGCCCCGGTCAATGCCGCCGCGGAACCGCCTCCGGGCGTTGGCCGTTTCTGCGATAAGACATCAAGATACTGGTCTAACGTGTGATTTTTTAAACGCTTCGCCATGACTGTTGAAAATGATTCGACAATGAAGCTGGGAAATGATGTTTTATGAAATGATTTTCCGCCCGAAAGTATAGTTTATGATACCCCAAAGAAATTTTGTTTTCAATCCTTTCATCCAATATTTGGATCCACGCTAATAGACGCTTTCAAAGGCATTCGTGCATAGTTCGATCTGGTAATCACCCCATTCATACAGGATAGAAACCACGTCGAAACGGCATGGCCGCTCCGTCGCCTCTTGCTCCTGCAGATAGGCCAGCGCCGTCCGGCTGATCTTCCGTTGCTTTAAAGGTGTGATTGATTCAATCGGGTGGCCCTGATCGGTATTGGCCCGCATCTTTACCTCGACAAAACAGATCACCCCGTCCTGCAAAGCGATGATATCGATCTCACCGATCGGATGTCGGTAATTGCGCTTGATAATCTGATATCCTTCGCGCTCGAGATGCTCAACCGCCAGCTGCTCGCCCACCGCGCCTAGATTAGATTGATCAATGTCCTGTGTCATAAATGAATGAAAGTTTGTCGATGGATCAGCGAAGGACCATGGTTCCGGATCGCCTCTTTGTGTTTGGCCGTCGGATATCCTTTATGCTGTTTAAACCCGTATTCGGGAAAAATCTTGTCATATGTCAATAAGATGCGGTCGCGAATCACCTTGGCCACAATCGAGGCGCAGGCGATACTGAAGGCTTTGCTGTCGCCTTTGATCACCGTCCGATACGGGTATGGCAGATCGCTCTTGAAACGGTTGCCGTCGATCAGCAAACACATCTGCGACTGCAAGACCGCCTGCGAATTCATGGCTTCCGGCAACGACGCCACGACCTGATGAATGGCATTGGTCATCGCCATGTATGTCGCCTCGAGGATATTGTCCCGATCGATCACCACTTCATTGATGATCCCGACACCGACGTACGCCTTGTCATAAATCTCAACGAAGGCCAGCTGACGCTGACGGGGTGTCATCTTTTTTGAATCAGCAATCCTCGACGAAAAGTCATAGTCTTTGACCGCAACAGCCGCCGCCACGACGGGCCCGGCTAAAGGACCTCGGCCGGCTTCGTCCACGCCGACGATAAACCGGTATCCTTCGTTCAAAATAGATTGTTCGAAATTGATCATGAAGACATTAAATTGTCAATTGAAATGCTGATTTGGATGGTCGCATCAAGGATCTCCCGGACGGGAAACCCTTGATGCTGAAATATGATCAGTGTGAGAAAATCAGCGACTTACTGAGTTTGTTGCCGCTTAACACGCGCTTTTTTACCAACGCGATCTCGAAGATAGTAAAGTTTCGCCCGCTTGACGATCCCTTTACTCGTGACCGAAAGATTTTCAATCACCGGTGAATGCAGTGGAAACATCTTTTCAACGCCTTCACCATAAGAAATTTTACGGACCGTAAATGTTCCGTTCAATCCGCGACCGGTTTTCCGGATAATCGTTCCTTCAAACGGGTGGACGCGAACCTTGTCCGCCTCTTGTACTTTGATACGCATTTTTACCGTATCACCAACATCAAAGTCAGGCATATCCTGCTTGAGATATTTTGCTTCGATATTGCTTAATGTTGCTCCAATGTTAGTGGCCATTTGCCTTCCTCCAATACCATTCTATTTTGAATCTTTCAATAAATCAGGACGATGCTTCTTCGTTAGGGCCAATGCCTGAGCTTTTCGCCACTGTTCAACCTCTTTATGATGCCCAGATAATAGCACATCCGGTACTTTTTTACCACGAAAATCTGCCGGGCGGGTATATTGTGGAAAATCGAGCCGATTCTGGTCAAACGACTCTGAATCCAGGGACTCTTCCTTCCCCAAAACGCCTGGTATTAAACGAGTTACGGCATCCATAATGACCAAAGCCGGAATCTCGCCTCCGGTCAGGACATAGTCACCAATGGAAACGCTCTCATCGACCAGCTCGTCATAGATCCGCTCATCGATTCCCTCGTAATGACCGCATATAATAATAATATTTTTATGCTTTGTCAACCGCTTTGCCCGCTTTTGCGTCAAAGTCTTGCCGCGCGGACAGGTCATGACCACATGGGCCTTGCGACGCCCCCGGATCTTCTTGACCGCGTCGAAAATCGGCTGACAGCACATCACCATGCCCGGCCCTCCCCCGAACGGACGGTCATCCACCTTGCGATGCTTGTCCTCCGTGTAATCCCGCAGGTCGTGCGCCTGAATCTTGACCAACTTTTTGTCCTGGGCCCGTTTGAGAATAGACTCGTTGACCATCGGTTCAATCACATTGGGAAAAATCGTTATCACATCAAATCGCATGCCTTAACTCCGAATTAAATTCTTCCAGGAACTCCCGTTCAAACTCCACAAAACGATCCTCTTTAATCGCCTCGCGCATCTGATGCATTAGATTAACATAAAAATGAACATTCGCATACGATATCACGTGCAGCGCCGTAATCTCGCCCTGCATCGCCAAATGCCGGAGATACGCCTTGGAATATTCCTGACAAAACGGGATATCCCGATCGGGATCCAAAGGTGAAAAATCTTCCGCGTATTGAGCATTCTTGACGACAACTCGTCCCCGCCGAGTGAACGCCGTGGCATGCCGGCCGAAACGCGTCGGCAACACGCAATCAAACATATCGATACCTTCACCCACGGCTTTCACAATCTGATCGGGATAACCGATACCCATAAAATAACGCGGTTTGTCCGACGGCAGCAATGGTTCCACCCATCGTAACGCATCAAACATTTCCTTCACCGTCTCCCCCACGCTGACCCCGCCTATCGCATATCCGTCAAAACCGATCTCCAATAACTCCTTCGCGGATCGTTCGCGCAGATCTTCGTAAATTGACCCTTGAATAATCCCGAAGAGCTTTTGATTCTCAGTCATTTTAGTGTCATAAAAATGATCTTTACTTCGACGGGCCCAGGCCGTGGTCCGCTCCACCGACTTTTCGGCATCCTCATACGAACACGGATACGGCGCGCATTCATCGAGCGGCATCACCATGTCTGAACCAATCGTCTTTTCGATTTCCATCACACTTTCGGGTGTCAGATAATGTTTGGATCCGTCGAGATGCGAACGGAACTCCACGCCGTCGTCACTCATCTTGCGCAGCTTGGCCAGGCTGAACACCTGATATCCGCCGCTATCGGTGAGGATCGGTTTGTGCCAACCTGAAAAATTGTGCAGCCCTCCGGCCTTCTCGAGAATCTTCATTCCCGGGCGAAGATTAAGATGATAGGTGTTAGACAACATCAACTGAGCCCCTATCGAATTCAGATCACTGAATGTCAATGACTTGACCGTCCCGTTGGTCCCGACGGGCATAAAGAACGGTGTCTGAATCTCTCCGTGCGCCGTCTGAATCGTTCCCAAACGCGCTTTACTGTGTTTGTCGGTCTTGATCAATTTGTACATAAATTTTGAATCCTATTTGATTAACATAGCGTCGCCGTAACTGAAAAATCGATACCGTTCCTTCACCGCCTCTCGATAGGCGTCACGGATCAGGTCCATCCCGCCGAACGCGCTGACCAGCATCAGCAATGTACTGCCGGGTAGATGAAAATTTGTGAGTAATGTGTCGACCAGCTTGAAGTCAAATCCGGGATACATAAAGATATCCGTGTCGCCTTGCAGCGTTTCACTGCGCGCCACGGACTCCAGGACCCGGGCGCTTGTCGTCCCCACGGCGAGGATCCGCCCGTTTCCCTGACGCTGCTCGACAATATCTTCATACACATTCGGCTCAATGCAATAACTTTCCGTGTGCATCTGATGCTGGCGGATGTCATTGACCTCAACGGGTTTGAATGTTCCGTAATTAATGTGCAGCGTCACTTCCTTAAGCTCGTGCCCCTTCTTTTTTAAAAGCTCCAATCCCGCTTTACTAAAATGCAATCCCGCCGTCGGCGCCGCGACAGAACCAGCCTGTTTGGCGTAAACGGTTTGATAATGGGTGCGGTCAATCGCTTCGTCCGCACGTTTGATATACGGCGGCAGCGGAATATGACCGTGATCCTTGAGAAATCGGTCCAGGTTCTTCCGGTTAAACCGCACAATTCGCTCTTCACGGTCGATGATCTCAGCGAAAATCTTGGCATCGCCGGCAAATTCGATACGGTCACCGTTCTTTAAACGCTTCATCGGTTTCATCAATACTTCGTAATGATAATCGTCAATCACACGCTTGAGTAAAAAAACTTCAATCTGTCCGCCGCTGCCGGCCCGTTGCCCTTTCAGTCGTGCGTGGACAACCCGGCTGTTATTCATGACCAGCATAGCGTCTTTGGGAATGTGCTGCGCAAAATTCTGGAAGACATCATGCGTGATCGTCTGACGTTCACGGTCCAACACCATCAGCCGCGCGTCTTCCCGTCGCTCCAGTGGATACTGCGCGATCAAATCGTCCGGCAAATCATATTGAAAATCACTTAATCGCATATCACCTATCGAGTATCCGCCCGGACAATCTCCATGCCGGGATAATAATAATTGAGAATCTCTTCATAATTGTACCTTTTGCGGGCCATGCTGTGTGCGCCCCACTGACACATTCCGACACCGTGGCCCCATCCGCGGCCGACCAGGTCAAAATAATACCCCTTCATCCGCACTTCATACATATTACTCTTAATCAGGTTCGGACCGACGACATCTCTGAACTTTTTACCGGATATACGCGTTTTTTTACCGTCACGGGCTTCGATGATCAGGTCGCGGACCCGACCGCTGGCTGTGCGTTCGGCGACTTTAATGTCTTTAATCATCCCGACGCTGATCCCGCCATCATTGAGCTTTTGTTGGATCTCGCGAGATTGATAGTTGCGCGTCCAGGTATAATGCGGCATCCCTCGGCTGAAGGGAGACTCCACCCCCCGCAGCGGCGGCGAATTGATCCCCCACACCTGATTCGCGTCCTCGGTATGACCTCCGCTGTTCGAATGAAAAAACGCCGGAATGATCTTGCCTTGATAGATCATCACCTCACCTTCCGTGTAATTGGCGGCGATGTCCGTGCGAAAACGTTCAGCACTTTTTCCGCCATACACCTGAGAATAGATATCGCTCGTGACATCAAATAATTTACCACGGCTCTCTTCCATCTTGTATAAGGCATATGTTCGGGTAGCCACCGCCTGCGCCTTGGTGGCCTCCATCGGCCAACGATCCGAAATTTCATGATACAAAACACCGCGGACGTATGATTCCACATCCAGCCGATTGATCGCCAGCAGCTTACCGTCGGGCTGGACCCGGATGTCCAACGCGCCGCGATACTGTTTGCGCTTTCGTTTAGAATAGATCGTGATATCCTTCTGAGTGATGATGCGCAACTTCCCGGTCATGAATAATTGCTTACCAATCGTCAATCCGGAGGTATGCCTTTTAACTTGTGAACGTTTGAGCCGTCGTCCCGTCTGAATAATCTCTCCGTCATTTAAATCGATAATTTCATACGCCCCTCGGACTGATATAACGAATGTTTCCGCGTCCTTAAGCACGGCCACCCGGATCAACGCATCCCGCGCCATGCCCGTCGAGGGAATCAATAATAAACTTAGGATGATCAGCAATATTTTTTTCATTTTGAATTTATCAGATACAGAATAAAATTAATGATTAAGCTCAAAACCAGACAGCTGACGATCGGCACATAAATGGTCGTGTTCTCTTTCTTGATGTAAATATCACCCGGCAGCCTGGGGAGTCCCGGTAAACGGCCCAGCATCGACACAACAATCCCCAAAGCAATAAACACGATTCCGATGATGATCAATGTTCGCGCCATCAGCCCGTTCTCCTAATCTATGTCGTTGAAAGATTGTTCCGGACGGTTCGATTGCTCGATATGCTGGCGGGAAGAACTGGTGAGCTCTCGCCCACGCGGAGTTCGGTTTAGAAAACCAATCTTCAGCAGATACGGCTCGATGACATCGACAAGCGTATCCACCTCTTCGTTTAAGGTCGCGGCCAACGTTTCAATACCGACGGGGCCGCCCTTGTAATGTTCTTTGATGACCTTGAGCAGCCGGCGGTCGGCGTCATCCAGTCCTCGGGGATCAATCCCCAGGGTGCGCATGGACTCATGAACCGTTTCACGCGTCGCACAGCTGCTGTTGCTTTTGACCTGCGCATAATCCCGCACCCGCCGCAGCAATCGATTAGCGATTCGTGGTGTCCCGCGCGAGCGCTGCGCCAATTCAATCGATGCATCGTCGGTCAACTCCATCCCCAGTTTCTCGGCGGAACGCGACACGATGCGTCCCAACTCTTCAGTGTTATAGAACTCCAGGTGATGAAAGATCCCGAAGCGGTCTCTTAGCGGTGAGGCCAACAATCCGCTACGGGTCGTCGCCCCGATCAATGTGAACGGCTTGAGGTTAAAATTTATGGTCTTGGCGTACGGACCTTTATCGACAATAAAATCGATCTTGAAATTTTCCATCGCCGGGTATAAAAATTCCTCCACCACCTTGGATAATCGATGGATCTCGTCAATAAATAAGATATCCCCCTTTTCCAAACCCGTCAGAATCCCGATCAAATCTCCCGCCCGGTCAATCGCCGGTCCCGATGTAACGGTGATACGCGATCCCATTTCATTCGCGACGATATTCGCCAGACTGGTCTTCCCCAGCCCCGGCGGTCCGGAAAACAATAAATGCTCCAGCGGTTCGCCGCGCAGTTTAGCGGCCTGTATAGATATTTTAAGATTCTCGACGAGATCTTGCTGACCTACAAAGTCATCAAGTAAGGCGGGACGCAGTGACAAACTGTAGACTTCATCGTCTTCGGTTTCCTGGCTGAAAATGATTTTACGATGTTCGTCCATAACATATTTTAAAGTTGCTCTTCGACTTCGAGATCGCCCTCAACTGACGCTTCAGGTTGGGGCTCAGGCTCGGGAGCCACGGCATCCCGATCAATTGGTTCTTTGTTGCGGGTGATATTGATGTCACCGAAAATATCCTTCTGGGAAACCTTGATTTCCTTAAGCCGGATCAATTCAAGTACGGCGATAAAGGAAACAATTATTTCCGGCTTGGAACGGCACTTCTCAAATAAACGATTCACGCAAAGCTCTTCCGTATTGATCAGCTCGTGCAGGATATAATGTATCTTGTCCTCGACAGTAAACTCTTCCTGGACAATCTCATGAATAATCTCTTCAGGCGTACGTTTGAGAGCCTCGGAAAAGGCATTGATCAAATCAAACAAATTGGCCTCAAAGATAACCTCCTTCGAGTCTTTCTTGATCTGATCCAGGGATTCCTCGTCGAGAATGCGCGGAAAGTAATCTTTTCGATGAATCTCGTGCTCTTCAAGCGTATTGGCGATCTCCTTGAATCTTTTGTACTCCAGTAGTCGACGGGCCAGCTCATCGCGCGGATCGATTTCTTCCTCATCCTCTTCGGAGACCTCAGGCGGTAACAGCATCTTTGACTTGATCTGGATCAAGGTCGCTGCCATGACCAGAAAATCGCCGACGATATCCAGGTCCAGCATCTTCATCATATCGATATACTCCATATACTGTTCGGTGACCTCCACAATCGGGATGTCCTTGATATCGATATCATTCTTCTTGATCAAATAAAGCAAAAGATCAAGCGGACCTTCGAATACCTCAAGTCTTAGTTTATAGCTCATGCAAATATAACCTCTTTGACCTCTTCGATGGTTTGGCGGGCAATCGCCTGCGCCTTTTTTCGGCCTTCCTGAAGAATATCCTTTATTGTATCACGATCCTTACTGAGACTTTCACGTTTTGCACTTATTTCACTGAGATGGTCGATCAGATGATCAGCAAATATCTTCTTACAGTCCGTGCATCCCTTCTCGGCGGCCGTACACCAATTATATACCGCCTCACACTGCTGCGGGGCAAAAACTTTATAATAACTGTATACGTTACAGTCCTCGGGATGACCGGGGTCCTTGAGCCGCAGACGCTTGGGATCCGTAAACATGGTCTTGACCTTTTTCTGGATCTCCTCGGGCGTATCACTAAGGTTGATGGCATTGTTGTAGCTTTTGCTCATTTTTCGGCCGTCCAGTCCTAGCAATCGCGGTGTCTGTGTCAGGATCGCCTCACAATCCTCGAAGAATTCGGTCTTAAAAATGTGATTAAAACGGCGGGAGATCTCCCTGGTCAGCTCCAGATGCGGCAATTGATCCTCGCCGATCGGCACGGCATTGGCTTTATACAATAGAATGTCCGCCGCCTGCAGCACCGGATATCCCAGAAAGCCGTAGGTTTGAAGATCACGCTTTTCAATCTCGCGTAATTGCTCTTTATATGTGGGATTACGCTCAAGCCAGCCCAGCGGGGTGATGCAGGAAAAGATCATCTGAAGTTCAAGATGTTCGGGTACGTCCGACTGAACAAAAATAACCGACTGCTTGGGATCGATGCCGCAGGCCAGCCAATCAAGCGCCATGTCCAGTACATTACCGCGAATGGCCGCGCTTTGTTCGTACTCGCCCATCAAGGCGTGCCAGTCCACAATCGAAAAAATACATTGGTGAGATTTTTGAAGTTCCGTCCAGTTATGCAACGCACCAACCAGGTGGCCCAAGTGCAGTTTACCGGTCGGACGCATTGCGCTAAAAACGGTTTTTTTCATGAGAATGTTTGGAAAAGATTACTTTAGACTTTTACGTTTTCGCCCTTAGAGTTTCTGCGAAATGATTTCAACGTCATAGACTTCCAGCATGTCGCCGACTTCATATTTGTCAAAACCTTCCAGGACGACCCCGCATTCCATACCTTCGGTGACTTCCTTCACGTCTTCCTTGAAACGTTTTAAAGAACCAATCTTGCCGGAATGAATCACCTCGCCGTCACGGACCAAATCCACTTCGGCCTTTCGCTTGACCCGGCCTTTGGTCACATAACACCCGGCGACAATCCCCTGTTTGGATAATTTGAAGACCTGACGGATCTCCACCTTGGCAAAGTAGTTCTTTTTCTTCTTGGCTTCCAGTAGACCTTCCAGCGCCTGACGCATGTCGTTGACAGCGTCGTAGATAATCCGATACTCGCGAACCTCGACGGGATCCTGCTCCAGCGCCTTCTTGGCCTTGGGATTGATCCCCACATGAAACGCGATGATAATCGCCTTCGACGCCACAGCCAAAAGCACATCCGATGTGTTGACCTCACCGACGCCGCTGTGAATGAACTTGATCTTAACCTTGTCGCTTGGGATTTTCTCCAAGGAATCCTTCAGCGCCTCGAGCGATCCCTGCACATCCGCTTTTAACACGACATTCAGCTCCTTAATCGCACCCTCTTGAATTTGCGAATACAAATCATCAAGCGAGATGGCCGACGATGCCTGCATCTTTTTGTTCTTGATCTTCTCCAGACGCGCAGTGGATATCTCTTTGGCCTGTCGTTCATCTTCGACGACATAAAAGATCTCACCGGCTCCAGGGACATTGGAAATCCCCAGGATCTCGACGGGCATGGACGGACCGGCTTCCTTGATCGCACGTCCGTGATCATCAAACATGGCCTTGACCTTGCCGTAATACGGTCCCATGATCAGGAAGTCGCCTTCCTTTAATGTTCCACTCTGCACGATCAATGTCGTAACTGTTCCTTTGCCTTGACTGAGATGCGCTTCGACAACTAGCCCTGTCGCCCGTTTGTTCGGATTAGCCCTGAGTTCAAGCAATTCGGATTCCAGCAGGATCAATTCTAAAAGCTCATCAATTCCTTCTCCGGTCATCGCCGACACACCGACCACAACTGTCTTGCCACCCCAGTCTTCAGAGGCCAGATCATGCTCGGCCAGCTGCTGCTTGACTTTGTCCGGATTGGCACCGGGACGGTCCATCTTATTTAAGGCAACGACAATCGGGACACCCGCGGCCCGGGCGTGATCGATTGCTTCTTCGGTCTGCGGCATAATCCCTTCGTCCGCGGCTACAACCAGAACAACAATATCTGTAATGTGCGCGCCACGCGCGCGCATCGCCGTAAACGCCTCGTGACCAGGCGTGTCGAGCAATGTGATCCGCCCTTTGGGCATCGACACGGAATAGGCCCCGATGTGCTGTGTGATCCCGCCGTGCTCACGGTCGGTGATCTTCGATGAACGGATTCGGTCAAGCAAGGACGTTTTTCCGTGATCAACGTGTCCCATAAATGTAATCACCGGCGCTCGTGATTTTAGTTCAGCCGCGTCGTCCTCCTCAACCTTGTGATCGTCAATGACAACTTCTTCCTGTGTCCGAATCTTGGCCAGATTATATCCAAACTCCAACGTCAATTTACGGACTAATTCCTCACCGAGGCTCTGATTGATGTGAGCCAGCATCCCCATCTTCATGAGGCGCGTTAAAACAACGCTCGGCTTCTGCTGAATCGTCGTGGCAAATTCCTTGACCGTGATCGGCACCTTGACTTCGATCTCGGGGAGATTCTCATTAAAAACCGGTTCGGCCGCTGTTGCCGTCGACGCATCCGCCGCGGCCGGTTCGACATTTAGCATGTCATTGCCGCTCGGCTGATCCCTGCGGTCGTCTTTATAGGACTTTCGACGCTTGCGGGAAAGTGGTTTGAGCGTGATAACCGGCTCCTGAGCCTTCTTCTTGGGCTTGGCCGGGACCTCGACCTTCGCTGGTTTGGCGTCAGTTTTCTTGGCCGCCGTCTTCTTGGTTGTTGCGGCCTTGTCCGTGTCATCCGCCTTTTTGACGGCCTTTCGGACCACCTTCTTGACCTTGCGTTTGACAACGCGCTTGCGAGGCTTGTCAGCTTCCTTTTCCGTGTCCTCTGACTTGGTCGTGGATGCCGCCTTCTTCTTGACCACTTTTTTCTTAACGGCCGCTTTCTTCTTCACGGCCTTCTTTTTGGTCGTTGACTCGGGTTCTTTGTCCGCGACGGCTTTCTTGGTCGCCCGCTTCTTCGGCGCCTTAGGGGTTTCAACCTTGACGATATTCCCCTTTTTGAACGCGCTTTTCAGAACGGATACAACCGCGACATTCAGATCTTGATCACTATCCTTCGCCTTCAGCTTCAAATTCTTGAGCGTAGCCAGGATGGTTTCATCATTTGTTTTTAGCTCTTTGGCCAGTTCGGATACTTTCATATATCTCTTTTCTCTATTAACTACTCGCTATTCTTCTTCACATTCCTCGAGTATTTGTTTCGCCTCGTCAATCATTTTTTGGGCCTTGATTTTACCTAATCCTTTGATCTGTGTCAAATCATCAACACTTGCTTCGGCAATCACATCCAGCGTTCCAAGCCCTTTCTCCTCAAGCTCGGCGATCATCTTTTCACCCACACCGGAAAGGTCCGCGATGGTGACCTCTTCAATGACTTCCTCTTCTTCGTACTCCTCCGTTGCCTCGGCGTCAGTCTCGGCGGGTGCTTCTTCACCGTCGAGTTTGTCCTGATATTCCTTCCACTGATCAAACGAGAACAAATCCAGCTCCCAACCCACCAGCTGACTGGCCAAACGGACATTTTGACCATGCTTACCGATGGCCAACGACAACTGATCATCGGCCACAATGATATTGGCCTTCTTCTCATCGAAGTTCAGCTGAATCTGAGAAATTTCCGCGGGAGATAACGCCGCCTGGATGTATTCCTTGATATCCGGTGAATACCGTACGATGTCGATCTTCTCGCCCTGCAGCTCATTGACGATATTTTTCACCCGGCTTCCACGCATACCAACGCACGCGCCAACCGAATCCACCTTCTCGTCTTTGGAATGTACAGCGATCTTGGTCCGCTCACTTACGTCCCGCGTAATCGACTTGATCTCAACGATCCCTTCCAGAATTTCGGGAACTTCCAGCTCAAACAGGCGTTTCACAAACTGCGGATGCGCGCGGGAAAGAATAATTTGCGGACCGCGGTTTTCACGCTTTACGTCCAACACATAGGCCCGGATCCGGTCACCTTGTTTAAACTCTTCCTTGGATGACTGTTCACGTCGAGGAACAATCGCTTCTGACTTGATTAAATCAATAATGATGTTACCGCGTTCAAAACGATAAACGCTTCCGCTGATGATCTCACCAATCCGCTTTTGATACTCTTCGTAAACAACGTCTTTTTCCGCCTCACGAATCTTTTGGATGACCACTTGCTTGGCCGTTTGCGCGGCGATACGGCCGAACTCACCGGAGCGGATCTCTTCGTCACCGGCGTAGGCGGTGAGTTTACCGGTCATTTTATCAAGCTTGACCGTGACATCCTGCTCCTTGTCGACGGTCCACAATTTTTTGGCGGCCGAAGCCACGGCGGCTTCTACCGCTTCAATCAGAACATCCTTGTCGATTCCCTTGTCGCGCTCCAGTTGTTCCAAAATAGTTAGCAATTCACTACTTTCCATCTTCTTACCTCTCTCTTGTTCTGTCTAGATGACCTGAATGGCCTTGTTAATTTTTATAAAGGGTATGTCAATCAATCCAGCCTTGGCTTCCAACGTTACCATATCGTCCGTTACTGTCTTTACAGTACCCATATGTTCAATCTTGTCCTCAATTTTGTCATTCAAATGAACGCGCACCGCCCGTCCGATTACCCGTCGAAAATCCTTGGCGATTCGCAAAGGACGATCCACACCGGGGGAACTGACATTCACCGTAAACGCCCGGTCCAGGAGCACATCCTGTTCAAGCTGATCTCCGATGACCCGGTTTAACTCCGCGCACACGTCAATCGTAATGCCGCCTTCAGGTTTATCCGCCAGGATCTCAATGTTGTATCCCCGGCCATCCGATTTAATCGTCATGTCCACTAGATCCACCAGATGTTCGGTTAACGCGTGTTCCACCAGCGGCCGAATATGAACGAGAAGCTCTTTATGCATGGCCTTGCTTGAGAACATCCAGGATCTTCGCAGCTGCCGATGATTTGTCAATCATCACCGTCTCACCTGACTTACGAAACTTCAGCTCGACATTACCCTCCGCCAAATTTCGCTTGCCGAACGTTGCCCTCAACGGAATACCGATCAAATCAGCGTCTTTAAACTTTTTACCAGCGGTCTCATCGCGATCGTCGCATAAAACATCAACTCCGGCAGCCGTTAACTCGTCATAACACTGCCGCGCCAGCTGCATGGCCTCATCGGATTCCGATTTATAAATCGGCAGGAGTTCGACCTGAAACGGCGCGACCTGTGACGGCCAAATAATACCGTTCTCGTCGTGCATCACCTCGATAATCGCGGCGATTACCCGGCTGACGCCGATACCATAACATCCCATAATAATCGGCTGACTCTTGCCGTTTTCATCCAGAAAATTAGCGCCGAGCGATTGGCTGTATTTGGTCCCTAATTGAAAAATATGACCCAGCTCCATCGCCACCTGCTTTTGACCGTTGACCTCGACCTCATCCTCACCAATCGCCGCGGGGACCATAAACTCGTGGGAAATATCTCCGCCCATCGCGCCGGAATCGGCCTCAACAATCACCACATCCAGCTCGAGCCGCTTGAAAATTTTCTGATACGCCTCGTACATGATCTGATAATTTTTTTGCATGCTTTCGACATCACGATCAAAGCTGTAAGCGTCCTTCATGATAAACTCACACGCCCGCACAATGCCGAACCGCGGCCGCAGTTCATCGCGGAACTTGGTCTGAATCTGATACAGCGTCACCGGCAGCTGTCGATAAGACTGCACGTGATTCCGAACAACATCCGTAATAATTTCTTCATGCGTAGGCCCCAGACACATATCGCGTCCCTTGCCGTCTTTAAACGAAATCATCACGTCCTTGAGCGTTTCATCCCGTCCCGTCTGCTTCCATATATCCAGCGGATGCAGACTGGGCAATAACAATTCATTTGCGCCCGCTGCGTTCATCTCCTCACGAATGATATTTTCGATATTCGACAGTACGCGTAATCCGAGCGGAAGATACGAATAGACCCCGGACGTGAGCATCTGCACCAGACCGGCCCGCAACAGCAGTTGATGACTGATGGCCTCGGTTCCGCCGGGCGTTTCCTTGAGTGTGGGTATAAAATATTTAGACCAATACATGATTACTTATCGAAATATCCTTCCGGGAGTTCCACCCTGTGCTTGGCAAATTTAGACATAAATGACGGCGGCTTTCGATTCTTGGTCCAGTCACCCTCAACGATCCCGTCGACAATCCGTCCAGTTTGATCAAACCGGAATATATCGACCAACTCCACTTCCTTCTTCTCGTCATTCCAGACAATATCAGTGATGTTCTGGATGCGGCGAACCCCGTCATTGAAAAGCTCGATGTGCACAATAATATCCACCGCTCGGGCCACCTGACGGCGGATCTCCTGGGTGCTCAATCGAATTCCCGTGAGCAGCATCATGGTCACCATCCGGTCAAAACAATCCAGCGGTGACTCCGCGTGAACGATAGCGAGCGACCCACTGTGACCGGAACTGATCGACTGGATTAAATCCAGCATTTCCTCGCCACGAATCTCACCAATGATGATCCGGTCCGGACGCATACGAAGCGAATTGGTAAACAACTCAGCCATGGTAATCTCACCCTTGCCTTCGATGTTAGCCGGCTTGGTTTGCAGCGACACAACATGATCCTGACGGAGATTTAACTCCGGGGTATCCTCAATCGTGATAATCCGTTCTTCTTCTGGAATATGTGTCGAAAACACATTCATACAGGTTGTCTTACCCGAACCCGTCGCCCCGCAAAATATAACATTGAATTTGGCCTTCATCGCGGCAATTAGCAACGTGGCCATCTCCTCGTTGAGCTCCTTAACATCCAGCAAATGCTCAACAGTTCCGATATCATCCTTAAATTTTCGGATCGTAACGACCGGCCCCATCGTCGAACATGGCGGAAGAATAACGTTGACCCGTGATCCGTCAGGCAAAGAGAAATCAACATACGGCGATGACTCATCAACACGCTTATTACTCTGCGAACCGGCAAGAATTTTCTGCACCGTGTGGGCTAAGTGCTGGTTGCTGTCAAACTTGATATCAACCTTCTCAATCTTTCCGTAACGCTGGATGTAAATGGTATCGCATCCATTGATCATGACCTCGGTGATCGTCTCGTCTTCCATCAGTGGACGCAATGGCCCTAAGCTCATCACCGCGCTGACCAGCGACTTGATCAGCTCCGCCCGCTGTTCAAAGGGGATTTCGATATTTTTCTCGTCCATCATATCCTCGATGGCCCGATTGACGAACATCCTCAGTTGATCCTCGTTCATGGTGTCCTTGACCTTCAAGAACTCCGTGTTGTTGATCATATACCTGTTTACTTTTTCTCTTAAATCTTCGGATGCCATGTTTGTCCCTCTTGTTTAAAGAAGTTATCCCGTTATTTTAGAAAAAAGATTCTTGATTCCATCAAAGATGCCGAAATTGGCAAAATCGTTGTAAAACACGAAAAGCGCGAGCAGAATAATAAATGAAAAACCGATGCGCGCCACAAAATCATCAACCTTCGCCGGCAGCGGTTTACCCCGTATCTTCTCAATGGCCAACAGCGTCAGATGTCCGCCGTCCAGCGGCAGCATCGGCAGCAGATTGAAGATCGCCAAACTAGCACTAATGACACCTAGAATGAATAACAAATGCGCCATTCCGGCCTCGGCCGCGCCCTTCACAATGTAAAAGATTCCGACCGGTCCGGTGACTGAATCCTTGGCTTTGACCGTCCCACGCACCATCAGATAAAGCGACTTGTAGGTAAGACGGGTAATGTAGGCCAGCTCATCCCAGCTGTAGTAAAGCGATTCCACAAATGAAAATTTAAAGCTGCCAAAGTCCTGCATGGGACCCAGCCCGATCTTGCGCGTTTCGACCTTGTTGCCGTCCGCGTCTTCCTTGATATCGATAACCGGCTCAATATTTTTTTCAAATGGCTGACCATCACTGATGCCTTTGATATTGATCGTCGCGCCCTTGGAATTGCTGATGGCCTCCTGCAGCGAGATCCAATTGGTAATCTTCTGACCATCGATCTCGGTGATGACGTCCTCCATCTTCAATCCGGCCTTATCGGCAGGATACCCCTCGACCACACCGCCGACTTTGTTCGGCAGGAATCCGATCCCGATATTCCGGTACATCGTCGGTACACCTAACAGGTTAGGCCTTTCCTCAATCGTCGGATTGACCGTTGCGGAAATTTGTTGACCATCGCGGTTCACCGTGACCTCAATCGGCTCCACGCTTTCCCCTTCCAACAGGCGTTCGAGATGCATCCATCCATAGATTTTCTTGCCGTTGATCGCGACCACCTCATCCTTGGCCTGCAGGGATGTCGCGACTGCCGGTCCATCACTGACGATCTCGGTGATCTGTGTCGACATTCCCGGATAGCCCAGCATAAACACCAGGACAAAACTAAAGTAGGCCAGGACAAAATTCACCAATGGTCCGTTAAAAACAACCGCGGCCCGCTGCCCCGGCGACTTACTGTAAAACTCGTAGGGAGCACCGGTGCATTTGTCACGCTCATCTCCCGCCATACGAACATACCCGCCTAACGGAAAAAGCTTCAGCATGTAGTTGGTTTCATTGTATTCCTTGGCCCACAGCGTCGGACCAAATCCCAATGCAAACTCATGGACTTTGATGCCCTGCAACTTGGCGGTGATAAAATGTCCCCACTCATGCACGACGATCAGGATACTCAGGACGGCGATAAACACGGCCGTGCTCTGAAATCCACCCAGGATACTGTCTAAAGCGATCATAACTTATATATTACCTTTCTTGTCTCCTCACGGGCCCACTGATCGGCCGCGAGAATTTGGTTAAGGTTTGGCTTCGGCTGAACCTTATGCCGGCGAACAATCTTTTCGACGGCGGGATAAATATCCGAAAACCGGATGTCATGCTTTAAGAAGGCCTCCACGGCCTCTTCATCCGCGGCATTCAACACACTGGGAGAAGTGCCTCCCTGTCGGGCCACGTCAATACATAACGACAACGACGGAAACTTTTTGTAATCCGGCCGCTGAAAATTCAATGATCCCAACTTGGCAAAATCCATCGGCTTTAAGCCGACATCCAACCGCTTGGGATAGGTCAGTGCATATTGAATCGGAATGCGCATGTCGGTGACACCTAGCTGCGCGATGATCGATCCATCCATGTATTCCACCATCGAATGAATGATCGCCTCCGGATGAATAACAACCTCAATCTGATCGATGTCTAGGTCAAACAAACGCAGCGCTTCGATAAACTCAAACCCCTTATTCATCAGCGTGGCGGAATCGACCGTAATCTTTTGTCCCATCTTCCAGCGCGGATGCTTGAGGATTTCCTCTACCGTCAACTCATTAAATTGGCTGACCGGAACGTTCAACAGGGTCCCGCCTGATGCAGTCAGCAACACACGTTTGAGCTCCCGTCGGTTCTGTCCTTGCAAACATTGAAAGATAGCGCTTTGTTCACTGTCAACCGGGATCACCGTGGCCTTGTTTCTCCGGGCCGAATTCATAATGATCTCTCCGGCAATCACCAGCGCTTCCTTATTCGCCGGCGCCACGATCTTTCCATTTCGAACCGCGCTGATAAAAGGCTTTAAGGCGGCCGCCCCCCGCATACCGATGACAACGGCATGAACGTCTGTCCGCGCGACCAACTCTTCGAGGTCTTGATCAACGGACAACATTTTTGTCGGCGCCTTCAATCGATCTCGAAAATACTCCCGCCCCTTTGAATTGACCGCTACAAATTTGGGACGGAACTGCTGTATCTGTTTCTCAAGGAGCTTGACGTTATTGTACGCGCTTAATCCGACGACATTAAATTCTTTAGGATACCGCTCTACGACCTTCAGGGTGTTGATACCGATCGAACCGGTCGACCCCAAAACGACTACATTCTTTCTCGCCATAACTATCCTGTTACAATAACGAAATAATATAAAAGTAGAAAACCGGCGCCGAGAACAGCAAGCTGTCAATGGCATCCAATGCGCCGCCCAAGGCCGGTAGCATCTTGCCGGAGTCCTTCACACCGCAATCCCGTTTGATCATGGATTCTGACATATCCCCTAGCTGCCCTAAACCACCGAAGATCGCACCCATCAAAGCCACATGCCACAGCGGCAGATTCAATTGGGCCGGGATCAGTTTGTAGGCCAGCAAAGCCGCAATCACACTGAAAGCGGTACTGCCAAATGCGCCGGCAACCGTCTTCTTGGGACTGATCTTGGGAACGAGTAACTTCTTGCCATATTTTTTCCCAATGAGCAGCGCCCCCATATCCCCACACTTGGTAACCAACAGCAAAAAGCCGACTAGCTTCTCACCCGCCCATGGTGTCTCCGGCAGCAAATTCTTGATCTCAACTAAAAAGCTGAAAAACCATGAAACATATAAAATACCGAATAATGTGGTTGAAATACCGACGATCGCGTTACGATTGTCGTTACGCATCAACTGCAGCCCGAAAATGGTCAGCAGGGCCATGGCTATAAAGAACAGATCCCACTTTTTCGTGGGCTCGATCTGAAAAAAGGCCAGCAACGGTATCACCGTGCCGATGGCAATTCCGGTGTAACTATAAATTGGAATGCCTTTTTTCTTGATCAGATAAAAAAATTCATACAACCCGCCGATCGTCAACGCCAGCAATACCAGCAGGAACACCCAGTCAAACAGGAGCGCGCCAATGGACAGCGATATCATTACGGTTGAACTAAACCAACGATCTTTATTCATTCAGGGATTGAGAGATTAAGTTACCAAATCTTCGCTGCCGGTTTTGATAATCCATCAGTGCGTTCTCGAATTCAGCAATATCAAAGTCCGGCCAAAATTTCTCTGTAAAATAGAACTCCGCATACGATAATTGCCACAAAAGAAAATTACTGATCCGCTTTTCACCGGACGTCCGAATCAGCAAATCAGGATCCGGTAAGTCCTTGGTGTATAGCGACCGGCTGAACAACTCTTCGGTAATATCATCCGTCGTGAGCTTACCATCCTTAACTGATTGGGAAATTGACTTTATGGCGTCGAGGATCTCCTGCCGGGCCCCGTAGTTAAAGGCCAGATTGATCAGCAACCCGGTATTCTTGCTGGTCTCATTGATGACCATCTTGATGGCGTTCAAGGCCGATTCAGGCAGCCCGTCTTCGCGTCCGATCATACCAAAGCGCATATTATCGCCTTTGAGCTTTTTGGTCTTTCTGTTAAGCACGGCCGTGACGATATTCATGATCGTTGACACTTCATTGGTCGGGCGGTTCCAATTTTCCGATGAGAACGTATAGAGTGTCAAAACTTTGATACCGATCTCCTGCGCATAGTCAATAATGTCTTCGACCCGCTTGACCCCGGCGATATGCCCCTGTGTCCGCGAGAGATTCTGTTGCTGCGCCCAGCGGCCGTTGCCGTCCATGATGATGGCGACATGCTGTGGAATTTTACCTTTATCAATATCTTTGTTCATGGTATCTGACAAATAAAATGGGGGATTTTCATCCCCCATCATATAAAAGTTCGACTGTTGTCCCTATTGATCATCCCCTAGATTTGTGGAGATGATGCCTCGAACTCAATGATTTTTTGCTCAAGCTGCTTCTGAATCTGGGCTGACTTCTCAAGACGTAATTTCATGTCATCATTGATGGCTGAAATCTTTTCGACTTTGTTTTCCAGATTTGTGACGCGCTGTTCTGATTTCTTGAGCTTGCTTTCCAGGCTTTTGGCCTTCTGGCGCTGTTTTTCGTAGTCTTCCTCAGCGACCATGCGTTTGTAACGCTCTTCTTCTAACTCACCCACCGACACGGCAGCTTGTTGGTAGTAACGGTACGCCAATCCGCCGCCCGCCGCGGCGAGGACGATGGCCAATACCATAATGAAAATTCGCATTGCTGCTTACTTCCGACCTTCTTTGGTGGTTTCCGGCAGAATCACAATTTCAACCCGACGGTTCTTTTGCCGACCGGCATCTGTATCGTTGCCGGCAACCGGTTTGTATTCACCAAATCCTGTGGCCGACAGCCGGGTTGGATCCACCCCATGTTCATTAACCATTTTATGCAGTACACTTAACGCCCGCGCGGTAGAAAGTTCCCAGTTGGATTTCCATCCGGAATGCTTGATGGGCACATTGTCGGTGTGACCTTCGATCCCGACATTCAAATCTTTAACGGTGGTGTTCAAAACACGGGCGACTTTATCGAGTTTTTCCCGAGTGCCCTGTCTGAGTTCGGCTTTACCCGAGTCAAATAGAACTTCAGCCACGAATGTGATCACCAGACCACGTTCCAGCATTTCAACCTTGACTTCACTATCTTTGATTTCGTTTTTCAGACGGCCCTGCAGCTGTTCCTGGGCCTTTTCGAGGTTTGACTTTTCACGCTCGAGCGCGGCAAGATCATTCTTCAGCGTAGAAATTTTATCGACATCAACGCGACGTCCTTTTTGGAAAATAAGTGTGCAACCGCTTAAGGAAACGACACTCGTTAACAGAGTTATGATCAAAAAACTTCGTTTTAACGGCTTCCACATACCTTCCTCCTTTGACTGTAACCCACATTATCATGAGTGTAATTTAAAGTCAAGAAAATTATAACAAACCCCTATGGCACAACAAGATACAACACTATCGGACTATAATTTCGTCCCTTTTCGGGCCGGTCGAGATGTACTTGACCTTGACCTTCAGCAGCTGTTCCAGGCGCTTGACATATTTCTTTGCGTTTTTGGGCAAATCGTCATAGTTCTGCAGCCCATAAGTCGAACTTTTCCAACCGGGCAGCGATTCG
Organism: bacterium; assembly: GCA_030429765.1. GTDB lineage: Bacteria > Omnitrophota > Gorgyraeia > Zapsychrales > Zapsychraceae > JAGOSC01. The sequence continues at coordinate 99,052 of JAUIER010000003.1, read as the reverse complement.
TAGACAGGTTTTACTGCGCACAGCATCTCATAGTCCATCGGAAATTCTTTGTACGTCTTCCCTTTATACTTATAGCCCGTGCAAATCTGGATCTCATCCAGCTCATCCAGCACATCCAGTTTCATGATGGCTAGTTCATCAATACCATTGATGATCATGGAATATCGCCCCAAAATACAGTCAAACCAACCGCATCGGCGCGGACGCCCCGTGGTCGCGCCGAACTCATTACCCTTCTTGCGGATTTGTTCCATCAATCGTGACGAAAACTCCGTTGGGAAGGGGCCCTCACCGACCCGTGTCGTATAGGCCTTGATACAGGCGACTGATTTATCAATCCGGGTTGGCGCAACGCCCGTTCCCGAACAAATTCCGCCCACAATCGAGTTGGATGACGTAACAAACGGATACGTCCCGAAATCGATATCCAGAAACGTACCCTGAGCGCCCTCGAAGAGCACCGTCTTGCCTTTATCGATCTGCTCGTTGATATAAATCACTGTGTTGCAGATGTACGGCTCCAGAATCTTTGCAAACTTCAGATAACTTTTATAGATCCCGTTTAACGAATATTCTTCAGCATCATAGACCTTACGGAATGTTTCATTCTTCTCGCGCAAATTGTCTTCAAGCTTGGCCTTCAAAACTTTGGGATTGAGCAGATCAATCATCCGGATTCCGCAACGCGCGACCTTATCCGCGTAACAAGGTCCGATACCGCGGCCGGTTGTTCCAATCTTGTTCTTCCGCTTCTTTTCCCGTAAACCATCCAACACCCGGTGATAAGGCATGATCACATGGCATAATCCGGAAATCTTTAACTTCCGCGGCGATACCTTGATCCCCTTCTTTTCCAACCCTTGAATCTCCGATATCAAAACTTCCGGATCAATGACAACGCCGTTCCCGATCACGCAAACTTTACCTTTGTGCAAAATCGCCGATGGCAATAAATGAAACACATATTCCTTCTGTCCGACCACGACCGTATGGCCCGCGTTGTTTCCTCCCTGATAACGGACCGTGATATCTTTTTCCGCGGAGAGAATATCAATCAATTTTCCCTTACCTTCATCTCCCCACTGTGCGCCAACTACGGCTATATTCATGACTATTCCTTTGATTAAACGTTCTGAACTTAAAAATAAATCAGCGTGATGATAACGCCGGCCCCAACCGATAAAAGTACGGCTGAGCATAAAATTTTGACCATCGACATCGACTGGCGGGCCTTGTCCCGAATCGAACTTGAGCTGCGGTAAATAAGTGCGAGAAGCGCGACAATAAACGTCGGAAAAGCAAACGGCAAGGCATAGGCGAATGTCAGCTTCTGCGCTTCAAAAACAGCCTGTGTCGCCTGGGCCTCGAGCACCATCAAAAACATCACGTAGTCATTTGTCGCAATCGACCCCAGCATGACCGTCAACACGCTGTAAATACTCACGATCAATCCCTGTGACAAAAATCGAATCGTCCTGGCCAGCATGTTCTGGCCTGCCCCTGAACTGTCAAACTCCTCCGGCCATTTGATCCACAACCCCGACGTTTGATCAGCCCGCAGCCGGGTCCAATCGCGGAACAATGCCAAACCCAGCCCCACGAACGCCGTTCCCAGTATCCAGTAAAAAACTATGAACACTGAAAACACCCAGTCCAGACTTAAGATCAAATCCAGCTTGCCCTGCACCATCAGCGTCGCGGTCAACACCTGAACTGAAAACGCGACCAGCCCCAGATTCAAAACATCCCATTTGCTGCGAACGAAATAAATTAGGTAAATCAATAAAAGCACAGTTAAGGCCAGAGAAAACACATTGACCCCGTCACGGCTTCCCAGTGACATGGCCATTCCCAATCCATAGGATGAGGTCAATCTATCCATCCAACGGATGTCATGTGCTTGATCTTTGCCCATGTGTTTTACACCTTTAGTGATTTGACATACAAAACGTCCGCCGTATCCTTGAGCTTCTGAATCGTCTTATCAGTCACCTCATTATCTACGTTGACCACACTGATCGCCGTCTTGCGTTCAGCTTCCCGGCCCAACGTAATACCGGCGATGTTGATATTGTCCTGCGCCAGGATCGTACCCACCGCGCCAACCAATCCGGGCTTGTCGTTGTTCTGAATAAACAACATGTGACCTTTGGGAACGGCTTCCATATAAATGCTGCCGATCTTGACAATACGCGGCTGCAAATTGCTTGAAAGTGTTCCCAACATTGAAAACGGATCTTTGTCGGTCTTAACATCCAGTTTGATGCAGTTGACAAATTCATCCACCTTGGTTGACTTGACATCTTGAACATCGATCGCCCGATCCTTGGCGATATCCAGCGCATTGATGTAGTTCACACCTTCACCCAGAATCGGCGTCAGCAGACCGTTGATGATCGACAATGTCACCGGCGCTGTTTTATGCTGCGTCAGGATTCCGCTGTAAGTGATCTTGACCTCACTGATACGACCATGAATCAGTTGGCCGGCAAATTGCCCCATGCTTTGTCCAAGATTGACATACGGCTCAAGCGTCTTGTAACTTTCCGCGTCGACCGATGGGAAGTTGGCGGCATTCACGATACCTCGTCCCAACAAGGCATCCCGAACTGTCTCGGCAATCTCGATGGCCACATTGATCTGCGCTTCCGATGTCGAAGCGCCCAAATGCGGCGTGACCACACAATTATCGTATTTGAGTAACGGTGATGATGGATCAAGCGGTTCAGAATCGTACACATCCAGCGCGCATCCCTTGATCTTCTTGTTTTCTAGGGCTTCGGCCAATGCCGCTTCATCGATAATACCGCCGCGCGCGCAATTGATCAGCAGCACGGACGGCTTCATCATCTCGATCTCCTTGGTGGAGATTAAATTCTTGGTTTCGTTTGTCTTGGGAATATGAATCGTGATGTAGTCGGATCGTTTGTACAGATCCTCGAGTGTGACCGACTCGATATTTTTCTGAGCCATGGCCTCGTTGGACAGGTATGGATCATACGCGATGATGTCCATTCCGAAGGCCTTGGCGAACTTGGCCACGGTAGCGCCAATCCGGCCTAGTCCGATAACACCAAGTGTCTTGCCGTAAAGTTCAACGCCGCCGAACTTGGATCGATCCCAGCGTCCGGCCTTCATCGCTGAATACGCCTGGGGAATATTTCTTGAAACAGCCAGGATCATACTCATCGTGTGTTCGGCCGTCGACGTCGTATTACCGGCCGGCGTGTTCATGGCCACCACCCCTTTTTTGGTGGCTGCTTTGAGATCCACGTTGTCCAGCCCGACCCCTGCCCTTCCGATCACCTTGAGATTGTCCGCCGCCTCGATGACATCACCTGTCAATGTGGTTGCCGAGCGGATGATAATCGCGTGGTAGTCTCCAATCACAGATTTCAATTCGTCAGGACTCATCCCTGTCTTGACATCAACTTCGAAATCCTTCTCGGCCTTCAGTATATTAACGCCTTCTTCGGCGAGTTTATCACTAATTAGAATTTTCATCGGTCCATCCTCATCGTTGTTTATGAATTAAAGACAGCTTTGGCCGCATTGACACCGGCCTGGTCTGTAAACGAATATCCCATTTCTTTCAATACCAGCTCGAACGTTTCCAGACATCGAATGATGTGATCTTCATTTACGATCCCCATATGGGCGATACGGATAATCTTACCCTTTAGGTGCCCTTGACCGCCGGCGCAGGTGACACCATGCGTGTCTCGCATGGTCTTGACCAATTTTCCGCCGTCGACGCCTTCGGGAATATGGATCGCTGTCAGGACATTCGAAATGCATGACTCATCGGCCAACAATTTAAGGTCCAAGGCCTTGGCCGCCGCGCGACATCCCTTCGCCAGCCGCTCATAGTGGGCGAAAAGATTTTCAATTCCTTTCTCACGCATCCAGCGGAGACTCTCCACCATTCCGATAACGATTCCAATCGCCGGTGTGAACGGAGTATCCGTCGCTTCAAAGGCCTTTTTAGACTTACGAAGATCAAAATAAAATCGACGATTGGTCGAACTGTTAATCAACTTGATGGCTTTTTCGGACGCCGAAATAAAGGCCAGTCCCGGCGGCAGCATAAATCCTTTATGCGAACCCGAGACAACCATATCGGCCTTCCATTTATCGGTTTGACAATCAACCACACCCAAGCCACTGACGGCGTCCACGATCATCACCGCGTCTGTCTCGGCAACCACCTTACCAATCGCCTCAATGTCAGACACTACGCCGGTAGATGTTTCGTTTAACGTGACAAATACAGCCTTGATCTTTGGATTCGCCTTAAGATGCTCGCGGATTTTTTCCGGATCGACAGCCTGTCCCCATTCCACGTCAATGACGGTTGGTTTGGCGTCATACGCTTCACAGAGTTCCGCCCAACGCTCACCGAACTTACCTCCATTCACCGTGATAGCCTCATCACCCGGCGACAGCAAATTACAGACCGTCGCTTCCATCGCGCCTGTTCCCGAGCATGTCATCAGGTAGATATCATTTTTGGTTTGGTAGACGTACTGTAACCCTTCAATGACTTCCTTGATATTGGCCTGAAACTGCGGTGTACGGTGATGAATGATCGGCCGTCCCAGCGCCTCTCTGGCTTCATCAAGAATCATGGTGGGTCCCGGAGTTAACAAAATGGTGTCCATCTTTCTTACCTTTAAAAACCTTTCCAGAAGTTTAAACTTCCGTATATAAATTGAGATTAAGTTTTTGGAGCTGCCGTCAGCACCTCGTCAACCAACCCGTAATCCTTGGCTTCCTGGGCGCTCATGAAATAGTCGCGGTCACAATCCTGTTCGACCTTTTCAAACGACTGACCGGAATGGTCCGCCAACAATTTGGTCAGCTCCTCCTTCATCCTCAAGATTTCTTTGGCCTGGATATGAATATCACTGGCCGTTCCCTGGGCGCCTCCCCACGGTTGATGGATCATAATCCGTGAATACGGCAACGCGTACCGTTTGCCTTTTGCCCCGGCGGTCAGCAGCAAAGATCCCATACTGGCGGCCTGCCCCATACAATAGGTGCAGACATCGGGTTTGACAAACTGCATTGTGTCGTAAATTCCAAGACCGGCGGTTACTGATCCACCCGGCGAGTTCACGTACACATGGATATCTTTTTTCGGATCTTCACTCTGCAAAAACAGCAGCTGAGCAATGATCAGATTGGCGACGTTATCATCAATCGCGGTACCGATAAAGATGATTCGTTCTTTGAGCAGACGGGAGTAGATATCGTATGAGCGTTCACCTTGTCCGGTTTTTTCAATAACCATTGGTACTAAGATGGAATTTTGTGCGTCCATGGAACTGATCCCCTTTCTGATTTGGGATTAAACTGATTTAAGATTGCCAATCGGCTTCCTTCAGCAAAAATTCGATAACCTTTGCCGGAAGGTTTTCCCCTTGTCCGATCTCAATCTTTTCGACTTCCGCAATCTTGTCTAAGATCAGATAAACCTGAATGTCTTTGCGGACGGCTTCTTTGAGCTCATCCCGGGACTCCTCGATCTTCTTGTTGACTTCTTCTTTGGCCAACCCCTGTTTTTCCAGCTGTTGACCGTAATCGTGAAGTCGACGGTGCAATTGTTTCTCCACCAATGATTCAGGTACATCAAATTTTGTCTTTTTGAGCAAATCTTCCACAATCTGATTCTCAACATCCGTTTTATTCTGACGGTCCTTTTCGATTTCCATCTGACGAGCTAAAGATTTTTTAAACTCATCCAGTGACGGATATCCCAATCCTTTGGCGAACGCGTCGTCGATCTTGGTCTTGTCGTCTTTACCTTGACCCTGCTTGAACATCTCCATGGTCTTTTTGATCTCGGCGTCAGTAACTTCAGATGCTTTTCGCTTGACCTTGATTCCCTTGTATTTCTTGACTTCAAACTCCGGCTTGATCTCAAGCTTGGCCGTGAATTTGACGATTCCATCTTTGAGTTCAACATCATGGATTTCCGGCATGTCAATCGGCGTGAGATTTTCCTTTTTCAACGCTTCGTCATAGGCTTCCGAAATAACCTTGCGAATCACTTCCTGCTCGGCTTCTTTGCGGTGATGGTTTTCCAAAACATTGCGTGGGACCTTTCCCGGACGGAATCCCTTGACCTTCACGGTCTTGGACATATCCTTGTAGACTTCATCAAATTTCGGTGTAACGGTTTCTTTGGGGATTTCGAATTTTAATTCCCGTGCGACACTGCTGACTTTCTTTACATCAAGTTTCATTTTGGTTTAGTTCCTCTCTTAACGATGCACACTACTGTTTCATTTACATTTTAAATTTTTCACCTAGATAGATCTTCCGGGCTTCAGGATCGTTGATCAGATCATCGGCCGTTCCGGCTTTGAGAATGTTGCCGTCGGCGACGAGATACGCACGGTCCGTAATCGATAAAGTTTCGCGAACATTGTGATCCGTTAGCAAAATACCAAGCCCCCGATTTCGCAGTTCCTTGATAATTTCTTGGGCTTCCGACACAACAATCGGATCAATACCGGAAAACGGCTCGTCCAACAACAAAAAGGATGGATTCGTCACCAACGCCCGTGTGATCTCCAAGCGACGCCGTTCTCCACCGGACAACGTATACGCCTTGCTTTTAGCCAGATGCGCGATGTTCAATTCTTCCAATAACGATTCCAGCCGTTTTTTGCGTTCGCGCGGGCTGATATTCAGCGTTTCCAGAATCGCCATGATATTTTCCGCAACGGTCATTTTTCTGAAGATCGACGCTTCCTGGGCTAGATATCCCATTCCCAGGCGGCAACGCTGATGAATCGATTTCTTGGTGATATCTTCGTTATCAAATAGAATCTGACCTTCACTGGGCTGAACAATGCCCACCGCCATGTAAAAGGTGGTTGTTTTACCGGCCCCGTTGGGTCCAAGTAGACCCACGATCTCAGATCGCCCCACCGATATACTCAAGCCGTCGACGACCCGTCGACCGCCATAGGACTTGACTAATCCCTTAGTTTCCAAGAGATGTAATGCCACTATCTCCTCCGGTTTCCAGAATCAGTTTGGGGCGGCCTGACAATACCAGCTTTTGCTCCTCGGCATCATAGGTCGCCTTGTCGGCATACGTCTTGTTCTCGCCCTGAATGATCTCGACATTGCCCACACAGATCATTTCCTCAACTTCCTTCATGCCTTCTTTGAAGTAGATCTCGATCACATCCGCTTTGAGGATTTGACCGTCCTGTTCGGCGATAACGTTGACCTCGAACCGGGCCTTGAGCAGCAACTGGTCCAGGATCATCGGTCCGTCACTACTCACCGTCAGTTGTTTGGTCCGTTCCGTATCCTCTTCGGTTTCCACTCGCACGGTCACATCTTTATCGATCTGCGCGCTTTTGAGTCCGGGCCGGGCCTTCATGCCTGTTCCCGTGGCGCTGAACGCGTCGCTCCTGATGTAGACTTCCTCGCTGGAACTTACGGTATCGCTCTCTTTGTCCCATTCAATAAAGTCCGACATCAGTTTGGACCCGTCGTCGCTGGTGATCACAACATCTTTCTCGAGCTGCATGTGGCCATTGACCTGATCAACCTTGCCCATCTCGGCCGTCACGTTCATCTGACGGTCGCCATAGCTGTTGGCCACAACATTGGTCAGGGTAATTTCTGTACCGTTGATGTCCGCCGTATCACCCTCGACATCCCAGGCCTTGTCGCCCTCGTCGGTATACCCCTGAAGATTGAATCCCTGGAACTGCTGTTCCACATTGTCCTCCGCCAGAACTGGTCCGGCCGACAACAAAACCGCGATCAAACCGATCAGAAATCTATGTGCATTCATACGGAATACTCCTTCACCACGGAATCCCACATCCCTTTGTGTTTGAGGATCATCTCTACCACCTCGCGAACCGCTCCCTGGCCACCGGCCGTCTTGGTAACATGATGAGCAATCGTCCGGATTTCCTCTCGGGCATTTGGGACGGTCACCGCCAGGCCCACTGTCTGAAAGACAGAGAGATCCGGCAAATCGTCCCCCATAAAACATACTTCCTCGTCGCTGAGCTTTAGGCTTTTGACAAGTCGCTGGTAGACCTTGAGTTTGTTACGTGCGTTGAGATAGACCCTGCTGATTTTCAGATCCTTGGCGCGAGCTTTCACCGCTTCCGATTCTCTTGCGGAAATGATGGCCACTTTAAATCCCTGTCGCTGGAACAGGACAATTCCGAAACCGTCGTAGACATTGAAATGCTTGATCTCATGCCCCTGGTCGGAGACGATAATTTTCCCGTCCGAAAGGATACCATCCACATCGAGAACTAGCAGTTTAACCTTTTTGGCCTTATCTTTCAACGATTTATTCATAGTAAACCCACCTTAAGCAGATCCTGAATGTCCAGCAATCCGACCAGCTGATTTTGGCCGTTGACCACCGGAATTTCATCGATCTGACGCCTGTTGAGCAATTCGAGAGCCTCAACGGCCAGTTTATCTTTATTGATCGTAATCGGCTTGCGGGTCATGACTTTCTTGACCTCGCGATTCAACAAATCCGGATCGCTTTCGATGTGACGGCGCAGATCTCCATCGGTAAAAATCCCGATAAACCGTCCGCGGCTATCAAGCACACAGGCCGATCCGCATCGGCTGCGGGTAATCGCCAACAGGACATTCTTGACGGTTGTGTCGGCTGTCACCCGGGGAAAATCATCGTCCTTTCGCATAATATCCTCCACCCGCATATGAAGCTTGCGTCCCAGCGAACCGGCCGGATGATAAAAGGCGAAATCTTTTTGCTGAAAGCCTTTGCGTTCGATTAAGCAGGCGGCCAGTGCATCACCGCAGGCCAGCATCGTCGTGGTCGAGGCCATCGGCGCCAATCCAAGCGGACATCCCTCTTTCTTGACCGAGACATTGAGGACCATGTCGCTGTGCTTGGCCAGGTTGGATTGGGGATTTCCCGTCATGGCGATGATCTTGGACCCAATCTTTTTGATGAGCGGGATCAAACGCTTGGTCTCGTCCGTTTCACCGCTATTGGAGATCAGTATCAGAATGTCTTTCCGGGTGACCTGCCCCAAATCACCATGCACCGCGTCGGCGCTATGCATCGAGATACTCGGCGTTCCCGTTGAGGATAACGTGGCCGCAATTTTATTCCCCACCAGACCGGCTTTGCCCATTCCAGAAATGATCACACGCCCGCGGCACCGGGCAATCAGGTCCACCGCCTGAATGAAGTTATCATCCAGACGCCTGGCGAATTGCGTGAGGGCCTGCGCTTCGATCTTGATCACTTCTTTGGCTTTATCCAGCATCTGTTTACTTTTTCACGATTTGATCCAGCGCCTTGAGCTGGACCAGTAATTTTTCGAGTTTGTTAAGTGGAAGCATATTGGGACCATCCGACAAGGCTTGGGATGGATCTGAGTGCACTTCCATAAATATCCCGTCACATCCCGCGGCGACCCCGCATCGGGCAAACATCGGAATGAACTCACTTCGTCCGCCGGACGCATTGCCCAATCCGCCGGGCTGCTGAACACTGTGGGACGCGTCCAGGATCACCGGATAGCCGAATTCCTGCATGATCGGTATCGACCGAAAATCGGTGACCAGCGCATTGTACCCGAAACTCACACCGCGTTCGGTGAGCATTATCTTTTTGTTGCCGGTGCTCTCGACTTTGGACACGGCCTGGTTCATATTTTCCGGGGCCACAAACTGTCCTTTTTTGATATTCACGACACGTCCGGTGCTGCCCGCGCATACAAGCAGATCGGTCTGCCGGCACAGAAAGGCCGGAATCTGCAGGATATCCAGCACCTTCGCGGCCTGATCGATCTCCCCGATGTTATGCACATCACTCACGATCGGGACATCATACTTAGCCTTGATCTCGGCTAGGATGTCCAACCCCTCACTGATCCCGGGACCGCGATGCGAATTGATCGATGTACGATTGGCTTTGTCATAACTGGCCTTGAAGACCAGCGGAATTCCCAGTTTGCTGGTGATCTTCTTCAGACGACCGGCGATCTTCATGGTGATTTGCCGGCCCTCGATAACACATGGTCCGGCGATTAAAACAAATGGATTGCGACGTCCGATTTTGACGTTATGGATTTGGATCTGTTTGGTCATGACTCCTGCTTCCTGATGGCGGCTTCAACTTTGACTAAATCTTCGGGACAATCAACGCCGATTGATGATTGGTCCGTCTCGATGGTTTTGATTCGGTATCCGGCATCCAAGACCCGCAGCTGCTCGAGCGATTCGGTGAGCTCCAGTTTAGACTTGGGCATTTGTGTGTACGTTAAAAGAAATTCCCTGGTGTAGGCATAAATGCCTAAATGTTTGTAGTATATCTGGCCCACGGCATTCCGTTGATACGGAATACGGGATCGCGAAAAATAGAGCGCCTCGCCTTTTGCATTGATAACAGCTTTGACCACATTCGGATCATCAATCTCGGCATCGTCACGGATCGCGGTCACCACCGTGGCCATCACGTGATTGTCCTTGCCGGACATCGCGTCGACCAATGCATCGATCACTTGCGGCTGGATCAGCGGTTCGTCTCCCTGAACATTGACGACCACGTCACACGAAATGTTTTTCACGGCTTCAGCAATTCGATCGGATCCCGACGCATGGTTGGGATCGGTCATCACCGCTCGCGCGCCGAACGCTTCGGCCGCTTGCTGAACGTCCGGATGATCACACGCAATGATCACATCATCGACGCGCTGGGATTGCCGCGTCCGTTCGTACACATGCTGAATCATCGGTTTCCCGTCGATGATCGCCAAAACCTTGGCTTCAAAACGGGTGGAATGATACCGTGCCGGTATTACCGCAATCGTGCGCATCTAATGTCCCTTAACGGCCTCTGCCAGTTCTTTCTTCTCGAGGGCGACGGCCCCTAACTTGCCAACAACGATACCCGCGCCGAAATTCGACAAATCGGCGGCCTGATGTTTTGTGGCCCCGGCGGCCATGGCCAATGTAAAAACTGAAATAACCGCATCGCCCGCCCCGGTCACGTCATAGACGGCCTTGGCCTTGGTCTTGATGGAGACCGGCTTTTTACCGCGTTCAAATAACCGCATCCCGCGTTCGCTCAATGTAACCAATAGTGAATCAAGATCCAGACATTTCAATAGCTCTTTGCCGGCCAGGTCAATCTGTTCATCAGTTTTGAGTTTATCCGAATCGACGCCCAGCTTGGCGGATAGTTGAGGTGATGTGACTTTAATGCTGCGAATGGCATTCTCTGTCTCGGCCAGGTTCGGCGTAATTGCCGTCGCATGACGATAGTAACCAAAATGCTCAACCTTGGGATCAACCGTCACAATTTTTTTATGCTTAAGCGCGAGTGAGACCGCATGCTGCGACAATTCCGGTGTTAGCAGTCCCTTGCCGTAGTCAGACAGGATCACCGCATCAAATTTCTCGATGTTTCGAGTCAGATAATCAAACAATTTCTTGGTGATGTTTTTGTGGATCGGCTTGTCGATATCTTCTTTGTCGATTCGCACGATTTGCTGATTCTGAGCCAACACGCGCGTCTTGGTGATGGTTGGACGATTGGAATCAGTATAGATCGCCTGGACACGGATTTTTTTCTTCTTCAGGGACTGGACCAGCAACTTCCCCTCGGCATCGTCCCCCACGATCCCGAGCATAGAGACCTTGGCCTTGAGTCCGGCCAGGTTATTGGCCACATTGGCCGCCCCGCCGGGAGTGTTGAAGGCCTTCTTCTGCAGAACCACCGGCACCGGCGCCTCAGGCGAAATCCGGCTGACCGACCCCTGGAGGTACTGATCGAGGATTAAATCTCCAACGACGAGAATTGATTGCTGATTAAACTTGGATAGAATTGTCCTGAAGGTGCTCATCTGCTTGCGCTACTAGTATTTATAATAAAATTAGGTATTTAGATATGAAGAAACTAACGATTCTAGCATAGTTTACAAAGGGCGTCAACTGCTTGCAAAACCGTCTGAACGGCAATCGGTTGCATGGATTTTGGGTCGTAATTCTGGGCTTTTTTGAAGGATTTGGAGTGATCGGCATCAACACTTACGTACGCCGACCTCTCTCCAAGCGGTTGCCAACGTGTGGGATTGATCCCGGGTTGATTCCGGGTAAAGATGGATATCACCGGTGTTTGAAGGGCGGCGGCCACATGAACCGGCCCTGAATCATTGGATATCAGCAGATCGGCCCGCTTGAGGAGCGCGACCATCTGGCTAAGTGACAGCAGACCCGTGGTGTCGAGCACCTTCGGCCGGGTGCCTTTGACGATCGAAGCAGCCAGCGATCTATTGGCCGCCGTTCCAATCACGGCAAATTTGAGTTCGGCGTTGCGCGTTCCCAGGGTGTTGATCAGTTCAACAAAATTTTCGGCGGGCCACTGTTTGGCCGGATCGCTGGCCGACGGATGAATCACGATCAGCTTGTCCCCCGCGTCAATCTGGTTAAGCCCCAGAAAATCATCGACCCAGGCCACGGATTCGTCGAGCAAGGCGATTTCGGGAGTTAATTCAGCATCGCTGATGCCGATCTCATTAAGCAGGTCTAAACAGTAGGCGGCCTCGTGCTTTAAACCTTCATGACGATAATCTTCGACGGGATGATTCAATAAAAAGCCCCATTTGTTGTTGCGATAACCCAACCGGTACGGAACGCCCGCCAGAAACGCCATCAAATTTGTACGCTTCTTGGTGTGATAATTAATCACCAGGTCAAATCGTTCCCGTCGAATTTTTCGGACCAATTTGAAAAAACCTAGATTTCCCGCGTGCTCTCCCCGTCGATCATCGACGAATAGCCGGTCGACAAAACCAATCCCGTTTAGCAGATCATAGGTTAAAGGTGCCAGCAGAACACACAGTCGAGCGTCGGGATAGGCCTTTCGCACCGCCTTGATCGATGGTGTTGTCAGGACCACATCTCCGATACGATCCGTCCGGATGATTAAAATATTCTTGAACGTCTGCGTCATAACAAAAACCTGACACCCGATTCGCGCATTTGTATGCAGCGGATCACATCCGCCGGCCGAACACTCTCGATTAAGGCCACGCGCTCCTCGGTCGTCCCTTCAGTTTTGCCGGCCACGCCATGGGGTTGCAGATATCCGCCGCGGGTTCCCCACGGTCCATACTTGAGCGGATCGGTATAGCCAAAAATGGCCAACACCGGCACATCCAGATAACTGGCCAAATGTTGCACAGCGCTATCGTTGACCAAAGCCATCCGGCTGCGACGGACAATCTCGGCTGTTTGAATCAGCGTCGTGCGGCCGCATAAATCCACCGGTTCGCTGTCCATAAGTTTGCGTATCGCCTGCACAACCTGCCGATCCTCCCGATCACCGACGAAGACGGTTTTTAATCCGTGTTCCTGCGTCAGGAATTCAGCAACCTCGGCGAATCCCTTCTTGGACCAGCGCTTGGCCTGATCGGCTGATCCAGGCGACATCACCACGAAAGGTTTGGACGCTCCCACATATTTTTCCAACGTCTCATCCACAAACTGCCGGTCGTCGTCTGAGACGTAAAGACTTTGGGGCTGCGCACGATCATCGGTAAATGGATGAACTGTTCGTAATCGCTTCAGATGCTTGAGCCGCATATGTATGGATTTTTTGGATGAAATATCCACAGGCGTTCGATATTTGGGTGACAGTAAAAATGGAATCGCCGAGTTTCTCAAGTCCACCACCAGATCAAATCGGTATTTGCGCAGTTTCATGATCCACTTAAACTTCTCGCCGACAGATTGATGTTTATTGTAGGGGATCACATGTTCAAAGGCCTGCGTATTCTTAAACAACGACTTCACCTTGGGCCCGACGACAATCGAGATTTTCGCGTCCGGGAAATCACGGCGTAATATATCAGCAACCGGCAGCGTCAAGATCACATCACCGATATTCGACAATGAAATAATCAGAATTCTACGAATCCTGGATGGATTTAATGGCTTCATATACGTTCTCAACGGTTACGGCCTGCATGCAGATATTGTTTCGGCATTCCAAGTGATAACAGGCCCGGCGATTGCACCCGACATCCTTCTGAAGTGTGACATTTTGTCCCGTGCCGCGAGGACCAGTGATTTCCGGACGTGTCGGCCCAAAGACGCTCACGGTCGGGCACCCAACGCTTGTGGCCATGTGAAGCGGCCCTGAGTCTGCGGTGACAAAGACATCCAGACATGTCATCAAGGCCGTCAGCTGCTTTAAAGTCATCTGTCCGGTTAGTTTGATCGGCTTACTTTCGAAACTAGCTGTCCGAAAAATATCCTCCACCAGCGGTCGATCTTTATCCGCGCCGGTAAAGACCAATTGTAATTCCTTGTCGGTACTCAAACGTTCCGCGAGCCGCGCAAAATTTTCGGCCGGCCATCGCTTCAGATCCCAATTCCCCCCCGGGTTGAGAGCAATCAATTTTTTCGACGGATCACGTCCTTGATCGCTAAGCATTTGTTGAACTGTGTGACAATCTTCCTCCCGTGCTTCAAGGATGGTGCTCCGATCTTCCACAGCCACACCAAACGCTTCAATAACGCCTAGATAATAATCACTTCGATGCATGCTGTTCACATCTCCCGCGGCAATATGTGACAACAGGCGACCTCGATTCTTATTTTCATACCCCACGCGGACCGGAATGCCGGCCAACTTCATCATCGACGCGCGTGAACGTGATTTCGATAGTAAAAAGACAGCATCAAAATTTTCCCGACGCAGCCGTCCCACCATTCTAAACTTGGACAGCAGATTGCGGTCACGTCCATCCTCGTCATAGATGATGATGTCATCAATCTCCTGAATGGATTCGAGGATCTCACGCACACGCGGCACGGCCAGACAACTGATTCGCGCGTCAGGGTATGACTTTCTTAACGCTCGAAAGACAGGCGAGGAAAAAATCACATCCCCTAACCAGTTAACATTCACCACCAGTAGATTTTTCATGTTACGCGCAAAGCCTCGCATACAAGTCGGCCGTTTTATCGACCATCCCTCGGGCCGAAAATTTGGCTTGGATAAAATCCCGTCCGTTATCGCTGAGACGTTGGGACAGATCGTCATCTTTAAACAGCTTGATCACGGCATTCGCCACCGCCTCCGGACTCTCGGGTTCAATAAGCAATCCTGTTTGTCCGTCGATCACAAGGCTCGGCAGACCTCCGACATTGGTCGCCACCACCGGACAACCGCAGGATTGTGCCTCCATCACCGACAACCCTAATCCTTCCTGTCGGGAGGGCATGACAAACACATCGATCGCGCCCATAGACTGCACCGTATCATTGACCGTGTCAAAAAATGTGATCCGGTCCTCTAATCCCCGGGAACGGCATAGCGCCTTAAGCGGGGCGTCTTCTTTGCCTTGTCCAAAGATGGCACAATGCACATCCGGAACGGCATCCATAATCTGCGGCATGGCTTCGATCAAAATATCGATCCCTTTGACATCCGAGAGGCGCGCGATTGTCCCGACGACCCTCCTGTTATCAAGTCCCAGTGCCTGACGTTGCTGAGATTTGCGTTCATCACAGAGCGGCGCATAATACTCGGTGTCAATACCATTCTCGATCAGGCACACACGTTCGCTGACCAGTTCAAAATCATCCAGTAAATGTTCATACACGGCGGTGCTGATCGCGATGGTCATATCACCCCAGCACGGTGCGATGCGTCGATTCAGGCGGCGTTTGAAATATCCATGACAGGTGGCTACATACACACATTGCGTTGAGCGCTGAACCAGCCGCGCCAGCACCTGGGTGACACGCGTCTGCGCGTGGAGAATGTCGATACCGTTATCGACAACCAATTGACGAATCCTAGGAGCCGCCGCGTAAATCTTTGGACTCAAGTCCGACTTGGTCCGAATATCCATCTGGATCATCGTCACCCCCATCGACGTAAACCGTGACTCGCAATCGCCGCCGCTCGACACAAGCCAGATTTGATGCCCTTGCCTGATTAGGCCCTGGCACAATGTCAGTAAATAACTGGTGATACCGCCGGTATTGACGTGTGTGGATAGTATCAATATCTTCATATCAGGCCATTAATTTTTTAATCTCACGATAGACATCGTCGACGGTGATTTCTTTCATGCAGACATGCGTTTTCACACGGCATTGCCCGCTGTAGCATGGCGCGCATTCCGGACGCGTCTCCAACACCTTGATTTGATCGGCCGGCGGCACATGACGTGCAGAATCAGTCGGACCGAATAAGGCCACAACAGGTGTCTCCACGGCCGCCGAGACATGCAGCGGCGCGGAATCCGGCGTGACAAAGACATTACAGCGACGGACCAGGGCCGCGAGCTGCATCATATCCGTCTGTCCGGCGAGATTCGCCGGGCGTGACTTGGCCTTGGTGTTTACCGCCTTGGCCACTTCGCGATCCTTTTTCATACCTGTTAGCACCACTCTGATATTCTCTGCCCCCAATCGGTCACACAGCTCAACAATGTGTTCAACCGGCCAGTTTTTACTCGGCCATTTTTCGGAAGCCGACACATTTATCCCCACGATTTGCTTGGCGTTGCCCAGCCACTCCTGGTCCAATAATTTCTGCACATGCTCATCGTCTGTCTTTGTCGGCCACAGTTCAAGCCGGACATCGTCATCATATTCAATTCCCAACCGCTTGAGTATTTGAAACTGATGTTCCACGGCCGGGATATCGTTGCGATAATCCTTCAATGGATTGGTCAGCAGCCGGGACCATTTCTTATTGTCAAATCCATAGGCTTCTGGGGCCATGGTCAGAAAACTCAGCAAATGACTTTTTCGATTGTTCTGAAAATCGACAACCTTGTCGAAATGCATGCGGCGCAGTTTCTTTCCCATCCGCCACAGCTCCAGATATCCTTTTTGCTTGCCTTTGTGATCGAACGGAATTATTTCATCGACATACGGGCATTGGGCCAGTATCCGTCGGGACTCCCGTCCGACAAACACACTGATGGGCGACTTAGGAAATTTTGCACGGAGCGCCTTCAAGGAGGCCGTCACCAGGACAACATCACCTATCGAACTGATCTTGATGACGAGTATATTAAATGAACGCCGCAGCTCCTTGTAGACGGCCAGGGTGCTCTCCGACATCTGTTCAACGGTATACTTTTCCCGAACCTTCTTGAGCGCCGCCGAGGTCATCTTTTTGACCAACGCCTTATCGTTCACCAGCTTCAGCACACGGTCCGCCATGGCGTCCGGGTCCTTGGGCAACACCAAAAAACCGGTTCGTCCGTCTTCAATAATATCCACCACGCCTCCCACACTCGTGGCCACAACGGGAACACGCATCGCCTGCGCCTCGACAATCGCGCGTCCGAATGATTCCGGCTCTGTTGATGAGAAACACAGGACATCAACCTTCTTCAAACAACCCGGCACATCCTGTTGATTTCCCAAAAACTCGACATTCTGGCTCAACCCCAATCGTTTCACCAGCGTTTCCAATTCTTCTCGATACGCCAATTTCTTTTTCGGCGCATCCCCGATAATCCATATCTTTGCATAAGGAATATGCCGCACAACCTTGGCCATGGCCTGCAGAAAATACGTGTGGCCTTTTAAGGCCGTGATCCTCCCCACAATCGCAATCGTGCAGCTGCCGTCCTTTCGTTCCGGGCGACGCGGCGCCTTGAAACGTTCGAGATCAACACTGCGCGGAATGCATCGAATACGATCCGCCGACACTTTATACGTCTCGATCATATGCCGGGCAATCACCTCACTCGGGACAATGATCAGCTTGGGCCATCCCATCACCTGACTGTAGATCGGCTTGCTATAAAATCCATGACATGTCGTGATAAAGGAAGCTCGCGTGCTGCGGCAGGCAAAATACGCGATCCAGGCCGGAATACGCGAACGGGCATGTACGATCTGAATCTTTTCCTGACGGATAATCTCACGGACCGCCCGGATCATTTTTCTGACCGTAAAAAAAGATTTGCGATGAACTGGCAGCTGATAGTGCCGGGATCCTTCCGCCTCCAGGCGTTCAACCATCGATCCGCCGTTAGAGATCACCACTGATTTGTGTCCGTGGTTAACCAGGTAGGCGGCAAAATCCACGGTTCCGGTTTCTACACCCCCGACATTGAGCTCGGGTAAAATCTGTAGAACGCGCATGCACTTCTCTCCTGATTAAATCAGTTTTCTTAAGGATTCAAGAATGGGCGGACTTTCATCGAGCGGACGTGTGTGGATCTTTTGCTTGGCAATATCAAAGATGGCCTGTCCGATGTCCTTGGTCCGTGAGGACAAGATAAAACCTTGCTTGTTCAGTCCTTCTACAAATTTGAAATGCTTGGATGATTTTCGGCTGGACGGATCACGGAACTTAGGTAAAAACACGATAGTCTTCTTTCCCGAACTCGCCGCTTCCGAGACCATCGAAATGCTGTCGCCCGACACGATAAGGATATCACACAGTCCTAATATGCCGCCGACGGCCTCGGGTACATCTTCACGGTTCGGCAGAATCAGCAACGGAAACCTTGGATCCTTCTTGACCTTTCGGAAGAGATATTGATCAATGGCCGGTGGCGTCCGTCTCGACGTGGTGACAAAAACTTCGGCATTCAGTCCCTGGGCCGCTTCGGATACCTGACGGATCAGCATTTTAATCTGTTCTTCACTAATATACAGATTGCGCGCGTCCCCGCCGATCAAGATTCCGATCTTGGTGCGAAACTTATCCTTCAAATGCGAGTAACGCTTAAGCAGCAGATCGGTCTGCGTCTTGAGATATTCCTTGGTGATCAAATTCGGCGCTCCGCGGATTACTGTAATATTCTTGGACAGGGTGTCCTCGGAGACCACATCATGCTTGGGCATCAACACCAGGTTGAACAAACGGGTACTCAGCAATCCCGGCTTGAGAATGCAGATCGACTTGGCCTGATGATCTTTTGAGAGCAGGTGATTCAAACTCGCCACCGACGAACCGGTCGATATAATATAGTCCGGCCGAATCGACGTGATCTGCCGATAACACTCATCGGTGAGATAAGGCTGCACCCGATGAACTCCGCCGTAAGCCAGGCTCCACCCCATCAATTTGTAAAACACACCAAATGCCCTTTTCTTGGAGTCGTTCCGGTACTTGATATTGACCGTCTCCGTCCGGCATTTGATATCACGCTCCGCCAATGCCTGTTCGAGCAATTGCGCGGTCTTTTCCGACTGACGCAAATGACCGGTCTTTCCGTCGCTGAGGATTAAAATATTGGCCTGATCTGAATATTTCCAGACCTTGTACATCCAAACATATTCCGTCGGATGATTCCGGGTGTACTGTTCCATGGTGGCAATCAACTGGCTCAGATTTTCTGATACGTCGCGTTCGGGATCGCCTGTCCGTTTGAGCTCAAACGGTTTGTGGACAACGATCTTATGGTACGGGCCTTTCTGCCGAACGATGACCGAAAAACAGATCGGCACGTCAAACTTGAGCGCCATGCGTATCGCCCCGACAGACATCGAGGCGTTCCGCCCGAAGAACGGAACAAGTTCTCCGCCCCGGCCCCCCTGGTCCACCACCATGCCGACGACTTCATTATTCTTCAGGCTTTTCACCAAATCGCGTGTGCCGGCTCCTCGGGCGATCACGATTGATCCGTTACACGTCCGGTATTGGTTGAGCAAATCATCAAGCCGGGAAAACTTGGGCTGTTTGCGGACCAACACTTTATACGGGTATCCGTACATGGCGCACGACAGGTTTGCCATTTCCCAACTTCCGAAATGCATCGCCAATAGAATACATCCGTTGCCTTTTTCCAGGGCCGCATCAATGTTATCGCGTCCCTGAAAATCAATGTATGTGTCGTAGAGTTTTCGATCAATTAACGGAAGTCTGTAGAGCTCGACGATGTTCTGTCCAATATTCCTGAAGACGTCTTTGGCGATCTGCCGTATTTCCCCGGGACTTTTTTCACCGGCAAAGGCCTTATTTAAATTGGCATAAGTCATCGCCTTGTGTTTGATGTCGATCATATAGACAAAATCACCGACGCGGCGGCCGCACCACAAGGCAAACTCCACGGGTAGCGCCCGGGCAACCGCCCCTGAAACCTTAACGCCGTAATAAATGATCGATTCGAGCAATGAACTCTTCTTGGCCATTGATAATCTCTAGGTTGATTTCCAGATAAACCAGATGAATACCATCCGGAATTTCTTCAGCAATTTGTTTGAGCTTGACCGCATCCTTTTGGGTCGTGATGACCCACCCCACCTGATGTTCTGTCGCCAGGCCCGATAGTTGATCGATATCCTCTCGCCGGTACTCATAGTGGTCGATATACGTGTCCGCCCGTGCAATCTGAATCTTCAGCTGATCCAGCGTCTTGAAGAAGGCGGACGGATTTCCGATCCCGCAAAAGGCGATCGCGCGAGCTCCCTGTAAATGATTCAGCGGATATGTTTCGCCGGACACGACGTTCACAAAGTGGCACGGACGGTGACTGGCCTCTAAAATCTTGACGTCTTTGCTCCGCGACTGCACCTCAGCTCGGACGGCGGCCGCTTGTGCTCCGGCGAGATCCGCTCGCGAAAGCACGATCACATCGGCTCGTTTCAGCGCTCCCAACCCTTCCCGCAGAATTCCACGGGGAATCAGGGATCGATTACCAAAAGGACATGTGGCATCCACCACCGCAATATTCAAGTCGCGTTGCACTTGACGATGCTGATAACCGTCATCCATCACAAATACGTCACATGTGTTGGCCGCAAGAAACTTTTGAATATTTGATCTACGGTCCGCCCCGACTAGTACCTCGACTTGCGGAAACTTCTCATCGAAGACTTCCCGTTCATCACTGATGACCGCATCCGATCGCTGCATGTAGCCGCGCATGAGGATGACCGGTTTACGTCCCTGCTTGATAATATGTCGGACGATACATTCAACCAGCGGCGATTTTCCCGCGCCTCCCATTGTCATGTTGCCGACACTGATCACCGGAATACCGGCTGAATATGCCTTTAAGACGCCGACATCATAAAGGGCGTTTCGACTCCACGTAATCGCCCCATACATCAACGAAAGCACCCACATCACGCCCTTGACGCATTGCGCCAACCAATCGTTGCGTTGATCCGTAGCGAGCGCATATAAATATTCTTTCATGGCGCCATCAGCCGCTCGATCTCATCCATCGTACGCGCGGTCGCCCCCTGATACTTCTGCACCACTCGACGGGCCGCCATTCCCAATGACTCACGCCGGATGGCATTGTTCCAAATATCCATCGCTTCCTCGACAAGTTCACTCTCCGATTGCACCTGAACGATCGCCTTCTCGGACTTGAGCAGCCCCACGATATCACGGAAATTCGACGTCAAGGGCCCGACCACAACCGGCTTCCCGAAGAACGCCGGCTCCAGCATATTCTGTCCGCCACCGACACGAAAAGTCTTACCGATCACCACCAACCAGGCCAGACTGTAAACTTGCCGCAACACACCAATTGTGTCGACGATCAACACCGCTCCTTCAGCCAACGGCTCTTTGTCCCGTTCGGAGAACATCTGCGCACTCAGTCCGAGTTTTTCTACAACCTGCCGCACCTGCTGCGCCCGTTCAATATGGCGTGGACAAATCACCAGCCGGCAATGACCATCGTGTTGACGAATGCGTTGATACACATCCACCAATAATTCTTCTTCGCCCGGATGCGTGCTGCCGGCTATCAGCAGCTTGTCCGTAGAGCTAAACCCCAAATCTTGGGGCCGGATATCTTCAGTTTCAGGAAAGTTGTCAAACTTCAGATTTCCAACGGTCAACGTACGATCGCTGTTCGCGCCGAGATCGATGATCCGTTCGGCATCCTGTTGCGACTGCATACATAAACATTGAACATCGCTCAGCGCTCGGCGTGTCAAAAATTTGATGCGTTGGTACCCTTCATACGACTTATCCGAGATACGTCCATTCACCTGAATCATCGGAACGTTGCGTTTCTGAAGTCTGGCAAACAGATTAGGCCAGATTTCGGTCTCCGCATAAATATAAATCTGCGGCTGGATCACATTGATAAAATGCCTGACAATCCAGCTGAAGTCCATCGGCGCGTAAACTACGATCGAATCTGCACCGAGCTTTTCACGGGCCAACTCATATCCGGTTTGGGTCACCACCGAGCAGACAATCTGTCGATCCGGATACCGTTCCTGAATCTTGCCGATCAAATCCAGCACGGCCATGACTTCGCCCACGCTGATCGCGTGAATCCATATGTTTGTTCTCTCAGACAAACGCTTTCGTATATCATCCGGAATCGATCCGAACCGCATACGGTAACCGCTGTGCAGCTTGCCCTTCAAATACAAATTTGGAAGGTAGAACAAAAATACAATGCTGTAGACGATATTTAAAAGAACGCTCATATTGATTATGCCCGCGGATGGGCCTGATCATAAACTTTTTTCAGCTTGTCCGTCGTCACATGTGTGTAGACTTGAGTGGTTGATAAGTTAACATGCCCCAACAGCTCCTGCACCGAACGGAGGTCCGCTCCCCGATTGAGTAAATGGGTGGCAAATGAATGCCGCAACACATGCGGTGAAATCTCCCGGTTAACGCTCGTGCGCCGAATATATTTGGTGGTGATATTGCGGACCGAGCGGTCTGACAAGCGAGTTCCGTGCTTGTTGAGAAACAGAGCCTGCGGCGTCGACGCCCGGCAATCCAAATAGTCCTTGATCGCCTCCGTGGCCTTGCGACCAATCGGCACCAAGCGTTCTTTCTTCCCCTTACCCGAAACCTTGGCGATGTTTCCGATCAAATCGACGTCGCTCATATTCAGACCTGTTAATTCGGTGACACGTATACCGGTTGAGTACAACGTTTCCAAAATCGCCCGATCCCGTTTCGCGTATTCTCCTCGCCCCTTGGGCGCTTCGATAAAAGCGGTCATTTCTGACTCCGTTAAAAATTTCGGCAACGGCTTATCCAGTTTGGGAGACATCAGCAGTACAGCCGGACTTTCCTTTATATATCCTTCACGAAATAAATATTTAAAGAAGCTGCGCAGTGAAGATAATTTTCTTGAAAGGGAACGCGGCTTGAGATTTTGAGTCCGCAAATGGGCGAGATATCGGCGCAACAGCTGGTAATCGACTTTTTTGATCGGTGTCTTGCCGATATAATCCAAAAAATTCTCCAGATCAAGACGATAATTGACAATGGTGTGCGACGAATAATTTTTTTCAGTCGTTAAGTACGAAATAAACTTGTCGACATATCGATTCATATCCCGTCACCGCTGAACCCAAGCCGTCTCTCTATGACGCGGACGGTTTGTCCGCCTTTGACTCATCTGAATCCTCTTCTTTGCCTTCCCCCGGCAGCTCTTTTGAGACATACGTGCACTTGGGATAATTGGTACATCCGTAAAATGATCCCCGTCGGGAACGCCGCATGATCAATTCACCCTCACAGCCTTCTTCCGGACAAGGAACTCCGAGTGTGAACGGCTCCGCATGCTTACAGTCCGGAAATCCTGAACAACTGATAAACTTACCACGACGGCCCCACTTGATTTGTAATTGCTTGCCGCATTCAGGACATTCTCTGTCGATAAAATTCTCGGTTTTGACAATGTTCTCTTCGGCATATGTGAGTTCATCTTTAAAATTGTCATAAAACTTCGCCAGCAAATCCGGATAGGACAACTTACCTTCTTCGATCAGGTCAAGCTTCTCCTCCATCTCCGCGGTAAACCCGACATCCATGACCTTGGAAAAATACTCGACGAGCAGATCGCAGATCAACATGCCTAATTCGGTCGGCGTTAAATATCCCCGGTCACGAACGATATAGTTTCGTAAAACCAGTGTGGATATAATCGATGCATAAGTACTTGGTCGGCCGATTCCGTCCTCTTCCAGCGCCTTCACCAGACTCGCGTCCGAAAATCGCGGCGGCGGTTTGGTAAAATGCTGAGTCGGTTTGGTCTCCATCGCTTCGAGCACGTCATTTTTGACAAAGTGTGAAAAATCAATCTTCTTTTCTTCTTCTTTGGCTTCGCGGTCCACGGTCAGATATCCGTCGAACTTCAGCGTCGATCCGGATGCCCCGAACGAACACTTGCCCGCTTCGATCTCCATCTTCTTGTATTCATACACCGCCGGAACCATCTGACAACTGATAAATTTGTTGTAGATCAATTGATAGAGTTTGAACTGATCCTTATCCAGATACTTGGCGATGCTTTCGGGCGTGAGCTTGACGTCACCAGGTCGGATGGCCTCGTGAGCCTCCTGGGCTGATTTTTTGGATTTATATTTATTCGGCTTGTCCGGCAGGTACGTATCACCGTATTTCTCTTTGATAAAGTTCCGGCATTTTTCAACCGCTTCGGCTGAGAGATTCACCGAATCGGTACGCATGTAGGTAATCAAACCGATGGTCTCGCCGTTGCCCAAATCAATCCCTTCATACAATTGCTGGGCGATCATCATCGTCCGGTTGGAATTAAAACGCAGTTTGTTGAACGCTTCCTGCTGCATCGTACTGGTGATCAGCGGCGGGGACGGTTTGCGTTTCACCTCCCGTTTGGAGATCTTGCTGACCTTGTACTCCTGTCCCTCCAGATACTTGACGATTTCATTGGTTTCAGATTCATTATGGAGTTCAGCCTTTTTGTCATCGATCTTTTCAAGCGTGGCCTCGACGATATCATCGTATTCCTTCTTCTTGAGATCCACCGCGATATGCCAATATTCTTTGGGGACGAACGCCTGAATACTGCGCTCACGCTCAACGATGACCCGCAGCGCAACGGATTGAACGCGTCCGGCACTCAAACGCGATCCCACTTTCTTCCACAACAATGGACTGATCTTGTAACCCACAATCCGGTCAAGAATCCGGCGCGCGATCTGTGCCTCGACTTTTTGTGCGTCAAACTCACGCACATTGTCAAACGCCTTGAGCACGGCGTCCTTGGTGATTTCCTGAAACGTCACCCGATAAACCTTTTTACCCTCGCCGATATGCTCGACGAGATTCCATCCAATCGCCTCACCCTCTCGATCCGGGTCAGTCGCGATATAAATTTCTTTAGCACTCTTGCTGTCTTTCTTGATCTTGGTCAGCATCTTCTGTTTCGACCGGACAACGATCAGTTTGGGTTTAAAATCATTGTCAATATCAACACCCAATGTCGATTTAGGTAAATCGACTAGATGCCCCATAGATGAGACAACCTTGAATTTGGATCCTAAAATCTTATTGATGGTCTTTACCTTCGTGGGAGACTCTACGATAACAATTGCTTTAGCCATTTAACGTTTAAACCTCTTTCCGGGTAGCTGTTTGATATGATTTTTCAATTCCATTTGAAATAGCAATGTTGTTGCTGTGGAGATGTCTGTTTGTGACAATGAAACCAGTTCATCGATGTGAATCGGTTTATCCGTTACAAACTGATACAGATGATTCTCGTCTTCTGACAAATGAGGCCGATCCGCCGCGGGCGATGATTGTTGTTCGGCCTCGCACATACGATCTTCATATTCCTCAAGGATCTCGTCGATCGATGTCACTAACTGCGCTCCCTGTCGGACCAACGCGTGGACGCCCCGGGAATTGGGTGAATCAACGGGACCGGGCACCGCGTAAACTTCGCGTCCCTGCTCAAGAGCGAAATCTGCCGTGATCAGCGCGCCGCTTTTTAAAGCGGCCTCCACGACAATCACCCCTAAAGATAAACCACTTACAATCCGGTTCCGACGGGGAAAATTGTAGGGCAACGGCTGTGTTTGCATGGGAAATTCCGAAACCACCGCTCCGAATTCCAGCATCCGCTCGCGTAAATCCTGATTTTCCCGGGGATACTGGACACTTAACCCGCAGCCCAACACACCCACTGAGGGACCGCAGGCCCGCACGGAACCCCGATGCGCCGCGGTATCAATCCCCCGCGCCAATCCGGAGACAACACATATACCGCGCTCTGACAAACGCATGGCAAACTTTTCCGCGATGCTCAACCCGTATAACGACGCCCGCCGTGAACCCACGATGGCCAGATGTGACCGGTGATGCTCGGGCAACTGACCCTGAACATAAAGCACGACCGGCGCATCGGCGATTTGCCGCAGATACGGACTGTACTCGTCGTCAGTATATTTGATTATTCTAGTATTATTGCCCGCAAATTCATATTCATTTCTGAGAAATTTGTCGCGCGGAAAGTCCATAATCCGCGAAATTGTCTGTTCCTTGATGCCCTTGATCTCCCGCCAGTCATTCGCGTTTAGTTTAAGGATGTCCAATCCGCTTCCATACGTCTGGATAAGCTGGTGAACACGCCGATTCGATAGACCATCGATCGCGTTCAAGATCATTAACGCTTCCGTCTCAGACATTTTGCATGCGCTCCTGTATTTGATCGGCCGCTTCATCAGGTTCCAACCCTGACACATCGACCGAAATATCGGCCTGCGCGTAATACGGCGCACGTTCGTCCATCATCCGCACGACCGTTTCCAGGACATCGTCCACATTCAACAGCGGCCGTTTATCGGAGGCCTTGACCCGATCAGCCACGATGTGGGGGTCGATATTCAAATGAACCAAAACCCCATTGTGTTTCAGATGGGCCACATTGTCCGGGTTCAGTATCACACCTCCGCCGCAATCGATGATGATCCCCTCGCGCTGAGCCAGTTCGGCCACTACATCCGCTTCGACGCGACGAAAATAGGCCTCACCCTGTTGCGCGAAAATTTCTTTAATTGAACATCCCTCACGCTGCTCGATCAGCTGGTCGGTCGACACCACATTTCGGTTCATTTTCTTTGCTAAACTCCTTGAAATCAAGGATTTACCGCTAGCCATGAAACCGATCATCACAATATTTTTGTTGGTAGACATGCTGGATTCTAACATATGCCAATTTGGCTGTCAATTTTGACAAGTGCTTGTAATTTAGGTATTTATGAAAAGGGGAATGACTAAAGGGGAATGGGTTTACCGGAAACCGTATAATCCCATTATATACTCAATGATCTGATTTTGCCAGAACAATGCGATCAGGCATCCGGCGACCAAAAAGGGGCCGTAGGCAATGGTGGTGTCTTTGGTGCGGATCTTCTCGACCACTCCGAACACAGCGCCGAAAAATGGAGCGATGAAAAAGGCCAGGATCGAGGCCTTCCAGCCCAGGAACGCGCCGGCCATCGCCAATAGCTTCACATCACCGCCGCCCATTGACTCTTTGCGAAAAAGGAAATCACCCAGCAGTCCCATCGCGTAGATCGATCCGCCGCCGACCATAAAGCCGATCACCGCCGCATCCAGGCTCAATAGATTCGGCAACCACGCGCTTAAGGCCGACGCCTCCAAAAAACCTCGACCATAGTCGATTAGCAGGTCAAATCCCAGCGCGCTGAAGACCACGACCGCCGTCCACAGATCAAACCCTTCCTCTTCTTCGCCGACATCCATACCGCGTGATTCGCGGAACTTGTGCCAGGCATAATCCAGGGCATGAATCACAATTATCGCTCCGATCAGGATTCGCATAAAGATCCGTCCCATCGCCAAGGTGGCGTCATCCATTGTGTGCAACTGCGGAATCAACAGACTGAAACCCACACCAAAGGCCAACCCTCCGAGACTGACTTCGTCCGGAATGATTCGATGTCCAAAGTCAACAAATGTAGCGATAATAAAACAGCAGACCATAAACAGATACGGAACCAGGACAATATCCAGCCCGTAATACAAATAAAACAGGACAAACGTGATACCGGTCAATAATTCAATGAAAAAGTACAGGAAGGAAAATTTGGCCTGACAGTGCCGGCACTTACCGCCCAACAGCACATAGCTGACCAAGGGAATATTGTCGTACCAGGCGATGGGTGTTTTACACGCCACACAGCTTGACCGGGGTTTGACCACCGAGCGCTCATGTGGCCAACGCACGATACAGACATTGAGAAAGCTGCCGAAACAGATTCCGAAAATAAAAAATACGAACGACAAAATGTGAACTTCAGTCACTATCGAGTGCCCTTTCAATGGCATTCAACATCTTTGTTTTAATCTCTTCGGGCAATTCCATATTTGCCCAGCGCTGGAACGACAACACGCCTTGATAAAACAGCATATTGAGTCCGTTCGCCGTCTGCGCCCCCCGATCCTGCGCCATCCGCAACAACTCGGTGGCCTTGGGCCGGTAGATTAAATCATACACCAAAAGTGACGCGTGTAACATATCTTCTTCAACTAATATCGGGTCCTCGGGTTTGAGGCCGACGGATGTTGTATTGATCAGCAGGTCGGCCAGCTCGATATTCAGATCGTCGACGCTGTACACCATCTCAACGATACTCAGATCGATACGCTCACCCAAATCCTTGATCAGATCGTTCAAGCGGGATGTGGTCCGGTTGTAAATTCGAATCGACTCCGGCCGTTCGGGCAGCATGCATAATGTTCCGAGGATCGCCCGGCAAGACCCACCTGATCCCAAAATCGCAATCCGCTTGCCTTCCGGATTAAAATTAAGCTCGGTGAGATGCGAAATAAACCCGGGCGCGTCGGTATTATATCCGATCAATTTACGTTCTTTATTGATCATGATCGTATTGACAGCCCCGAGCTTCTGGGCCAATGGAGAAAAACTGTCCATATAACCCATGACCTTCTCTTTGTAGGGAACCGTCACGTTCAAACCAAAGATCGGGCACTGATCGGATTTAAGTTCCTTGAAAAAATCAACCAGTTCAAATTCTTCCAACGGAAACAACCGGTACTCCGCGTTTACATCTAATTCCTTAAACGCGGTGTTGTGCATAATCGGAGACAGACTGTGCTTGACCGGATTTCCGATTATTCCATAAATAGCTTTGGAAGCGTCTTGCATTACGAATTTTTCTTTCGGTTGGCTTCTTGCGACAACAATTTATTCAGCGCGTTCACGTAGGCCTTGGCTGACGCCTCAAGGATATCCGTACTGGTTCCGTGGGCGATGATGGTTTGTCCCTTGCCCTTAAACTTGACCTTGACCGACACCTCACCCAACGCGTCTTTCCCCCGCGACACTGAACGGATAGAGTAATCCATCAACTCACCTTTAACATTCGTCAATGCGTCGATGGCCTTGTAACACGTATCCACCGGCCCCTCGCCGACCACTTCTTTCTGGTGGGTCTGCCCGTCAGATTTTAATGTCACAGACACTTTTGATGGAATATTGGTTCCGCTTTGCAACGTTATACTGTCAAGATGCCATGTTTCCTGAAAGGTATGCACTTCATCGTCAACAATGGCGATAAGATCTTCATCAAAGACCTGTTTCTTTTTGTCAGCCACATTCTTGAATCGCCCGAAGGCCTTGTCTAAATCCTCGTCGCTCAAGACAATGCCTAGTTCCCGAAGCCGATCTTTGAACGCGTGACGTCCCGAGTGTTTACCAAGCACAAGTCCGGTCCCGACGTAACCCACATCTTCCGGCTGCATAATTTCGTACGTGGAACGTTCCTTCAAGATGCCGTCCTGATGAATCCCGGACTCGTGACGAAAGGCGTTGCTGCCCACAATAGCCTTGTTAGGCGGAACCGTAAAGCCGGTGTATTTACTGACAAGATGGGACGTCCGTAAAAATTCACGTGTCTTGATCCCCGTTTTCAGTCCGTAGAAATCACTGCGGGTATTAATCGCCATCACCACTTCTTCCATGGACGCATTACCCGCGCGCTCACCGATACCATTGATGGTGCACTCAACCTGACGCGCGCCGCGTGTGACGGCGGCCAATGAATTGGCGACGGCGACACCCAGGTCATCATGACAGTGTGTCGAGATCACGGCCTTATCGATGTTCGGAACATTATTGCGTATGGCTTCAATCAAACCGCCGTACTCGGCCGGCATCGCGTAACCGACGGTGTCAGGAATATTGACCGTTGTCGCGCCAACCTTGATCACTTCCTCAAGAACCTTGAAGATAAAATCACGATCAGAACGTGATGCATCCTCCGGAGAAAACTCGACGTCATCGACCTTGCTCTTGGCATATTTGACGGCATCGACGGCCATTTGCAGGATCTGTTCCTGAGATTTCTTGAACTTGTGCTCCATATGAATCTTGGATGTGGCCAGAAATACATGGATCCGCTTTTGCTTGGCCGATTGAAGGGCCTCGGCGGCTGCATCTATATCCTTTTTGATTGAGCGTGCCAATCCGCAGATCGTCGATTCCTTGATATTCTCGGCGACAAGCCGTACTGAATCAAAGTCACCTTTAGAGATTACCGGAAATCCAGCCTCAATAATATCAACACCGAGGCGTTCCAGGGCAAAGGCGATATCCAGCTTTTCCTTCTGATTCATACTTGCGCCTGGAGCCTGCTCCCCGTCTCTTAAGGTCGTATCAAATATAAATACGCGATCATTATTTGCCATTGGTCATCCTCAATTGTTTAAATTTCCTGTGTTGATATTACTAGCTTATATATAACTAAAGGGCGAGGTTGCTTCACCTCGCCCTTTAAATTGCTAAATCCTGAATGAGACTAACTTACTTCTGCATCCAAGACATCATGTCACGAAGTTTGACACCTACTTTTTCAATCTTATGCTTCTTCGCATCCCGTCGGTAATCTTCGAAACGTCGACGACCTTCACGGTTTTCCTTCATCCACTCGCGCGCGAACTTACCTGACTGAATCTCCTTGAGGATCTTCTGCATTTCTTTCTTGGTTCGCTGGTTAACCACGCGAGGTCCACGCGAATAGTCGCCGTACTCGGCGGTGTCCGACACGCGTTCGCGCATTCCGACAATACCCTCCTCATAAATCAGATCGATGATCAGCTTCATTTCATGAAGACACTCAAAGTAGGCCATTTCCGGCGCGTATCCAGCTTCAACCAATGTCTCGAAACCTGTCTTGATCAACTCACTGGCCCCACCGCAAAGAACTGCTTGCTCACCGAATAGATCCGTCTCTGTCTCTTCTTTAAATGTTGTCCGAAAGATTCCGGCTCGACCGCCACCGATACCTTTGGCATAGGCCAATGCATCTTTGAGCGCTTTTTTCGACGCGTCCTGATGTACCGCCACAAGACACGGAACGCCTTTACCTTCTTCAAATTGTCGTCGAACCAATGCTCCCGGCCCTTTCGGGGCGATCATCCATACGTCGATATCTTTGGACGGCTTGATCTGACCAAAATGAATATTAAAACCGTGTGAAAAGGCCAATGATTTGCCTTTCTTCATGTGTTTTTTAAGTGAATCTTTGTAGATGTCACCTTGTAGGTGATCCTGCGTCAGGACCATGATCACATCCGCGATCTTGGCCGCTTCTTCGGCATCGATAGGCTTGAATTTATCTTTCTTGGCCTGATCATAGTTCTTACCGCCCTTGCGTTGGGCGACGACCACGTCCAGCCCGCTGTCCCGTAGACTCAAGGCCTGTCCCCGGCCCTGAATTCCATATCCGACAATCGCAATCGTCCGATTCTTATAAACTTTTAAGTCCGCGTCTTTGTCATAATAAATTTTTGCCATTTAAAAAACCTCTCTCGTGTTTAACTCAGATGAACCGGCTATGTCAAGATCTTGACCAGATTCCGGAATTCATCCAGATGTTTGAACTCTTTATGAGTCGCATTTTTCAAATCAATGATGTTTATTTCATCCTGGAGAATCCCAACCGCCTTACCGAATTCTCCCCGAATCACCAAATTTACCGCTGCCGCGCCAAGCCGCGTAGCCAGGATTCGATCGCGCCCGCTGGGGACACCACCGCGCTGAACATGTCCCAGCACAACAAATCGTGTTTCTAAGCCCGTCATGGTCGTGACCGTACTGGCAATCTCATGGGCCTTGCCGGCGCCTTCCGCCACGACTACCATCCAGCTGATCTTGCCCCGATCATTTCCTTTACGGATGTGTCGACACATGGCTTCAAAATCAAATTTGCGTTCCGGAACGATAACCTCTTCGGCTCCCGCACCCAGGGCCACCTCGGCGGCGATGTATCCGGATTTATTCCCCATCACTTCGATGATAAAGACACGCTCCATACTGTGCGCTGTGTCACGAATCTTGTCGATCGCCTCTAAGGCCGTGTTCACAGCTGTGTGACAACCGATCGTTTGGTCCGTCCCGTACAGATCATTGTCGATTGTGCCCGGCAAACCGATTGTGGGGAATCCATGTACCTCAAAGAGCTCGGTCGCCCCGCGGTAACTTCCATCTCCGCCGATGACGATCAGACAATCAATCTTGTGCTGCTTCAGGATTTGGACGGCCTTCTTCTTGCCTTCCGGTGTTCCGAATTCTTTGGATCTCGCGGTCTTGAGAATTGTTCCGCCACGATTGATGATATTGGATACCGATCGATGCCCCAAAGGAATAATCTCTTCCTTAAGCAGACCGGCATACCCGCGCATAATTCCATCGACAGCTAACCCCTGGTTTAATGAACAGCGAACGACCGCCCGAACGGCGGCATTCATTCCCGGCCCATCACCACCAGAAGTTAGGATGCCGATTTTTTCGATTTTTTTATCGTTAAAAACACTCATGAACGATTAGTATCGGTAATGCTCAGGTTTGTACGGGCCTTCGGCCTTGATGTTAAGGTACTTGGCCTGCTCAGCCGTCAATGTATCCAACGTCACACCGATCTGGGCCAAATGCAGCCGGGCCACTTTCTCGTCGAGAAGCTTGGGCAGCACATAGACGCGATTTTCATAGTTCGCTGAATTTTTGTACAATTCAATCTGAGCCATGACCTGATTGGTGAACGAATTACTCATGACAAACGACGGATGTCCTGTCGCGCATCCAAGGTTGACCAATCGACCTTCAGCCAGAACGATGATCTTTTTGTCATCGGGATACGTATACTCGTGAACCTGCGCCTTGATCTCATCTTTTTTGATGTCGCCTCGATTGTTCAGGTAGGCCACATCGATTTCCAGATCAAAGTGACCGATGTTACAAACAATCGCTCCACTCTTCATGGAATCAAGATGCTTGCCGGTAATGACATCACGGCATCCTGTGGTCGTGACAAAGATGTCACCGATTTTCGCGGCGTCATCCATCTTCATGACTTCATAGCCTTCCATGGCCGCCTGCAACGCACAGATCGGATCGATTTCTGTAACAATGATACGTCCACCGAGACCTTTAATCGCCTGGACACACCCTTTACCTACATCACCGTATCCGGCCACCACACATACTTTCCCGGCGACCATCACGTCTGTGGCACGCTTGATTCCGTCGAGTAACGACTCACGGCAACCATACAGATTGTCGAACTTTGATTTTGTCACCGAGTCATTGACATTGATCGCAGGAACTTTTAACGTCCCTTTTTCAACCATTTCATAAAGTCGGTGAACACCGGTCGTCGTTTCTTCCGAAAGCCCTTTGACATCAGCCAAAAATTCCGGGTATTCGTCGTGCATGATCTGGGTCAGATCACCACCGTCATCCAGGATCATGTTTGGTCCCTTACCATCCGGCCATGTGATCGTTTGCTTCACACACCAGACGTATTCTTCTTCGGTCTCACCTTTCCAGGCGAATACCGGAATGCCGGCCGCCGCAATTGCCGCCGCCGCGTGATCCTGCGTTGAAAAAATGTTACATGATGACCATCTGACCTCAGCCCCGAGCGCCACCAGCGCTTCGATCAAAACAGCTGTTTGAATGGTCATATGGATACAACCAGCGATGCGCGCGCCTTTCAGCGGCTGCTCGGCCTTGTATTCATCTCGAATAGCCATTAGTCCGGGCATTTCGGCTTCGGCAATCCGAATCTCTTTGCGCCCGAAATCGGCTAACGATATATCTTTAACCTTGTAATCCTGTGTTGAATTAGTCATGGATTCTCCACTCTTGTTTGTAATCGTTTCCATAAATATCTCTCCCTTAGGACGCCAGCGCAGCCGCATCTTTTTCCAAGGCGGCAGCTTTATCCGTGCGTTCCCATGTGAATCCGTCGCGCCCGAAGTGCCCGAAAGCAGCTGTCTTCAGGAAGTTCGGACTGCGAAGGTCTAGTTGTTCGATGATTCCTTTTGGAGTCAGGTCGAAGTTTTTACGGATCAATTCAACCAATTGCTCATCCGAAACTTTCCCTGTGCCGTACGTGTCTACATAGATGCTGATCGGTTCTGGATATCCGATTGCGTAACTCAACTGGACCATACATTTTCGCGCCAGCTTGGCGGCAACGATATTCTTGGTCACGTACCGAGTCATATATGTGGCTGATCGGTCTACCTTAGTACAGTCTTTTCCGGAGAAGGCTCCTCCTCCGTGCGCGACGTAACCACCGTATGTATCAACGACGATCTTTCGTCCTGTCAAACCGGTGTCACCCTGTGGTCCACCAACGACGAATTTACCGGTTTCGTTGATAAAGTATTTGGTGTTTTCATCCGCTAGTTTACCGACAATCGGTTTAGCAATCGTGTCGATAATTTCCTGACGCGCCTTGTCTGTGATGCGCGCTCCGGACTCATCCACGATATCCTCGGTATGTTGACACGCCAAAACAACGGCATCGACTCTTTGAGGTTCACCATCTTTGTATTCGATTGTCACCTGGCTCTTACAGTCAGGCCCTAGGTAAGGTAGTTCACCGGATCGACGGACTTCATCAACCCGGGCCACAAGTTTGTGCGCCAGCATGATTGCCAACGGCATAAGTTCTTCGGTTTCATCACACGCGTAACCGAACATAATTCCCTGATCACCCGCACCGCCCGTGTCAACTCCCTGAGAAATGTCTGGTGATTGGGTGTTAATCGCGTTTTGAATCTCGCAATTGTTCACATCAAATCCGAATTTTTTGTCAATATATCCGATATCATTGAGGACGTCCCGGCAGATCGCTTCCACATCAAATTTGGATTGTGTCGTGATCTCCCCTCCGACAATTAGCTTTCCATGGCATACAAATGTTTCGCACGCGACTCGACTGTTTGGATCACCGGTTAAACAAGCATCCAAAATTGCATCCGACACCTGATCACTGACCTTATCAGGATGACCTTTTCCAACAGATTCCGATGTAAAGAAATAAGTACCTTTCACTGTAACGCCTCCCTTTGCGTAATATGTCAATAACGATATATTGACTGCCCAAACTTGCTCACCGCAAGTCGATGTTATTTAAAATTTTTCTGAGCATCTTGATATGCTTCCACACTGCCTATGTCAAACCACTTACCGCTGAACGTAAATCCATAAACATCGGTTTGTTTGTGCAACCAGCGGATATAGTCTCCGGCCTTGTCGGCCTTTCCGACTTCCCTTAAATACTGTCCAACCAGCGACAGATTATCTTTGGGCAGGTAGTAAAAACACATGGAAATCAGAGTCGATTTGGGCTCCTGGGGCTTTTCCTCGAACGAGATGATCCGGTTCGTATCATCAAGTCCCACAACGCCATACAGCTTGGCCTCTTCTCTGTCACCCACGTCATATAGCCCGATCACGGCGGATCCGGCCACCTTTTCCTGAGCAAACATTATATACTCATCCACGTTATAATCAAACAAATTATCGCCTCCGATGACCAGCAGGTCATCCTCCAGCTGGCGGTTCTCAATGGCAAAATTAATATCCCCGATCGATCCCAGGCGGTCCTCCGGAGAATTGGTGCCGTCATTGACCACGGTGATGGGAACCCCGATGGAGGTCTCCGCCGCCCATTGTTCGAAGGTTTCGGCAAATTTATTGTTGGTGATCACAATCACTTCATTCAGTCTATTCAACCCCTTGACCCGGTCCAGGATATAATTCATCAACGGACGGTCACTAATCGGCAAAAGCGGTTTAGGGGTGTTTTCTGCGATGGCCTTCAAGCGGGTTCCGTATCCAGCGGCCAATACTAAAATTTTCATGTGTTAACTCCTTATTCCTCTGCGGCAATTTCAAAGACATTCGGGGCCAGATCCTTCAGCCGTTTGCGTGCAACACGTTCGACTTCCTCACCCGTTGACAAATTTAAGACTTCATCCGCCAGTAATTTGGCATCGCTGTAGTTGACCGAACGCACCAACTTCTTGATTTGAAGCAAACTTAACGGCGACATACTAAATTCCTTCAAGCCCATTCCCAACAACAGCAAGGCCGATATCGGTTCACCCGACATCTCTCCACACAAAGAAACATTGATCCCCGCCGTCTGACCACTGTCGATGGTTTTCTTTATCAGGCGTAAAATAGCCGGATGACTCGGCTCATACAAATTGGCTGTCTGCTCGTTGACCCGGTCAATCGCGAGAGTGTACTGGATCAAATCATTCGTTCCGATGCTGAAGAAGTCGGCTTCCTGGGAGAGAATATCCGCCGTCATCGCCGCTGACGGGACTTCGATCATCACACCCACCGGTAATTCCTGATCAAACGGAATCTTCTCATCCATCAGGCCTTTTTTAACTTCGTCCAGAACCGCATTTGCCTGCTTAAGCTCGGATAAACCCGAAATCATGGGATACATCAAACGGATCTTGCCGTAGTGTGATGCCCGCAGAATGGCCCGCAATTGCGTTTTAAAAATCTCAGGCTGGGCCAGACAAAAACGAATCGCCCGCCATCCCAATGAAGGATACATCTCTTTGGGAATCTGAAGGCTCGACAAAAACTTGTCCCCGCCCAAATCCAGACTACGGATGGTGATTTGCTTGGGCGCCACCGCCTCAGCTACGTGTTTGTACGCCTTAAACTGTTCCTCTTCGGAAGGCAGGTCGACCCTGTTCATGTAGAAATATTCCGTGCGGTACAAACCGATTCCATTGGCATTTTGCTGCTGCACGAGTGGAATCTCTTCGGGCAACTCCAGATTGGCGTAAAGCTGGACCTGATGTCCGTCGAGTGTCTCGGCCGGCAGGTCCTTGATATTCTGGTACTGATCCTTGAATTCATTGATCCGGTCCTGCACGCTCTCGTACTCTTTGCGCGTATCACCGGATGGATTGATGATAACCAACCCTTTGCGTCCGTCGACAATAATCGTATCCTGATTGCGGATTCGAAGCGTCGCGTCCTTCAATCCCACGACCGCGGGTATTCCCAGCGACTTGGCCATAATCGCCGAGTGCGAAGTCTTTCCGCCCACGTCCGTACAAAACGCGAGGATTTTCTTATTGAACATACTCGCTGTGTCCGATGGAGAAAGATCATAGCTGACAATGATCAAATCGTTGGTCAGATTTTCAAAATCATGCAGTTTATATTCATTAGTGAGATTCTTGAGAACACGGCGGCCCACATCGCTGATGTCACTGACACGTTCTTTGATGTATTCATCCTCCATTTTCTCGAAGATCTTGGAATACTTTTTGAGCACTTCAGAAAAAACAAACTCGGCCGACATCTTGTCTTCCTGGATCTGCTTGATAACCTCGCCCATCATCGTCTTATCCTGGAGCACCATAATGTGACCGTCAAATATCTTTGAATGCTCCTCGCCGATCTCTTCCGCAATACGTTTCTGGATCTCTTCGATTTCGTACTTAGCCTTGTTTAAGGCCTCTTCAAAACGGGCGATCTCAACAGACACTTCCTGCGGCATGATATACCGTGGCGGCACGACGAACTCCTGTTTATCCAGGACAAATGCCTTGCCGATCGCGATACCCGGCGCAGCCGGAATTCCTTTGATGATGGTTTCTTTCATATCTTTATTCTTGCTCGATTAAGATCTTTTCAATCTCGATAATCGCCTCTTCAGCATCTTCCCCGTCGGCAACAATCAGGATTTTGGAGTTATATGAACCCTCCAATGTTAAGACACTCATGATCGATTTGGCGTCGATCTGATTATCCCCTTTGTGAAGAAACAGATCAGCCTGGTACTGGGACGCTACCCTGACCAATTCACTGGCCACACGGATATGCAATCCCTTTTCGTTCTTGATGATCACTTCTTTTTGCACTTTAGGCATCTCAAGATCCCGGCTGACAAATAATCTAGCGTCGTATCACACGATGCGTTTCAATGAGTTTAATGAGCGCTTTGTTCAGCTTTTTCGAATCGTGCCGAACATAATCCGTTACTCCCAACAAATCGGTGGCTTCCACTTTGACGCCTAGCTCCCTGAATTTTTCAATATCCGCCTCGACGGGATACGCCTGTTCCTCCTGATAGCGTTCAAGGGCCTCCGGCGGAACAATCGCATTGTTAATCAAACAGGCATCGATCACTCCTTCTTGAGAATGATCGATAATGGCCCGAGCGTGGTCACTTGCCGAGTAGCCGTCTGTTTCGCCATGCTGGGTCATCACGTTGCAGATATAGATCTTAAACGCCTGCGATTTGGCAATCGCCTCGCTCATTCCGTTAATCAGCAGATTGGGAATGACACTGGTGTACAAACTGCCGGGACCCAACACAATAATATCAGCTTCCTGGATGGCCTTAAGGGCATCCCGAGTCGGTTTCGAGGCTTCACCGGTCAAAGACACGCGATGAATTCGGACATCCGGATTGGGAATCTTGTCTTCGCCGTGTGTACGGGTTCCGTCGACATATTCTGCTTCCAGATGCACATTACTCACCGTGGCCGGTACAACTTTCCCGCGAATGGCGAGGACCTTGCTGGTCTCGTTGACAGCTTTTTCAAAATCACCATCCGTCAGTTGATACATGGCGGTCAAAAAAAGATTGCCGAAATTGTGTCCCTGCAATTGTGAATCTTTGGAAAAACGGTATTGAAAGAGCTCGCCAACCAGTTCGGGGGCATCAGCTAACGCCACCAAACAGTTGCGTATGTCTCCTGGAGCGACAATGTTAAATTCTTCGCGCAGCCGGCCTGAAGATCCACCGCTATCCGCCACAGTAACGATCGCGGTGATGTTCGACGAATATTCCTTCAGACCAAATATTAAATGCGACAAACCCGTCCCGCCGCCTACAGTGGCGATCTTGGGTCCGCGCTCGAGATACGTCTTCTGGTACAGAATGTTCACCAGCTCCCGCTCACCCTTGGGTAGAACCAAAGCCAACAGCGAAACAATCATCTTGCTCATCCCGAGGACGATTAATACCATCCCGCACAAGATCCAGATAAATCCGATCGTGCTGACCAGCGGATGAGGTTCATCTACCTTCCCTATAATGACCGCGCCGACAGCAACAATGACAATGCCCAGCAAAGAAGCGAGCAACCACCGTTTGATCTTCATGCCGGGGTACAGCCATCTGAAAGGATTTTTAGGCATAACTAAAGTTTTGATAGTCGTCCGTCTTCTTGCTGGACGAGCTTTAACATATCTTTGTCGTCCTTGACGGCTTTCAAATTGTCACGGACAAATTTGTCTTTCAGGAGACGGGAAATACGTGCCAAAGCTTTGAGGTGAGGACCTGCCGAGTCGACAGGAGCAACGAGTAGGAAAAATATATAAGCTGGTTCACCATCCAACGAGTCAAAGTTGATGCCTTTCTTGCTGACTCCGAGACATCCGACCAGGCTATCCACACAACCGGTCTTCCCGTGCGGGATGGCGATTCCTTGGCCGATAGCTGTAGATCCCAGCGCCTCACGGGCCAGAAGAACTTCGATGATCTTGCTTTTATGATTCTTCTTGATCTCTCCGGCGTCAATCAATAGGCCGACCAACTCAGAAATAACCTCTTCTTTTGTGCTGGCCTGTAGATCTGAACAAACAGCTTTCGTGCAAAGAAAGTCACTAATTTTCATATATATTCCTCCAAATTGGCCGCAAGCTGCGTTCCAAGCAAACCCGGTTGATCTAGGTCTGTATAAGATGGTTGTTTTGTAAAATGGAGCGGCGGATGGGATTCGAACCCACGACATCCACCTTGGCAAGGTGGCATTCTAGCCAACTGAATTACCGCCGCAAAATTGTGATTGTATAAAAGCTCCGGACGTGACGTCCGTGCTGCTATAAATTCTGAAATAATGATCCGGATAGGACTTCATAAAATGCCCCGCGAGGGACTTGAACCCCCACGCCTTGCGGCACTAGTTCCTAAGACTAGCGTGTCTACCAATTCCACCAGCGGGGCAAAAATGTTTTCCTCCGACTCGGACTATCTCAGGTCTGAGCCGGAGGAACAAGAGTGAGCCTCGCGCGACTCGAACGCGCCACCCTCTCCTTAAAAGGGAGATGCTCTACCGGATGAGCTAGAGGCTCAAATTGATGCAAACTTATTTTCAGAGTTTACACAAATCTGAATTAAATGTGAATACTAAAATTCAATTTTTAAAGAACAGAATCAGTGTTCCATCAACTGTTTTTCTTTATCAGCCAATAGACCGTCAATTTCCTTAATATACGTATCCGTCAATTTCTGCACGGCTTCATGCGCTTTGAATTCATCATCCTCCGAAACCTGCTTATCCGCCTTCATCTTCTTGAGTTTGTCATTTGAATCACGACGGATCGTTCGGAGCGACACGCGTGACTTCTCGGCCATTTCCTTCACCATCTTCGCCAACTCAATTCGACGTTCTTCTGATAATGGCGGAATATTCAGCCGGATGATCTTACCGTCGTTATTGGGTGTCAGCCCCAGATTCGACGCTGAAATAGCTTTTTCGATCTCCGGTAACGCCGATGCATCCCACGGCTGAATTGATATCGTCTTCGGATCGGGAATGTTGATTGACGCCATGTCCTTCACCATCGTCGGAGTTCCATAATAATCAACATGTAAACCTTCGATCAAACCTGGATGCGCGCGTCCCGTTCGGACCTCCGCGAATTCCCGCTTGGTCGCTTCGATGGTCTTTTTCATTTTTGATTCAGTGTCATTTAAGATTTCTTTAACTGGCATACTTAATCTCCACTGTTAACGACGGTTCCAATATTTTCGCCCAGTACCACTTTTTTGACATTTCCTTCCTGCAGCAAATTAAAAACGATGATCGGCAAATTATTGTCCATGCACATGCTGATCGCCGTGGCATCCATAACTCGCAAATTCTTCTGAAGCACATCGATAAATTTCAAAGAATCAAAACGTGTCGCATCCGGATTTTTGACCGGATCATCAGAATAGACACCGTCAACTTTCGTCGCCTTGAGGATCACGTCCGCCTTGAGCTCTGACGCGCGTAGCGCCGCGGCCGTATCCGTCGTGAAATAAGGATTCCCGGTTCCGGCCACAAAGATGACCACACGATTTTTTTCCAAATGTCGAAGCGCCCGACGCCGGATGTATGGTTCAGCGACGGCAGACATTTCAATCGCCGTCATGACCCTGGTCGGGACACCAACCTTTTCGAGCGCGTTCTGTAATGCCAGCCCGTTAAGAACGGTGGCTAACATTCCCATATAATCTGCCACAGAGCGGTCCAAACCAAAACGCTTGGATTGGACTTGTCCCCGAAAGATGTTACCACCTCCGACGACTAATGCGATTCGTACTCCTAATGTATGAATATCCTTGATCTGCTCAGCTAATGAAGCGCACATCTCGATATCGATACCGTGGTCTTGACTACCGAGTAATGCCTCTCCGCTAAGCTTGAGTAATATTGTATTGTAGGCAGGTTTTTGATTAACCACTGAAATACGATCTTTTTTGTCAAATGATTTACCGGCTGGAGCCGCCATTCACTATACTTCGTTGACTTTGTAACGGACAAAACGTCGAATGAAAATATTTTCTCCGATTGAAGCAACCAGTGATGTAAGTTTTTCCTGAATCGTTGATTTAGGATCTTTGACAAAAGGCTGTTCCAATAGCGCAACTTCCTTAACGTATCCCTTGGGATCCTTGGCTGAATCCAAGTCTTCCTGAGGAATGTCATCTTTGCTGACATATTGCGGAGCTAGGGCCGCGATATGCATCGCTAAATCTCTCGTGAAGGCGATAAAGTCTTCGTTCTTCGCGACGAAATCTGTTTCACAATTCACTTCAACAATAACACCGATCTTTGCGCCGCCGTGGATGTACGTTTCAATCCGTCCTTCTGTGGCCGATCGGCTTCCTTTTTTGGCTGCCAATTCCAATCCACGTTTTTTGAGAACTTCCTTGGCCTTCTCTTTATCTCCGCCGGTTTCTTCCAATGCCTTCTTACATTCCATAACACCGCATGATGTCATCTCTCTGAGTTCTCTGATATCTTCTGCCGTAATTGCCATGATTCTTTATCCTTTCGTCAAATATTAAATCTTAAAGTGTTCCGTGATTTATGCAGCTGGCTTCTCGGAGGTTTCCGCGCCAGTCTCGCCGCTGCCGGCCGCCGGGGCTTCTGCAGCCTTGGCTGCTTCCGCCTTTTCGGCTTCGGCTTTTTCTGCATCAGCCTTGGCCTTGGCTTCAGCCTCTTCAGCCGCCTTGTTTGTGCTGGTCACAAACTCTTTACGCCCTTCACGGATACTTTCAGAAATCAATGACGTCAACAGCCGAACTGACTTTAACGCATCATCGTTTCCAGGGATAGGGTAATCGATACATTCCGGATCGCAGTTGGTATCAACAATCGCTACCAGTGGGATTCCCAATTTCATTGCTTCCTTGACCGCGATCGACTCACGCTTTGGATCGACGATAAAGATCACATCCGGAAGTTCCTTCATCTGACGGATTCCGCCAAGATCTCTCAACAAACGCTCTTTCTCTTTATTCAGCCGCGCGATCTCTTTTTTCTTGAGACTTTCCCAGATCCCGTTTTCAGCCATCTTCTCGATTGTATCCAGACGCTGAATCGATTTTTTTACAGTTTGAAAGTTGGTCAACAATCCGCCCAACCAACGGCTTTTGATGTAGAACATGTCGGACTTAACGGCTTCTTCTTCAACGATCATCTGTGCCTGTTTTTTCGTTCCGACAAACAGGATGCGTCCGCCGCGAGCCGCCACGTCTCTGACAAAATCCTGAGCTTGACCCAAATGCTCAGCTGTCTTCTCCAAATCTATGATGTAAATTCCGCTGCGCTGCCCGAAAATGAAACGCTGCATTTTCGGGTTCCACCGCTGGGTTTGATGTCCGAAATGGACCCCAGATTCTAGTAGCTTCTTGATGAGTTCTTCAACCATGTTTCCTCCATGTGAGTTTCAGCATCATGTTTCTTTCGCCCTTAAAACATCATCTGATGCAGGACAAATCCGCGTAATGCTGTGCATTAACGTGCTTTCCAAATTTTAATCGTGGTAGTATACCCAATAATTGTTTTGAATGCAACCTTTAATTTCGCCTGCGGCGCAAAAAAATCCTCATCCAGGGCCGTTTGCTCCTAAGCCTGAAACTGCATGCTGTGCAATCGTTTGTAAAGGTCGCATGTTTCGAGCAATTCTTTGTGCTTGCCCAGACCGACGATCTTTCCTTCGTCGAGAACGACGATCTTATCCGCCTTGGTGATCGTAGACAAACGATGCGCGATCGCGATGACAGTCCTGCCCTTCATCAGCTCATCGAGCGCCTCCTGGACAAATTTTTCGGACTCTGAATCCAGCTGGCTGGTCGCCTCATCCAGGATCAGGATTGGTGGATTCTTGAGGATGGCCCGGGCGATGGATAAGCGCTGCTTTTCGCCCCCTGAAAGCCTGAAACCCCGATCTCCAATCACCGTGCTGTATCCCTGGGGCATCTTCACAATGAAGCGGTGGGCGAAGGCCTGCTTGGCCACCTCCTCGACTTCCGCGAGTGAGGCCTTGGGACGGCCATAGGCGATATTGGCCCGCACCGTATCATTGAACAGGATTGATTCCTGTGTCACGATGCCGATTTGCTGCCGCAGCGACCTAAAACTCACGTCCTTGAGGTCCTGCCCGTCGAAGAGCACCCGGCCCTTGGTGGGATCATAGAAGCGCGGAATCAGACTGACCAGGGTTGTTTTACCGGTCCCGGTCGGTCCCACTATGGCAATGAGCTCCCCCTTTTTGATCTCCAGGTCAATCCCCGCAAAGACTATGTCCGTATCATCAGAATACCGAAATTCAACGCCCTCCATCCGGATCGACTCCCTGAGCTCCTCCAGCTCGTAGGGATCATCCGCCTCCCGGACTGATATCGGGGCCTCCAGGACCTGATGAATCCGCTCATTCGCCACCAAGGCCTGCTGAATCAGGGCGTTCACATTCCCCA
Source organism: bacterium (assembly GCA_030429765.1). Taxonomy (GTDB): domain Bacteria; phylum Omnitrophota; class Gorgyraeia; order Zapsychrales; family Zapsychraceae; genus JAGOSC01. The sequence goes on along the minus strand of JAUIER010000003.1, from coordinate 54,964 downwards.
GCTTCTTGATCGGCGAGATTATCGACATAATCGACCCAAAAAACAGGATGAAAATCCCCGAGGACAGCTCACCGCTCATCACCAGCCGACCAATCCACAGGATAATTCCGACCCCGCAGACCGTCCCGAAAATCTCGGTCATCGGTGAAATAGCCAGAATCCGCTTGATCGAACTCATCCGCAGTTTGTAATATTCATGATTCTTGGCCTCGAAACGTTCAATCTCCTGCTTCTCCGCACAAAAAGCCTTAACAAGTTTGACTCCGGAGATAGTTTCGAGTAGTATGGAATTTATATCAGCTATTTTTTCCTGAATGCCCTTGGAAAATTTTCGCAGACGCTTCCCAAGACTAGACATGGGAATCGCGATGAGAGGAAAGACACACAGCAGAATAATTGTCCCCTTCGGAAAGATCGTGAAGGCAATGGTCGCATAAATAACAATCATCGTTGTCTGACAGAATAAATCGATCAACCCGTACGACAAGGCATTCTCGACGAGATTCACGTCAAACGTAATCCGGGAAACCAATTCGCCGGTCCGTTTGTTACTGAAATAGTCCAACGACAAATGTTGCATCTTACTGTAAAGCTTGTTACGAATATCACGCATGACGCGCTGCGACACATCACTCATACACAATTTGTAGAAGAAAATAAACGTGTGCTTCACGATCAGCAGCACAATGGTTATCACCGGAAAAATCCAGAATAGCTTTTCCGGGTCCATCGTGTTAAGGTGTTGGATAAAATTATCGAGAAAATCGGGCAGGTCGTTGGCGACCACGATCGGCTTGTTGTTGAAGATACGGTCCATCAGAGGAACCAGCAGCGGCAGCTGGAACCCCTCGAAAATGCTGGCAAAGATCATGAGCACCACAGCGATCGAAAAAAGCTTTTCATGACCTTTGAGAAATCTTAAAAGTTTTAAATAATTTGTCATAATGGTTGGGATATTAGCATACCCTTCCGCATTTGTCGAGGCATTTATTGATCGACAAAATTGAATTAAACTTAACTGATTCAACAATTTACGTAAGTCATCCCTATTCATGCAAAAAATCAAACTCGGCATCATCGGGGTCGGACACCTCGGCTCGCTTCACCTCAAAATCTTCAATGAACTCAATCACAAAGTCGAGCTGACCGGCATCTGCGACGTCAAAAAAGACCGGGTCGAACGTCTTTCGGCCGATTTTGGCATCCCCGGCTTTACCGACTACAAGGATCTGCTGGGCCGGGTCGACGCCGTCAGCATCTGCACCCCTACAGACAAGCATTTCGAGATCGCTGAATTTTTCCTCAGCCATAACATTCACACATTTATCGAAAAACCGATCGCTAAGACGGTGGCCGAAGCCAAGGTCCTGACTCAATTATCCGAGATTCACAATGTCAAGCTGCAGATTGGTCACGTGGAACGGTTTAATACCGCGTTTCAGTCGATTATGCATTTCACCGACCAGCCGCTCTTTATCGAATGTCATCGTCTCAACCGGTTTCCGAACCGGTCGCTGGACATCGGCGTCATCATGGATCTGATGATTCATGACATCGATATCGTGCTGGCGCTGAACAAGTCGTCTATTACCGAAATTCGCGCCACCGGTATTCCGGTGCTCACGCCACTGGAAGATATCGCCAGCGTCCGGCTTACATTTGAGAACGGATGCGTCTGCAACTTGACAGCCAGCCGAATCTCGGATGACATGATGCGTAAAATCAGAATCTTCCAACGGAACGCCTACATCTCGCTCGATTATGTCAAGCAGTCCGCCTATATCTATCGAAAACATGACAATCAAATTTCCAAACACAGTCTTCCAATTGAAAAAGATCAACCTCTTCAAAAGGAACTCGAACACTTCGCCGATTGCATCCTCAATGATCAGACTCCCTACGTCACCGGCCAGGAAGGTATAAACGCGCTGGATGTCGCGCTACAAATCAGCGATCATTTATGGAAAAACAATCAGACCATATCGTTGTAATCGCCGGTGAAGATTCGGGCGACCTTCACGGCGCCCTTCTCGTCGACGCATTAAAGCAACTCAATCCCAATTTAACGTTCTCGGGCCTCGGCGGGCCCAAGATGCGTGAAAGCGGCGTGGAGATTCACTATGATCTGACCAAGCTGGCCGTGGTGGGTTTTGTCGAGGTACTCAAGCACTATGGCGAATTCCGCAAAATCTTTTATATGATCCTTGAAAAAATCCGGCAGAAAAAACCCGTTGCGGTCATTCTCATTGACTATCCCGGCTTCAATCTTCGCCTGGCCAAGCAGCTCAAGGAACTCGATACCAAAGTTATTTACTACATCAGCCCGCAGGTATGGGCCTGGAAGAAAAAGCGGGTATTCTTTATCAAAGAATACATCGACCGGATGCTGGTATTATTTGATTTCGAAAAGGAATTTTACGCGCGCTACGATTATGATGTGGACTTTGTGGGCCATCCGCTGGTTGATACCGTCGAGACATCCATGACCAAGACCGAAGCGACACAGCTCTTCGCCCTGCAACAGGAAAAGATCACGCTGGGCCTATTGCCCGGATCCCGTCAAAAAGAGATCGAACGCTGTTTACCGGTTATGTTGGAGACTGCCGAACGGCTGCACGCCGACTATCCCATGCTGCAGTTTGTTATCCTCAAGGCCCCGTCAATAGAGAGATCGACCATTGAAGACATGACCCGAAATATACCGATCCATTTTAACATCATCGAGGATCATATCTACGACGGAATTAATGTGTGTGATATCTGTCTGGTCACGTCGGGGACGGCGACACTTGAAACGGCGATCCTGGGTAAGCCGATGGTAGTGATGTACAAGACGTCGTGGAGCACCTGGGCGCTTGCCAAACTTGTCGTCAAGATCCCGCACATTTCGTTGGTCAATGTCGTCGCGCAGAAAGAGGTTGTTCCTGAATTTATTCAGCATGACGCCAATCCCAAAGACCTGGCCGATGCCCTACAGGCTATTTTCACAAATGAAATACGTATCGCGGAAATGAAACGTGAATTAAAGGCGATGACTGAATCGCTGGGCACCTCACCGGCCACCCTCAAAGCGGCCGAGGCCATCTTCAAAACGATTCAAGCGTAACAGACTATTTTGATCCGGACCGGCGCGGCTGAATCGGCGTGTATTCGATATTGATCGTGTGTCGTCGACGGCAATCTTCCGGACAGTTACAGGCATTTTCAAACTGATTGCAAATCCCGTTACCGCAGGGCAGACAAATAGGCACCCCGTAAATACTGTCTCGGCCGGCCATATCACATGTTCCGTCAAAAAATTCGATCCCGCAGCGCTTCACATATCCGGGACAACACTCGACATCTGATCCGGAATAGGCCAAATCTCCACATCTCGGCGGTGCGTAGTCATTCTGCGGAAAACAAACGTCTACCCCTTCGCAGCCTTCCTGGATTTGACAGACACTCGTCGGGCAATGTTCCAACGGAATCTCAAAACACGGCTTGGGTTCACAGCCGATTTCACAATCTTCATAAATGATGCCGCCCAAACACCCTAGATTACATTGTTCCTTGGGGCAAGTTTCGGTTTCCTGATAGTATTGATAGCAGTTGACGAATTCGGGTTCGTCGGACTCTTCAGCCGCCTCGTCCTTTTCCTCGGCCTCAACCGTTTTGATCTTGACTTCCACCTTCTTGGCCGCGGCCTCCGCCGCCTCGGTGGCCTCCATCAACTCGCGCAGCGCTTCAAGTCGATCGGCATTCTGATTGGACTGCGCCTGCCCTTGGACAGGTGAGACAAATATACACATGAGGAACAATGCTGACAAAATCCCCCGACATTTAATTTTGGTCATGGAAATACGCCTTATTAACAAATTTTTTTCGCTTGCTGTGCTCTAACGATTGCTTTTTATTGAGATAGGTATGCGCAATCTTTGACACAGATGTTTTCTGACTGATGATTCGACTGCTGGAATAGATCTCTGTTTTATCCTGTAACGCATGCTCAACCTCAAAAATCTCATTGAGCCCCAAATACTCCAGTGTCACGTCCTGATCGTAGGGATTCTGATAACGAATCCGCTTGGCGTATTCACGGGCGTCCTTTTCGGCCTTCTTCAAGGCTTCGACCCGGCTTTTGGCCTTGATCAGTTGAATCCGTTCTTCGAGTAAAGTCGCATCCGGATCAAAAAACCGGTCCGGTAACTTGGGACGCCCTTTGGCCTGCGAACGAAATAGTGTTTTTACCGTGTAGAAATTCGACGCCATATCCTTGTGAGTACTGGTTATCCTGGACTAAATCTCTTCAAGCGACGTCTGCGTGACCCAGCCCAACAGCCCGTCATCCCGCTCGACCTTGACCCATCCATCTTTGTATCTTAGCACCTTTACCTTCATCCCTTCAAATAATTCGAAACGCATTGTCGCGGTCTCTAACGGCTCAAAATTGGCCGGTGTATTGGATACGATAACCGCCTGATCCGCCGTCACGCGGACCTTGAGAATTAAACCGATACTGTAAACCAGGATCAGGATGATCAGGACACTGCGACTGACCGTCTTCATCACCCTCGGCCATTTCAGGAAACGTGACATCAAAAATACCGCACCGAGCAATACCACCAGAACCGTCGTCATCAGGAACATTTCGTCCAACGTATAAAAGTTCACGTGACCGCTGATCATCTCCGAAACGAATCCCGCCGGTTCGGGCTGTGCCGTCTTACGGACCAGTGATTCGGCGTAGGCCAGATTAAATTTCAAGTCGCTGTCGCGCGGCATGAGCCGCCGCGCCCGCTCATAGTTTAGAATAGAATAACCGAGTTGTCTGTTTTTGAAATAGGCATTGGCCAGGTTGTAATACAAATGACCGTTCTCACGGTCGCCTTCGAGAATCGCGCGGTATTCCTCAATCGCTTTTTCGTAAGCACCTTCTTTGTAAGCCTGATTGCCCAGGACAAATTGAGACACCGCTTCCTGCTGCGGCATGGCGGCCTCGGCCGAAAACGCGCTCATCAACAATAGCACTACACCTATCATCCCGCGGGTCCACTTCATCAGCGCACCTTCCTTTCGAAATACTCGATCACTTTTTGAACACGCGATTGGGTCGCCTGCATCTGACCGTTAGAGATCCTGGCGGAGGCGTAACGGATGGACTCGCATTCATCAAAGGTTGTTTTGACCGCGCTCAGGATCATTTCATCAAAGGACAGATCCTTAACCTTTTCTCTGACCTGATGGATATTCACCGTACCCGCCGGAATCACGAGTTTGTCGGATAAGTACCGCTTGAGCAGTTTAAACGTTTCGTCGTAAAACTCTTGCTCCTTGCCCTGTTCCATCAACTGCTGGGTATGTTTAAGCCCGCGTTTGGCGAGCTTGGACGCCTTGAGTTTACGGGCAAACGCCGAATCCGTTTCCAGCCGATGCGTCAGCCGGTACCAGATATACCCGCCGATGAGCGCTGCCATCACCAGAATCAACACCACATAGAACGAAACGGAATTATACATCCGTTGTCCCAAACGATGAAATTTGCCGGGACTGTCCTTGATAAACACAATGTCCTCGCCCAATTGTTCCGGCGGAACAATGATTGAACTCTGACCCAATCCGCCAACCATGGTCAAACCGCCATCCTGCTCGGCGGGCGATACCTTGATCGGGAACGGCCCTTCCCGGCTTTCCACATATTTATTGAGGCTGATGTTAAAGTAGGAAAAATCAAACGCCGGGATCTCCGTCACATCGGTCGATTTGGGGATCAAGACCTGCTCCAGCGTCTTGACGCGTCCTTCTTCCTTGATGATTGGATCATAAAGTTTGAATTGATCGGAGTTCTTGAGCTCGGGAAAGGCCACGGCGTTAAGGTTCCCTTTGCCCTGAATCTTCATCCTTAAGGTGATCGGATCGCCGACGTTCACCTCAGCCGGACTGATATCCGCACTGAAATCCAGATTGCCCACGCCGCCGGTAAAACTCGCCGGCTGCCCCTCTTTGGGCAATGGCTTAACCGTCAGCTTGACCGGATCAGACAATAGCTTGGCCGGACGCTTTTCGCCCCGGTCAAAAAATGCGCTGAAGAAATCATCTTCCATCAAACTGCTGCCGCGGCGCCGATTGTTGCGCATCACAATATTGCAATCCACCTGTGCCGGACCAATCGACAATTCACCGGTCCGGGTGGGATACACCGACTTTTCAAATTCAACGATCTCAAATCGCTTACCCTCAATCACCTGTTGATATTGCCGGGGCTGCTCATAGGCCTCGTCAATAAATCCGGTCATGTCCATTTTGGGATACTGGATGTCGCGGATTGCCACCCCCGACGTATAGAGAAAAACCTTTACCTGCATCGGCTCATTGATATAAACCTCTTCCGACGGGACCTGAAGCTGCACAAAGATCTTTTCTCTGAGTTCTGTTTCCGCCTGCGGACCATCCCCTTCCACGGCGGGATCATAAACATCCAGCATGATAGCGTCAGTTGAATATGTGTTACCATCAATTGTGACCTGAAGCATCGGGATCTGAAGCTTACCGGCCTTTAACGGCAGCATTGAGTATGTAAACGAAATAGATGTGGTGTACTGATTGTTCACGACGGAGATATTGCGCGACGGTCCGATAAACTTGGTATCAAAATCCGGAATGGGCGGCAAGTCAAAGGCCGAGACATTCTGCGTGCCTTTGATGGTGATGGTCAAATTCACCGCCGAGCCCAGCGGAATGCGGTTCACATTCACCGTGGCTTCGATAGATATATCCTGCGCTTGTGCCGGTGCGGCTGTCAGCAGCATACACATCAGGCATAATCCAAAGACAGGCCTGATCCATCTATTGAATAAACTTATGGCAAATTGATTCATCGGCTTACCAATCCTTCAATACCGGAACGCCCCGGCTTGGCGGATTAAAATTCAATAACTCCGTGGGTTCAATCGATTGCTGATAATTTCTCAGCATCATCTCGGCCTCCCCGGCCGTCAAATCACTGATATCCACCGGCTGCGGTGACATACCGGAACGCCCATCGCCCTGAGAATCGGGCGGCTGTTGATTGTCGTTCTGATCGGACGGCTGATTTTCCTGACCATCCTGCGGCTGCTCCCGATCACCCTGTCCGTCCTGCTCTTGGTCCTGTTGAGAATCCGAAGACTGATCCTGCGGAGAATCCTGTCCCTGCGAATTATCCGACTGATCTTGCTGATTGTTTTGCTGATCCGACTGAGATTCATCAGAATTATTCTGTTCCTCCTGATCATCCGTCGACGAGTGATCAGATTGTGAATCATCCTCCGACTCATCAGATTGATCCTGATTCTGCGGCTGATCTTGCGAATCATCCGGCTGATCCTGGGAATCGTCCGGCTGATTCTCCGAGTCCGACTGATCTTCCTGATTTTCGTCCTGATTCGAGTCGTCGGACTGATCCTGCTGTGAGGAATCATCGTTCTGGTCGGACTGATTTGACTGATCGTTGTTTTGATCCTGATTATCAGACTGAGAATCTTTGTTCTGATCGTCCTGACTTTGCTGACTCTGCTGGTTGGGCTGACTGGCCTGTTCCTGCTTCAAACGGTCCAGCTCATCCTGGACGATCTTTCGATTGTGCAACGCATCCTCATCATCCGGCCGGGCGACTATAACCTTGTCGTATTCACGAATCGCTTGCTCGTACTGCTCAATGGCTTTTGGCTTGTCTTTCTGCACGAAACCCCGACCGTACTGATAGCGCGCATTGCCCAAATTATAATGCGCCCGCTGCCGCAGCTGATCATCATCGGTCAGCACGGACCGCTGCAGATGCTCAACGGCCGATTCATACTCACCGGCCTTATAGTACGCACTTCCGACATTGAAATTAATGATACCAGATTCCGGATTAATTTTTAAGGCCTGCTTGTATTTTTCCAGCGCTCCGGCAAAGTCGTCCGCCTCGTACAGACGGTTGCCCGTACGGGTCTGCTTGGCCACATTATCGGCCGAGACCGTCGTCACCATACACGAGCTGGCCGCAAGCCAACCTAAGACTGCACAAGTTGTTTTTTTCGTCGGGGTAAACATGATTCCATCACCAACAGGATTAACGCGACCGTTAACGGCCATTGAAACCGGTCAAAATACTTTTTCTGCATCCGGGTTTGCAGCTCTCGCTTCTCGAGTTTCGATAGATCACGCTCGTATATCAGGTCCAGTCCAAATTGCGCGCCGCTGGCCTTGACGTAGGCACCTTCGGTAATCAGCGAAATTTGCTTAAGCAGCGCCTCATTTAAACGTGACTTCACGAAATTACCTTCGGAGTCCTTGAGAAACGTGGGGGCATCGCCGGCATCTGATATCTGAATCAGCTCTCCTTCGCGTGTTCCGATGCCGATCGCATAGATCTTAACCCCTTCCTCGCGCGCCCGTCTGGCCACCGCGGTCGGGTCCCCCTCGAGATTGTCGCCATCGGTGACAACAATAATCGTTTTGTACTGACTGTTCGTCTCATCAAAACTTTCCAGTCCGACCTGCAGGGCCCGCTCCAGATTCGTTCCGCCGCGCGGCACCGAGTCCACGTCGAGATCATTGAGGCTGAGTACAAATCCATTATAATCACTGGTTAAAGGACACATCAGGAATGCCTCACCGGAAAACGCGATCAGCCCGATTCGATCCCCGCGCAATTTCTTAAGCAGATCCTTAACGGCCAACTTAGTGCGTTCCAGACGATTGGGTTTGACATCCTGTGTCAGCATACTTTTGGATGTATCGATCACCACAATGATATCGATGGCCTTACGTTTGACCTCCTGCCACTCAAATCCCCATTGCGGGCGGCTTAACGCCAGGATGGCAAAGACGAAGACGCCAACGATCAGTATGTGACGATACAATTGCACTCCGCGCCCGGCGTTGATGACAACTTTGTCGACAAGCTTCTGGTCGACGAACTTCCGGATCACACCTTCCCTATAGACCGCTGCCCAGCGTAAGAATCCGACCAGCAACAATACGGCCCACAACAAATTCAGCATCCACGATTGTTCAAATTGCATTTTAGGGAACCCTCAGCAGCCAAGTATTTTTCAAAAGGATCTCCAGCAACAGCAAAATCATACCCGCTCCGAGAAACCATCCAAATAATTCGGTGTATTCGAAATAGCCAAGCTCTTCGACTTCCGTTTTTTCAAGCTGATCGATTTCATCATAGATCGCTCTCAACTTGGCCGCATCCATCGCCCGAAAATACTTGCCGCCGGTGATATATGCGACTTCCTTCAGCACATCTTCATCAAGATCGATCTTGACGTCGCGATAAATCTGACGGCCGAACGCCCGCATCGGAAACGGCACATAGCCCGACGTGCCGGCACCGATAGTGTAAATCTTTACCCCGAATGACTTGGCCACGCGCGCGGCTTCAATCGGATCGACCTCACGACCGTTGTTGACTCCGTCCGTCAGCAGAATCGCCACCTTACTTTTCGCGTCACTGTCCTTTAAGCGGGCCACCGATGACATAATCGCCGAACCAATCGCTGTTCCATCCTGGATCATCCCTAACCGAACGCGTTTGAGATTCTCCAGCAGCCACGAATAGTCGGTCGTCAGCGGTGTCACGGTGTAGGCCAACGCGGCAAAGGTAATCAATCCGATACGGTCACTGTCCCGCTGTTCAATAAATTCGGCCACCACCTCTTTGACTATCGTGAGACGATTCACACGTTTGTCACCGATATTAAAATCTTCGGCCGCCATACTGCCCGATGCGTCGATGGTCAACACAATGTCAATCCCCTGCGTTTTGCGGACCGTCTCCTCGGACACAAATCTGGGTCCGGCCAGGGCAAAGATAAACAAGGTCAGCACCATGTAACGAAGGATCGTCGGCAACGGCAGTAAACGCGTACGCAATGAACTCCCGACACCTCCCACCAGCTGCTGGGAGGAAAAACGAAATGTCGTCGGTTTTCTGTCCCGGCGCATCCACCAGATCCCGGCCAGCACGATGGGGATCAACGCGAGTATCCACGGTGTTTTAAATACCATTACGCCCCTCCGGATCGACGCTGCGTCTGAGTGATAAACTTACGGGCCGCTTCATAACCTTCTTCGACATCTTTCTGATTCGGCGTGAATTTAGCAAACTTCACCATATCCGCATATTCGAGAAACTGCTTCAGCAGACGCTTGTGATTGTCAGCGAGAGACTGATTGTCCTTTAGAGATGTCAGGAATTCGTCCGTCGTCATCTCAACCGCGCGGATTCCAAAACGATTTTCGATATATTCGCGTAAGACATCTGATAACCGCGCGTAGAATGTTTCGTACTGTTTGCTCGACAACAAGTCTGAAGCCAGCAAGGCCTTGATTTTTTCCTGAGCAATCTGCCACGGCAACTTGGCGACTTGGGACTTGGCCTTGAGGCGTCGCTTACGCTCGAGATAAAAGTATAATCCGCCGCCGATCAGCAACAAGAGCACCAGCGTGGTGATAAAAGATCCCCACGGAAACGACGGATATTCCACCGGCCCGCGGATGTCACGCAATCCGCCCTCCTCCTGAGCATTGACAAGACTAGGAAGCAGACATACCCAGCCCATCCAAATTGTGTGTTTACAAAAATGTTTCATAACCGGCATTAACGCTGCTTACGTATCCGTTGACGGAAAAATTTAACCACCTCGTCGGCATACGACGAATCGGTCGACACATCCATATGATCGATTCCCAGCGAGCGGAATAATTGTTCACGCTTGGCGATTCGCCGGGCGTTATTTTTTTCATATCGGTCGCGCACGGTTGAGCTGTTCGAATCGACATAGACCAGCTCACCGGTCTCCGCGTCCTCCAGCAGCAGGATACCGCTCTTGGGAAGACGCTGTTCATTGGGATCATTCATGGTGATCGCGATCAAATCATGACGCTGATTCGCAATCGACAAGACTTTCTTGAATGTCTCATCCGGATCGCCGTCCGGACGGTCCAAATTATGCCCCAGAAAGTCTGAAATCAAGAATGATATTGTTTTGCGGGAGGTCACCCGGCTCAAAAATTCCAACGCATTGGTTATATTGGTGTGTTTGCCCTGGGGAACAAAATACAAAACCTCACGGATCAGTCGAAGCACATGACCTCGCCCCTTGCGCGGCGGAATAAACTTCTCAACCTCATCCGTAAAGATGATCAATCCGACTTTATCATTATTACGGATCGCTGATAAGGCCAACAGCGCCGACATCTCCGCCGCCAGCTGGCTCTTGATCTCGTGTGTTGATCCAAACATGGCCGAGGCCGACACATCGACGAGGATCATTACGGTCAGCTCCCGCTCCTCGATAAATTTCTTTACATGCGGTTTGCCGGTCCGCGCGGTCACATTCCAGTCAATGCTGCGGATATCATCGCCCATCTGATACTCACGCACCTCATCAAACTCAATCCCCTGCCCCTTGAATACACTGTGATACTGGCCGGCAAATACATCCGTCACCAGCCTGGAGGTGGTGATTTCAATCTGTTTGATTTTCTTAAACAGGTCTTTGGGTATCATGATGAATGACTTACAGTTTTTTGGGAGAGAGACCGGTGATGTGACACGCGACACCCGGATGGTTGACTCATCTTGGCAGGACACGCTGATATATCAGCCCTTTGTCCTACCGCCCCTGAACTTGGTATCCAGCAATACTCGCGTTACCGATCACTGATCACTCGTTTCAGACTAAGGTACTTCTATCTCGTCAAAAATCCGTTGGATAATATCTTCTGATGTTTTTTCTTCGGCTTCGGCTTCATAACTGATCAGAATACGATGGCGAAGGACATCCATTCCGATCGACTTCACATCTTGAGGCGTGACATACCCGCGGCCTTGAAGAAAGGCGTGGGCCTTGGAAGCGATCGCCAGATTGATCGTCGCCCGCGGCGATGCCCCGTACTGAAGTAATCCCTTGATGTCACTAAGGTTGTACTGATCAGGATTGCGTGTCGAGTCAACGATATTGACAATGTAGTGTTCAATCTTTTCATCCATGTAGATCTCGTCGACGATCTTCCGCGCCTCCAGCAGATCTTCGGGATGAATGATCGGTTTGATCTCGATCTTGTTCTTGGTATGGGCCATGCGTTTCAGGATCTGATGTTCTTCTTCCTTGGTGGGATAATCAATCTTGAGCTTGAGCATAAATCGATCGACCTGCGCTTCCGGTAACGGATAAGTCCCTTCCTGCTCAATCGGATTCTGTGTGGCCAACACCAGGAACGGATCTTCGAGCCCCAACGTATCGGACCCGATCGTAACCTGCCGCTCCTGCATCGCCTCCAGTAACGCGCTCTGCACCTTGGCCGGCGCGCGGTTAATCTCGTCAGCCAGAATAATATTGGCGAAGATCGGTCCTTTCTTGACCTTAAAATCCCCGCTTTTCTGATCATAAATTAACGTCCCGGTCAAATCGGCCGGTAACATATCCGGCGTAAACTGCAACCGTTGGAATTTTGTATGAATAGTACTCGACAAAGTCTTAACAGCCGTTGTCTTGGCCAGGCCTGGCACACCTTCCAGCAGAATATGACCATTGGCCAGCAACCCCAGCATCAACCGTTCCAACAGGTACTTCTGGCCAACCATAACCTTTTGCGCTTCGGTATAAATCGCCTCAACAAACTGGCTGGATTTTTGAACACGCTCGTTAATTTCGGTAATTTCACTATTTGACATGAAGCCCCCTATCTATCGTGCTACTTCAAGTTTGCGGTTTCGATTTATGTGAAAATTTTATTACAAGTGTAAAGAAAATTCAATCCTTTAGTCTCCAAATGATTGAATGCGAGTGATTTAAATCATTTATCGGCTATTCCGGTTTTCGCACCAGATCAAGTGATTGATCAAACACATCAAACTCAAGCCATCCCACTTCCGTCGGATCATCCTGTTCAGCGGTTCCCAAGAGCACCGGCAGATTACTGACCGGCAGGATGTTGATGATGACCGGATACAATCCCTCTATCTGCACATCGCTGGACGGCAACGGTATCACGCCCGCGGGAACACCCGACGCGTCGTCGCGCTGAATCTCCAGATTGAGCTTGTCTGGTGTCAAGTCGATACCCCCGGTCTCGGCGTCTTCTCCATCGGCCAGCATCGCCGCGTCGAGAATGGCCTGCAGGTTGAGCAAATCCTCCCGCGCCTCGCCCATCGTTCGATAGTAATCATCACCTATCCGCTGAATAGCGTCGCTGTCAGAATTTAGTGCCACGATACCGGCATTGAGCATCTTGTAGATGATCGTACTCAAAATGTTCAGCTCAATGGCGTTTAAGTCGACCTTTTTATCTGTCATCGATCTCAATAACGCCGACAGATCCTGCTGCGAGCCATATACGTAGTCAAAGCCTTCATTGTTACCCGTAACCAAGTTCAACAGGGCCTGTCCCGTCGACGCAATATCATCGGCCTGCTGCCGCTGTATCCACTCATCCGGGATATCGGCTAAATCAACATCTTCCAGGTCATAGTACATGTTCTGATAGGCCTTACTGAGATCAATCGCGGTGACACGCCCTTCATCGCTCACGATAAAGTTTCCGGGAGACAAATCACCATGAAAGAAATTCCGTTCATGAAATTCACTTAGATTTCCGACGAATTCCAGAATCGAACGAACCATTTGTGAGACCGGAAAACCTTCGTCCTGCCCCCAGCTTAGATCTTCAATTGTCGTTCCCTCGAATCGCTCAGCGATCATATAATTACTACCATCGGTAAACGTTCCGCTTTCATAGATCGCCATGATGCCTGATCCGGGCTGATTCCATTCCTCATAGAACTCCGCGACTTCCAAACTATCCTTATGCACTATAACCACCACATCTCGCTCATTATTCGAGTCACGGGCCGCAAATACTGTCTTGTTGTCAACCTGCCTGTCCGCAAATTGAAACTGGACTCCCCCGGAAATCACCTCGATATCCTCAAAACCTCGGCGAGCTAATTCCTGCCGATCGGCTTCCGGAATCTGATAGAAGTCACTCTCATTATAGTTTTTGTCCGATCGGAATCGCCTTTCGGCTTCTGACACCAAAACCGCTTCACGGCGCCCGCCGATTATCTTTTCAATGACAATCCTCGATTCCCGCGCATCCTTAGCCCCTGTTATTCCCACGATCCGATATATATCAAGTGTTTCCCGGTCCTGGAGAATGTCATTTATCTCCCAATTCACATCCCCTAACATCGCGGAGTCGGTGGCTTGACCGCGTTGGATCAGCTCATCGATACTTTCCTGCAAGCGATTGGCCAGTTCAGCCGACAGCTGCAGCCGATACTTCTGTCTGATTTCATCGGGTTCGAGATCCGCTTCATCTGGTAACGGCAGGTAATAAAATCCCATCTTCTCGTAGTATCGCCGCATCGGCTGGCTATCAGCGGTCACACCGCCATCCTCCAGCGGATGGAGAACAACAGGCATAGTACGATCTGATCTGGACAAACTTTCCTGAGCTAACTGGCTCATAACAAACCGTCCCAGCCTTTGCCCTCTTAAGCCTTCGTCTATCTCCATCAGTTCGGCCGAAAATCCCGGTGTGAACTCATCAAATGTTACCATGATATTCGTATCACGGAACGCTGCAATACCCATTAACTTTTCATCCGGATTTCGAACCGTCATCAGCTCTAGGTTGTTACCGATACCCAAAAGGATATCCCACTTCCCGCGCTCGAAAGTCCGCTGCGGATTCTGCGCATACCACTCGTCCAGAATTTCCGAAATCTCCTGAGGATCCTGAACGATAGATGTACGAGCGGTCGCTAACATGGCCCGGTCTTCTCTGGCTTGCCGGCGCCGTGCATTGGCTAATGGGATCAGAAAATCCCGGTAGGTTTGTTCCGGAAACGCCTCGGAAAAACTGGTCAGCAATGAATCTGATGTAACGCGAAGCGGATCACGAATGTCATCAAAAAATTCCAGAAACCGTTCAATTCGAATCACAAAATCAATCAGACTATTCTGCGCCTCAAAAAAGTCTTCTCTCGATGACGGATCCACTGTCAACGGCAAGTAAAATACAATGTGAAATATGTTTCCAAAAGTGTTATAAAAATCGTGCACGACGGTTGATCCCTTGACATCGACGAGACTCAACGATTCCGGATTAAAAAAGGTGTATTGATTGTTCCGATACTCATCCGCCAGTTGATCCCGTACCCGTTTAACCTGATCCGTAACCGTCCGGGTCGCCTCGGTTGACATCGCCTCTACTTCACTCAACAAGGCAATTGCCTCCCCCGAAAGTTCGTCAATATTCTCCGGTGTAATCCTTGTCGAACGATCCACCCAATCTTTTATCTGGCTGAAATATTCAGTAAAAACATCTCCTGTAAAGACCGTTGTGTATCGATTGGCCGCGTCTACAAGAACGTTCAACGTCTCCTCGATCTGCTCCCACTCTGACGCGGAATAGTTCACCGCATCCGGATTCTCCAGACGGATAATTCGCAGCGGCTGCTGAGCCAGTTCCCCGATGCTGGTCATACGCTCAAACTGCGCGTCATTGCGTTCCAAACGTCCCGGTGTCTGCGGATCGACCAACGCATTGTCATCAAAATCGAGGGTCGACGGATTGTAGCCGGTCAGCATGCGTGCGGCGAGGATATACAAGTCATTCAGGTATTCATCCAGCGCCTCGCCCCGTTCCGGTATAGTTAAGCCCGGATACAAATCGGCGATTTTTTCCGGATCGATGATGTTATTGGGCCGCTTCAAGGCGATCTGAAATGTATTACCTTTTTCGATATAAAACTCACCCCGAACTATCCGTCCTGTGACATTTCGAACCTGCCCGAATAGATCGACGTGACCTTCAACCGTTTCACTGAGATCCATCGTCGAAAAATCCAGTTGTTGCGTATTGGGGATAATTCCGAACTTAAAGAATCCCTGCCCCTCCTCACCCTGCTGTATACGGCTCACAATCCCCCGCCAGATGTCACGATGATCCTCGGTTAAACGCTGATAATCATTAACCTGTCGCAAAAATTCTCGCGAAAAATCATTTAAGGCCAGCATCGCCGAGTCAGCCTGATTGAATGGACCAGGCGTCCGGAAATAATAGCGGTCATCACGGCCAAGTATCTTGAAGCCGAGCCCCTGATGAAATTCCTCCCATGCCCGTTGCGCTCCGCCAACGGCCTGATCATCACCCCGGAAGTAAAGCAGGTTGGTGCCGATCGAATTTTCCGCGCCAAATTTGCGCACAAAATCCCGCATCAATCCCCGACCAAGCCCCTGATTTTTCCCGTCGAGACTGGTAATCACATCTGCTATATAGATGAAGTTTGATTCCGGATTCGGCCGTCGCTCCGCCATGAGGACCGCTAACGGATTTTCGATATCACCGACAAACCGTAACATACCCCCTTTGGATACAAATTCGCGGGCATCCGCCATCGTCTTAAAGGCCATATTAAAATTATCCGCTGACTGGCGGTCACGATTTTGCAGCAGCCGAAACGCGTCTTCGGCTGTGTCGACGGCATTGACCAACATCGCCTGATCGGATCCGATATATATATGATGACCAGCGCCGCTCAACCTGTGCAGAGTTCCGCTGGAATTCGATAGAACCTGAAGAAATTCCGGATTGCTTTCGTCAAACAGAGCGATTCCGCCTAGCCGCAACAGACGGACAATCTCCCGGGCGATTCGCGGTGATGCATTGCGCAAGTCGTCTGATATAGCTCCGGCATAAATAAAATCAAAAGATCGGTCGGCAAACACCCCGTTAAGATCACGGATGTCTTCATGGTAGAGAGTGAATTCTTCGGGTCGGCGGTTGTTTTCCTGCAACCCACGGGCGGCACCACGAACACGATCAGCCACCCATTCCGCTCCCCGAACAGACTTGATGTCAAATGCGTCCTTGATCTCCTCTAATTCCTTGGAGGTTTCTCCGAAGCCCATGACCAGTCCATCCTGAATCTCCGGCAGTTCGATACTAATCGCTTCAAGCGCCCTCTTAAACAAATAGATCCGGACCTCAGCACTGACATTAGTTCCCATCCACGGATTCTCGAAGTCAACATAAGTACCGTCGCGACGCCAGGCCGGATCAGACTTGATTCCCTGCGGTACAAAACTCTCCCACACGGTCGGGCTTGCAGGCGCAGTTGACTCGGCCGTCTTGACCCAAACATTTCCCAACGCAGGTGTCGCTACACGAATCTTGGGCTGCAGGCTGGATTGCGTATCCACAAAGGTGTCACGCCCAAAAAATATACCATTGGGATTCAACGTGGTGATAATATCGGCTGTATACTGCGGTGTTGGATCAAACGACGGAGCCTGCTCGAAAAACATGTCATACCCGTCACGTGTTTCCGGCAGTGTAGAAGGTGTCCGTGACAACGCGTCCCCTTGATAAAACACAAATTCCCGCCTCACACCATCATACTCAAACTCTATATTCAACCGTCCGCCCTGATTCAGCTCACCTGTCGCTTCCGCTAAAATAATTCGACCGCCCATGTCCTCTATAGCTGAACGAAACGCTGACGTAATATCCGGTGCGTCACCGATAAACGGATCAATATCGACGCCGACGATGCGGCGGGCGTTTGAAATGCGTAATGCCGTTTCAATATCTGTACCGATGCCGGGATAGTACAATGTGTCAACCGACTGGGTGTACGGCGCCAGCGCCTCTCGCAACCGCAAAATTTCCTGCTGCCGCCGTTGCAGGGCTACCGCCTTTTGGGCCGGTGATAATTCAACCCGCTCTACCTGATTGACGTCCTGACGAATCCGCTGAAAGCCTGTATCGCGCCGATTGAAATCATTAGTCCTCGACGGACCGTCACCGTCATCGGCCATCATAGCTTCATCGACCGTTCCCAATTCAACCGACTGCTCCGTTGAACGAAAGTCCGCCTGTACGAGTAGCGGATCACCCAGAATCTGAAAACGGTCGGCACGTGTGGTCCGCTCTAAAATGTCGCTGGTCTGCAGCCCCAGCTTCATACCACCCGAGAAATATTTACGCGGAATCAATTCCTGCGACACCGGATCAAATTCTTCCTTAATATAATCGTAAACACCTTCTTTGAAGGCCTCGATATACTGCTGATAAATCTTCTCTTTGATACTCCTGTCTTCGACATCAACTCCGGCCACCTTGTTCTGATCCGAATACAGTTGATTGATCAGACTTTCCTGGATGCTTTGTTTGTACCAGCTGGCCAAAATCAACGAATGATAAATCTGACGCAGCGCGGCAAAATTTGTGCCGGCATTGACCTCCGATTCAATCTCCGGGATGACCACCTCGCGGATAATCTTTCGCGTTACGGCATCAAGGCCTTCCCGCTCCTCCGCCTCTTTCATCGACTCCGCGTCGAGTGTGCCGCCATTAGCATCCCAGGCCAGGTAGTCTTTTTCGAGCATCACCTTCAGACGGGCCTCCACGATAAACGCCGACGTACCCTGTTCATAGATCACGGCCTTGTCAGGCACGATCCAGACCTTATTGAACGAATTCACCGGAACATCCATCGTTCCAAACTCGACCAAGGCGCGCGTGCGCACCTTGTCCCAAAACTTTTGTCCTAATTCTTCTTCGGGATACATCACCGTCGCGGTGAGCTGTTTGAGCAGATAATCCTGCGCCAAAAGATCACGTCCCATTTCGGTGACCCCGAAGTATTCAGGTATGATACGTTCATTTTCGTAAGGTGAAAGATTGACCCACAGGTCCTCTTCCGGAACTGTGAGAGAGGCGAGAAAATATTTGATAAGACGGGTGGACTCTTCCTGCAGCACCTGTTGGTCGCTGATATTATTCCCGGTATCCAGCAGAAAATCAAAACGGAATGGCTCCAGCGGATCGACAATGACGCCCCTGATCAGCACAGGTGTGTGATGCGATGTAAACCCCACCATCGCGCCGGGCCGCGGCATATGGGCGGATATAGTCTGAGCCTCCACAGAAATCGGCCAGAAAATCTGACTTAAGATCAGACCCGCCACCAGTCCGCGGATCAACCCGTTAGACCGCAAGAATTGTTTGATATTCAAAAGGGACAGTCGCATATTATTAGTATAAATATTAGAAGATATTCCTCTTATAAGTATACAACAATACAGCTGTCGTTGGAAGGATCAGCTGAGCGCCGAATGAATTGTAATTATTTATATTACAACAACTTACGCTCAACTCATAAAACTCGTTGTACCTACACGGTATTAGCCCAGATGAACATCGATTCGTATGGCCTTTTGATCACGGATCTGACGGGCGTACTGTGACGGAATCTGCGCCGCATCAACCACCACCGGGGCCTCCTGCGAATCAAACAGAATCTCAACACGCTGGACTACCGCTTTGTCCTTACCGAATGTATTCTTCCGCTTGGGATTATGGTAGACCACGAGCGTGGAGTTCAGAAACTTGAAGGCGTACGAACTTTTTGGCAGTTTCCAGGTATAACGATTTTGATGAATATCTGCAAAATCAACGGTTGTGGCTTTGGTCGTAAACAGCCAACTCGCCAGGGCCGGCTGAAACTCAAGTACCAGCTCACCCTCCTTGTTCAAGGCAAATGGACGCTCTCCCGCGTTCATCACCAGCCAGATATGCAGAAATTCAGCCGTACTACCGGACAGACGGGCGACAAAACCGCGTCCATGCAGATCTTTGTCCTCATGCGCGCTGCTGACAATAAACGATGAGTTTTCTAAAATACTTCGGCCATAACGCGCCGGCTTTTGGAACGGTACAAACACGTTCTTGAAATTGTCGTAAAACTCTTCAAACAGCTCAGCCCTCAGGATTTCAAGGATGAACTTATACTCCATGTGTAGCCACACCGATTCATTTTCCAGCCATCCCGACGGGAATATCCGTGTGCGTCCGATCTCCTCGGTTTCCGAATCCAGATTTGTGTTCACCTTGTACATCTTGAGTTTTTCATCATAAAGATCGCTTTTTTGAATTTCACGGTACATCTTCCGGGCATCGGCGACACTGGTTTGAATCTTCATGGCGTGCACATAGCCCTCGAGGAACAACGGCAGCGCATGCTTTTTAAAGGCCAGCGGACGGACCAGCGTGTGCTCTTCATTATGCTGACCTTCGATTTTTTTGTAGTCTGTAACCTCATGATAGAAATATGTGGCCAGTTGTCCCTTTTTGTTACGCGCGATCTTTAAGGATTCCGTGGTTTTCTTGATCACCAACTCCAAGAACGCGCGAATTTCATGGACCGTCATCTTGGTTTCCCGCCCGTCGATAAAACGGCGGACCCGCTGACGATAGTTTTCCTTGATATCATTGGACTTGTTCCAATAGTCCAGAGCCGAATGATTGACCCTCAACAAATTCGTGACGCCCGTAATAAACGAAGCCAGCTCTTCAAAGATTGGAAACTCATCCTTGTCCTTCAGCTCGAGTTTATCGATGGCGTCCAGTAAGAACGCACTGTATCGCTGCAGCTCAAATGTCTCGGACACCGACGAGCCGACGAGACCCGGTAAGCCATTCAACGCGTCATACCAATTGGGTTTATCGGCCTCCATCTCCACCCCGCATCCGCTGGGGTCCAGACTGGCCGCCTTATTGACGATCAAACACAATAGTTTGCATAAAAGGTTTGTGGTGTATTCCTCGCCTTGTCCGCTGCGGGTCTTGAGCCGAAAATTAAACTTCGACGGATCAAAGTCTTTACTGTCATCACACACCGATTCATACTGACGCACCCCATGTTCAGTCAGGTAAAATCGCTGATCTCGCGGCCGGACATAATGGTGATTCAGATAAAATCTGAACTCGTTGTTTTCGATCAGCAGTTCACGCAGACGCTCGGGGTACAATGACAGATAACTCTGAATCAAGTCCAGATTGTATGTCCAGTGATCCGACCAGAATCCTTCCCCGTGATCCGCCATCTCCTGCTTTTGGCTGATCTCAAGAACGCTTCCGAGAAAAACGCGGACGTTTTCACGAATCTTGATGTCATTCTCGTCGACGAAGACCAGCAGTTCACCTGGCTGAAAGTTCTTCATCAGAAAATCACGCAATAGATCTTTGTCGCCCGACTCCACAAACTCATCAATGATCCGGTCCGCGTCCTTCCGTTCCATGACCCGGAACGACGTTCCCTTCACCACCAATGGATTATATCCATCCGCCTGTGACAAGTTAAGAAAACTGACGATGTGACTTTCCTTAACGTCAGCATTGAACCAGACATCATTCCGCCGGTTCTGATTCACATCGCGGTAATTCCCGTTGCCTTGAGAATAAAATGTCGGCGCGACGACAAAATGATTATAATCGCGTTCCAGATCGCCGTGTTTACGGCTGTATACGTTGAAGGCAATATTCCCTTCGCTCGTTCTCACCGAAATCGGCAAACCGCCGCGTAGAATATTGTCCAGAAATGTATGTCCGGCATACAAATTGAAATTCTCCGACGCGCTGTTAGTCTGCGCGTAGTTTTTGATATCATCGATGATCTCACGATTTTGTGATTCTTTAGCCGGAACAAAACCTTCCTGAACGACCTGCTTCTGGACCTCTTTGAGCTGATCCACATCCCGGGCGTAACCGAAGACTGAAACAATTTCATGCGTCTTGCCTGCCGGCAGACTGAACGTGTGATGCGCGAAGGCGCATGGCGTTTTATTGTTGGTCGTTTGTTTGGACGACGGCTGGAAGGTATTGTTGACAAATTTTTCGGGACTGCTGAAATCCAGATTAGATCCGAAGATCTTCGTCGCCTCGACGATCGGCCGAAGCATAGTCTTCTTCGACGCCGTGGCGTCAAAGCTGAAGAAGAAATTGCCTTCCGTAATGTGCGTGACCTGTGACGTATCCGCGACCTCAACATTCAGCTGATAGAACGGCGCCCGCTCATCGAGATTACGGACCTTAACCCAAGCCTCGACCGTACGGGCCAGATTTTTGATTAGCCAATCTTTGAGTCCGAACGGCACAATCGCCGGCATACCGTCCAGGATCTCGATAGAACACTTCTTACCGCTTGTATTCTCGACGGAAACACGCCGCATCAGCGCGGAATACGGCTCGTCCGGCAATGTGAAATAATTGACCCGGACCGTCAACCCCAAATCCTGATTGACTTCTTCCAGGATCAGATCATGCGCCGATATATACATATTCTGTTTTTTCTTAAAGTCTGTCCCATCAAAATTATTCTGGAAGGGCTCCCAGTAGGTGGTTTTCTGTCCTTGTTTGACCTTGATAAATGTGCGAAACCCTTGAAGGGTTGTGAGCCGGTAGGATTTGTTGGCGGGCTGAAATTCCATGATCGCCTTGTCCTTGGACTGAATACCGAAACTGGCTATCCCCTGACCTCTGTTCACATAAAACACCCACATCGGAATCCCCCAAAGCCCGGCAACGCCCGGAAAGAAACTACTGAAAACTTTGGATCGGTTATAATCTTCTATTACGAAATAGCCGTTGCTATTAATGGAGTACTTGACTGCTGATTTTGTCATGAAAATATCCTTCTCTATAATTTATTCTGGATTCTTGGGTGTGCGGAATAGATTGTAATACCCTGAAAATTTAGCCCAGCGGATCGCACCGAAATTGTCGGTCTCATCGATCGTGACGCGGTTAAATTCAAACACGTCCTCGTTATATCGATCATATCCCCGATTGGTCGACACCGCGCTTTGGTATCCTGCCACTTTAACCATCTGCTTGATTTCGTGATTAAAGCCGCCGACGGGATATGAAAAATGTTTGACCGGCATCCCGAGCTCGCGTTCCAAAATCTTGCGGCTGTTCACAATTTCGTCTAACTGCTCTTCACGGTCCGCGTCCGGTAAATAAATATGCCGGCGCGTATGGCTGCCGAAGGTGATACCGTTATTCTGCATTTCACGGGCCTGATCCCAGCTGATATAGCCGGGCTTTCCGACGAGATCCGAACTGATAAACATCGTGGCAGGAAATCCATAACGCTTGAGCAACGGATACGCCTGTTCATAATTGTCAACGTATCCGTCGTCAAAAGTTAACGCGACCGTCTTTCGGGATATCCGCTGTCCGGATCGTTTGGCCTGTACCAGTTCATCCATCGAAAGCACATCAAATCGGTGATCTTTGAGATACTGTAAATGTTTTTCAAACCGGTCGGCGGGTATCGTGGCCACCGCATGATGATCCAGCTCATCTATATGATGATACATCACGATCGGCACAATTCGATGCTGATCAATCCAGATCAGCCAAAAGCTCATCCCCAGTCCGATCACCAGTCCTAATACGATAACAAGCCGCATAACAACATGCGGCCGCTTACTATCCTTTGTCTTTGTCATCTGCTACGCCTACTGGTTCATTAAGATCTTCTTAACCACTTCGCTGACGACCTTGTTGTCGGCATTGCCCCCGGTCTTCTCACCGACCGCTTTCATCACGCGACCCATATCTTTCATCGAACTCGCCTGTAGTTCAGCCACGGCATCCTTGACAATAACCTCAATCTGTTCGGCGGACATCTGCTCGGGTAAATACTCCTGCAACACCGCCAATTCGGCCGATTCTTTGTCGACAAGCTCGGTCCGTCCGGCCTGTTTGAATTGCTCAATAGAATCCTGACGCTGTTTGATCTGCTTTTTTAATACTGCGATCACCGCATCGTCCGAGAGTTTCTCGGTCTGCTGCTCGATGCTCACGTTCTTCAACTGCGCACGTAAAAAGTTCAAGGTTGATGATTTCACGGAATCCCGCGCCTTCATGGCGGTGATATAATCTTTGTTGATTTGCTCTTGTAACATGTTGTCTCCAGGCTTTTTGGGACCGATTCGGGCCTGGGAGGCCTCTGGTCCGCTTCAAATGCCTTCTATCATAATTGTTTTGTCCCGTGATTTCAATCCCTTTATGATCTGAATCCGGCTTTTTCGCACCCCGTAGAAATCGGCCAATACAGCCAGAAGCGCCTTATTCGCCTTGCCGTCGACCGCGGGGGCTGTCAGATACACCTTCAACCCCGTGTCTTCCTGGCGAATCTGGGCACGTTTGGCCTGGGGGATCACCCGAACGTAAATCTTCATGTCCTGGCCATCGGCAGCATCAGTTCGGTCTGATTACGTCGCAACCAATCCCGATATTCCTGATATTCAGGCATCACCGACCCCACCTTATTCCAAAACCGCTTGCTGTGATTGGGATGAATCAAATGGCATAACTCGTGGACCACCACATAGTCAATCACCCGGATGGGCGTCAGGACAATCTGCCAATTGAGGTGGATGACCTGCCGCGTATAGTCGCAGCATCCCCACATCCGTTTCTGGCTGCGGACGGCAATCTTTTTAGGCTCAACACCGATCACTCGTGAATAATGAAAGATCCGGCCTCCAAGGATCTCTTCGGCCTGCTGACGGTACCACTTGACCAGCTTGTCCCGAATCATCTCCTCACGGCGTTCATCCTCGATATCGGGCGGGACCCGAACCGTCCAGCCTAGTCCATCAAAATGGATCACCGCGCGTTTCAGATTATCAGCTTTGACATGAATCGGATACTTTTTACCGAGAAACCAGAATTTCCCGCCGTGATCAAACTTTTTCTGCTCGATGATCCGTTGATTCTGGCGGGCATTGGCCACGCATTTCTCAATCCAGTTGATCTTCTCACGGATAAAAGCATCTACATATACTTGCGACGCCTTATAAGGAACATAGACGCTGACCTTGGCCTGTTCGTCCACCATAATCGTTGATGTCCGCCGGGCATTTGAGCGCACAAGTACATAGGGTAACTTGACTGATTGAGAAGAAAAAATCTGATCCGTTCGTGTAATTTTCTTGGAACGTTTGATCACGATACGTTGGATGGAAGGATAATCAGGCGGATTTATTCGACAAACGTGACGTCAATTTCAAACTGACGATTGTCGATTGGCTTGTCTACACTCGCCGGTGTCGGCTCGACGGCCGGTGTCGCGGATGTGGCTCCCACCTCCGGAACATTGATGGCCACCGCTTCGATCTCCTGATTTTGGCGGACTTCATTTAAGCCGACATTCTCATACTTGGCGTAGTCCACTTGGACGGCCTTACCGTTTTTCATGAAGTATCCCTGGTTGCCCAGCGACATTTGAATTCGGTCACGCTCGATCAAGGCGTCCTCACGGACTTTCTTGGCCTCGGCGCGGAAATGTTTGAGCTTATCTTTGACCTTGGCCATTTCCTGACGATAGGTCTTGATTAAATTTTGTCCTTGCTCTTTGGTGAGAACATTATCGGCTGACAATGCTGCCAATTCACCCTTGAGCCCGTCGATCTCTGTATTCAACTCGGCCATCTTGGCCTCGGCGCCCGCCACTTTACTTTCCGAGACCGCCAAAAGCATTTTCTTGAGCCGGATGATATCGTCGTTCAACTTTTGATTGTCTATGCGGACTTCTTTGAGGTTGGCATTCTGATTGTTCGCGGTCACCAATTGCGCCTTGAGACTGTCGATTTGTTCGTTCAGCTGGATGATTTTCTGATCAGCACCGACGGTTTGACTTTCAGATACAGCCGCTAACTGCGACTTGAGAGTTTCTATCTCTTGTGTCAACGCGATATTGCGGGACTCAACGGTACCGCTCGTCGTGGCAGCGGCCACATTCGCGGCGGTGATGTCGGTGATTTTCTGCTGAAGCTTGGCCATCTCTTCGTTCAGCTGAAGATTCTTGAGCTCAAGCAGCTGAATGGTGTTTTCAAAATCAGCCTTGGCCCCGGTGTTCGATTCTTCCAACGCCTTAATTTTGGCCGCCAGCTCATCACGTCCGGCACTAACGCCGGCCAAATTGGTTTGTGCACCAAGTAATTCTTCTTTAACGCCTTCCAATTCTTTGGTTCGGGCGGCAAGATCAGATTGAGTGGTTGACAGCTCACCTTGAACTCCGACAAGATCCGTCTTGGTTTGTTCAAGCAATGATTCGGTATCCGCCAAAACGGCCTTGGTCAGCTCCAATTCTACGCGAACCTCCCCAAGCAGCCCCTGGCTTTCCCTATATAAGGTACGTGTGGCATCCAACTCTTCCGTGACACTGGCCAGCTGCATTTCACTGACATCCAATCGGCTGGAAAAGCTCTGTGTCAACAGGGCCTGTTGCTGCGAGGCATCCAGCATGCGGCGGTTGGTGGTATTCATATTTTGGTAGACATGACTGGCTTCCCAGAGTACATACGCGGTCATGGCGATCATACCGATGATCATCATAAAATTGACAACTTTGCGCATGCGGCGGGCGTTGGCAATATGCTTGATACCCTTTTGAACGCGCTGTCGAAGCTTGGTCAGCACATACTCGCCGGGTTCAACAAAGCGAATCCCGCAAAGATATTTATTCTTGGAGAACGGCTTGCGTTTGTGCCAAACCAGCTTTCCATTTTGCGGGATAAAATTATCGTGTCCTAGTGCGGAATCAAATGAAAATCGGCAGCCTTCGGTAGGAACAAAATTCGAGTTGGTCTCGAGCAGCATGCCGGTGGTTGAAATGTTACGGATTTGACCTTTACCTTTGATGTCTCCATCGTTCACTCGCCACAAAACGCTTCGTGATTCTTTAACTCGTAAATTGTTTCGTGCTTCGTTATAAATGATATCGGATTTATTGACCATATGTTTTTTTCAACCGTTTTTGATTAACTGATTTTTATTATAGTTGAATTTCAAATT
The DNA here is from genome assembly GCA_030429765.1 of bacterium. Taxonomy (GTDB): domain Bacteria; phylum Omnitrophota; class Gorgyraeia; order Zapsychrales; family Zapsychraceae; genus JAGOSC01. The sequence goes on along the minus strand of JAUIER010000003.1, from coordinate 28,285 downwards.
ATAACAAGAGAATTTCAAATAATTCCAACGTGATGCGAAAAAGTCCAAACTGCCTTAAAACCTACTTAAATAACGGAATAGCGTCAAGGACATTATCGATCAGAACTTCTTCTGTACTAACTTCTTTGGGTTCTGATAAATTACTTTCAACGCCCGTGTTCAAAGTGCCTTCGACCTTGGGCGCCGATTGTTCTTCCATGTCTAATGCCTTAAACAAAACTTTCTTGAGTTCCGCCTTACCGCGGTTCGCCACGCCCTGCTTAAACAGCTCTTTGGTGTCCGGTCTCGGCACGTATTTATCCGCTTTGCCTTGATAATCTTTGAACGGAAAATTCACGCGCCGGGAATTGTCCAATAAGGCCGATAGTTCACCCTGCATTTTGAGCATTGTATCACTAAGCTCCTGATCAAAACTGAATGAAGACTTCAGATTCAGATTTTGATCAAAGTCCATCCGGCCGGACGCGCTGTAGACGAAGCCATCCGCATCAAGCTGAACATTCTTGAGTTGGATCTGCCCGGCCGCGATTTGAACATCCGCGGACACGTCATTGAGCACCGTATCGTCCGCCTTGATCCGCTCCTGATACTTGGGCGAAAGGTTCGATTTAAAGCGATTCGAAAAATCCGGAAACCAGGCCAGCTGATTGACCACGATCCCCAGCAAATTCTTGTCCTTGATCCGGCCGTCCGCGATCCGAAATTGCCCAGCCCCGGAGAGATTTGAGCGGATCGCCGCTTCATCAATCCCCTGCCCGGTGACATCAAATTGCCCCTGAGCCGATCCGGCAATCTTGACCGGCAATTCTGATTGATCCATCAACTTGGTAACGTCCACTTGATTGATCGTCAGCTTCAGATCATATCCCATCGACTGCATGACATCGGTTAAATTCCCCGACAGCTTGACTTCGCCGTCGGCTAGTTTGACCACAGCCTGTCCGATGCGCACATCCGTTCCTGTCATCTGAAAATCGGCATCCATCGCAACCGGCCCCGGAAGCTGTTCAACCCGAAGCTTGAGATCCTTAAGCTGACCGTCGGCCGAGACATCACCTAATTGTCCGTCCGATTTTAGCAGCAGCTCTTTGAGATTAAGAATCAATGTCCCGCCGTCAATCGATTGAAGCCCTGATCCGGCCAGGTCGGGCGCGGCCTGAAGAATTTGCGCCAATGACATCTTTCCAAGCAGCACATCCACCTTCAGATCTTGAACACGTATCTCTCCGCTCTTAGACAAATATGTAGCCAATCCGTCCAGCTTCACCGTTTGCTGCTGATCAGAAAAAACGGCAAGCGCGACCTTATACGGAAACGGCTTATCCAATGCGACATCCTTGATCTCCACATCCAGCTGCTGAATCTTGATGTCAACAGGCTTGGCCTGTGTGATGTCCCGATAGTGCAATGTCCCGTTCTCGATCCGGATGGTCTCAATTGAAACTTCAGGGATTTCCTGGACACCGCTCGTTGAAGCCCCAGATGCAGACGTCGACCCGCTACCCGCCGCCCCGGAGGCTCCGGTTCCGGCCTGAACAAAGGTGATCTTGGGTGACTTGACGATCGCCTTCGGAATAACAATCTTCCGATTCTTGGCGTACTGCATCAAGTCAACAGCTAGGTAGGTTGACTCAACCTCCAGCATATCCTTGATATCCAGATTAACAACCTCAAGCGAAACCCCGCTGGCGGCCGACATCTTCAGGTCGATTCGGTCCATATTGACCGGCCGGTTAAGGGCCTTGGTCATTTCCTGGGTGATCTTGTCTTTATACTGATTCGCGTCAAATGTCTTGATAAAAATAAAAGCACCAACGCCCATCAGAACGATGAGCACCAGAATAATGATGAGTAGTACCTTGATAAATTTCATGATAAGTCCTCGCTTTATAAATCCTCCAGCCGTTGAATAAAAACGGCTGGATCATTGGTCGGTTGTTTGCATTGATGATTTTCACAGATATAGACCGTCGGCTGATTCTCGATTGGCGGTTGATTGGCCACAAAAGGGGCAATCTTAAATATGATGGAATTGTCATCCGCGTCGCTCCCCCGATGTAGCAGCACACGGTTCGGCAGAAAACGCGCGTAAATTTGATTCGTCAGATGATGAATTCCGGCATCGTCCACCGGGCCGGCCATCACAATCTCCTGGGCCGGTCCGACCGCCATATCAATAGCGATCAAAAATTGCGCGTACGCGCTTGGGTACTGACGCACGGTATCGGCAAATGTCTGGCTCATTTTCTCCAACCGACTCAAATAATCGGCGTCGAATGTCATGTGATACAAGCGCGCCAACACCAGGGCCGCCACCGAATTTCCCGATGGAATCGCGCCATCATAAATCTCCTTGGGACGCAGGATCAACGCCTCGGCATCTGAGGCCGTCAGATAAAATCCGCCCCGTTCATCATCCCAAAAATACTCTAGCATCTGACCGGTAAGTTCGACTGCCTTCTCTATATATAGGACATCGAAGGTTGCCTCATAGAGATCTAATAAGGCATTTGTTAAAAATGCGTAGTCTTCTAACGTTCCGGTAATGCCCGATTCGCCGTCCCGATAGCGATGCAGCAGACGGCCCCGGTCGAACATGTTATGTAAGATGAAATTGGCAGCTTCTTCGGCCGCTTCAAGATACCTGCTCTCTCCCAACACGCAGCCCCCATACGCCAAGGCCGATATCATCAATCCATTCCAGTCGGTCAATACCTTGTCATCCAGATGCGGGCGCAAACGGGTTCGTCGCACCTCGAGCAGCTTGGCGCGAGCGCGCTCCAAAATCTCCTGAACTCCCTCCAGGCTCTTTCCTGATGATTCCGCGACCTGCTCAAGATTCTGATCGATATGCAAAATATTTTTCCCGGTGAACTCTCCATGCGGGTCTGACTTGGCATTCCCGTTTGCCTTAACGCCGTAGACATCGGCAAAAATCTTGGCATCTGCCTCACCGAGAATCTGCTGCATATGCGTATACGTCCACAAATAAAACGCGCCTTCTTTCTTCTCGGCCCCTTCCAGCTCTACACTTGTATGTTCAAACTCATAGGGATCGATACTATCCGCATCCTCGGCCGAATGAAATCCGCCGAGGCTATCCCGCAAATCACGTAGACAGTAGTCAAATATATCGCGGGCGATGTCGGCGTAAAAACTATTTCGAGTGATTTGATAGGCCTCCAAGTATGTCCGGGCCAGGATGGCTTGATCGTAAAGCATCTTTTCAAAATGCGGCACCTGCCACTCCCGGTCGGTGGCATACCGATGAAATCCGCCGCCGAGTTGATCATACATTCCTCCCTCGGCCATTCGTCTCAACGTTTGTTCGACCATCTCGAGAGCTTGAGCATCCGCCGTGCGCTTCCAATAGCGCAGCAGAAACGATAAATTGTGACTGGTGGGAAATTTGGGAGCATCCCCAAATCCGGCAAATGTCCGATCATAGTTGCGGGCGAAAAGATTATAGGCTTTTTCCAGAACCGGTGCCCCTAACGGATCGCCGGGATTGAGACCGGATTGACGTTCGGCGAGCATGTCGCTCAACGATTCGCTCGACGCCACCAATTGTTCACGGTTATTCGTCCATGAATTCTGAATGGAGCGCAGCACATCGAGAAATCCGGGTGAACCCCAGCGTTGATATGGCGGGAAATAGGTCCCGCCGAAAAATGGTTTTTTATCCGGCGTTAAGAATACCGACAACGGCCAACCGCCCTGTCCGGTCATGGTCTGAACCGCGCTCATGTAGATAGTATCAACATCCGGCCGCTCCTCACGGTCTACCTTGATGGCAACAAAATGTGCGTTCAAGTACTCAGCAATCTTTGCATCCTCGAAAGACTCATGCTCCATCACATGACACCAATGGCAGGTGGAGTATCCGATAGACAAAAAGATCGGCTTGTCCTCGCGCCGCGCCTTGTCAAAGGCCTCATTCGACCAGGGATACCAATCCACCGGATTGGTCGCGTGCTGCAGTAGGTACGGACTTTTTTCCTGGGCGAGTCTGTTGAGTTTGGAATCAGCGGTCATGGTGTTATCCTTGAGAATATCTGTACCGGCGTACACAAGGGTGTGAAATGGAAGTAATAGAATGGCCGGCGTCAAAATGATCCAAGACAAATACTGATGCAAAAGCGCCGGAATGTCAACACTGAATTGTCGGTGCATGGTAAGAAATTGCGGGATGAGCAAAAACGCCTACCACATCTGGCGTTCAAAGGCGTCCAAGGCGCTTGTCACAGCATCTTGACGGGAGGAGCCGCCGATGGGCTCCAGTGGAATTGACGTGGTTTCACGGAATCCGGTTTCAACCGGTTGAGCCTTCACCGTTTGATCCGATTTTTTGATCTTTTTACGGATCTTCGTCAGGTACTTTTCCGTCTTTTTATACTCCGGCTTCATTATCTGGATCTCTTCAAAAATGATCTCAGCTTCCTGCAGATTTTTCTTTTTGTAAAGCCTTACCGCCTTTTTGTACAGCTTCTTGATATTCTTATCAAACTCCTCCTGGACCTCTTCGCGTTTTTTACGCAATTCCGCCTGGCGGGATTTGACGACGGATTCAATCTCTTTACGTTTTTGCTCCTGGATCTCTTCGATTTTCATCCCGCGTTTTCGATTCCGTTCCTCGCGAATTTCCACATAGCGGTCTACATCCGCCGGGAATGCCTTGCTCAAAGAAGCGGTTTTAGACTCTGAGATTGTTGGAGGCGCGAGATCAGGCGTCAACTGCGCCCGTACTTCTGCCATTTCCTGGCGACGCTTTTCCTCTTCTTCACGGGCCCGCTGCAGTTTGCGCTCTTCTTCGCGAATCTTGGCCTCTAACTCTTCTAACTCCTTGGAACGGGTCAGCTGAATCTTATTTGCGTCGGATGCTGTCGGTGCCTCGGCGGCCTGATATCTAGTACCTTCATACAAAATCCGTTCGGCCTCGTAGCGATCCCGGTCGTATTCCTTGAGGATCTTTTTCTTTTCGCGGCTGAATTGCTGCCGCATCTTGATCCGCTCGCGCTCGGAGAAATTGGCCTTGGCCAACAAGTCTTCATAACGTCCGGTCAATGCCTGAGCCTCGATCATATCGTTGTCGCGGTATCGTTTCAGCGCGTATTTACGAATCCGCTTGAGGTCCTCGCGATACTTGCGTTCCATGCGTTCCTGATGCTCACGCGCCTCGCGTAACCGCTCGTCATGCTCACGCCGTTTAGCCCGGCGAATCTCCTCTTTCTCCTGCTCGTCCATTTCTTGCTTGCGTCGAATCTTGGCTTCTTTTTCCTTTAGCGCCCGCTCAAACGCCAGCTTTTCTTCCAACTTTAACAGGCGCTCCTGTTCCAACCGTTTCATCCGACGCTCACCGGCCAACCGTTTTTGTTCCTCATCAATGGCATGCAATTCGCTCACGCGCTTGGTGTACTCCTTACGCGTCATCAATACATTCTCCAAATCATTATTTCGAACACGTGCGACCGCATAGGCATCATCTTCGGCCTTGAGCCGTATTTTTTGTTTCTTCAATCGCAGCAGATCCTGCGACACATCTTTGGGCATATCGGCAGTGTAATCCTGATTGGTACGTATCTTGTTATCAACCCGCTTGAGATACGATTCCACCCGACGGTAACCAGGATGCAGTCGCTGGACGGTTTCAAACTTAAGCTTCGCCGCCGTGTATCTTTTTTCCTTAAATAAATCCTTGGCTTCGTCATATGTGGTGGCCACCATATCTTCCATTCGCCTAAGGGTCTCGCGATTCGCCTGTTTCATTTCGTCTTTCATGTCATCACGAAGTTTATCTAAATCTCGACGGCTTTGACGCGACGATTTATTGACCGCCTGTTGTGCCTCCATGGCCGCTTTTTCCCGCTGCTCGGCCTCATACTCCAGCAGCCGCATTGACTCCTTGAGTTCGCGCTTGGTCTTTTCAGCGGCCGCCTCGCGTTGCTTACGGGCCTCCTCCGTATCCTCCATGGAATGATGAATGGCTTGATCCGCCAAAGCAGCGAACCGTTTCTGTTCCTCCTGCATTTGCTTGGCCACGCGATGTGCGGAACGATGAAGCTCTTCCTGACTGACCACTTGCTCGGCCTCACGGGCCTTTTGAATATCTTCCAATGTCACATCCGCCACCACAGGAATAGGCTTTCCATCGGCGGTTGTCACCTTGATCTCCGGTACGGCCTGCCGCTCCATGATCTTCCGATTGATTCGCTTGATATACGATTTTGCCCGTCGGTAGCCGGGACTCAACCGTTCCACCGTTTCAAACCGGATCTTGGCTTCGGCCCACTCTTCCTTCTGATAGAGCTCACGCGCTTCGTCATACGTATCGCCGATAATATGCTTCATTTGATGCTTGGTATCTTTCTGTTGCTGCGATACTTCCTTCTGGACCATCTCCTGCTGCTTCTCAAGCTGACGCTTGTCATCGCGGGACAACTTGGCATCGGACGGATCATATTCTTCCAGGAGCTTGGGATCAGCCGTTACAGCCTCAATCACTTCCACGGCTTGCGCCTCGACCTGTTCTAATTCGGTTGCACCCATCATTGGTTGATATTCCTCACCGGCATAGGCCGCCTGTTTGAATCGTTCGTACTCGTCCAGTCCCAAATTACGCTGAGTTCCCAAATTCCCGGCTGTTATGGTGCTTGCCGGCGCCGCCGCAACGGTCATTTCCCCAACATTGCCTTTGAGTTTGTCACGCTCCGCTTTTTCCTGCTCGAGTTTACGGTTCGATCGGGAAATATATTTCATAGTCGAACGGTACCCCGGACTTAGTTTATTGATCTCGACGAATAAGTCTTTGGCGGCCTGATAATTCCTGTCTTTGTAGAGCCGTCGGGCCTGACGATATTTATCTTTGACCGTCTCCTCCTGACGAGGTGATAGGGAGCGTTTGGCTGACGCTACAGATTTTTCAGTTTTGGTTGACGTATGGCCGCGGTGACGCGCAATATCGCCGTCGATCCGGGCGAGGTGCTCGCGGGTGGCCTTGTACCCTGGAATGATTGCCTCAACCGCTATAAATTTTCGCTGCGCCTCGGTAAAGTTTTTCTTGTTATAAAACATAACCGCCTGCTGGTATTTTTCTTCGGCCTGAGCGACCAATCCGTTCTGATGATTGGCGATGGCCTTGCGGGCGGTCTCATTGGTCCCCTGCGGAGCTTTGTACATTTCATCGTAATCCGGACTAGAGGACTGCTGGACCACTTCATGTTTGTCCGCCTCGTCGGGCAACCGTTTGTGCAGCTTCTTGATAAAACGGTCCGTCTTCTTGTATCCAGGATAAATCGAACGGACTTCATAAAATTTCTCGAGGGCCTGTTTGTAGTATTTTTTCCTGTACAGTGTTTCCGCGGCATCATAGACAAACTCGGCCTCTTCTTTGCGCCGGCGTTCATCGGTAAATCCACGCGCTTGGACCACTCGATTACGTTCAGCCTGGGCCTGTTCGGCTGGTGACAATTTGCCTTCCCGGACCTGATTCTTGAAATAGCGAAGTTTATCCTCTTCGGTAAAGCGCACGCCGTGCTTTTCGATATCTTTGTCAATCTTGGACAGATAGCGCAGCGTCCGCTTGTAGTCCGGCAGAACCCATTCGACTTCCTTGAATTTTTCCTTGGCCTTTTCGTATTGTTTGCTCTTGTACAGCCGGATGCCTTCTTCATACAGCGCATCGGCCTGTTCGCGGCGTTCATTTTCACGCTGGCGTTCGCGTTCTTTGAGCTCTTCTTTCCAGCGGGCCTTGGCCTTGGCCGACGACATCTCCGGACTGTTGAGCTTTGATTCGATCATTCCGCGCTGTTCCTTTTCAATGTGTCGATCAATGAGCGCGATATAACTGCGGGTGGCGCGATGGTCCGGGAACATTTTGTTGACCTCTTCAAAAACCACCTTCGAGGCGAGAAAATCTTTATCTTTGTACAGTTCGACCGCCTCCCGATATTTCTTGTCGACCTCTTTGGCTGAATACCCGCGTTCGACCTCCAGTCGCTTCAGCCGGCGCTGTTCTTCTTTCTTCAGCGCCTTGTCCTTCTTCCGCTGACGGCTCACACTCTTGTGGACATACCCCTCCATCTCATCATGCTCTGTGATACGGATAGCCTTCTCCCAAAGTTCGACGGCTTCATCAAATTTGCCCTCATCGTACAGACGTTGGGCTTTCTCATAGTACTCACGCGCCTTGGCCTCACGCCGTTCATTGCGGCGTTCTTTGGCCTGCTCTTTGAGCTTATCTTCAACTTGTTCGATGCGTTTCTTGGATTTATTGATCAGCGTTTTCAGATCAAGTGTGTAACCTTCTTCGGCTTTACGCTCTTTGAATGTAGGATCATCCGGTAATTCCTGGGCGAGAACTGCACCCCCCGTCGAGATTCCCGCATAGAGAATCCCCGCGGCCAGGCACTTAATGAAGGCAGAAATGTATTTTGGATTTGCGGACATGCGCCGTTTACACAACACCTATTATACTTATTAATAATAGTATCAAGAGGCCTATTTTAACACAGGCTTTTCGGCCTCTTCCAGAATTTTCTCTAATATTTTCTTCGCTTTTTCGTACTGACCGTTCTTGTAATACTGATCAGCGAGCTCCTTCATTTCCCGCAGACGATTCTCTTTATCGACATGCTTGCGGATGAACTCGGCCGCTTCCCCATGCATCATCCGGCCGGCCATGATGATATCCTTGTAGATTTGCTCCGACTCTTCGTAGTCGCCTTTTTCGTATGCCAGCTGCGCCATAACAAAATAATCATTCAACTCCCGTAGTATCGGACTGGAATCCTTGTCCAGCTCTTCCCGGACCATGATCCAGGCCCAGCGGTCGATCTTTTCATTCAGCCACTTCTGCCGCGAACGCTCAATCTCCTCCGGCGAACGGTCGTAGAACTTACCGGTAACCCGAACGAACGGACCATAGGTCGTGTAATCCAGGTCGGTGAGATCATCGGTAAAGTCCGTGAAGTCATACCCGACGCCCAGCTGCGCATATTCACCCACGCGTCGGGACACTTCAAAGAGCGCGCCGCGTTTGCTGTCTTCGGCCTCCCGCTGAGTAAGCATACGGTACTCCCCGCTAACCGACCAATCCTTGTTGACCTTGTACGTCAATCGATGGATCATCAACCACGTATGGGTTTTGGTGAAATCAAAACCTTCGACCTTCTCATCGCTAATACGGTAGGCGAATTTTTCGGTGATCTGCCATTTGTCCGTGATATCGTAAATGGCCTCGGCTGACATGACCTGAGCCTTCTCCTCGACGATATCCGCTGAATCTTCCTGACTGGCCGGCGAACGTCCTTCCAGATACGTGTATTTACCCAAAATATTGAGGTTATCAAACATGATCGGTCGATAGGCCCCACCGATCACAAACTCTTTGTACTGTTCAATCTGTGTATCCAGACTGGTATCGACCGTTTCCGATAACTCGATCTTGCTGAAGAGTGAAAACTCCGGTGTCAGCTGACCTTCCGACGCGTTGCTGATCAAGTACTGACGGCGATCCTCATTACCCTCGTCAAAACGCACCTCAAGTTTCGTAGAGCTCTTGAACATTTCAAGCCCCGTTTCCGGATCCTTTTTAACGTATCCCCCCGCCAGTGAAATCACGTCACGACGTGTCTGTGATCCGTCAAGGTTCTCGATTTCCGATCGCTCATACTTTCCGGTCAACGCCCATCGGTCGTCGAGCTCCCCGGTCAACCCGAAGATATTTGTTCGCGAAATCTCAGTCTCGCCGCTTTGATAACGACGGCTTAACGTCCCCTGCAATTTCTTACCGTCCCGGACCAGCGATAGTCCATACTGATTCTCCGTGGTTTGACTATCGCCTGTCGTCCCGAAAATTCTCGATGTTGTCAACTCGATGTCATCCGTAATCTTCTTGGTTGTCCCGAACGTAACGGATGTCTGATCCACACCCGTGTTGGAGTCCGTGAAGGAAATTTTATTCTCGACCAGCGTTTGTTCATCGACCTGTTTACGTCCCCCGATGGAGAATGTGGATGCGCGATAACCCGATGACGCCTCGGACAACTCGATTTGACTCTGCAACATTGTATCTTCGCCGTATTGAGTCGTCCCGCCCAGCGTAACAGCTGTTTGTCGGCGTGATCCGTCTCCGGAGACTTCGACGCTGCTGCTAATCTCAGTGGTATCGGTTATCTTGGAAGTCGTACCGACGGAGGCCGTAGCGGTTGTCACGCCGGAATCGTCGGCACCAAATGATGTGTCGAGCACACTATCCTCGCCTAACCTGCGCTTGCCGCTGGCCCCCAGAGCGAACGCACGGCTGAACCCTTCCGTTGAGGAAATACCAAATTTGGTTTCCAGCTCGATCGATTCATTAAGTCTGGTGATCGCGCCGATAGTCGCGCTGGAACCGCCGGCCTCTTCCAGTGTGTAACCGGCCGTTAGCGCGAAACGCTCGTTCATATCCGCGATCAAGCCAATCGTCGTGGCTGATCCGTCCTCACTGAAAATCTGCTGCAAGGTCAGCGTCAACTTGTCACTCGGTTTGGCCGAGACACCCAGCGTCGTACGCCAATCATCTTCGCCAATAGTCGCCTGCTGCGTGGCCGAGAAGATCAACCGATCGCTGAACTTATAATCTCCGCGGATCGCAATAATATTAACCTCAGTATCCGCCGCTTCATCGACATCGCGGCGGGCTTCTGCCGTGATTCGGAACTGACGGGCCTCATGCACGATCTGCGCGATGGTCGTGGATGTGCGGTTTGATCCCACCTGCAGCTGCGTTTGGAGGTTCCCGTCGTCGAGTAAGCGCTGAATATCCTGTTTGAGGGTGAACCGTGTCTGCTCGCCGAGATCATACGTCAATTCAAGCCCGATAAGCTCCTTGCCCTGCTGCGCGGTCGTCGCGGACGTTGAGAATTCATTGTCGATCCATTTGTAGTACGCGTCCACACCCAGACGGTTGAAGAGCCGCGCGTTCCCCTTAAGTCCGTAGGCACGTCCGCGGGATCCCTCGCTCGTCGCCAGCTCAGTGAATGACAAACCGCCGTCGGTCGAGACAAATGTCGGCTGGACTTCGGCTGATGTCTGCGCGTATTCTGCTGTGATCGAGGCCTCTTCACCGAGCTTGACCGTCACGTCCGTACCGCGGAGTTGATAATCCTCCTGCTCCAAACCTTCACGCACATAGGTCGTTCCGACGAGCACATTCTCTCCCACTGCCTGACGGGCCCGAACCCCGATAGCTCCTTCATCAACCTTGTCCTTGACTTCATACTCATAGTCGGCGATCACATAAACCAGATTTCCGGCCAATAAGTCATCTTCAATAATTGAATACGACTGGACCAGCGTTGGAACAGGCTTCCAGAACACCATCCGCCCGGAACTGTAATCCAACTCATAGTCCGCCCCCTCAACCATGTCGCGTGAGGTCGTCACCAATCCGGTGATCTTGTCACGGATCTCGATCGTCACTTTATCCGATCCCTCGACGATATCTTTGTGCTTGAGGAAGTAGAGTGAACCGCCTGTTGCCAAAAACTCATTGTGCGCGCTGCGCTGCTGCGCCTTGGCCTTAAACGCGATGATCTTGGTCCGCGCGTCGCCGTACTTGTTGGTACTCAAAGACTCAAAATCAACCTTACCCCCGTACAGTGAACGGCTGAAGCGACCAAATTCGGTTTCATCAAATCCAATACTGTAATTCCCCCAGATCACCGATGATTTATCCCACTCGATCAAGACATACAGATTGCCCTGCGTATTCGTCGCGTCGTAATTAATCTCCGATCCGTCCCCGTAAATCGGATAATATTCTTCCGGATCCAGATTACGGAATATTTCTTTACGCTCGCGCTGGGAGTCAAAGCTCGACGTGACCAGATACTTCCCGAGGATCTTGCCTTTCAGGTAATAGGCCATTTGCCCTTCAGAATAAAATCCTTCGGTATAACGCTCTTCCTGACGGACCGGCTCAATATTCCCGCGGGTGTAGGTGTATCCAATGCGCGCGTCTCCCATCGCGACGAAAAACAACTGATCTTCACCGACCTGGATCGGTTTGGAGTATGTCTTGACCGGCCGGTTGTATTCTTCACGGATCTCGCCGATCCCTTCAATCACCCGGACGCTCTCCTCCACGACGGTATCCGATCCGGTGTCTTCCTGAACCACCAGGTCATAATTACCCTTCGGTAAAATGACTTCTAATTTTTGTTGCCGGCCGATATCCGTGACATCAATACCGTCAATAATTTCCTGCGCCGTTAATCCATGACGTTCAATGATCGGCACTTCAGTCAGCAATTGTCCGTTCTCCATCACCCGAACACTTTTTAAACGAGTTCCAAGTCGATCAATACTGATGGTTTTTCCATCGACGAGAATGGTCTGAATTTTCAGACTATTGACCTGCATCTGCTTTTCCACCCAGGTCTGATAACGCTTACGTTTCTCTTCAATTTCCAATCGATAGGCATCCAGCTCCAGATTGTTTTCGATAAACCGGAAGGTCAACGGTTGGGCCGTGGTTTCATCAAACTGACCTTCTTCGTCTTCAACCATCAGACGATATTCATAATTGCGTTTGGGATCGATATGCTGTCCGCGCTCGTCCAGTCCGTCCCAGAAGATCGGATCATACATGGTCAAGCGATCACCCTCGATCCGTTTGATCACCTTGCCCACATCTTTATCCACAATCTCGATTTGCCAGCGTTTCACAAACGCAACATAGTTTGAAAAGATTCGAAACTCGACTTTCTCAAGGAACACATCATTAAAGATTGGAACCGGATCTTCAAAGATATCAATATGCAGCCGCGGTTCTGGTTTGGAATCATCCTGAACCACCTTAACCCGCTTGGCAAAAAACTCGGATTCATCCGTGGTGACGATCTCCGAATCTTCTTTGATCCCGAAATTGGCCTTCACCAACAGACCCGGCGTTACGTCAACCACAACCACCTTGTCCGTCGTCAGATAAGTGCCGTCCGGCAATGTCCGTTCATCCAGGCGGAACAAGTGCCGGCCCGGCGTCAGCGCCGGCACATTGTACCGCCCCTCGCGATCCGTGGTCACGATAGTCCCGTCCTGCATCACAATGCGGACATTCGGCACCGGTTCTTCCGTGATCAGCACATCATCAATCGGATTATAGACCGGCGGATCCTGAATCCCGTTTTCATTGCGGTCATAGAATACCTTACCGATCGTCGTTCCCAGATCGAAGAGCGGATCGAGGATGACGGTTACGGCTTCAGTCGCAATATTGGAAATTTGCAGACCGGAGATGTGGCGCGCAATCGCCACGTTCTGGTAATCTCCGACGACAACCCCTGAACCAATGACCAACTGATATTTGAGCACTTTGGTTTGTCCCACAGCCACGGTCCCGACGTCAAAGACCAGCGGACGATTACCCGTTGGCTCGGCGATCGGCACACCGTCGAGGGTAACGCGGTCTTTGATATACTTGAATCCGGCCGGAATCTTGTCGTGGATCCGGGTATCCACCGCGTCGATGATCCCCGTGTTTTCCATCGTGATGGTATATGTGACAACGTCACCAATTCGGGCCTCGCTTTTGTTCGCGGATTTTTCGATCCGCAACAAATCCGCGCTTGGATCCATAGGCAAATCGATTTCCAGCACTGTTCCAGATACTGTAAACACCTCTCCCTTGGAGCCCAGGGTAATTGACCTTCCAGGATCAAACGTGGTCAACTGCGATGGGAAGTCGTAGCTGGTCGCTGTCACCACCAGCCGATAGTTATCGTTCGTACTCAGAAAGGCGTATACACCATTCGTCCCTGTCACAACCGGATTCACATCCCCCGCATCAAGATCCACTCCCGGAACCGCCGGTAAACCAGTGGTGTTGTTGATCAATAATACCGACGCGTTCGGAATCGGTTCATTGGAAATAGAGTTAAAGACAACCCCGTACGGATCCGTAAGTTGATAGGTGAAGATATCACTCGCGACCCCATTAACGGTAACCGACACAAAGTTCGTCGACTTGGGCAGCGGTGTCGTGAGTACCAGCGAATAGGTCCCATCCGGTGCCACTGTCCCGGTCGCCACCGTGGTCAGCAGCAGATTTCCGTTGGCATCATTTGCGACGATATTAATGGCCGAGTTCGGCGCTCCCATCCCGGTGATGGTCGGTGTCGCTCCAATAATACGCGATCCGTCGGCCGGTCCCGTGATCGTAGGCTGCTGCACCGTCGTCGGTGCTGCCGAAATTGTCACATTGATCGTGCCGCCGAATGCCGCCCCGATGTATGGCGTCATAGTGATCGGCCCCGGCGCGAGCGTTCCCGAAACCTCGAAACGAAAATCACCATTGGCATTGGCCGTCGTTGAGCCGATGATCACGCCCCCGCCGTCCCGGATATCTACCGTGGCTCCGGGCGCCGCCACACCGATAATCGTTGGCGTGGTATCCGTCGTCGTCCCGTCTTCCGGCACGGTAATAGCGAGGACTCCGAAAATCCAATTGACGGTACTGCCGGCCGTGTTTTCGATACAGTTAAAACACGTCATCGAATTAGTTAAGGCCGTTGAATAATCCACGTCAACAAACTGCGAGATTTGCGGACTGCCGGTGAAGTCCAGGAAGAACTGTGTCGCGGCGACTGATGGGCGCAGCACCAGTTCATTGCCGGAGGCCCCGGTCAACACCATACTTCCCTCAACGGTTTGCGTGGAGCCGGATTCAAAGATAAACTGTTTGCCCGGTGCGGTCGCGAAGAAATCATTAAAGCGTGTATCACCCGTGATCGTCGTATTCGTCATCGGATCATCAAAACGTACCGCCCCGCCACTACTGATAAATGTTCCGCCTACCGCCAAATTCCAGTCATTGGCCACCGTAAACCTCTGACCGGAACCGGGTGCGGTCAGCGTTCCCGACGTGATCACAACGCCGCCGTCAATATCAATCGTTCCGCTGGTTGCCAACAAGGCGCCTCCGGAAATCTGAAGCGTTCCGCCGATACCCAGATCCGTCATCATAGTTGAAATGTCCAGCAGCGCTGAACTCAAGGTCAGCGTTCCACCGATCGTAAATGATCCAGTCGTCTGGAACGCATCCATCGTGGCATTCACATCGTTGATAATCACATTGTAAAAATCGGTTGGGCCAAGCTCCGGAATCACAAATGTCTCAGCCAATCCGTCGCCATCCCCTTCAAAGATAAATAAACCGGAATCCGCGTCCGGCACACCAAAGTCATAGGTCTGATTACCGAACAAGGAGATCGTCCCTTCATTGCTCAGGGTTCCAGACACATCGAAATCAAATCCCTGCAAATCAACCGACGCACCGCCCGGATTCAACGTTAACTGTGTGATCATCACGGACGACATCACCACCGGATCAAATCCCGCTACAGGTGGAATGATCGCGTGATCATTCAAAGACGGAACAACCCCCAAATCCCAGTTGGCAGGATCATCCCAATCGTTCGACACATCACCCTGCCACGTGATATCCGCTCCGTCAAAGTCCCAATTGGTGTTATTGCCGAATACCTCCGTTGAGTTCCTTGGGACCAAAAGCAGCCCGGTTCCACCCCCGGCCGAAGCGTCATTGTCGCGCACATCGAGATATTCCAGATACTGCAAACCACCTGGTAACAATTCAATCGGTGCCTGGACGCCAGCCGTATCACTGACGAGAGATAAAAGATTGCCCGCCGCTCCCTGTAAGACAAGCGTTCCGGTGATGGTCTGCGTAGAGCTCGTGGAGAATAAAAACGTGTCCGCCACAGCCGTGACCTTTTGCAATTCATAGAACGTCGTATCCTGATCACCGGTGATTCCTTGACTGGTTCCGTCAAAACGCACGACCCCCGAAGAATTGGTAAAAGTCCCACCCGTGGAATGATTAAAATCGCCGCCGATCCAGAACGTTCCGGTACTGTTCGGAGCGGTCAGTGTCCCGCTGGTTAACACCACACTGCCATTGGCGTCAATGTTCCCCAGTGTAGCCGTCAATGCCCCGCCGTTCACGAATAGTGTTCCGGTGGTGACCAATGTATCGGCATTCGCCGAAACATCAAGCTCACTCGATGCGATGGTTAGCGAACCATTCACGGTCAATGTTCCGGTGGTATCAAAACGGTCCATGGTCGGATTGGTATCACGGATCACAAGATTGTAATAATCAATCGATCCCAGTTCCGGAATCGTATGCGTATCGGCCGATCCGTTACCGTCACCCAGAATTTCAAACGTCCCGCTATCGGTATCAGGATTCGCCACCATCAGTGTCTCGCTCCCAAACAAAGAGATCGTGCCGTCATTGGAAAGGGTTCCGGTTATATCCAGGTTAAATCCGTTCATGGTAATCATGGCCCCCGACTGAACTTCGACATCGGTGATCTGAACATTAACATTCAGGATAGGCTGATTAACCGGAGCGCCCGGAATGACCACGTTATCGATGGCTGTCGGAACAAAACCGAGATCCCAGTTAGATGGTTCGTCCCAATCGGTATCCGTGTCTCCATCCCAAATCAACGTTCCGCCGCCGAACACCCAGTTGTTGTTCGACCCTAAATCCACCGAATTCACACCGGCATGGAGCGTTAATCCCTCCCCGGCATCCGAACGCTGAACCTGCAGACTGTTCAGCACCTGAAATCCGCCGGGACGAAGATTGATACCCCACTGATTTGTATCGGTACTGGTAATCGTCAGCAGATTTCCCAATGTCCCGTGCATCTCAAGGGTTCCGGTGATCGTCTGGGTACCCGTGCTGTCAAAGACCATCGTGTCGGCCAGGACCACCGTCTTGGTAAAGTTGTTAAATGTCGTACTGCCGAAGATAGACTGAGTGGTCCCGTCAAAGACAACCGTAGAGGTCCCGGCGTTGAACGTCGATGTATTTGTCCAGTTGCCTTCGATCGTGATATTCTGTGTGCCAAGATTAAATGTACCGTTGGTGTTGGTGAAATTATTGTCGATGTTCAAATCATTGTTGGTCACATTCACCGTCCCTGTCCCGGTATGCGACAAGTTATAAAAAAGTTTTCCGGCCCCGGTCCCGCTGGAATCGAGTGTCTGGCTGTTGGTCCCCTTGAAATCCAGTGTCCCCATATTCGGCGTGTAGGTCCCGGTCGCGTTGATCCAGTCGCCATGCAATCGGACCCAACCCGTCGTTGAGGTCAACGTCCCCTGAACCGTAATATCATCGTTCGAACACAAGGTTCCCGTGTTCACGTTAATCGTGGTGGTACTCGGGATCAACAATCCCTGTTGCGCGTGCAGAAATTGAGGACGTACAAAAATAAACACCGACATCAAGACACCCGTCGCGGCCACAGCGCTCCATTGGATCGCCCGCTTGATGCGATTGTCACTGTCTTGAATTGTCTTGAGGAAGAGTCCCATTAAGTCAGAGTATTACTATTAATTATTAATAAGTATGTGAATGGTCAACACACCCACAATGCACGGCAACCTATCGAAATCCAATTGGAATCTGGACAGGTTTTTTAATATTAATTTTTATATATATAAAAATAGCCGAACCCGCCTGCAGACACGTTCGGCTATTACTTCGTTAAATATATGTATTGCAATTGCTTTGGAAGCTGAATTAATTCATCAATGATTTCCCCGTCCCCGCATCGACCAGTCCTGCGACCCTTATTTTTTCGAACGTGACAGAGACACATCATTATTGCTCCACTTTTCTATTTCTGTATACCATCACCTTCGCTATTCACGAACGTAATAGTAAATCGTTAACTTGATCCAATCCACATCTTCATTGTCATTGAGTTCCAGCATGATGTAACTTCCCGCATCAATCGTTGAGTCCGTTAGACTGCCGGACGTCTCCGTGTTTTCATTGTCAGCCGGCCCCCCGTTGTGGGACTGGATATTCACAATCGTGGTTTCGGTACCTGTACCAATATCCGGATCGGTCCATTCCTCGACATCGACCTGATATGTTGCATTGGCACTGGTGATGATACGCACGGCTGTTACCTCAATCCCTTGCGGATAGTTGTACGAATCAATGGTGAACATCGGAATCGCTGTATTGACTGTACGAATCTGATCCGGCTCGAGTAATGTAATATCCTTCTGCTGGATCAATGGAATCGGCACACGTGTTCCGGCCGTGATTCCGCCTGAATTGCCGGCCTGGGCTTCGATGGTTAATGTGCCGGCCACATTGATGGTTCCCGTCGTGCTCACGGTAAAGTACGCGTTTGTTCCCGGTACAGATCCCGCTCCGATCTGGAAGCTGTCATCATTGTCATTGCCGCCGTCATCCTGCACCCCGATCCAGAAATCACTGTCCGCCAGCGACGGAGTGAATGTAATCGATGGATCACTCGCCTGGGCCATTTGTAATGTACCGCTCATTGAATCGCCGGTCTCATTAACCCACACATCTGTCGCGGCCATGGTCAAATCGACCCATGATCCATTGATATAACCCTGCAATTCATCCTGTGTGGAGTCATAAGCGATCATACCATTACGCGGTACGGCGACGTTTGTCGACGGATCCGCGAGTCGAGTGACACGTAAGGCCGCGTCGGTTGCGCTAAGATCCAGAATAGTGCTGACGCCCGGTGATGATGTTCCAATTCCTAATGTTCCGTCGCTGGTCAAACGCATTTGTTCCGTTCCCTGCGTTGAGAACCCAAGCGTATCGGCCGCGGCGCGGAACAGACCATTATCCATATCACTGAGGAAAGTGAAAGCCGGAGCCCCTGCACTACCATCACCCATCATGGCTTGTCCCGACGTGTTCAACCTAAACCGCTCTATGTTTGTACCTACCGAAAGTAAACTCAGATTCTGACGGATCACAGGAACACCGAAGTCGTCAACCCTGAATAGCTCCTGTCCGGAGACATCCCTGATCTGGAACAGCCGCGCTCCCGTCGCTGACGTCTCGCCTTCGACTGTCAATAGCCCCGCCGGATTTGTCGTTCCGATCCCGATACTTCCTGTCGTCGCGATTGTAAAGTAGTCGCTTGCCCCGACGGTAGTTCCTTGACCAATCACAAACATGTCATCATTGGTCGCGTTGTCGTCCTCTCGCACCCCGACGAAGAAGTCACTGTCCGCACCGTCCGGTGTGAAGGTGATAATCGGATCATCCATCGCCATCTGCAATGTTCCGCTCATCGAATCTCCAGTCTCATTGACCCAGACATCCGTTGCGGCCATCGATAGATCAACCCATGAACCATTGATGTATCCCTGCAACTCATCTTGGGTTGAGTCGTAGGCGATCATACCGTTACGTGGAACAGTCACATTTGCCGTCGGATCAGCCAACCGAGTCACTCGCAATGCAGATTCTGTAGAATTCAAATCTAGAATACTGGATACGGCCGGTGCAACTGTACCGATCCCGACCCGTCCATCCGGGAGCATGGTCATTACATTGGTGTTGCCTCCGGTCGTCGGATCCTGGGATGTTCCGTACTGGAATCTTAACCCGCCGTCACCAGCACCGTCATCGTTTGTTCGTCTGTAAATGATCCAATTATTCTCAAAGTCAATGGCGTTTGATGTATCCACCTGCATAAACCTGAGTGCGCTTCCAGCTGAACCCACATCCTCCGACACTATATTAATTGAAGAATCACGGGCCACAACGGCCAATTCCGGATTACCGTTTAACCATGATGTATCCACGATAAGATTGCCATTGTTAATTTGCAGACGAGAACCCGGTGCGGTTGTCCCAATCCCGATAGATCCCTGAGTGGTTACGGCAAAGAAAGCGTTGGCTCCCGTCGATGTTCCACCACCGATTTGGAAGCTGTCATTATTATCGTTACCACCGTCATCCACAATCCCGGTCCAGAAGTCTGAGTCTGCGCCTGGCGCAGCAAATTGAATGGCCGGATCAACAAATGCCATCTCCAACGTTCCGGTCATTGTATCGCCGGTTTCATTCACCCATATATCCGTGACGGCCGCACCGACCAGATCTTCCCAGGAACCATTGACGTAGGCTTGTAATTCATTCTGCGTTGAATCGTAAGCAATCATACCGTTGCGTGGGACGGAGACATCAGTCGTTGGATCACTAAGACGGGTGACTCGTAGCGATGCGTCAGTTGCGTTTAGATCCAGTATGGTACTGACATCCGGGATTGTCGTCCCTATACCCACAGACCCTTCCTGGGTGATAACAAAATACTGATTCGTATCAAGCGAGTTGCTTTGGGCAATCACGAAGTTATCGGTAGCGATTTCATCATCCAGACCGATCGACCAGTCACCTGTAGCATCTTCAGTAAAGTTAATGAATGAATTTCCAGATCCACCTGTTTGCTCTATCAGTATCGCAACGTCTCCTCCATCGGCCACATGAAGCCGTTGAATCGGCGCCGTTGTCCCAATACCTACATGACCCTCCTCCGCACCTGTCATCGCAATGGAGGTATAGTTGGTGTTATTCGAAGCATTTCGAATGGTAAAGCGTACACCATCATTTGTAAATCCGATATCATCCGAATTTCCACCAACCGTATCATTAAGGCGGATAAAGTCTCCATCGTTGCCATCTCGTGCAATTTCAAACAAACCGCTTGGTGTGGTTGTCCCAATTCCGATAGAACCTTGAGTGGTTACGGTAAAGAAGGCGTTGGTGCCTGTTGATGTTCCGCCACCGATCTGGAAGGAATCATTGTTGTCATTACCACCGTCATCCACAATTCCCGTCCAGAAATCTGAATCAGCTCCCGGCGAGGTGAATTGTATCGATGGATCCACAAACGCCATCTGCAACGTTCCGCTCATGGAGTCACCGGTCTCATTGACCCATATATCCGTGACGGCCGCGCCGACCAGATCTTCCCAAGAACCGTTGACGTATGCCTGTAATTCATTTTGTGTTGAGTCATAGGCGATCATACCGTTGCGTGGGACAGCTACGTTCGTCGACGGGTCGGCTAGTCGTGTCACTCGTAACGCGGCATTGGTCGCGCTTAGATCAAGAATCGTACCCGCATCCGGAGTGGCCGTTCCTATTCCAAGAGTACCGGACTCGGTCAATATCATTCGTTGAGTACCGCTTGGAAGAAACAGCAGGTTGGACGTCTCCGTGAATATCTGAGCCGCATTCAGGCCATTACCTGATTGCCATCTCATCCCGACTTGTAAAGCGCTTTCGAGCTCCCCTGCCGTGATTTCTGAAGCGGCAGTGGATATCATTCGGATACTGCCGCCAGAGGTAGTATTGACAATATCTCCTCCTGAAACTTCCAGCTGATATGTCGGAGCTGAAGTTCCTACCCCGATACTTCCTTGGGTTGTGATTGTAAAGTAAGAAGAGGCGCCTATGGTAGTTCCGGAACCAATGACAAACAGATCATTGTTTGTCGCATCATCATCATCCCGAACTCCAACGAAGAAGTCGCTATCCGCACCATCCGGTGTGAATGTGACAATCGGATCATCAAACGCCATCTGCAACGTTCCGCTCATGGAATCACCGGTTTCATTGACCCAGACATCCGTCGCTCCCATCGTCAGATCAACCCATGATCCGTTGATGTATCCTTGCAATTCATCTTGAGTAGAATCGTAGGCGATCATACCGTTGCGTGGGACAGCCACGTTCGTCGTCGGATCACTTAAGCGAGTGACTCGCAGGGCTGCATTCGTTGCACTCAAATCAAGAATTGCGGAAGTTGCCGGCGAGCTAGTTCCTATACCCAATGTACCCTCGGCTGTCATGCGTATCCGTTCAACTGGGACTAATCCTCCATACAATAGTATTGATCCACTATTTGCAGAGAGTGCAAGACTATTCGTTGCAGTCTCAATCACCCCTTGACCCGCAAAAACACTCGAACTAGCAAACGAATATGCTTTCAGCACCGCCGACGTCGCTCCTGCCGAAACCGCAACTTGACTACCTGCACTTGTAGAATTTGTACTATTACCCACAAACAAAGATGTAGTTGCGTCTTGATCCCTATCCACGATAACAGTATTCAAGAAGGTAGTTACTCCACTCGAACTCATTTGTACAATTGTTCCACTTAATGTATCGCCCGAACTTATCACAAACAGATCATCATTTGTCCCATCATCATCATCCTGAACCCCGATGGTAAAATCTGTATCCGCGCCGTCTGGGGTAAATTGAATTTTCGGATCAGTCAACTCAGCCATCTGCAACGTTCCGCTCATGGAGTCACCGGTTTCATTGACCCAGACATCCGTCGCGCCCATCGTTAGATCAACCCATGATCCGTTGATGTATCCTTGTAATTCATCTTGAGTAGAATCGTAGGCAATCATACCGTTGCGTGGGACAGCCACGTTCGTCGACGGATCGGCCAGACGTGTGACCCGCATCGCCTGATCACTGGCACTTAAATCCAGAATGATGCTGGCTTCCGGCGTAAATGTGCCTCCGACAACCAAGTTCTGGTTAACCGCAACATCTCCAGTATCATTAATTCGGAAATATTCTGTCGTGGTATCCGTGCCTCCAATTCCAACCTTCAACATTGGTACTCCGGCCGGCATGACCACATCATTTAGAATAGCCAGCCCATACGGTGCACCGCCGTCGTCTTCCCGACCGGAAATAATTAACCCAAGACCGTCTGCTGAGATCAACTGAGGAATATTACTAACATTACCCAGTGACAGCGACGCGACGCCGTCTGTTGAGATATCCAGTCCGCGTGATGAACCCACCCGTAAATTCGCTCCGTCGCGCGCGTCGACATTGAATATAGTATTTCCATCTTCGGTAAGCCGTAACAGGCTTTCATCGTCCGCCATGCTAACGCCAGCGACTTCGAGAATAGATGCCGGCGCTGTGGTTCCAATACCAATCGATCCTTGTGTTGTTACCGTGAAGAACGGATTTGTTCCTGTGGATGTTCCACCGCCGATTTGATAACTGTCATTGTTATCATTTCCACCATCATCGACGATTCCCGTCCAGAAGTCTGAATCCGCTCCCGGCGCGGCAAACTGAATGGCCGGATCGGTGAAAGCCATCACCAATGTACCTGTCATGGTGTCACCCGTTTCATTGACCCAGACATCCGTCGCGCCCATCGTTAGATCAACCCATGATCCATTGATATACCCCTGAAGTTCATCCTGTGTGGAGTCATACGCAATCATACCGTTACGCGGTAGTGCGATATTTGTCGACGGATCGGCCAAACGAGTCACACGTAAGGCCGCATCACTTGCACTTAGGTCTAGAATCGTACTCATGTCCGGCGCTGAAGTACCGATACCGATACTACCGGACGGCGTGATGGTAAACATGGTATTGACACCCAATGTATCACCCTGAGAAATCACAAAATTATCACTAGCCGATGAATCATCCAATCCAACCGCCCAAGATACATCTGACGTGCCCGCGGCTGTATCAAACACAATCGAAGGATCAAAGCTTCCACTGAATGCGCGTAAATACAAGGTCGCGTCACTGCTGTCGCCCAAGATACGCATCTCATCTGCAACGTCTAAATTAATTCCCGGATTCGTTATACCGATACCCACCTGTCCGGAACCTCTTTCAATTACCATCCGACGATCTGTTGCTCCACCATCCGTAAAGGAAATAAATTCAAGATTGTTAACAGTTGTATCCGTACTACTGAAGTAACGAATACGGAAACCATCCATATCTCCGATGATATCCTCACCCAAAGTGATCTGGGCGCTTCCTTGAGGCGTATCATTGTTGATAATCAGATCGGCCATATCAGATGTTCCTGTACCTCCGGCATAAGACACTTGAAGGTTGGCCACCGGACTGGATGTGCCGATGCCGACACTTCCATCTGTGGTAATCGTAAAGTATGAAGAAGCACCTATGGTTGTTCCCTGACCGATCACAAAGACATCATCATCGGTATTATTATCGTTTTCACGCACCCCGACAAAGTAATCTGAATCCAGACCATCCGGCTCAAAGGTAACGATCGGATCATCAAAGACCATCTGAAGCGTACCGCTCATCGAGTCGCCGGTCTCATTCACCCAGATATCCGAAACACCGCCGGCAGCGACGAGATTTCTCCATGATCCGGCTACATAAGCCTGCAGTTCATCACTGCCGGAGTCGTAGGCAATCATACCGTTGCGTGGAGTGGTGATATTGGCATCCGGATCACCGACACGTGTTACCCTTAGCGCTTGATTGGTTGAACTTAGATCAAGCAAGATACTTGACTCCGGAATCGTTGTTCCGCCGATGACCACCTGGGCATCCACGAACAATGTACCCGTCATCGTGTCACCGGATTCATTGACCCAGATATCTGTCACATTTCCGCCACCGATATCGACCCATGTTCCATTAATATAACCTTGCAATTCATTATCCGACGAATCATACGCGATCATACCGTTACGTGGGACGACTACATCTGTGTCCGGATCGCTCACCCGAGTTACTCGGAGCGCCGCATTGGATGCCGAGAGATCAAGAATTGTACTCACGCCCGGTGTCGCTGTACCGATCGCCAAAGTTCCCTGTGATACGATCACATTTCCACCCGTTCCAGGTCGTAAAGTTAGATCCTCGCCCGTCGGTGTGATGATATCCGACGCGACACCGACAAACTCAAGGGATCCGCTCATCGAATCACCGGCTGTTTGAACGAACAGATCCGTCACACTGACCGTGTCGCCTGTCAAAGTAATCCCGAACCCAGCGGTCAAGTTGGTATCATCAGAGATATCAATCATACCGCCTTCCGCCAGCATCACCCATGATCCGTTGACATACGCTTGCAATTCATTGTCTGTTGAGTCGTAGGCGATCATACCGTTACGTGGGACGACTACATCTGTGTCCGGATCGCTCACCCGAGTTACTCGGAGCGCCGCATTGGATGCCGAGAGATCAAGAATTGTACTCACGCCCGGAGTTGCCGTACCGATCGCCAAAGTTCCCTGTGATACGATCACATTACCACCTGTTCCAGGTCGTAAAGTTAGATCCTCGCCCGTCGGTGTGATGATATCCGACGCCACACCCACAAACTGTAAGGATCCCGTCATCGAATCACCGGCTGTTTGAACGAACAGATCCGTTACACTCACCGTATCGCCAGTTAAAGTAATCCCGAACCCAGCGGTCAAGTTGGTATCGTCAGAGATATCAATCATACCGCCTTCCGCCAGCATCACCCATGATCCGTTGACATATGCTTGCAATTCATTGTCTGTTGAGTCGTAGGCGATCATACCGTTGCGTGGTTGTACAACATCTGTATCAGGATCGCTTAAACGGGTAACGCGAAGCGCTTGATCTGTTGCGCTCAAGTCTAAGATGATACTCACTTCCGGTACAAATGTTCCGCCGACGACTAATTGTGAATTGATTCCAACCGTGCCATCGACTGAAACACTGCCGGCGAAATAGTTGGCTCCTCCTTCTGAATAAATGCTATAGGTACTGACGCCCTCTCCGGCTTGATCACTTATATACAGACCATAGTTGTTGGTCACGGTGCCAGTGTTTCCAGGTTGATCAATATACAGACCATAATTATTAGTGATCGTTCCCGTTCCATAATTAGCACCATACGTATAGATTCCGTAGTTACTCATGATATCGCCTGAACCGCCGGACGCAAATGACTCTGCATATATTCCGAATGCTTGTGATACTGTTCCGTTTCCTCTATGGTATGCCTGGAAATAAGCGGCATTTAAACCACCCAAATCCTGAATATTTCCGGCTTTTGTTCCTACCTCAGAATCGACACCATATACATATACACCTGATGCCGACGCTGATGGATCATAGATAATATAATTGGTTATTCCCTCAATGTAGTCAACTGTTGGGTCGGTTAGCTCTTCCTGAATAGAAAGGATACTCTTAAAAGTACTTGATGGATAAAATAGTGAACCATCATCAACCTCTGAGTTAGCTCCGATTGCCATATGGGCGGAAATGTTGGCGTTTCCAGCCACGGTTAGCAATCGGTTGGGAGCCGACGTTCCGATCCCGATACTTCCAGTTGTCGTAATCGTCAAGTAATCTGAAGCGCCAACCGTTGTGCCTTGACCAATGATAAACACATCATTATCGGCACCATCATCGTCCTCACGAACACCGACGAAGAAATCGCTATCAGCCCCATCCGGTGTAAACGTTATGATCGGATCATCAAAGACCATCTGAAGCGTACCGCTCATCGAATCACCGGTTTCATTCACCCAAAGATCGGTCACGGACTGACCTAACGCGGCCCATGTTCCATTGATATACGCTTGTAGTTCATTTTCGGAAGAGTCGTAGGCGATCATACCGTTGCGAGGCGTGCCAATATTTGAGGATGGATCTGATAGTCGGGTGACACGCAATGCCGCATCGGAGGCGCTTAGATCAAGTATAATTCCGGTCTCCGGTGCGAATGTTCCACCGATCACCATCGCCGCGTCGACATTCAAGTTTCCGGTCATCGTGTCACCGGTATTCTGAACAAACAGATCCGTCACACTCACCGTGTCGCCTGTCAATGTAATACCAAATCCCGCCGTCAAGTTGGTGTCATCAGAGATGTCGATCATACCGCCTTCCGCCAGCATAACCCATGTTCCGCCCACATACGCCTGTAATTCCGCATCCGTCGAATCGTAGACGATCATACCATTGCGTGGGACCGCGATGTCCGTCGCTGGATCACTCAGGCGTGTTAAACGAAGCGCCTTGTCTGTCGCACTTAGATCCAGGATCGCCCCGGCATCCGGTGATGTCGTACCAACACCCACGCGACCTGAATCCGGCATCAAGGCCAGATCTTCACCCGTTCCCGTTGTGATATCGGAATCAACACCAACGAATTGTAATGATCCGCTCATCGAATCACCGGCCGTCTGGACAAACAGATCCGTCACACTCACCGTGTCACCGGTCAACGTGATACCAAATCCTGCGGTGAGGTTTGTATCATCAGAGATGTCGATCATACCGCCTTCAGCCAGCATCACCCAACTGCCGCCAACATAGGCTTGTAGTTCATTGTCGGTGGAATCGTACGCAATCATACCATTAAGCGGCACGACGACATCCGTGGCCGGATCGCTCAACCGAGTCACCCGTAACGCCGCGTTGGATGCCGAAAGATCCAGGATCGTGCTCACGCCCGGTGTCGCTGTGCCGATCGCCAGGGTTCCCTGTGATACGATCACATTACCGCCCGTTCCAGGTCGTAAAGTGAGATCTTCGCCCGTCGGTGTGATGATATCTGACGCCACACCCACAAACTCCAACGACCCGCTCATCGAATCACCGGCCGTCTGGACAAACAGATCCGTTACACTCACCGTATCGCCTGTCAGCGTAATACCAAATCCCGCGGTGAGATTTGTGTCATCAGAGATGTCGATCATGCCACCCTCGGCCAGCATCACCCAACTGCCGCCCACATACGCTTGCAGTTCCGCATCCGTCGAGTCATAGACGATCATACCGTTTCGTGGTGTGACGATATCTGTTGTCGGATCGGATAGGCGCGTGACTCGTAGGGCTTGGTTCGAAGAACTTAAATCGAGGATGATACTGGCTTCAGGTGCAAACGTGCCACCAATCACCATCGCCGCGTCCACATTCAAGTTTCCAGTCATCGTATCGCCCGCTGTTTGTACAAACAGATCCGTTACACTGACTGTGTCACCGGTCAATGTAATTCCAAATCCCGCCGTCAAGTTGGTGTCATCAGAGATGTCGATCATGCCACCCTCAGCCAGCATCACCCATGTTCCACCTACATACGCCTGTAATTCCGCATCCGTCGAATCGTAGACGATCATACCATTGCGTGGGACCGCGATATCCGTCGCCGGATCACTTAAACGTGTTAAACGAAGCGCTTTGTCGGTCGCACTCAAATCAAGGATCGCCCCGGCATCCGGTGATGTCGTACCAACACCCACACGACCTGAATCCGGCATCAACGCCAGATCTTCACCCGTTCCCGTTGTGATATCTGAATCAACGCCAACGAATTGTAATGATCCGCTCATCGAATCACCGGCTGTTTGAACAAACAGATCCGTTACACTCACCGTATCGCCTGTCAGCGTAATACCAAATCCCGCGGTGAGATTTGTGTCATCAGAGATGTCGATCATGCCGCCCTCGGCCAGCATCACCCAGCTGCCGCCCACATAAGCTTGCAGCTCGGCATCGGTCGAGTCATAGACGATCATACCGTTGCGCGGTGTAACGATATCAGTTGTCGGATCGGATAAACGTGTCACCCGAAGGGCCTGGTTAGATGAACTTAAGTCGAGAATGATACTCGGT